>JAQWGQ010000020.1 GCA_029238125.1 Flavobacteriaceae bacterium | reverse complement strand
CCAACGTGAAACTTATTCGTGCCAACTTCCTTTTGATATTCGATCAATTTCCCGTCCTTAAGCAAGGCAAAATCTACAGATGAGGATTTTGAACGAATGATTAGTTCTTTACTCATAATGATGATTTAGTTCCTCCGAATTATGCATTCGAGGGAGGGATTAAACAATAAATTTGCACAGGGTTTATGTGCATCTGGGAAATGACTTTTGGCAGACAAAGGCCGAAAATCATCTCATGTCAAAGATCGTATTGGGTAATACGGTTAAAAAACTACGCTTTTTTCTTATGTCGATTTGCGCGGCTTCTTTTCTTACGCTTGTGCGTGGCTACCTTGTGTCTTTTTCTTTTTTTACCACTTGGCATAGTATGTGTTTAAATATTAATACCTACTTTAAGATACTTTCACCTTATTTTTAACGCTATCCAAAAATACTTTAGCGGGCTTAAATGCTGGTATGTTTTGCGCTGGAATCGAAATGGTGGTATTTTTAGAAATATTTCTACCTTTCTTTTCTGCACGTGTCTTTACGATAAAGCTTCCAAATCCTCGTAGGTATACATTTTCACCTGTTTCAAGAGTATTTTTTACTTCTTTCATAAATTGTTCAACAATAGCTTGTGTCTCAATCTTTTCAACTCCGAGACGATCAGAAATTTTTGTGACAATATCTGCTTTTGTCATGCTTATTCGTTTTGATTTTTTTGGTGAGCAAATATATAAATTATAATTGAGTAAATCTCTTGGTTATCAGTGTATAAATTAAATATCTTGTGGGCGATGTCAACAAATCATCATTTTTCTGCCAAAATCCAACGTTGGTATTCCATACATAAACGCGATTTGCCATGGCGTCATGACAATGACCCGTATCGCATTTGGCTTTCAGAAGTTATTCTCCAGCAGACCCGTGTTGTTTACGGTGAGTCCTATTTCAAACGCTTTACATCAACGTTTCCAACTATCCATGATTTGGCGAACGCTCCTGAAAATCAAGTGCTCAAATTGTGGCAAGGGTTGGGGTACTACAGCCGTGCGCGGAATTTGCATAAAACGGCCAAGCTGATTACCAATGAATTTGAAGGAGTATTCCCAAACACCTATACAGAACTGCTTGCTTTGCCTGGAGTTGGGCCATACACGGCTGCCGCGATTTCTTCCATCTGTTTCCACCTCCCTCATGCAGTGGTTGACGGCAATGTTTATCGGGTTTTGGCACGATACTTTGGCATGGAAGATCCCATCGATACGGGACAAGCTAAAAAACGGTTTGAAGTACTTGCCAATGAATTGCTAGACGTAAAACAACCTGGAAACTACAACCAGGCAATTATGGAATTTGGGGCATTGCAGTGCAAACCCAAAACCCCAGTCTGTGATTTGTGCATTTTAAAAAACTCTTGTGTGGCTTTGGAGAAAAACAAAGTCAATGATTTCCCTTTTAAACAAGCAAGTAAGCCAGTCAGAAAGAGATATTTCAACTATCTCGTTCCGATGCTGCCAAACCACCAAACCGCCTTGATCCAAAGAAAAGGAAAAGACATTTGGCAGCATCTGTATGAATTCCCTCTTTTCGAGTCTACTCGCACTTTGACTGCAGAAAATATCAGTAAAGAATCCAATTTGCCCGATTGGGTTTCCGCAGATGAGGTTTCCCTTTTTAACCCTAAACCCTGGGTGCACCAACTGACTCATCAACGTATTTATGCAAGCTTTTGGATTGTGCCAACTGATTTTATCCCCTCAACTCCCATTTCCATATCCAAACTGGCAAACTATCCTGTGTCCAGACTCATTGAACGATTCTTGCACAAGTTTTTCGATTAGCTTACTTTTGGTGTAAAGAAAGTTATGAGCGGAACGCTAAATAAAGTCATGCTAATTGGTCATTTGGGTGACGAAGTCAAATTGCGATACTTCGACAATGGGGGTTGTGTTGGTCGTTTTCCATTGGCGACCAATGAAAGCTACACCAACAAGCAGACAGGAGAGCAGGTCACCAATACGGAGTGGCACAATCTTGTTTTGAGAAATAAGGCCGCCGAAACCTGTGAAAAGTATCTAAAAAAAGGCGACAAACTTTTTGTTGAAGGTCGTATAAAAACACGCAAATGGCAAGGAGAAGATGGCAATCCTCGCTATAGTACTGAAATTCATGTTGACGAGTTTACGTTTTTGAGCAATCGCCAAAAAGACTCATCTCCCCAGCAGTCAATGCCATCTGCAAACGATGAAGACGATCTTCCCTTTTAACTAAACCCATTTGTTGACAACACTCGTCTTTATTGCTAACGAAATCGACGTAGATCTCATACTTCGATTTTCTCTCCTTTTTTTGTTGCTGATTAGCTCTGGATTGACATCTGGATCTGAAGTGGCTTTTTTTGCACTTTCTCCAGCAACTTTAAAAACCGCAGCCAATCACCCCAATCGAAAAAATCGATTAATGGCCAAACTTCGCCAAAAGCCACAGCGACTTCTCGCCACCATTTTAATTCTGAACAACCTGATTAATATCTCGATTGTGATGCTTTTTGCGAGTATGAATCACGCCTTGTTTTCCAGCATACCATATCCTTGGCTTACCCTTCTTGTAGAGGTAGGTTTTGTCGCTGCATTTATTTTGATTTTTGGCGATATCATCCCAAAAGTTTACGCCAACAGAAACGCCGAATCTTTTGCACTGTTGATGACCCTTCCTCTGTTTGTCATAGACAGGTATGTCTTATTTTTTCTAGCTGTCCCCTTGAGTAAATTCACGTATTTCTTTCAAAAGCGATTACAAAAACGTACGTCTGACTTTTCTGTAGACCAATTGTCAAAAGCACTTGAAATGACCGAGGATTCTGCAACCTCAACAGAGGAACAAAAACTTTTGGAAGGCATCATCAATTTTGGAAACTTTGACGTTAAGCAAGTAATGAGGCCACGAATCGATGTGTTTGCGCTCAATCAAGAAGAATCTTTTGATGAGGTTTTAGAAAAAGTAGTGGAAAAGGGGTATTCGAGAATTCCAGTCTATAACGAACAGATCGATACCATAGCAGGGGTGTTGTATATCAAAGATTTACTTCCGCATATTCACAAGAAAAAATTTGATTGGGTATCCCTTCTTCGAGAACCTTATTTTGTTCCTGAAAATAAAAAGTTAGATGATCTACTCAGAGAGTTTCAATCGAAACGTATTCATTTGGCAGTGGTTGTTGACGAATACGGTGGAACCTCGGGAGTGGTTTCACTAGAGGATGTGATTGAGGAAATTGTCGGTGAAATCAGTGATGAGTTTGACGATGATGACCTGATGTTTTCCAAAATCGATGAGAATACCTTTGTTTTGGAAGGCAAAACCTACCTCAAAGATTTTTATCGAATTTTATCCATTAAAGACCCAAAACCTTTTGAAGATAAAAAAGGGGAGTCGGAAACACTGGCGGGCTTTGTTTTGGAACATCTCGGATATTTCCCAAAAGCACAAACTTCTTTTTCTTTTAATGGGTGTTCTTTTGTGGTCGAAGCAACAGATCGAAAACGCATCAAGCAACTCAAGGTGTCAAACAATATAAAATAATTGACGGGTGAAAAAACTATTTGTTTTACTCTTTATTGTCGGTTGTAACACACCCATGCCAAAACCAAACGGGATGTTGGCGATGAATTATCCTCCACCAACGTATCAACAAGCCCCTATGGACTGCCCGTTTACTTTTAATTTCAATTCCCTTTCTTCGATTGCGGTACAATCAAATTGCTTTTTCTCCATGTCATACCCATCGATGAAAGCAAAAGTATATATCAGTTATTTCAATCTAAACGAGCACCAAATCGAAGATCTATACCGAGATTTTAATGCTCGTCTTATGGAGCATACCAAACAAGAGGCGCGGGTTCAAGAGAGTAGTTATGAAAATATCAGCGACCAAAAGTATGGGCGGTTTTTTGAGATCACCTCAAATGCGCCATCCAATCTACATTATCTAGTGACGGACCAAAAAAATCACTTTATGTCGGGAGTTTTATTCTTTTCTGCTACACCCAATTACGATTCGCTATTCCCAGCGATTCAGTACATCAAAAATGATTTGCGACAGCTAACAGAAAGTCTTGCCTGGCGTTAGCTCTCTTTCTTCGCGCATTTGGTTTTAGTACAGCTCTTTTTTGCACAGCATGCTGGCTTAGCATTTGATGTAGATGCCATATTCGAAACAGTATAGGAATCACCCGTATTTGTAACGGTTTGAACCAAATCATCAGCTTGCAGAATGGAGGGGTTGTAAACTACAGTAGCTAGAGAGGTTTCGAAGTCCACCGATGCTTGTTGTACACCTTCCAATTTGCTCAGATTCTTTTCAATGGTTTTGGCACACCCCATCTTACATGTCATTCCTGATATGGAAAATGAAGCTTCAGAAAGATTATTAGCGATTGTGTCTTTTGTAATTTCAACACTTGTGCTGACTTCCTTTATGATTGACTTTGGCTGTTGTGTGCATCCAAAAACAAAAAATAGGGCCGATAGGGATAGAATGAATGATTTCATAATAAGATTTTTAGATGGTAAAATTACAAATTTATCACGAACAATTACGCACCTTTGTTCACTCAAATTATGAAGACACAATACATCAAATGGGTATATCTAGCCATACTTTCTTTGGTATGGGGGAGTTCCTATATTCTGATCAAATGGGGATTGGTTGCGCTGAGTCCTCTTCAGTTGGGGAGTCTTCGCCTTTTGATCACAACGATTGCTTTACTTCTCGTGGGATATTCGTCTTTGCACGGACTATCAAGATATCACTGGAAGTGGCTTGCCATTACGGGCTATGTGGGTACTTTTTTTCCTGCCTTTTTATTTGCTTTTGCACAGCAGCACATTGATTCTGCGATAGCTGCCATTCTCAATGCGCTCACCCCTTTTCTGACCATCATTTTTGGATTGTTTTTTTTTCAGATTGATATTTTAAAAAAACAATATTTTGGAGTTGGCCTGGGGTTGCTTGGGTCTATCGGTTTGGTTTGGGGTGGTATTCAAACTGCATCCAATATCAATCCAATTTATACCCTGCTAATTTTAGCGGCTTCCTGTTGTTATGCGATGAATATCCACTTTATCAAGACCCATTTGGCACAAGTTGGGGTAATGGCCATTACATTGGGAAATTTTGTATTTATGGCGCCTGCAGCATTCGTCGTGCTTATCTATTCTGACTTTTTCACACCACAAACCTTTTCGCATCCAGATATTTATCCTGCCATTGGCTACATTACAATCCTCGCATTGGCGGGCAGTGCCTTTGCCAAATATCTATTTAACAAATTTGTAAAAATCACCTCTGCGGTTTTTGCATCTTCAGTCACATACACGCTTCCTGTTGTTGCTCTGTTTTGGGGAGTATATGACGGAGAAACAATAAGCACTTTTCAGTTGTTGTCGGCAGGGGTTATCCTTTTTGGCTTTTATTTATCGCACAAAAAAAAAGCGACCTGAGTCGCTTTTATAATTTTATATTAAAGGATTATTCTGGGTTTACAGCTTCGCCATTGATTTTAACGATTCCAAGTGTTGCGTCAACGGATTGTGGACCTAGAGGCACACTCGTCGAAGTTGGGATTAGCAAGCTTCCAAATCGTTTGTAATCTCCATAATTAGTATCTTGTGTTTGCGTTTGCCCCATCATTTCACTAACGGTGGTTTGCTTGAGCTTGAGTCCCGATTCCACAGCATAATAAGTCGTGGTTGTCGTGCTTTGTCCTTTCATTACGAGAGCATAGGCCTTTTGATCATCAACATCCTCAATGCCTGAAACAGTAACACTTTCGTTTTCCATCATTTTGAGTTCAGGAATAATTCCGATAACAGCTTGCATATCAGCTGCCAATTCTGGCGGGAGATCCATGCTATTGCCCATTTGCTCAACTTTCGCACCAGCTGCATTCACGATTACCGTTGCGAGCACATTTCCACCCATTATGACAATTTGCTTTTGCTCTTCAGCGGTATTGATTGAGATAGCTTCAAGCTCATTGCCCATAAAGTTTGCCTTGTAGCTCACTTCAAGAGTATGAATCGTATTGAGCGCATCTTGACCTCCGATTGCATCAATGTAGTTTGCCAAAATGGACGGAGTACTAACCCCGTCAGGCAACTCAAAAGATGCTGGACGGTCAATAACATTTCCATATTTGTCATAATAGCTTACCAGAATAGCACTCCCATTGAATTGTACTTTTTCCAAATTATCTAATACCTCAGACGCTTTTCCAGTCACAACGACACGGGCTTGATCCACGAGAAAATATTTTTGAGCTACACGCTGAATATCTTCTTTTGAAACATTGTTGACACTTTCCAAATAGGTTGTATAAAAGTCATCAGGAAGACCCTCAGTTTCGATTTCCAAAGCATAGGCAGCAACGGTGCTTGGCTGCTCAACAGCACGAACAAAACTACCCACGTATTTTGCCTTTGCCCGATTCAACTCTTCATCGTTAACCACTTCGTTTTTCATCCGGCTGATTTCATATAATAGCTCAACGACCGCACTGTCAACAACTGTATTTCTCACACTTGCACTTGCTCGAAAACGGCTAGCGGTGTATTTGTTATTTCCCACACGCGAATAAGATCCATAGGTGTATCCTTTGTCTTCTCTGAGATTCAGAAACAATCGGGCCTCACCACCACCTCCCAAAATACCATTGGCAATTAACAGTGGGAAATAATCTGCATCCTTTTTACGCAAGCTTACCGTATTTTGAACAGACACTTCTGTCTGAACTGCGTTTGGCATATTGACAAAGTCAATTTGGATGCTGTTCACATTGCTTACTTCAGGAATCACTTCGTTCGATATGACTCCCTTTTTCCATTTTCCAAAAAGCTTTTTCACTTGTTTTTTCAAACCATTTGCATCAACATCGCCGACAATAATCAAATACGCGTTGTTTGGTAAAAAGTAACGCTTGTAAAACGTATCTACATCTGCCAAGCTGACTCTCTTAACACTTTCTTTGGAAACGTACTCGCCATAAGGATGATCTTTTCCGTAGGCAAGAAGGTTTTCGACACGTCGTGCAGCGGTTGTCACACTTTTTTCTCCTGATTTGATCCCATCGAGAAGGATATCTCTTTCTTTGTCAAACTCCTCCTGTGTAAAATTCGGGTGGAGTGCAGCATCAGCCATGAGCTCCAACACACGACCAAAGTATCGAGAAAGTGAACTCGCACTTGCGCTTTGTGACCCAAAATTGATGGTCGCCCCCATAAAGTCAACTTCTTCATTAAAGCTGTCTTTGTCGATTGTGGTAGAACCCTTTCCAAGGAGAGCAGCTGTCATGGCGGATACACCAGCCAATTCACCCTCAGTGATTGGAGCGTTATCCAATGATAAACTCACTGTCGCACGTGGCAACTTGTTGTTTTCAACAATAAGAACCGTCAGTCCATTTTTAAGTGTAAAGCTTTCGGGCTCTCCCAGCTGTATCACTGGGGCAGGTCCAGGTTTTGGCTGTTGACTACGGTCTACTTGCGCAAATGCGGTAAACGTCAACAATAACAAGATTATAGAGATGGTTTTTTTCATAATTCGTTTTCTTGGGTTTCAGGTAAATATTCAAGCACCAAACGCTGGTTTGGATTTAGGTACTTGTGGGCAACATCTTTGATTTCTTCTCTAGTGATTGAGCGATAGATATCAATTTCGGTATTGATTAAATTCGTGTCATCATAGAGCATATAGTATCGCGCAAGCGAATTGGCAATTCCTTCTATGGAAGCATTGGAATTGACAAAGCCGTTTTCAATTTTGTTTTGCAATTTTTGATAATCTCGCTCCGAGATTAATTGATCTTGAATTTTGACAATTTCTTCGTCCATTTCGCTCACCAAGTCGTCTAGTGAGTTTTCGCCAAGAGGCAATCCAAAAATGACATACATACTGTACTCTTCTTGAGAAATGTTGAATGCTCCTGTTTGCAAAGCCATTTTTTTCTCGTCAACAAGTTTCTTGTACAATTTTGAACTGGGGCCATCACTGAGATAAGTTGAAATCATATCCAAAACTCTGGAGTCTCTTTCTGAAAAACCTGGTGTTCGATATGCATTGATCACAGCAGGGATTTGAATGTTTGAATCATAAGCCGTAGCAGAAATGGTTTCCGTTATGGGATCATCCTTTTCATAATTGCGTTCGATTTGGGCACCTCTTGGGATATCGCCAAAATATTCCTGAACCATCTTTTTTGTAGAGGAAATGTCAATATCACCAGCGACCACTAAAACGGCGTTATTTGGCACATAAAACTTTTTATTAAAGGCCAAAAACTCATCAAGGGTTGCTGCATCAAGATGCTCCATTTCGCCTATGGTCGTCCAACGGTAGGGGTGTTTGCTAAACAAGTTTTTCTTTACGTTTTCAAGAAATTTTCCATACGGTTGGTTGTCTACTCGGAGTCGTTTTTCTTCTTTAACCACTTCATTTTGGGTCTCAATTCCAATCTGATTAATAATTGGGTGCAGCATCCGCTCGGACTCCATCCAAAGACCAAGCTCGAGGTTGTTGGAAGGGAAAACTTCATAATAATATGTGCGGTCATCCGTTGTATTTGCATTATTTCTCCCTCCATTTTCGGTAACAATGGAAAACCATTGTTCACGTTCAATATTTTCAGTGCCTTCGAAAAGCAGGTGTTCAAAAAAATGCGCAAAACCAGTTCGATCTGGTTGTTCGTCTTTTGCTCCCACGTGATACATGACAGAGGTTGTTACCACAGGGGCATTATTATCTTGGTGTAAGATTACGTGTAAACCATTGTTTAAGTCGTATTCTTCAAAAGAGACCGACTGTGCTACACACAAAAACAATGGGCAAAACAGCAGTAGAGTTATTTTTTTTACCATTGAATAGAAAATTAAAAGTTAAGTTTTAAATGTACAAAATAGATGGGATATAATTCAATGACTCATTTTGAAGAGATAAAAATTGTGATATAAACAGACAAGATTGTATATTTGCAGCCGCTTAAAAGCAAAACCATAAAGGAATGTATGCAATCGTAGATATAGCCGGGCAGCAATTTAAAGTTGCGAAAGACCAAAAAGTGTACGTGCATCGTTTGGACGCCAAAACAGGGTCAAAGGTATCCTTTGACCAGGTATTGTTGTTGGACGACGGTATGAAAGTCACTGTAGGCGCCCCTGCTATCGCCAATGCTTCTGTAGAAGCAAAAGTGGTCAAACACTTAAAGGATGACAAGGTCATCGTATTTAAGAAAAAACGACGTAAAGGATATCGTGTCAAAAATGGACACCGTCAGTCTCTAACCGAAATCCTAATCGAATCCATCGGGACTTCAGCAAAAAAGAAAGCAGCACCTGCTGCCAAAGCTGAAAAAGAAGCCGTAAAAGCCAAACCCGCTGCAAAAAAGGAAACTGTTAAAGCAGCTCCGAAAAAAGCCGCTGCAAAGCCAAGCGCAGATTTGAGTAGCAAGACAGTTGCTGAGCTCAAAGTAATGGCAAAGGATGCAGGTGTTTCAGGATATACGAGTTTGAAAAAAGGAGAATTAATTGCGGCTTTATCCGCTAAATAAAATTTACCATGGCACACAAAAAAGGAGTAGGTAGCTCGAAAAACGGAAGAGAATCCGAATCGAAACGATTGGGCGTAAAGATTTTTGGTGGTCAGCCCGCCATCGCTGGTAATATCATTGTTCGTCAACGCGGTACACAGCATCACCCAGGCGAGAATGTATATATTGGTAAAGATCACACCCTTCATGCAAGAGTAGATGGTACAGTTGTTTTTACCAAAAAGAAAAACAATCGATCATACGTCTCTGTTGAGCAGGAGTAGTTAACAATATTTTTATTTTAAAAACCCTGATAATTTATCAGGGTTTTTTTTTGTGACTCGATTTATTACTTTAAATGAGTGGCAAAGAACCCCATCATAACTTCATAGAGATGCATGCGATTTTCTTCCTTACTAAACCCATGCCCCTCATCATATTTTACCATATAGGGGACATCAACTCCTTTACTTCGTAAGGCCTCTACAATTTGATCACTTTCATCGATGTTAACTCTAGGATCATTTGCTCCTTGAACAACAAAAAGAGGGTTGCGTATTTTATCAATGTGGAAAATAGGGGATACTTCTTCCATGATTTGCTTTTCTTCGGCAACTTCTGGATCGTACCAAATGGCCTTTAGTATCGAAAGATATGGCGCCCAATAAGGTGGTATTGTTTCCATGAAAGTAAATAAGTTTGAAACACCAACATAATCTACACCACAAGCATATAAACCTGGAGTTTTTGTAAGTCCTCGCAAAACAGCATAGCCTCCATGACTACCTCCATAAATGGCAGCTTTGTTTTTGTCTACCCAACCTTGCTGGATAACATACTGCAAACCGTCTTCCATATCGTCCATTACCTTACGACCTATTTGTTTAAAACCACTTTGAAAAAAAGATTTGCCATAACCACCACTTATTCTAAAATTTACTTGTAACGTAGCATATCCGCGACTTGCAAAAAGCTGTGCTTCGGGATTAAACCCCCATGAATCTCGAATTCCTTGAGGGCCACCATGTGGGTTGACAATTACTGGCACTTTTTTTCCGTTAAGAGCTTGTTTTGGCAATGTGATATATCCATGAATCGACACACCATCTCTGCTTTGGAAAGAAATCGGACGCATCTCAGCCATATCATCCTCTTTTAGCTGAGGCATTAAATCAAACAATAACTTGATTTCATCTTTATTTACATCATAAGAATAATATTTGCCATACAGCTTATCACTGCTTACATAGATAAGATATCGACTTTCATCGTCTGTATGATCAGATAGGTAAAAAACATAATCTGGGAACTCTTTCTTTAACTTTGCATGTAGTTTTTTGTAGTATTTGCTGACAGGAACAATTTCATATTTTTCACCTTCATAACTAAAATAGTCAAGCTCCCAATTTCTGTTTCGGGAGATATCCATTCCTGAAACATCATAATTTTTGTTGCTAAACAATTCCTTAATGGATTGATCCTTTGCTAAATCGTAAAGGTAAATTTTAGATTTATCTGACTCCAAGTTGGAGAGTACGTAGGCTTCATGTGGATTATTTGACGCATAGTTGAAATTTAGTATGGAAAAAGTATCATCCCATTTGGTGGTTTTCATTAACTGAAAATCCCCAGGATTTACAGCGTAATAAAGCTCTGTGTTGATTCCATTTTTAAGTCTAGAAAACCCTCGCAAATGACCATCTTTATCAAATTCATATCCCATAATAGGATTAGTAAGATCGGTATTTTCGTAGAGTTGCTCAATTTCTCCACTAACGATGTTGATTTTATAGGGGTCAAACACTTGAGGGTTATTTTTATTCATTGAGATAATCATGTGGTCTTTATCATCCTTGAGCAAGGCTAAAATCTCAACTCTTACTCCAGCGTATGGCGTGAGCTCTTTTTGATTAGAACCATCAACATTTACTGCAAAGAGGTGATAGTCTTCATTACCGCCCTTATCCATAACATAAATTAATCGGGAATCATTCGCCCATCCATAACCACGAACCAACTCTTCGTCCTCAGTAATCACGCGTTTTACTTCATTAGTTTCAATATTTTTTACATAGACATGGTTTTTTAAATTATCGTCTTTTTCACGATAACTCAAATATGTTCCGTTGGGAGATAATTGGAAAGATGAAGAAGCAGGTTTGGCGAAATAATCTGACACACTGTATGTGTAATTATCAACTTCTTTTTCTGCTAATTCGTTTAACTCCTCATCTGAGCTTGGTAAGGAGGTGTTTCCTGGTTTTTGCAATTCACCTCGCGATAGCGTAAGTGGAAATTCAAGGCCTCCTTGGGAAAAGACACCAGTCATCGAATCACCATCAACTTGCGCTTTAAGCGAAACCTGACCCTGCATTAGCGTTAAATCTAGTTCTCTTTCATTCAAACTTACTTTATCAGCAGGAATATCGCTAGCCCCTTGAGTGGGGAAATCTATTGTCGCTTCGATTGAATTGTCAGTTTCGGATAGGTGCAAAACTATTGGGATTTCCTGACCAGATGCTGTAAAATTACCAATCCAGTCACCCACTACGTTTTGTGCATTACCAAAAGAAATTGTCATAAGAAATAGAAAAAAAATCGGTTTGTTCATTGATTTTAAATTTATGGTATCAATTACAAATATATACGAATTAAAAAAACCGAGGCATATGCCTCGGTTTAGTGATTCTAAATCAGAGTAACTGCTTAGTAGCGATAGTATTCTGGCTTATACGGCCCTGCAACAGGAACGCTGATATAATCCGCTTGGTCTTGGTCTAACTCTTCGAGTTCAACACCCAGCTTATCGAGATGCAAACGCGCTACTTTTTCATCCAAGTGCTTAGGAAGCATGTAGACTTTGTTTTCATAACGGTCACTGTGTTTCCACAACTCAATCTGCGCAAGGGTTTGGTTGGTAAAGGAGTTGCTCATCACAAAACTTGGGTGTCCTGTAGCACAACCCAAATTCACCAATCGCCCTTCGGCAAGTACAATAATGTCTTTGCCTTCTATGGTGTATTTGTCTACTTGTGGTTTGATTTCTATTTTGCTATTTCCGTAGTTTTTGTTGAGCCACGACATATCGATTTCATTGTCAAAGTGTCCGATATTACAAACAATTGCTTTGTCTTTCATCGCACGGAAGTGGCGTTCCGTTACAATATCTTTATTTCCAGTTGCAGTAACAATGATATCGGCATTGCCAATCACCGTTTCAAGTTTTTTCACTTCAAATCCGTCCATAGACGCTTGAAGTGCACAAATTGGATCGATTTCTGTTACGGTAACAATCGCACCTGCCCCTTGAAATGATGCAACAGTTCCTTTGCCAACATCTCCGTATCCAGCAACAACAACACGCTTTCCAGCGAGCATGATATCGGTAGCACGACGCACCGCATCAACAGCAGATTCTTTACAGCCATATTTGTTGTCAAACTTCGATTTGGTTACCGAGTCGTTGACGTTGATAGCAGGTAAGGGCAATGTTCCGTTTTGCATGCGTTCATACAAGCGATGAACACCCGTAGTGGTTTCTTCTGACAACCCTTTAATGCTAGAAGCTAGTTCTGGGAATTCATCAAGAATCATATTGGTCAGATCACCACCATCATCCAAAATTAAGTTTAAAGGTTTACGATCTTCACCAAAAAATATCGTTTGTTCGATACACCAGTTAAATTCTTCCTCATTCATTCCTTTCCACGCATATACGGGAATACCAGCAGCAGCAATGGCAGCGGCAGCGTGATCCTGTGTTGAGAAAATATTACAAGAGCTCCACGTAACTTCTGCACCAAGTGCTGTTAGGGTTTCGATAAGAACCGCTGTTTGAATGGTCATGTGTAAACACCCTGCAATACGCGAACCCTTTAGGGGTTGTGCTTCTCCATACTCTTCTCGAAGAGCCATAAGGCCTGGCATTTCTGCTTCGGCAAGTTCAATTTCTTTACGTCCCCATTCTGCCAAAGCAATGTCTTTGACCTTATATGGAACATAAGATGTAGTTTTAGTAGCCATAGTTGTATATTTGAATCTTAGCAATTTGCTGACAAAATTACGGTATTCCATGCCCATTTACAAACACCATCAAGTGAATTCTATTGCGAAGCTCTGGGTTTGGCATATTACTGAGGATGAACAGAGTTTGACCAAAAACGTATCCTTAACACCGCATTGTAATCAACGTCTCCAAGCGATGTCTCTTAGCAATCAACGTAAAGGATTTTTGGCTGTTCGCTCTTTAGTTGAAGCTGCTGGTCTTTCTCTCGATCAAATTCGATACACCAATGAAGGGAAACCCTACCTTGAGCATGGTCCCCACATATCGTTTAGTCATACCAGGGACTTTGCTGCGGTAGCCATTGGTCAGGCCCCGATAGGGGTGGACGTAGAACGCCATCGAACCAAAGTCATGCGTGTCGCAAAAAAGTTTGTCAACCCTGCTGATCGAGCTCCTCAACAAACCATCGCAGATCTAACCGACCTGTGGTGTGCAAAAGAATCCATGTATAAAGCCATTTCTATACCTGGAATTCGATTTAGCAAGGATATCTTTGTCGACCTGACAACCCCGAAAAAGGAGATCGCTGTTTATAAAGCCCAAACCTATGATCTTTTCCGCTATGCATGGCAAGGACATAGTTGTGCCGTAACCATTAAAAACCATGTATGAATATTTCTGTAGAGCTTACATTTACGCCATTACACAATCAATACAGAGATCGGATCAAAAACTTTATTTCGGACTTGCGCAGTGGTGGGTTTACAATTTCAGAAACCCCGCTGAGCACTCAATTGTACGGTCCTTTCGATGCCCTAATGCCATTTTTGACGAAGACCATCAAAACAGCCCTTGGCGAAGACGAAAAAGGAATTATGCATCTTAAAATTTATAACGCTGACCGCAGTGAATATGTCTCCGATTTTTGAATCCCTTTTTGCGCAATACGCGACTTATGAACCTCTTGATATCACCCTAGAGATTACGGGTGTTGTTTTTGGCTTGTTGAGTGTTTGGCTTGCCAAAAAAAATCATATTGGAGTCTTTCCAACAGGAATGATTTCAACTTCAATCTTTGTTTATCTCTTGCTCAAGTGGGGCTTGGTCGGTGACATGCTGATCAATGCATATTATTTTGGAATGTCAGTCTATGGTTGGGTGATTTGGACGCGCGTCAATGATCAAGAACATGCGACTCCAATCTCGAGAGTTAACCAGCAAGAATGGCGATATCTTCTTCTGCTTTTTGTTGGGAGTTTGGGGTTTGTCTACGGCGTTTATCAATGGTTTGGGCTTTGGAATTCATCTACGGCAGTGATTGATACGCTGACAACAGCGATCTTTTTTTCGGGAATGTGGCTGATGGCTCGGCGCAAAATAGAAAATTGGATTTTTTGGATTGTTGGCGATGTCATTTCTGTACCTTTGTATCTGATTAAAGGATTTAGCTTTACAAGCTTACAGTACTTAATTTTCACTTTTATTGCCATCTATGGCTATCTTGAATGGAAAAAGATTTCGGACAAAAACCCTGCAACTGTAGGAAAGTAGTTTTGTTTGGTCCGGAATCAACCGGAAAAACGACGCTTGCAAAACAATTGGCGTCCCATTTCACTTCAGATTGGGTGCCAGAGTACGCACGTACATACTTGCAAAACAAATGGGATAAGACGAACGAAATTTGTTCCAAAGAAGATTTACCGATTATTGCAGCTGGGCAAATGGCACTTGAAAATCAAAAAGCGAGCAACACCGACACGATCTTGTTTTGTGACACCGATTTGCTTGTCACCAAAATTTATTCGGAGGTTTACTTCAATGGCTATTGTGACCCCGATTTACACCATTCTGCAGTCAACAACCACTATGATCTCTATTTATTATTGGACATTGATATTCCTTGGGTTGCCGACGACCTACGCGATAAAGCTGACGAAAGGGATCAAATGCTAATGCAATTTAAAAAAGCACTTCAATCACTGCATCGTCCTTATGTGCTCATACAAGGGCGGGGAGAAGATCGTTTTCAATCTGCTATTCACGCCATTCAATCCCAGTTTGCTCATGTTTGAATTTTCAGAACACCAAACCAACCAACTCAAAGCGCGTGGGATTTCGATTCCTGACGCTAGGGCAATGATTGTCAATATCAATCAGCGATCTGCGTACTGCCAGATTCATCGACCAGCAACCTTGGGAGATGGCATAACGGAGTTTAGCGATCGTGATCTGAAGCATTATGTGAAGTTTTATGATGATTCTATCGTCAACCGTCGAGTGATTCGGTTTATTCCAGCTTCAGGGATGGCCACGCGTATGTTTGATTTTTTATTTCCACTTGTCGTGGAGGACAAACATGGTTTTAAAACCGCCCTTGATGCCCATCAAGACAACCCCAAAGTGAAACGTTTTATAGACAGAGTACAGCATTTTCCATTTTACGAAATGGCAAGAGAGCACATCGAAAACAAATACAGTCATCCGATTGACGAAACGGATTTTTTACAAGCTTTTGTCGCATATGTCGTAAAACATTACGCCAACAAACCCAAAGCATTTGTGCCCTTCCACAAATACACTAAAACCCTAAAAACCGCCATTGAAGAGCAGTTGATCTATTCGAATCAATTCTCACTTGTCAACGACCGTCTTGCTCACCATTTCACGGTTACACCGGGCTATGAAAATGCTTTTGATCAACACATACAGAAGACTCGCCTGAAGCTTGAGACCGTTCATGATTGCAAGGTTGAGGTTGATTATTCAGTACAAGAGGCATCAACAGACTCCCTGGTAATGGATTCAGATGGTCGCTTACTTACAGATGATAAGGGTCTATTGCTCTTTCGGGCAGCAGGTCATGGGTCATTAATCCAAAACCTCAACCGAATAGAGGCGGACATCGTTTTTATCAATAACATTGATAATGTCGCTCCACGAGCCCAGCATGAAGAGTCTGGCATGTATAAGCGTGCACTGGCGGGCTATCTGTTGGAAATGCAACAACAGGTTTTTCGACTTCTCCGCTCGATCGATGACGATGGGGTGTTGGACGAAGCGATTTATTTTTTGGATCAACATTTTCATTTTCATATTCATGAAGAGGATATGGAATTGAGAAAACAGAAGGTAATTGAACAACTCAACCGTCCGCTGCGGGTATGCGGAATGGTTCCCAATAGTGGAGAGCCAGGCGGAGGCCCGTTTTGGGTAAAAGATCAGATAGGTGTACACTTACAAATTGTAGAAAAAGCCCAAGTGGATGTAAGCGATTCATCACAAGCTGCACATTTTCAACAGGGGACACACTTTAACCCTGTCGAATTGGTTTGTAGCTTGATGAACCATAAAGGAGAAAAGTATGATCTGAACAAATATGTTGACCCGTCGACCTATTTTGTTATTTCCAAAACCATGAATGGCAAGCCGATAAAAGCGATGGAGCACCCAGGATTGTGGAATGGGGCAATGGCCTTTTGGAATACCCTTTTTGTATCGATACCACCCACCATGTTTACTCCGGTAAAGGAAGTCAATGATTTGTTGCGTAAAACGCATCAAAATCAAAATTAATTCTGTTATCTTTGACCCATCTCAAAGGGGTGCCCTTTCGGGCTGAGATTACACCCATTGAACCTGGGCAGGTCATGCTGCCAAGGGATATTTTTTTAAACCACAAGAATAATTCCCCCTTTTATTCGTATAAATGATTACGAATGAAATACTTTTTTTTGATTTTCTCATGCTTGGCATGGGGATATGCACAACAAATACAAGATACAATACAATCAACAATTGACTTAAAAGAAGTCACCATTTCTGCCTTACAAGCAACAAGTGAAACCCCAGTGGCCTATACCAATCTGACAAAAGAAGATTTGGGTCAGCGCAACTTGGGGGTGGATATGCCGATTCTCCTTCAATTTCTTCCTGGAGTGGTTTCGACTAGTGATGCTGGAGCAGGGATTGGTTACACAGGAATTCGTGTGCGTGGGAGCGATGCCACTCGCATCAATGTCAGTATCAATGGAATTCCATATAACGATGCTGAGTCACAAGGTACGTTTTGGGTAAATCTTCCTGATTTTGGATCGTCTGTTGGAACTTTACAACTTCAGCGTGGCGTTGGGAATTCAACCAATGGCGCAGGAGCTTTTGGTGCGAGTATCAACCTGACAACCGATCGCATGTCAGATGCTGCTTATGTGCAGTTGAGCAACAGTTTTGGGAGTTTTGCTACACGTAAGCATACCGTGATGTTTTCGACTGGACCAATATCGGATCAATTCGAACTCTCTGGTCGCTTGTCCAAAATTGATTCGGATGGCTATATTGACCGAGCGAGCTCCGACTTGAAGTCCTATTTCTTACAAGGGATATTTAGAGATAAAAATACCCAAATTAAAGCATTGGCATTTGGTGGGTTTGAACGTACCTACCAATCTTGGTTTGGAATTGATGAGACGACCCTTAAAACCAACCGAACCTATAATCCAGCAGGGGAAAATTACGACAGCGAAGGAAATGTTATCGGGTTTTATGAAGATCAAGTGGACAATTACAATCAAGATCATTATCAGTTTCATTTGGAGCAAGCAGTCAACGCCTATTGGTCCTTAGCCCTTGGTTTGAATTACACCTATGGAAGAGGATATTATCAAGAGCTCAATGATATATGGTACGATCAAAATATTGGATTTTCAGGGAATACGTCAGCCAATTATTTGCAATTGCCTGAAGCCGATGCAGTGGATACGGAAAATGTCACCCAAAAATGGTTGGATAATGACTTTTATGTCGCCAATTTGATGGCAGCTTTTGAAAAAGGAACGCAGAAACTCAACCTTGGATTTTCATATAGCAGCTATGTTGGGGATCATTTTGGTACGTTGATTTGGGCGCAAAACGCTGGAGGGGCACTGCCAAACCATCGGTTTTACGAAAACAAAGGAGAGAAAACAGATACAAATGTATTTGCCAAGCTCACCCATGCAGTTGGTGGTCAATGGACGGTTTATGCAGATGCGCAATACCGTTGGATTGATTATGTTGCCAATGGCATGCAGGCAGGGCAAGAGCCGATTGATGTCAATCGAAACTATGGGTTTTTTAATCCTAAAGCAGGAGTTACCTTTCGCATGAATCCAAATCATCAAATTTATTTTTCTGTTGCAAGAGCGCATAAGGAGCCCAATCGGACAGATTTTGAAAACGGAAATCCATTGCCTGAGGAGCTGACCGATTTTGAATTGGGTTGGCGTCATCAGAAATCAAATCTACAGTTTGTTGCCAATACGTATTTTATGGACTACACCAATCAGCTTGTACTGACAGGGGCGATCGACGAGGTGGGGGCACCCATACGAACCAATAGCGGGAGCAGTTACCGCTTGGGAGTGGAGCTGGACCTCAGCTGGACAATGTCCGATCAGTGGCAATGGCAATCCAATCTGTCGCTAAGTGAAAACAAGAACCGAGATTTTTTCTTTGAACGCGATGGCGAGTTACAAGCTCTTGGAGACACCAATCTATCTTTTTCGCCAAATTTAATTGGAGCCAGTCAGTTGCATTACAGCCCCATTAAGGACTTGACGGTGAGTCTATTCAGTAAATATGTTGGGGAGCAGTACCTTGGCAATACCGACTCTGCTTTATCAAAGCTAGCGGCATACAGCACACAAGACGTCAACATACAGTACACGATAGCACCAACTTGGTGTGACTCTTTACAGTTGCAGTTGTTATTGAATAATGTATTGGACGAAGAATATACATCCAACGGGTATTTTTATACCTATGACGATTCGACGAATCCTGAAATGATTACAACGATTGAAGGCGTTGGGTACTATCCGCATGCAGGATTTCATTTTCTGGCTGGGATGAGCATACGTTTTTAATTGTACACAAGCACGAGATTACCAGTTCGACGAATGCCGAAGTTGACCAAACCATATTCGAAGCCTTCGCTTAATGGTTGGCCCGTGATTAGACTGTAGATGGAATCGTCGCAATTACACACGGCCTCTATGCCTTTGACAATGGTATCAGAGCAGTCGCTAGGCCTTTGATTTGGGCAACTTGCTTCCCATGCTAGGATTTGGTCTCCATCAAGGTTGTATAAATGCACTCCTCTGAGCCCCAATTGTGATAGGGATAGCGTTCCGCCAGCAAAGCGAAGGTTGTCATAGAGGGGTAAATCGAGATTGAGTTCAAATTCAAAGGGCGGCAAATTGTTGAGATAGGGGTTTTGCTGTACAGGGTCAACCTGACAGCCAAATACAAAACAAACAATAATTGGGAATAAACGACTCATTTTTCGTCACAAATTACGCTAAAAATTAGTTTTTTGTATATTTGTTATAAATCCCACTTGTTGGGATTTTTTCTTTCTAAAAACCAAAACTATGAGTGCGGTTTCTTATTATACGCCCGAAGGGCTTAAAAAACTTCGCGATGAACTCAACCATCTTAAGGATGTGGAGAGACCAAAGGCATCACAAGCCATTGCCGAAGCTCGTGATAAGGGTGACCTGAGCGAGAATGCTGAGTACGATGCAGCCAAAGAGGCACAAGGACTTTTGGAATTAAAAATTTCAAAACTAGAGGCAACGCTAGCAAGTGCTAGAGTAATTGATGAGTCCCAACTCGATGATTCTAAAGTCCATGTATTATCGAGAGTAAAAATCCGAAATGTGGCCAATAAGATGGAAATGACCTATACATTGGTTGCAGAGAGTGAAGCAGATCTCAAGTCAGGAAAAATATCAGTAAATTCTCCGATTGGCAAAGGCCTTTTGGGAACGAGTGTTGGCGATATTGCTGAAGTCAATGTGCCAAATGGAGTATTGAAGTTTGAAATTCTATCGATCAACCGCTAGGTATGCCTTCAATTTTTACGCGAATCATCAATGGCGAAATTCCTTCTTACACAATCGCTGAAGATGCGCATTGTTATGCCTTTTTGGACATCAATCCCAATTCGATCGGTCACACGCTTTGTGTCCCAAAACAAGAAGTTGACAAGCTGTTCGACCTTGATGAAAAGACCTATCTTCATCTAATGAAGTTTGCCAAGCGAATCGCTGGTGCACTTGAGCAAGCCGTACCTTGCAAGAGAGTGGGAATGGCTGTTGTTGGCTTGGAAGTACCTCATGCGCATGTCCATCTCATTCCAATCAACGAAATGCATGAGATGAGTTTTCAAACCAAAGTGAAAATGAAAGAAGATGAGATGATTTCTCTAGTGGAAAAAATCAAATCCAAACTGTAGTCTATTTGTGTAAGACAATTTCAAAATGGGTTCCCTTATCTTTTGCGCTTGAGCGAACTTGTATGCTGCCTTGATGGTAATCCTCAATAATCCTTCGACAAAGAGACAGTCCGAGTCCCCAACCTCTTTTTTTTGTGGTAACCCCTGGTTGGAAGATGCGCTTTACCAATCGCTTTGGAATGCCTTTTCCAGTGTCAATCACATTGACCAGTACCCTGTCTTTTTCTTCCAAAAGGGAAAGTTCAATTTTGCCTTCGCCCACCACTGCATCAATGGCGTTGTTGAGTAGGTTTTCGACAACCCAGCAATAGAGTTCTTTATTGACTTTCAAATGAATTTCATCTGCACTCGAATCAAATGTAAATGCAATCCCTTGGCTAGCTTTGCCAGCCAGATAATCAAAGACATCGCGAGACGCACGGACAATATCTGTACTCTTCTTAATGGGAAGTGATCCGATTTTTGAAAACCGGTTTGTGATGGTTTCCAATCGTTTGAGGTCAGCTTCCATAGGCGTTGTGATGGTGTCTTCTACCCCTTTGGTCTTTAGCATAGAAACCCATCCCATTAAGGAGGATAAGGGCGTGCCAAGTTGATGGGCAGTCTCTTTGGCCATCCCAGTCCAAAGTTTGTTTTGTATAGCGATTTGGGCGGTCCGTAAATAAAAGAAAACAAGACCACTGATTGTCAGTAAAAGCAACAATAACGCACCAGGGTAGAGCTTTAGTTTTTCCAGTATGGTCGACTGCCCATAGTACATGCGTTGATTGACCGAATTTTCAAATACAATCTCGATTGGGTCGTTTTGTTTTTTGAGATCTTTGAGTGTGTTTTTGAGCAGTAAAGAGTCTTTGAGTAGTGCGCGTTGCGGATCGATATTATTGAAGGAAACGATGTTGTCGTATTCATCAACAACAATCATTGGAATACTGTTTTCGCTTGTTAGGACTTCGAATATGAGTGGGTCAACATTATCATTGAGGTCAATGTCTTTCACAAACTGCTTTTGAGCGAGTGCCCAAACTTCCATGCGCTGACGTTCATCGATTTCGGTTTGTTTGACAAGCTGAAAAAGACTCCAAAGGATAAAGACAACAGTTGCAGTTAATAAGACAAGGATTGCCATGCGACTCCTTGATTTCCAGTTAAAAATAGATGTTTGCATTTGTCAACTAAGATAATTGATTTTAAGCAATGTTTTCAAGTACAAAATATGTAGATTTGTGAGAGTTGAATCACATTTTATGGAAGTTTTAGGACGCATCAAACATATATACGAAACCAAAGAATACGGAAGCAATGGTTTTCAAAAACGTGAGCTTGTTGTTACCACAGAAGAACAGTACCCCCAACACATTTTGTTGGAGTTTGTACAAGACAAATGCGATTTGCTCAATTCCTTTTCGGAGAACGACCGTGTTAAAATTGGGATTAACATCCGCGGACGTGAATGGCAAAGTCCACAGGGTGAGACCAAATTTTTTAATTCCATTCAAGGATGGCGGATTGATTCTTTAGAGCAATCAGGAACGCCAGAGCCACCACCACCTCCGTTCGACCCTGCTGAAAATACCACCACCGAGGCACCAGACGACTTGCCTTTTTAGAAAGGTCCAAATATGTATCGCTTGACCGATGCTTTATTGTTTCCCTCGCCCGAGCAGGCCTCTGCTGAGGGTATCGTTGCTGTGGGTGGCGACTTACAACCCGAGCGGGTGATGCTCGCTTACCAAAAAGGCATTTTTCCATGGTTTGAGTCAGACGATTTTCTACTTTGGTGGAGTCCAGATCCACGTATGGTATTGTTTCTCGACCGGCTTAAAATTTCCAAAAGCATGCGAACCGTTTTACGCAAAAAGCAGTTTGAGGTGACCTTCAATAAGGCATTTGATCAAGTTGTAGAGGCCTGTGCCAAAGTCAAGCGGTTTGGCCAAAATGGTACTTGGATCACCCCAGGGCTTATGGAAGTATATTCGACCTTACACACCCAAGGCCATGCCCACTCTGTGGAGGTCTGGGAAGAAGGGTCTCTTGTCGGGGGGCTATATGGAATTGACTTGGGCACGGTATTCTGTGGTGAGAGTATGTTTTCCAAATCCAGTAATGCCAGTAAGGTCGCCCTTATCTCTCTGGTGAAAGAGCTTAAAAAAAACAAATACGAATTGATTGATTGTCAGGTCCCCACGCAGCATCTCGCCAGTATGGGTGCAGAGCCAATTTCAAGAACCAAGTTCTTGACCTTTTTGTCCTAGGGTTTTGACTTCTTCATGGCGAAAGCAGCTTACCAAATGGTCATTGACCATGCCCGTTGCTTGCAGATGTGCATAAACGATTGTGCTTCCAACAAATTTAAACCCATGATTTTTGAGAGATAAACTGATCTGATCTGAAAGTGCGGTTTTTGCCGGGACTTCATCCAAAGACTGATAAGAATTTTGAATGGGTTTATGGTCAACAAACGACCACATATATTGCGAAAAAGAGCGGTAGGATTGCTGGATCTTCAAAAAAGCGTGTGCGTTATTTATCGCAGCTTTGATTTTGAGACGGTTGCGAATGATCCCCTGATCTTGGCATAGAGCATGAATTTTTTCTGCTTTATACCCAGCGATTTTATGTACGTCAAAGTTGTCAAAGGCAACACGAAAATTCTCTCGTTTCCGGAGAACGGTTAGCCAGCTCAGTCCTGCTTGAAATGTTTCTAGAAGTAGTGTTTCAAAGAGCTTAATATCATCGTATATGGGCACACCCCATTCGGTATCGTGATAGTGCTGGTAGTCAAGATGGGTAACACACCACGGACATCGTTTTTTGTTCATGACAAAGCTTTGAGGTTTCTCTCAAATGTGTCAATTGACAACGAATCAGCAAGAGTATGGTTTCCGATAGCCGTTCGACACAAGCTTTTTAGATATCCGCCAACCCCAAGCGCTTGTCCAAAGTCATTGGCAATCGATCGAATGTAGGTGCCTTTGCCACAACGGATACGAAACGTCACATCCGGCAAACTGATTTTGGTAATTTCAAATTCATGAACAGTCACTTCTCTGTCTTTAATGTTGACTTGCTCTCCTGCTCGCGCATGTTCATATAGGCGTTTGCCTTTTTGTTTAATTGCAGAAAAAATAGGCGGTTTTTGTTGAATGCGACCTAGAAACTGTTTGGTGACATCCTTCAGTTCTTGCTCGCTAAGACCAGATGGGTCGGATTGACGAATGACTTCTGTTTCTAGGTCATAAGAAGGGGTTGTTGCGCCAAGACAAAACGTGCCCGTATAGGTTTTATCGGCCCCCATAAGTTCTTGAATTTGTTTGGTTTTTTTTCCTGTACAAATGAGTAAAAGCCCTGTGGCTAGTGGGTCTAAAGTCCCGGCATGTCCGACTTTGATTTTTTTAATATCGAATTGTTTTCGAATGAGCCAATGGATTTTGTTGACCACCTGAAACGACGTCCATTCCAAGGGTTTATCGACAAGAAGGACTTGACCGTTTTGAAAGTCATCTAGGGCATACATCATACAAGAGAGGTCACTAACGCAATTGTTCCAACCAGAGCACAGTAGTAAGCAAAGTAGCTTAATTGAGATCGTTTTACCATTGCAATCATCCATCGGCAAGCGAGATACCCACTAAAAAAAGCAGCCATAAAGCCAGCGAGAATTGGCGTGAGATTGATAACCTCCTGCTCAAGGCCGCCATCAAGGATTTTTTTGGACATACTGCCAAAAATGAGCGGCACTACCATTAAAAAGGAAAAGCGAGCTGCTCGATCTCTCGCTACTCCTAAAAGTAAACTGATGGCAATCGTGGCACCACTTCGTGAAATCCCTGGAAGAATGGCAAAAGCTTGGGCAATTCCGATCCACCAAGCATTTGATAAGGATATGTTTGCGCGATTTTGAGAGGGCTTATCGGCAATGTAGAGTAGCCCTGCCGTAACCCACAACATGAGCCCAACCAAGAAAGTATTGCCAAAAAATTGACTGCTTATGGTGTCTTCAAAAAAGTATCCGACTAACGCTGCGGGAATCATGGACAGCACAATTCGAAGACTAAATTGGGCAGACTCATTGTTGGTAAATTGAAACAAACCACGCACAATTGACCAAACATCGGCACGAAATACAACAAGGGTAGCTAGGGCAGTTGCTCCGTGTACCAAGATCGTAAACAGCAGATTTCCTTCTGCATTGTTTTGATTGCCAAATAGGGCTTGTGCCAATTCCAAATGTCCACTCGATGAAACAGGCAAAAATTCGGTAAGCCCTTGGATAATCCCGAGTATAATCGCTTCGACTACGGACATGCCTATGACTTTTTCGGGTTGTTAAAGGAACGCAAAATCGCTGCAATCTCAATCCCAAAGCCAATGAGAACTAGGGCAGGTGCAAGTCGAATTCGTCTAAAATTAAAGATTTCGGGATTAAATACATTCGGGTCGTCACTTCCTCCACCAGTCATAAGGATAAAACCCAAAGTGATGACAACAAAGCCAATCAGCATGAGCTTGTAGTTGGCTCTTGAAAAAATAAATTCTTTTTTGCTTTTCATATCTAATACAGAGATTGGGTTTTGAGGTTTAAATATCGCTGTGTTGCCCAACGCGCACTGACTGAACTAATGAGCATAGACAACAAAAATACACCGATAAAACTGATGAGCAAAGTTTGGGGGTTCATCAACAAATCGATGCCAGGAAGATAGGTCTGCGCATTGATAACCAGAGCCCAAACACCAAGACACGAAATCAAGGCGCTAACCATTCCCAAAAGCAGATAGGTGCGGATAAAGGGTCCGCGGATAAAGCGTTTGCGAGCACCCACCAGTTGCATGGTTTTAATGATCATCCGTTTGGCATAAATGGACAAGCGAATGGAGTTATGAATAAGTATAATGGAGAGGGCCAAAAAAAAGAGACAACAGGCCAACAGCAGGAGTCTGGCTCTCTCTATATTTTCATTTAGTAAATTGACCAAAGGCCGATCAAACACCAACTCGCTGACAAAGGGTTTTTCAGCTAAAAATGCACTTATGCTATCGACTCGATGTGTGGTTACATACTCACCCTTGAGCCGAAGGTCGATTGCATCTTTCAGGGGGTTATAACCCAAAAAATCCATAAAGTCTTCTCCGATATCTGCACTGTGTTCTGTGGCTGCCTGTTCCTTGGAAATATAGGTAACTGACCTCGTGAAAGCCGCAAGTTTAAGCATGGTTTCCAACTGGTTAACTTCCACTTCTTTTGCGTTGTCGTCGATAAAAATGGTGAGGACAACTTGCTCTTTTACATGTTGAGATACTTGCCGTGCATTGAGCACTAGCAAGCTTAAAACCCCAACCACAAACAAAATCAAACTCACACTAAAAACGATCCCAAAATAGGAACGAAATACCCGTCTGCGTTGATAGCGGTGCGTTTGTTTTGACATGATGGGTTAAAATTACAAAAACGAATGGATAGTCAGAACATGCTTGATGCATTTTCATGGCATAAATTTGGTATTTTTGCCACACAAGACTAGACAATGGCATATCCATTTCGATCGATTGAAAACAAGTGGCAATCTTTTTGGGCAAACAACCACACTTTTTCCCCAAACTTTCCCTCCACAAAGCCCAAGTATTATGTCTTGGATATGTTCCCCTACCCCTCTGGGGCGGGACTCCATGTTGGTCACCCTTTGGGCTATATTGCCAGCGATGTTGTCGCTCGTTTCAAAAGGCATAAAGGGTTTAATGTATTGCATCCACAAGGATATGATTCTTTTGGATTGCCAGCCGAACAGTACGCCATTCAAACAGGGCAGCATCCTGCTAAAACGACAGAAACCAATATCAATCGATATAGAGAACAACTCGATCGAATCGGGTTTTCTTTTGACTGGAGCAGGGAATTTCGAACCTCAGACCCTTCATATTATCGTTGGACACAATGGATTTTTATGCAGCTTTTTAATGCCTGTTATGACACCAAGGCAGACCAAGCAAAACCCATTGATGAGCTTATTGACCACCTGAGTCAGCATGGTTCCCAAAACCTTGACGCAGACTGTGATGAAAACACACCTTCACTCACTGCTGATGAATGGAATGCATTGTCCAACGATGAGCAACAAACCCATTTGCTACACTACCGCATGACCTATTTGGCCGAGTCCGAAGTCAATTGGTGTCCACAGCTTGGGACTGTGCTGGCCAATGACGAGGTTGTCAATGGGGTTTCAGAGCGAGGTGGATATGCAGTAGAGCGAAAGAAAATGACGCAATGGATGATGCGAATCTCGTCCTATGCCGACCGCTTACTCAAAGGTCTTGATGGGATTGATTGGCCAGAGCCACTCAAGGAAATGCAGCGCAACTGGATTGGACGTTCTGTAGGAGCGACTGTTCGTTTTCAAGTTTCCAACTACGATGCAAAGATAGAAGTCTTTACCACACGCCCCGACACCTTGTTTGGAGTTACCTTTATGACTTTAGCGCCCGAACACGCATTGGTGAATATGATCACCACGGACGAGCAGCGCGATATGGTTAATCGTTATGTAGAACAAAGCGCCAATCGATCGGAGAGGGATCGGATGTCGGATGTAAAAAACATAACAGGTGTCTTTACAGGGGCCTATGCGATTCATCCGTTGAGCGGTGACAAAGTTCCCATTTGGATCGGGGACTACGTACTTGCGGGCTATGGTACTGGTGCAGTGATGGCCGTGCCATGTGGAGATCAGCGCGATTTTGAATTCGCCAAGCACTATGACATTCCCATTACCAACATTTTTGCAGATGTAGATATTGCAGATTCGGCTCACGTGGAAAAAGGGGAAACGCGTATTGCGAATTCCGATTTTCTAAACGGGCTTACCGTTGCTGAAGCTACGCAAACAGCAATTGATTATCTGGAAAAAATTGGATTAGGAAAGGCGAAAATTCAGTACCGCTTACGTGATGCGGTCTTTAGTCGTCAACGCTATTGGGGGGAACCAATTCCTATATATTTCAAAAACGGAATCCCACATCTTATCCCTGAACACAGCTTACCGCTCACGTTGCCACAGGTTGAAAAATATCTACCTACCGAAACGGGTGACCCACCTTTAGGGAATGCCACAGAATGGGCTTGGCATGTAGCTGATGAAAAAGTGGTCTCTGTTGACTTAATCGACAACAAAGAGGTTTTCCCTTTGGAACTGAACACCATGCCTGGTTGGGCAGGTAGCTCATGGTATTTTAACCGCTATATGGATCCCAAGAACCAAAACGAATTTGTACGAAAAGACAAACTTGATTATTGGGGTATGGTTGACTTGTATATCGGCGGGAGCGAACATGCAACGGGGCATTTACTCTACTCTCGTTTTTGGCAAAAAGTCCTTTTTGACCTCGGATATGCTCCAGTAGATGAATATGCTCAAAAGCTCGTGAACCAAGGGATGATTTTGGGCGAGAGTGCTTTTATTTATCGCAAAACAGGTACACAAACCTATTTCTCAGCAGGATTGATTCAAGACCAAAATGTAGAGCCCATTCATGTGGATGTGGCCTATGTAGATGCCAATAATGTGGTTGCTCATAATGAACTCCACAACTGGCGACCCGAGTTTGGAGAAGCAACATTTGAACTGGAAGACGGACAGCTCATTGCTAAGCGAGAAATCGAAAAAATGTCCAAGTCTAAATACAATGTTGTCAACCCCGATGATATTTGTGATCAGTATGGTGCAGACACACTTCGAATGTATGAACTCTTTTTGGGGCCAATCGAGCAGGCCAAACCGTGGAACACCGCTGGCATTTCGGGAGTGCATGGATTTCTAAACAAATTTTGGAGACTCTTTCACGACAACGAACAGTTTTCAGTTTCAGATGAACCGCCATCGTCCGAAATGCTAAAATCACTGCATGCGACCATTGAAAAAGTCACACATGACATTGACCAATTTTCACTAAATACCGCAGTTAGTGCCTTTATGATTTGTGTAAATGAGCTCACAGCTGCCAAGTGCAATCATCGAGCTATTTTGGAATCTTTAACGGTCTTATTAGCGCCCTTTGCACCGCATATTTGCGAAGAATTATGGGAAAAATTAGGGCACACCCCATCGCTTTCAAACGAACCTTACCCTATTGCTGACCCCGTGCATCTCAAAGAGACACAAATTACTTACCCGATTAGCTTTAACGGAAAAATGCGCTTTACGCTTGACCTTGATGCAGAGGCCGCCAAAGAGGAGGTTGAACAAGCAGCCCTAGCCGACGAGCGTACAGCTCAATATCTAGATGGAAAGACGATTCTAAAAGTGATTGTCGTCCCCAATAAAATCGTAAATATTGTTTGTGGATGATCGACCAAAATGAAATCATCGGACTCATTGCTGCTGTTTGCACGACGTTTGCCTTTATCCCTCAGGTCATGAAGGTTTGGAAAACCAAACAGACCAAGGACTTGTCATTACGTATGTATTCCATCATGTTTATCGGCATACTCCTATGGTTGGTTTACGGTATTCTTATCGATAGCTTATCAATAATATTGGCCAATGTGGTAACTGCAATCTTAGTTGGTACGATTTTGGTGTTTATTATTCAAGGCAAGGATACCAAATAAAAAAGCAATTTTGGGGGTACTTGTAGCAATTAAATGTAGCAGTGGCTATAGGCCACCAAACTCTTTGTTGATTAATAGGTTTTTCATCTTAGGTATAATTTGATGTATGCAAGATATTAATTTCCTCTAGTTTCACCCATTTTTTGGAAAGTTTAACATATTCACAGTAAACGCTTGGACCATTTTTTTGTTGCTCATAATCAATATAAATTTTTAACTTCTGATAGTTTTTTTATAACAACTCCACGCATCAATTTTTTTGAAAGATTTTCTTCAATTAAACCTTGATTTACAAATAATGAAAACGCTTCAAGGAAGTTTAACATTTTTGTCACTGACGCTTCCAAATCTTTTTCTTCTAGATAACCTAGAAAATTTTTGATTTCTGCTTGTGATAAATCAAACTTTTCATCAGCGAAAGCTGTTCTTAATTTTGAAAATACCCTTGCCATTTCATCTTTGTAGACTTGAGAAATGAAATTGACCGTGTATTGTTGTTTCTTTATTAAAATACTTTTAGAAAAAAGAAAAAGTGAAATAATAGCAACTAACGCTGTTAACATATGAGAGTAGTCAACCAAATCCTTACCTACCCATTTAAAATAGATATATTGTAAATATGGCTGAGGGTATACCAATCCAAATAAGGGTTTTGTAAGAGACTTTAAAGCAAAATGTTTCATGCGTAAGATTTAGTAATATCAAATATGTAAATTTTATCATTCCCCTGTTTTTATGCCGTCTTGACAGTCTGTTTTCCTTGGCAACATTTTTGCAGTGTATTCACAAAAAAAAGACATGGGTTATTATTACGGTATTGGTGGGGAATTTTATCCTATCGCCATTGTTTTTGCTGTGATCAGCATGATTGTGAGTCAACGACTAAAATCAAAATTCAAAACCTATTCAAAAATTCAATTGCGCAATGGTCTTTCGGGGGCTGAGATTGCTGAAAAAATGCTTGCCGACCATGGCATACGAGATGTCAAAGTCGTTTCCGTAAAAGGAATGCTCACCGATCACTATAATCCAATGAAAAAAACGGTTAACCTCAGTGAGAGCGTATATAATGAACGCAACGCTGCCGCCGCCGCTGTTGCAGCCCACGAATGTGGTCATGCTGTACAACACGCCCAAGGGTATGAATGGCTCAAAATGCGATCTGTTTTGGTGCCAATGGTAAGCGTAGCGTCCAATATGTCCATGTGGGTTATCATTATTGGTTTGGGCTTGTTTGGCGGAACCCAAAGCTACACCATTGCCAGCATAGGTGTAGCAATGTTTGGTCTGGGGACACTTTTTAGCTTTATCACCCTTCCTGTTGAATATGATGCGAGTAACCGTGCTTTGGCTTGGTTGAGACGTAAAAATATGGTCGGTCAACAAGAGTTTGCCGCGGCCAAGGATTCACTAAAGTGGGCAGCACGAACCTATGTGGTGGCTGCCATTGGCTCACTGGCAACGCTCATTTACCTTGCATTGCGCGTCAGTAGTCAACGACGTTGATCAGAACTTGATTTGTCGTTCGATCTGATGCTTGAGGCAGATATAGGTTTCTGTCCGTGATATCCCTGGGATTTTTTGAATTTTATCGCTCAGGAGTGCCGACAAATGATTGTTGTCTCTGCAGGTGAGTTTTATCAACAAGCTCCAACCACCAGTGGTATAGTAACAGGAGGTGACTTCGGGAATTTTGTTTAGCATTGACACTGCTTCGCTATTGTGAGAAGCCTTGTCGAGATAGATACCAATAAAGGCATGGGTGGTGTAGCCAAGTTTTTCCTCATTGATTTTGACATAACTCCCCGAAATGATACCAGCTTCTTCCAATTTGCGAACTCGTTGATGGATCGAGGCGCCCGAAGCACCCATATTCCTTGCAATTTCTAAAATGGGTGTACGCGCGTTTTCGGTAAGATAACTTAGGATTTCTTTGTCAATCCCATCGAGAATAAAGTCTTGATTGATGATTTTCATTTGCAGAATATAAAGGGTTCAGAGTAAATGATTTTATGATTTTCAGCTTCAAAGCATATAAACTTACTCAAAAAAGCGACTAAAGGGGCTAATTTTTTACTAAAGATAGGGATTTACTAAAAATATTCTTTCAAATTTTGAAGTGATTAGCCAAGCTTGCCCAAGACCCTTTTAGTTGCGCCCATATTTGCCTGAATAAAACGTTGGTTGATACCCCCTTTTTCTTTTCGAATCCTTTTGTCGTGCATCAATAATTGAAGATTTTTCCTGGCTTCATGTTGTGATGAGATTGAGACAACACCCTCTTGCTGAACAAGGGCAACTGCTTCCGGGAATCGATTGTAATTTTTTCCAATCAAAATGGGAATCCCTGCAGCGGCTGGTTCAAGAATGTTGTGAAGCCCTTTGGTCCCCATGCCGCCACCTATGTAGGCGATTTGTGCATACGGATAGCAAGCCGAAAGTAAACCAACATTGTCGAGGACAAGTACAGGAGTTTGGGGTAAAAGCTTCGTATCACACTTGGTGTATTGCTGACTTTTTGGAGGTAGCTCTTCCATTAACGACTTAATACGTTGGTCATTAATTTCATGAGGCGCAATCAGCCAACACCAGTCTTTGGGTGTTTGTGCGATGATATTTTTCAGCACGGTTATATCTTGTGACCAAGTGCTACCTGCAACGATACATTTTCGGTCACCAATAAATGCTTTCAAAAAAGGCAAGTCTCGCTTTTGTTGTTGCACACGATCAAAACGGGTGTCACCAGAAACGGAAACTTGTTTGATGCCAATAGCTGTAAGCAATTCGTGAGATATTTTGTCCTGGACAAAAATGTGAGAAAATCCTTTGAGGAGTTTACGGAACCATCCCCCCCAAGGTTTAAAAAACACTTGATGAGGTTGAAAGAGCCCCGCAATGAGATGGGTGGGAATCTTTTGTTTTTGAAGTTCAATCAGCAAGTTGGGCCAAAACTCATACTTTACAAAAAGGACTTTGGTGAGTTGTAGTTTTTTGACAAATCGACGTATATCAGTTCGAGTGTCCCATGGTAAATAGGTAGTCAGGTCTGCAACTTGATGTGTTTTTTTGACAAGGTATCCAGATGGTGAAAAAAAGCTCACCAAGTAAAACGCTTGGGGATTTTTGGCTTTAAGTGCTTTTAGAACTGGAAGCCCTTGTTCGTATTCGCCGAGAGAGGCACAATGCATCCAAATCACTTCTTTGTTGCTGGGGATGTTTTTGATGTCATCCCAGATGCGCTTTCTACCATCGACAAACTGCTTTGTTTTCCCCGAAATGGGGGCGATATACAGTATGCATCGAATCAACCGAACGGCAAGGGTGTACAAAATTTGCATGCCCAAAGATAGGGCTTTCCCAAGAGGAGATTGTTTTTGTAAATTTGCACCAATAAAAAAGCTGCTATGCGAAAAATACAGATGGTCGATTTACAATCGCAATACGCTTTTATTCGTCCTCAAGTCGAAGCGGGGATGGAGGAAGTGTTGTCAAGCGCACAGTTTATCAATGGGCCAGCAGTAAAGTCATTTCAATCCAATTTGGAGGCCTACATCGGGGTAAAACACGTGATCCCGTGTGCCAACGGAACCGATGCCTTACAAGTTGCCATGATGGGCCTTGGATTAGAGCCCGGCGATGAGGTGATTACGGCTGACTTCACCTTTGCAGCGACTGTGGAAGTCATCGCCTTGTTAGGTCTTAAACCAGTGTTGGTCGACGTTGATCCCGTTTCCTTCAATATTGATCCAAGTGCGATAGAGCGAGCAATTACGCCCAAAACAAAAGCGATAGTACCCGTACACCTGTTTGGTCAAGTTGCGGATATGGATGCCATTATGGCAATTTCCGAAAAACACAATCTCTATGTAATCGAAGACAATGCCCAAGGTATTGGCGCAACGCATACGGATGCAAATGGGAACACAACCAAAACGGGTGGGATTGGTCATGTGGGTTCGACTTCTTTCTTTCCTTCCAAAAACCTGGGTTGTTATGGAGATGGGGGTGCGATTTTTACCAATGACGATGAACTCGCTCACACCTTGAGAGGAATCGTAAACCACGGGATGTATGAGCGCTATCATCACGATGTGGTTGGTGTCAACTCTCGTTTGGATAGTTTGCAGGCAGTTGTGCTAAACGAAAAGCTCAAGCTACTCGACTACTATAATGAACGCAGGAAGTGGGCGGCGATACGCTATTCACAGTTGCTTTCAGGCCATGACAATATCATTACCCCCAAAGTGATTCGCAATTGCGATTCACACGTTTTTCATCAATATACCCTTCGACTGGTTGGCTCTGACCGAGATGGACTTGTGCAGCACCTGCAGAGTAATGGTATTCCATGCGGGGTATATTATCCGATCCCGCTGCATGCGCAAAAAGCCTATCAAAGCGACAAATACGATGAAGCGAATTTTGCAGTGACCAATCAACTGGTCAAAGAGGTCATATCCCTACCGATGCACTCCGAATTGGATGAAGAGCAAATTCAAACAATTTGTCGGGCAGTCCTCGACTTTTTGGGATAAAAGAGTATGGGGTCAACTTCTAGGATTTAGAACAATCCAGCTCGTTGTGTCCTTGTCATTTTGTATTTTGCAATATGAAAACAATCATCGCAAATCGACGCTCGATATTTCCCATTCAATTCTCTGGTAAAGAGGTAACCGACTCCCAACTATACAATCTCTTTGAAGCAGCCAATTGGGCGCCTACCCATCGGCGGACAGAACCGTGGCGATTTAAAGTATTTCGAGGGGAAAAGAAAACGGACTTGGGAAGGTTTTTGGTCGATGCTTATAAGAAGACGACACCGAAATTTTCCAAACGGAAAAGCCAAGCTATCGCAGACAAAATTAAGCTTTCAGCTGCGGTTGTTTTGATTTGCATGAAGCGAGATGAAAAAGAGAGTGTGCCCGAATGGGAGGAAATCGCAGCCACTGCTATGGCTGTGCAAAACCTATGGTTAACTGCAACAGAAATGGGTCTTGGTGGGTATTGGAGCACCCCAGCTTATTTGGATAAAATTGATCAATTGATTACTCTAGAAAATCATGAAAAATGCCTGGGGCTATTTTATATCGGAGCATTCGAGGGGCCTATGCCTGCACGGGAACCCGGCGATTGGCGTAAAAAAGTACAATGGTATGATTAACCCATCTTTTTAGTCAAGAGCAGCTTGAACTTGGGCATCGCTATCAATCTTGCGGACAAGCCCTTGCAGCACTTTTCCTGGGCCACATTCTACAAAATGAGTTGCTCCTTCATCACGCATTGCTTGAATGGTTTGTGTCCATCTGACAGGACCAGTGAGCTGAGCGATGAGATTTTTTTTGATGACTTCGGTGTCTTGCGTCGGTTGCGCCGTTACGTTTTGATAGATTGGGCAACTCGGCTTGGCAAATGAAGTTTGACGGATCGCATCTGCTAGCTGCTCGCGTGCGGGTTCCATAAGCGGAGAATGAAAAGCACCACCAACAGGGAGGAGTAATGCGCGTTTGGCTCCTTTTTCTTTGAGCTGTTCGCAGGCCGCTTCTACAGCGGGTACTTCTCCTGAAATCACCAATTGTCCTGGACAATTGTAGTTGGCTGCCACAACGATACCTTCAATATTTGCACAAAGGTCTTCCACAATCTCATCAGCAAGAGCGAGAACGGCAGCCATGGTCCCTTGACTTTGGTTGCAAGCGTCTTGCATGGCCTGAGCTCGCTGTGAAACAAGTCGTAAACCATCGGCAAAAGTCAAAGCGCCAATGGCTGTAAGTGCTGAAAATTCGCCAAGAGAGTGACCAGCCACCATTTGTGGCGAAAAGCCATCCCCTAACACGGTTCTAACCGCCAGGGAGTGAACAAAAATAGCGGGTTGGGTTACACGTGTTTGACGGAGGTCTTCCGCCCTGCCACTAAACATGATGTCAGTAAGAGAAAACCCTAAAATATCATTGGCCTGCGCAAACAAATCAGCAGCTTGTTGATGTTGATCTGCAAGGTCTTTGCCCATCCCTTGAAACTGAGAACCTTGTCCAGGAAATACAAAAGCATTCATATTATTTTTTTTGATACCGTAAAAAAGTAAAAGCGTGTGCGTGTTTTTCGTCTGCAGCATGCTCTTCTCGCCAAACTTCTTTCCACTGGTGGGAATTGATTTCTGGGAAAAAGGTATCTGCATCAAAGTCAGCATGCACACGTGTGAGTTCGATTTCATCAGCAATACTCATCGCCTCTTTGTAGATTTCACCTCCCCCGATAATAAACGGTCTAGGGTCGTCTTGAGCAATGGTAAGCGCTTCGGATAATGACGAAGTCACTGTTATATTTTCTGCTTGATAGTCTGATTGCCGAGTGATCACGATGTTGGTTCGGTTTGGCAATGCCCTTGGCATAGACTCAAAAGTCTTTCGTCCCATGATGACTGCATGGCCATTGGTCAATGTTTTAAAATGCTGCAAATCCTTGGAGAGGTGCCAGATAAGTTTATTGTCTTTTCCAAGCGCATGATTTGACGCCGCAGCTGCAATGATTGTGATTCGTTGCTTGGGTTTTTCATTTTCCTCTTTATGCCATTCGGCGTCAGCTTGAAAACTTGCTTCTTTATCGAGTTTACGCTTGATTTTTTCGATTCGTGCCTCTTGCAAGCCGACAAGGGTTTTGATTTGCTCTTTTTCCCACGCAGGATTCATAAATCGTCTGGTGACATAGACCTGAAAAACATGTAAAAGCAAAAAAACACCCCAAAGCAATGCTGCGCTCAATACCCATGGGAATCCGAATGGCTGAATCTGGGCACCATAGCCAAGCCCGATATTGAGAATGACCATAACAAGAGACACAAATAAAAAAGCGACAAAGTGAAAGTACAATCGCTTTTTCTGACCAATACGAGCACGCGCATAATCGACCAGATCAATTTGGCGATCATCTATGGTGGTCTTGTTTTTACTTCGAAAAATCATACAGTTGTTTCAAGTGCAAACATAGGGCTTTACAACCTAAAATTAAACAGCTACAGCCCCTTTGATATGTGGGTGGGAGTCATAGTTTTCAATCGTAAAATCCGAGAAGTCAAACGCAAAAAGATCCGTTTTGTTAGGATTGATTTTTAGAGTGGGAAGTGTTTTTGGTTCCCGACTGAGCTGCAACTCGATTTGTTCCATGTGATTGGTGTATATGTGGGCGTCCCCAAAGGTGTGAATAAAGTCTCCTGGCTGATAGCCACATGCCTGTGCCATCATATGGGTAAACAGCGCGTAAGATGCGATATTGAAGGGAACACCTAAAAAAATATCGGCACTCCGCTGGTAAAGCTGACAGGAAAGCTTACCATCTGAAACATAAAATTGGAAAAAAGCATGACATGGCGGTAAAGCAGCTTTTCCGTTGGCTACATTTTCAGCAAACGGTTTGGAAGGTTCAGGCATCACACTGGGATTCCATGCCGATACGAGCATTCTTCGACTATCCGGGTTGTGTTTGAGGGTTTGGACAATGTCTTTAATTTGGTCGATATTTTCACTGTTCCAATTGCGCCACTGATGCCCATATACAGGACCCAAATCTCCATTTTCATCTGCCCATTCGTTCCAGATTCGAACGCCATTTTCTTTGAGATAACCAATATTGGTATCGCCTTTAAGAAACCAAAGAAGTTCGTAAATGATCGATTTGAGATGGAGTTTTTTTGTGGTAACCATGGGAAAACCCTCACTGAGGTCAAATCGCATTTGATAGCCAAAAACACTTTTTGTTCCTGTTCCCGTCCGGTCAGACTTTTCGACGCCATGATCAAGTACATGGCGAACCAAATCTAGGTATTGTTTCATTCCAAAATTTTTGATAAAAATAGTGTGCTTTGGCGACAGATTTTCATCTGTAATTTACTTTTTTTCACAGGGTTATCCACCAAATTAGCCAATGATGGCACCCGCAATTACTGCGGAGATTAATGAGGCCAATGTTCCACCGATAAGCGCACGAATACCAAACTGGGAAAGCACCTTGCGTTGACTTGGTGCGAGAGAGCCAATTCCACCGATTTGTATTCCAATCGAAGCAAAGTTGGCAAACCCACATAGCATATAGGTGGCCATAATAATTGACTTTTGGTATTGTAGATGAATCATATTGACTGGGTCTTTGAGTTCGGCAAGTTGGATATACCCTACGAACTCACTTGCAGCGAGTTTAATGCCGAGTAGCTGTCCCATTGGCATGATGTCAGGAGTAGGAACTCCCATAATCCACATCAGGGGTGCGAAAATGAGTCCGAGAATGGCTTCCAAAGAAAAGCCATCATAGATGGTATTTGCAGCAAACCAATCATTGAGAGTCGTCCAGTCACCAACCCAACCCAATATTCCATTACACATGGCAATTAGAGCAACAAATACCAGAAGCATACCACCAATTGTGGTTGCGAGTTTGATTCCCTCAACAGTTCCGTTGGAAATGGCATCTAGTGCATTGGATCCAATATTATCTAGGGAAACGCTGACTTCGTTATTTATGGATTCGGATTGTGGGTAAAGAATTTTAGCAATCACAATCGCGCCGGGTGCAGCCATGACAGAAGCAGCTAACAAATGTTTGGCAAACTCTAAGCGCATCACGGGATCATTTCCGCCCAAAAAACCAATGTATGCGGCAAGGACACCCCCAGCTACAGTTGCCATCCCGCCAATCATAACCAGTAAGATTTCAGACTTGTTCATCCGCTCTAAATAGGCCTTGATCATCAAGGGTGCTTCGGTTTGGCCTAGGAAGATATTCCCGATCACAGACAAGCTTTCTGCTCCAGAAATTTTGAGAATTTTTGTCAGGACTAGTGCAAGAAATTTGATGACAATCTGAATCACTCCCAGGTAGAAGAGAAGTGAGGTCAGGGAAGCAAAAAAGACAATGGTGGGCAAAATCTGAAAAACGAAAATAAAGCCGTAGGAGTCGGCATTCATCAAATCTCCAAATAAGAAAATACTTCCAGCATTGGTAAAATCGAGTATGCTGACAAAGAGCTTACCCATGGTTTCGAAAACACTTTGAATCCATCCAACACGCAAAATGCCAATTGCGAGCATCAATTGAATCAATAACCCGATCCCAACAGTTTTCCATGCAATATTTTTTCGGTCTGCACTGCAGGCAATGGCGATAGCCAATAGAATGAAAAGGCCGAGAAGGCCACGTAAAACACTTTGCAGTCCCAATCCAGCGTTGGGAATAATTTCAGTTTGAATGCTTGCTAATATCAAAGAGTAGTTTTAAGAGTCAGATTCACGCTTGGCGATTTCGTCACGCAATTTAACAGCCAGCTCGTATTCCTCTCTTTTGAGGGCTTTCTGGATACGTGCTTGCAGTTCATCTACGCTTAAGTGTTGAATATCGTCCGTTTCTTTTGTTTGGTTTGTCGTTTGGTTGTCTAAGCTTTCATCGTCGATAACGACTGCTGCTTTTTCAAGAACATTTTCGTGGGCAAAAATAGGCGCATGAAAACGCAAAGCTAGTGAGATGGCATCAGAAGTACGAGAATCGATGATTTCTTCAATCTGATCACGTTCACAAATCAAGGTTGAATAAAATACACCATCGACAAGCTTTTGGATGATTACCCGCTTGATCCGAATTTCAAATCGCACCGAAAAGTTGCGAAACAGATCGTGTGTAAATGGGCGTTGAAGTTTGATGTCGTCGTCGAGTGCCACAGCAATAGATTGGGCCTCAAACTCACCAATAATGACGGGAAGTTTGCGCACACCATCCACTTCATCAAGGATTAGCGCATAGGCACCACTTTGATTTTGACTGTAGGATATTCTGTTGACCTGTAGTTTGACTAAACTCATTGTAACGTGTAAACAATTAAAACGAATTTATGGAAAAAAGGCGATTAATCCTCGTCTAGGTTCTCGCTTTTAATTTTTCTATCAACTTTGGTAGAACCTCAAAGGCATCTCCTACGATTCCATAATCTGCTGCCTTAAAGAATGGAGCTTCTGGATCGGTGTTGATCACCACTTTTATTTTAGATGCGTTCACACCAGCCAAATGCTGAATCGCACCCGAAATACCAACAGCGATATACAGGTTTGTTGCCACGGGTTTTCCGGTCTGTCCGACGTGCTCACTATGGGGTCGCCAGCCCATATCGGACACGGGCTTTGAGCAGGCAGTAGCTGCACCCAAAACATCGGCAAGATCTTCAATCAGACCCCAGTTTTCAGGCCCTTTTAGGCCACGCCCTCCAGAAACAACGACATCGGCATCAGCTATGGTTGCCTTTCCCTGACTTTGTTCGATACTCGATTGTGTGCATTTGATCTGCGTTTGTGCATCTTGCTGCTGTACAACAGTCGATGCGCTTTGTGTTGTTTCCTCGTGAACATTATTGGCCAAACCAATAATGTTTACTGCACCTTCAAGAGTGGTGTTGGCAAACGCTTTATTGCTAAAAACCGAACGTTTTACCGTTAGGGGTTCACTGTTACTTGGCAATTCCACGACATTGGTAACATAACCAGCTTGCAGTTTGCCAGCCAAAATACCACCCATATACTTGGCATCAGCACTACTGCTGATTACAATGATTTCAGATTTTTCTGTTTTGGTAATTTCAGACAAAGCAGACGCATATGCGTAGGCCTCAAAATAGCCGACATTTACATTGAGGTTGATCAGTTTTGATGCACCATATTGGGCGAGTTGATCTGTTTCTTCACAATTTATGGTCACAATAGTGAGTGAGGTGTTTTGTTGTTGAGCAAGAGCAAATCCATAAGAACAGAGTTCTGCGGAGCCCTTTTTGAGTTTTCCTTGTTGGGATTCGGCAAATAGAAGAATTGACATGGATTATAATACTTTAGCTTCGTTTTGTAATAGGTCGATGAGTTGGTCGATATCGTCGGCAGGGACCATTTTGACTGCTTCTTTTGGAGCTGGTTTTTCAAAACTGTTTATCGCTGTTTTGGATGATGATTCTATAGCAGGAACAACCGCAAGAGGTTTTTGCCTTGCTTGCATGATTCCTCTCATGTTCGGAATGCGGAGGTCGGTTTCCTCTACAAGTCCTTTTTGACTCCCAATAATCAGCGGGAGTTCAACACGAAGAACCTCCATACCTCCATCCATTTCTCGAGTGGCAAAAGCAGTTGAACCCTCGATTTCTAGTCTAACACAGGTATTGACAAAAGCCAAATCACACTTGGCTGCAATCATACCTGGAACCATAGATCCATTGTAGTCGATAGACTCTCGCCCAGCGATGATCAACTCGTAAGGGTTTGTCTGGATATAGTTTGAAATTTGATCGGAAACGACAAAAGCATCCGTAGCAGGTGTGTCAATTCGAATGGCTTTGTCGGCGCCAATAGCAAGTGCTTTTCTAAGGGTAGGATCGGCACTAGCTTCGCCCACGTGCAAAACATCAACAGTGGCGCCAATCTTTTCTTTAAACCAAATCGCACGAGTCAGGCCAAATTCATCATTTGGATTGATTACAAACTGAACGCCTTGCTCGTCAAAGATTCTATCGTTGTCTTTAAAATTAATTTTTGAAGTTGTATCAGGCACACAACTGATGCAGACTAAAATTCGCATGATTTACAGATATAAAACAAAGATAGAAAAATAATTGAAATTATTATGCGTGCATAATAATTTATTCAAGTCAAAATAAGTTGGTTCATTCTTGTAAATATTGCTATTTTTGCGCAGTCAAAAAAAAGCATGAGAACAATCCAGTTCAGAGAAGCGATATGCGAAGCGATGTCAGAAGAAATGCGTCGTGACGAAAGCATATATCTGATGGGCGAGGAGGTGGCCGAATACAACGGTGCTTACAAAGCTTCGAAAGGCATGTTAGATGAGTTTGGTGAAAAGCGTGTAATTGACACACCGATTTCCGAACTTGGTTTTGCTGGAATAGGGGTTGGTTCGACCATGACGGGAAATCGTCCGATTATTGAATTTATGACATTCAATTTTGCTTTAGTTGGGATTGATCAAATTATCAATAACGCAGCAAAAATCCGTCAGATGTCAGGCGGTCAGTTTCCTTGTCCCATTGTTTTCCGAGGCCCAACGGCCTCTGCGGGACAGCTTGCAGCAACTCACTCTCAAGCATTTGAAAGTTGGTATGCCAACTGCCCTGGGCTAAAAGTCATTGTGCCCTCTAATCCTTATGATGCCAAGGGTCTACTCAAAGCTGCTATTCGCGATGACGATCCGGTGATTTTTATGGAATCGGAGCAAATGTATGGGGATAAAGGTGAAGTTCCCGACGGAGAATATGTACTTCCCATTGGTGTTGCAGACATCACACGAACAGGAACAGACGTTACACTCGTTTCTTTTGGTAAAATTTTTAAAGAAGCTACTGCTGCTGCAGAAATGCTCGAAAAAGAAAACATTTCCGTTGAGTTGATTGACCTGCGCACAATTCGCCCGCTTGACATTAACACCATCCTCGAATCTGTAAAGAAAACAAATCGATTGGTAATCCTTGAGGAGTCTTGGCCTTTTGGCAATATTTCCACTGAAATCACATATCAAGTACAAAGTCAAATCTTTGATTACCTCGATGCGCCAATTATTAAAATC
>JAQWGQ010000010.1 GCA_029238125.1 Flavobacteriaceae bacterium | reverse complement strand
GCATATCTTCTTCTTTTAATTCAGCAACTTTTATTTAGTTTTACGTTCTTTATTGAATGTTTTTTTTATAAATTTAATGTAATTAACTAATTAAATTATACTTTAAAAATTATGAAAAAATTATTTACACTTTTATTATTTGGCTTGTTCGTTAACACTGCCATATCACAAACAAATACATTTACTGTTTATTACTTTGATGTTAAGTCTGGAATGGAATCATCCCTAGCAGATGTCTTTGATTCTTTTTATGAAGGAGTAGAGTTTAAGTCTGGAGGAGTTTATTTGGAAAGAATGCAAAGAGGTGACGTTTCTGGAACCCACAGAGTTGTTACATTTGGAGAACTTGGAAAATTTGGAGTTGCTGATGGACAAAAAACAAGTCAAGATTGGGAGCAATTTAGAACCAATCGAATTAAGTTTATAGAGGAAGGTGGTCCTAGTTATTCTGGGAGAATTACACTTTCAAATGGTGTTGACCCATTTAGTAAGGGATATTTTCAGCTGTATGAGGCTAAAGTTTACGAACCAGAAAAACTTATTGCTGCACATTCCAAAGCAATGGAAGAAGTTTGGGACTATGAGGGCAATGCAATGTTATTTGGAACATATGATGTTGGAACACCTGGAGGAGCAACTCATTTTGCTGCTTTTGGTGCGGATAATTTAGAATCTTTAATGTTATGGAAAGTTTATATTGAACAAAATAATTCTAAAGGTCAGGCTGAGTATTTTAAGAATAGAGGAAAAGTTGAAGAACTTACAAACTATAGTTTAAGAATCCTTAAGCAATATGGTGGTTTTTAATAAAAATATATTAGATATTTTAGAGGGAGGTAGTATAATTATTACCTCCTTTTCATTTTAAACCATAGGCATATCTTCTTCTTTTAGTTCAGCAACTTCTATAAAGGGAGTAGATTAATAAGATTTAGATAATTGTTATATTAGAATATGAAAAATAAAGGAATATTAAAATTTTTTGCTGGACTTGCTATTGGAATAGGAATTGGTTTTGCCACTAATTCTATTGGAATTGGAATCGGAATTGGGATTGCTTTCGGAGCTGCATTTAGTCAAGGTAAAATAGTTTGAAGAAATTATGAAAACACTTTTTCTTGTATTAGGTTTAATATTATTTGGTTTCATTACTGCCTTACAATACAAGCACCTATGGAAAGATGTTCCAGAACTTTTTAAAGATTTAAAAAAGAAAAAAGATAAATGAAAAAACTAATTCTACTATTACTGTTTATTCCACTTTTGTTTTCTTGTTCTTCATCTGAATCAACTGAAGATATAATTGACAACGAAGAACCTACATTAAAATATCCTGTAGGGATGTTAAATAATTATTCAAATATTAATAAAAATACATCCTGGTACAAAACTAATATTTCGTTTGACAAACTTTATGATTTCAAAAACAGTAACTATTTAGGTTTTGAAAAACTTGATAATGGCAGCTTCAAACCTTTTGTACAAGGATCTTATAATTCAAATAAGGTAGATTGTTGCTATTATTGGAATGATTTGGGTGGATATCTTTATACAGATATGAATAACGATGGTTCAAAAGATTTATGGGCATATTATTTAAAAGCGCCCTGGCCAACCAATAAAAACGGTTTACATTTATATGTTGATAACGCTAATGGTGATGAATATGATTTACAAATTGGTTTAACACAAGTGCGTAAACAAGTTTTAACTGATTTTAATAATGATGGTATTAATGAAATAATGTTATTTTCAAGTGGATTTGACAGAGATCCATTCCCTGGGGATTCGCTTGCTTTTTTCGATACTCAAAACAAAAAGTATTCTTATTTGACGGACGATATTGGTTATTTTCACGGAGGAGCTACAGGTGATATCGATTTAGATGGATATCAAGATATAATTGCATATTCTGGTGTTAGTGCTGTAATTCCAGTGCACCCAGTATTTTATAAAAATATCGGATCATTAAGTTTTAATTTGAAAAATGAGATATTTAAAAACTTTACAGATTCTAACAATTATTACACAGTTGAACTTTTCGATATAAATAATGATGGTTTATTGGATTTATTTTTAGGAGGAAGAGGAGCATTAATTATAATAAAGAATGATAATGGCACATTTGACATAAACAAAGGGATTAATATTCAACCTAGTCAGAATTTAGAAGTTATGGATATTGATTTTTTTGATTTTAACGAAGATGGAATAAACGATATTTTAGTAATGAATAATAAAACAGGTTATAATGGATATTCATTAAACCTATATAGATTTTCTTTTGAAAATAATGGAGAAATAACCTCAAATTATTTTGATATTACCGAACATAGTGGGTCAAATTCCTGGGTAAAATGGTTACATCTTTTTGATAGTGATAATGATGGTGATTTAGATATTGTTGGTGATGGTTTATTTGGCGACCTTGTAGATAAACAGGTTGTGTGGAGAAATGAAAGCGGTAAATTTAAGAGATATCAATACTAAACCATAGGCATATCTTCTTCTTTTAATTCAGCAACTTCTAATCCTCTTAATTAGGTTAATAAGGTTTAGAGAATTATTATATTTGGATATGAAAAAATTACTATTAATTATTATGATACTTCCTGTTTTAGGAACAGGTTATTTAAACGCTCAAAAATTATCTAAAAATGATGCTTTTGATATATTGACAAAATGGGAAGGTAAATGGAAAAATAGTGCGGTTTTTGAAAAATCAGTTTGGACAAAAGAAAGGACACAGACGAGAGGAATAACTGAAACAAATTTAATTCTATCAAACAATTACCTTGAAATAATGGTTTACAATGATGATAACATAAGCAAGCATATAATTTGTTATGATAAAACATCAAGTCAATTCAATCGTTGGGAATTTAAAAGCGATGGTAGTAATACTTTCTGGTCAGGGAAATGGAATAAAGCTGATAAATCAATGACTTGGAATTATATAGATTTTTCAAATTATGGAATAAACGGGAAAATAATTGAGAATTTTAATTCGGATGGTATGATTAGAATTAGAACTGTTATGAAAGATAAGGCAGGAAAATCATTACTTAAAATAAATTCAACAAAAGAAAAAATTTAAACCATAGGCATATCTTCTTCTTTCAATTCAGCAACTTCTAAACCTCTTAAATAGGTTAGAGATACATTCAAACTTGAATGCCCCATAGCTCTTTGTAGCTTGTGTAAAGACCCAGTTCTCTTAAAGATTTCTATAGCGCCAGAGTGCCTAAAAGAATAGATTGTAGTGTGTTTACCTATCTCTGGGCACTTCTTCTTAAACCTGCTCCAAAGTGTCTTAAAATAGTCCTCATTGAATTCAATAGGGGTGTTTGAAAAGATGTTATCGTTGGCGCTTCCTATCACTAATTCTTTTCTGATATAATCAGGGACTGGCATTACCCTATTGCGCTTTGATTTAACCCTGCTTCCATCTACACTTACATAACTTAAGTCATCTGCAAAGTCTTGCCACTTAAGTAGTCTAACCTCTCTATGTGGTCTTAACAGGCATCCATAGGTAAACAAGCAACATAAATACAGGTTATAATTGTAGTCTTTCAATAGCTGTAATACATCCGCTATATTAGGAATTGGCTTGTGTAGTTTCTCAGTCTGTTTTCTTGGTTTTAAGGCGCTTTTCTCAATAGGAAATCCATTTTCATACAAGTGATTCACAAGTACGTTTAAATGCCTTCTAACAGTGTTAAATGAGGTGCTGTTGTTATGTCTAAGCATTATACTATCAATGAATTCAATAGGGATACTACAAGAGGTTTCTAACTCGTCTCTTAGCTTAGACGCCAAGTCCTGTAAAGTTCTCTTATATGCTTTGTTTAGAGGTTCATCAAGCTTTTGAGAAATGAGTCTATCAAATTCTAATAGCTCTGGGCGTCCCTCTATCTTTTCAAAGCTGTAATTATTCTTCACCAAGTAATCATAAACCATCTTGGCGAGTCTTTCAGTCTCTCTTCTTCGTTGTTTATCAGGGTAAGAGTTTGGTTTAAAATCAACTCCTATCTTCTTGGCGTTAAATAGTCTGTAACGCTTCTTGTTTAAGTAAAAATCAATGTAGTGGTTGCCATCTTTTGTCTGGCAAACTAAAGGGTATGTAATATTCATCTCGGCACTTATTCGGCAGTTATTGAAAAATCTAATTTTCAATACTTTATAAGTGACTTATATTCAACAAGTTGTATTGCTTGAAGTTGGTTAGAGCGCTAGATTGTGGTTCTAGAGGTCGCCGGTTCGAGACCGGTCTTCCACCCTTTAAAAACCCTTCGATAAATCGAGGGGGGGGTAGTTGATGATTAAGTGTGTATATTTCTAAATTCGTAGAATATCATCTTTCGGATTATAATGAACGTTTTTACGAGCAATCAAATGAATCTAGAATCGAAGAAATTAATTCACTTCAACAAATGTTTGCAGATAGATATATTCTATTTCCAAACCTTATTTATGGTACTTGGGAGATGGGGTTTGAGAATTAGATTGTAAAATATTTTCAATGCAACTAGTCCGCGGTTGTATAGCTGACTTCAACTAAAATCTCATTGCGTCGATTCAGGACTTTGTAAGGACTGTCATATGACAAAACGACGGGGTTGGATATCGCTTTTAGGTTGTGCTTTTGAATTTCGCCCATCAATCGATCGGTATGTGTCTTCACTTTGGAAGCATTGCTATATCCGCTATAACGGACTGCTGCAAAATAGCCAGGCTTGGATTCGTATATCTTCACATTAGTTCCTGATGGAGCAGGTGCATCCTGTTGCATGTATTTTTTTGGCAACACAAACTCCATTGCTGAGGTTCCGTTTTCTGGATACATATACACAGGAGTCGTCATTTCAATTTTCTCATTATTCTGGTTAGCTCCCGAGATATAGCGAAAAAGAGTTGAAAAGGGATTCCCTGTATTTGCTTTGGTTTTTGCCATCATTGCTGCTGGATAAAACCGAATTTCAAGATCACCCATACTTTGAAGAACCTCATAGGGTTGTGACTCGTAACGCTGACCCATTATCCAATTTGAAATTAGTGATACAAAAACAATTGCAAAAACCTTTAACTCAGTCATCACTTGGTATCTCGCTATCCTCTTTTAGGGTTAATCGCTCTTCTCTGTTGACAATTTCCCATGCGGTATGAAATACCAAACGCGTGCGTTTTTCAAGCAAGGCGTAATTGATTTTTTCTACCGTATCTGTTGGTGCATGATAGTCTTTGTGAGTGCCATTGAAGTAGAAGATAGCCGGGATGTTGTTTTTGATGAAATGATAGTGATCAGATCTATAGTAGTATCGATTTTCTCGCCACCTTCCAGTCTCGTACACAAGTGTTGTTGGGTCGTTGTAACGGTAATCAATGGTCAATCCCACATAGTCCTGGTTCGCTTTCTCTGAAACATCGTGCAAATCTTCAGATAAAATATCAGAGCCAATCAAATAAATGTAGTCTGGCTGTTCGATATGTAAGGAGTCAACCCGACCTATCATATCGATATTTAGGTTAGCGACCGTGTTGTCCAATGGATAGATGGGGTTGTCCGTGTAATATTTTGAGCCCAAAAGCCCTTTTTCTTCAGCAGAAACATGTAAAAATAAAATGGAACGTCTCGGTCCATTTCCGTCTTCTTTCGCCTCGATAAATGCTTCTGCAATCTCCATCATCGCAACCGTTCCAGATCCGTCATCATCAGCACCGTTATTGATTTGTCCGTCCGCTTCAACTCCGATATGATCGAGGTGCGAAGTAATCACCAATACCTCGTTGGATTTATCGGATCCCTCAATATAGGCAAGAACATTGTAGCTATCAATTGAATTTCCACTTCTATCGGTAACTGTCATTTCCTGGAAGTAAGAACCGTCAGTTGATCCACTAGAAACTCCAGTAGATTCATAATAATCTTTCAAGAAATTGATGGCTAAAGCTTCACCTTCTGTACCCGCTTCACGACCCATAAATTCGTCAGAGGCATAAGAGTATAAATGAGTTTTTAATTCCGTTTCAGTAATGCTTTCTGCATAGTCAACAACGGATTTCTGGGCCTCTGAACCACAAGAAAAAATGAATAAAAGTATGTTTAAGTAAGTTAGATTCTTCATAATGATAAATAATATATGCTTATAAATATATTAAAATCGAATTAAAGTGTTTCTGCAATGGCATCCCATAACTCAATCCTGCTTTTAAGCGCTTGTTTTGCTGCATGAACGGACTCTTGTTTTTTGGTAGGATCTCCTTCGCATAGCTCGTCAATCATTTGTAGAGCCATCGGGCCGTGCTCATCACCATCGATTTCAATATGACGTTCAAGGTAGTACACCAAGGTTTTTGCTCCCGAATGCCCTTTTTCACTCAACTCGCGCACAATTGAGATAAACATGTCTGGAATCAAATCTTCACGCCCATAGGTAAATACACCTGCAACGACATGAATGGGAGCATGCTCAACACAGGCCATGGTATTGTGTGCAAATTGAACTGCGGCCTGATTCGCACCAGAGTTCACAAGAGCGTTTTTCCATGATTCACCCTGCTTTAATTGTTTGATAAATGAGGTTATAGCACGGGTGTCTGCGCCGATATCTTCCATCGCTTGAAGATACAATTCAAAGTGACTTACAGCATGACCGTTTTGATCTACATCACTTTCTTCACCAAATACAATTTCATTGATCAGTCGTCGAGTAATGGGACTCCCAACGGGAATCCACGGAATAGATGCACAGGTGAGTTCGAGCTGCAAACGCTTCAGTAATGACATAAAGTCCCAAACTGCAAATACATGGGTTTCCATAAATCGCTGGATAGCGTCTATCGAATCGATCTTGTTATACAGGGGGTGGTTGACTAATACAGAACGGTACTCATCAAGATGAGTTGTAGTTTCTATCATCGGATTTTAATTTTTCTTTTTCGGCTGTAAAATTACATAAAATCCAATCGAATACCTAAGGGCTTTTGTGCTACAATTCTGTACATTTGAAATATGATAACGCCTAAAATCATTGAATGCCCCAGAGATGCAATACAAGGTATAAAATCCTTTATTCCAACCACTGCAAAGGTAAACTACCTTCAGTTTTTGCTTCAAGTTGGTTTTCATTCTCTTGATTTTGGCAGCTTCGTTTCCTCTAGAGCAGTTCCGCAAATGCTTGATACAGCGGACGTACTTGATCAACTCGACTTGTCAACAACTAAAACCAAACTATTGGCAATTGTCGCCAATTTGAGGGGAGCAGAAACAGCACTCAACTTCGAACAAATTGAATACATTGGATTTCCATTTTCGATATCTGAAAATTTCCAAATGCGAAACACGCACAAAACGATTTCGGAATCCCTGTTCAGTCTCGAGCAAATTAAAGTACTGACAGATAAATCAAATAAGACATTGATCGTGTACCTGTCCATGGGGTTTGGGAATCCCTATGGAGATCCTTGGAGTATAGACATTGTATCGCAATGGGTGGAGCGGCTGGCACAGATGGGAATCGAAATTATTTCACTTTCTGATACGGTAGGGCAGGCAGTCCCAGAAGATGTTACCTATTTGTATTCCACATTAACACCAACTTTCCCCGCAATCGAGTTTGGGGCTCATTTTCACACCCATCCGAATAGGAGTTATGAAAAACTCACTGCTGCTTTTGATGCTGGTTGCCGACGCTTTGATGGAGCAATACATGGCTTTGGCGGATGTCCAATGGCGAGTGACGTCTTGGTCGGAAATATGCCCACAGAAAAGTTAATCACTTTCTTTAATGAGCGAGGAATTCATACAGGACTTTGTATGACAACCTTTGAATCTGCAATGAACAAAACCAAAGAATTGTTCTCTCAATTTAGTTTTTAATTTATTTAAAATTAATCTAAATAAAGTTTGCCAGTAACTTTTTGGGTTATATATTTGCCTTATATTTAATTAATCTAAATAAACTTAAATTAAAAACTTTCCACTTTTCCTATTCTTGTTTGCTTCTTCTGTGTATGCTCAAGAACAATATAACAGCGCAACAACACAATTAAATAATCTTGTTTCATCAGATAGGGGTCTTTCTATCGGTGGTTATGGTGAAATTACATATAACAATAAAGCAGGTTCATCTACACCAGCTGAAATTGATGTGCAACGCTTGGTGATGCTATTCGCCTACAAATTTGATGATAGAACTTCATTTGTAACTGAAATTGAATTTGAGCACGTCAAAGAAGTGTATGTTGAACAAGCATTTATAAATTATGCTGTAGCTGACGGGATTAATCTGCGTGGAGGTTTGATGTTAATTCCGATGGGGATTATTAACGAGTATCATGAGCCAACAACATACAATGGTGTGGAGCGGCCAAGCTTAGACAGTAAGATTGTCCCTACAACTTGGCGTGAAATGGGAATTGGCGTATCGGGGCGTATCAACAATGCTTCTATTCGCTATCAGGCCTATCTAATGAATGGGTTTCTATCCTTTGGTGAGAGCCACAAACTCAGAGGATCAGATGGACTTCGAAAAGGTCGTCAAAAAGGGGCTGAATCTGTAGGAACGGACGCAAATTTTGCTGGTAGAATCGAATATTATGGTTTACCAAAGCTCAAAATCGGTCTATCGTATTACACAGGAAATACTCAAACCACATCGCCTGAAATCACCAACACACAAATTGGATTATCAATGTTTGGTTTAGACTATCGTTATGTAAATGGTAAACTATCTTCAAGAGGACAATTGATCTCTGCTAGCTTGAGTGACACCGAAGCCTATAATCTGGCTGGGGGTACAGATCTTGGATCGGCTATGGGTGGTTATTATGTTGAAGGAGCTTACAATCTTTTACCACTTGATAGCCGTCAAAAGTTAGACATATTTTTGCGTTATGAAAACTTTAATACGCACCAAAAAACAGCAGGTACTTTGATTGCGAATGACGCCTTCCATCGTAGCGAAACCACATTTGGTCTATCTTATCATTTGGCAAGTGGTGCCGTTTTCAAAGCGGATTATCAGTCAAAAGGGACAGCAGTTGAAGACTCTAATGCCGTCGGTCAATTTAACGTAGGCCTTGGCGTGTTCTTTTGATGTATATTTGCGGACTTAAAAAATGGCTTTGAGATTCTTTTATATTCTTGTTTTTATTTCTTTTCAGCTAACAGCTCAATCACCTCGATTGTTAAAGAAAGCCACAAAGCTGATTGAAAAAACATACGCTGTTAACGATATACAACTTGCGTACAAAGAATTTCAAACCAAGTCTGTAGTTGGAAACTTTTACAAAATTTTTGATTCAGGTCATCTTTTGGGCATCGCTTTCATAGGTACAGCTCCAAGCAAAACGGACACCTTTGAATATCTTGTTGTTTTCGACCAAAGTTTGATTATCAAAAAAGTAAATGTATTGGTTTATCGTGAAGATTACGGAGGTGAAATAGGCAGTAAACGCTGGCTCAAACAGTTTGTCGGTAAAGCACGCAGTACAGAATTGGCAGTTGGGAAGAATATTGCTGCTATCTCTGGTGCAACAATCTCTGTTTACTCCATGACCAATGCAGTTAATCAGTTACTAAACGAAATGAATCAGTTTGAGCAGATATGATTCCAACAATTGATACATGGAGCTACCCATTGCGTCTGATGACGGCTTTTTTCTTAGTTGTCTTGTCAATTGGGTTTTTTACTGGAATTCGTTTTGTAAGCGAGACAGATAGTACGTCTCCAGAAGGTCTTGTTGAACACTACAATGGCAACGAACAAGATGAGGATGTTATGGTGATGAAATTCAAAAAAAGTGCTCAAGAAATGCTAACGATTGTTCACACCCATATTCTGAGTATGTCGATGTTGTTTTTCCTTACGGGGTTTTTATTGGCACAAACTGCCATTCGCCAACGTCTTAAGCTTTTGCTGATTATTGAACCTTTTATTTCTATTCTTTTCACTTTTGGGGGGCTATACCTCATTTGGTTTGGTGTAGAATGGTTTCGATATGTTGTAATCTTTTCTGGAATTGCGATGACACTGGCCTATTCTGCAGCGGTAATCATTATCTTCAAGCATCTTCGCTTATTTAAAAGCTAATTTGCCTATTAATTTAGTATATTTGCATGCAACTAATTGTAAGCTAGTTGCTATGTCAAAACGGTCATCAAAAATCACTGGATTGGGTTTAACTTACGATGATGTTTTGTTGGTTCCGTCTTATTCCGAGGTGCTGCCACGCGAAGTGAATATCCAATCAAAGTTTTCTAGAAATATCCCTCTAAACGTTCCCATCGTCTCTGCTGCGATGGACACCGTAACTGAAAGCCAAATGGCCATAGCCATGGCTCGTGAAGGTGGGATCGGCGTGCTCCACAAAAACATGACTATCGAAGCCCAAGCCGAAAAAGTTCGTAAAGTCAAGCGTGCTGAATCGGGAATGATTATTGATCCAGTCACATTGCCGACAACTGCTCTAGTGTCAGATGCACAAAAACTTATGACAGAATATCGTATTGGCGGAATTCCTATCGTTGATACAAAAGGGAAGTTGGTAGGCATTGTTACGAATCGAGATTTGCGTTTTGAAAAAAATGAAGCGCGCCCAGTTATGGAAGTAATGACTTCTGAGAACTTGGTTACCGTCAATGAGGGGATTTCGATGTCTGATGCAGAAGAAATATTACAGGCACATAAAATCGAAAAGCTTCCCGTTATTGATAAGGAAAACCGACTTGTTGGTCTAATCACCTTTAGAGATATTACGAAAGTGAGCTTAAAACCCCATGCCAATAAAGATAGCTACGGTCGCCTTCTCGTGGCTGCTGCGGTTGGCGTTACAGGGGATGCTGTCGAACGTTGCGCAGCGTTGGTAAATGCTGGGGTAGATGGTGTTGTGATTGATACAGCTCATGGTCATACGCAAGGAGTTGTCAATGTGCTTAAACAAGTTAAAAAGGAGTACAAGGATTTGGATGTCGTTGTTGGTAATGTTGCAACAGCTGATGCTGCAGATTTCCTTGCTGAAGCTGGAGCCGATGGGATTAAAGTTGGTATTGGACCAGGTTCGATTTGTACCACTCGTGTGGTCGCAGGGGTCGGTTACCCTCAGTTTTCGGCTATCCTCGAAGTTTCAAAAAATTTGCTTAAAAAAGGGATTCCCCTAATCGCAGATGGCGGAGTAAGATACACAGGGGATATTGTAAAAGCGATTGGAGCTGGCGCACAGTCAGTTATGTTGGGCTCCATGTTAGCAGGAACCAAAGAATCGCCTGGAGAGACCATAATTTTTGAAGGTAGAAAGTTTAAGTCTTATCGCGGAATGGGATCTGTAGAGGCCATGCGAGAAGGAAGTAAAGACCGTTACTTTCAAGACGTAGAGGATGATATCAAAAAACTTGTTCCAGAAGGGATCGTCGGTAGAGTTCCTTACAAGGGTGAGTTATTTGAAAGTATTCATCAGTTTGTCGGAGGTCTTCGTGCTGGTATGGGCTACAGTGGCGCAAAGGATATTCCTCAACTTCAAGATAAGGCAAGTTTTGTTCAGATCACCTCTTCAGGAATTCAAGAGAGTCACCCACATAACGTAGCCATTACAAAAGAAGCACCCAATTATTCTCGATAGCCCAATGAAGTTTATTTATTTTTATTTATTCCTGTTTTTTTCTGCGTGCAGTCTCCCAACAAATGAAGAATTCGATGCAGTGGCCAGAGTAGGTGAAAACTACTTGCTTATCTCAGATTTTCAAGATCAAATTGACCCGAGGTATAATGGAGATAGTTTACAAACTGCGATTCGTTTGATAGACGATTGGGCGGAGCAGTTATTGTATCTTAAAAAAGCAGAAATCAACTTGAGTTCGACAGAAAAAAATCGACTCGATGAATTGGTAAGGACTTATCGCAATGACTTGTATGTCAAAACTTATAAGGATAAGGCAATCCAATCTCAGTTGGATTCTGTCGTTGAGCCCGAAGAAATTCAGGATTATTTTGAACAAAACAAAGCCAATTTTAGAACCAATAAAGATTTATTGCGTGGTCGCTATGTTCGGCTTCGAAATGAAAATTATAATCTGCGAACAATTCGTCGTAGTCTTCGCCGTTTTAACGATGCTGACAAGGTTTTTTTAGACTCAATTGCCCTTCAGTTTACAACCTACTCTATGAATGATTCAATATGGGTTCAGGCCTCCCAATTTTTTAATCGTTTGCCATCAATTAGTGAAAGACGGTATAAAAATTTTTTAAAAAACAACACTTTTTTTGAATTAAAAGACTCTTTAGAAGTATATTTGGTTGTCGTTGAAGAAGTTGTTTTACGCAACGAATTGGCTCCTTTGGAATATGTTAAGCCAACGCTAAAGCAAATTTTAATCAACAAGCGGAAATTAGAATTAATGCGCCAACTTGATAGAGAAATTATTGAAGAGGGATTACGTCAAAACTCCTACGAATTATATGAATAAGCGGTATATTACCCTGTGTGTATTATTTCTTTCTGGCAGCTTTGCTTTGAGTTATGCCCAAACAGATAGTATCTCAAAACCCACTAGAATTAAAATCGATGGTGTTGCTGCTGTCATTGGAGATTATGTGATTCTTGACTCTGATGTCGACAAGGCCTATATAGACTTAGAGTCTCAAGGAATTCCAACTTCAAACATCGAAAGATGTAGTCTGCTGGGTAAGCTTATGGAAGACAAACTCTATGCGCATCATGCCGAACAAGATAGTATTACGGTAAGTGATGCAGAAATTAATGATTATGTAGGAAGAACAATAGACTATTTTGTACAAGAACTCGGGAGTATGGAAAAGGTTCTTGAATTCTATAAGAAAAAGGATGAACAAAGTTTTCGAAGCGAACTTTTCGATATCAATCGAGTTCAACAACTTTCACAGAGGATGCAATCTAATATCGTTGAAGAAATCGATGTAACTCCAGATGAAGTTCGAACTTTTTTTGATAAAATACCAAAAGATCAGCGTCCTGTTTTTGGCGCTGAACTTGAAATCGCCCAAATTGTTATTGAACCTACTCCAACAGAGTCCGAAGTTGAACGAACAATTCGACTGTTGGAGACTATGCGCAACGATGTATTGGAAAATGGCTCAAGCTTTGCATCCAAAGCAATTCTATACTCCCAAGACCCTGGCTCAAGATCTCGTGGTGGAAGATATACACTCGATCGAAAACGCCCAGTGATGGTGAAAGAGTTTAGAGATCAGGCATACCGACTTAGAGAAGGAGAAGTATCTCAACCCTTTCAAACAGACTTTGGGTGGCATATTGTTACCGTGGATAAAATTCGAGGGCAACTCATTGACGTTCGACACGTCCTTCTTGTTCCTGAGATTTCTGCCAAGGAGCTGAAAGATGCAAAAGATAAATTGGTTCTAATTCGCAAAAGAATTCAGGATGGAGAAATTGCCTTTACCGACGCCGCACTAGAGTTTTCAGATGACAAAGACACTGCTGCCAATGGAGGCGTTTTAATCAATCCCACGTCTGGAGATACCAGATTTGAGTTGACTAAACTCGATCCAGCCATATATAACCAAATCTTGAATTTAGATGAGAATCAAATTTCTCTACCAGTACTTGATGAAGATCGATCAGGAAATAAAAAATACAAGATTTTAATGGTAACCAATCGTTTTGACCAACACCAAGCAGATTTTGCTACAGATTATGTTAAAATAAAGGATTTGGCGTTAAAAGAAAAACAACTCGACGAGATACAGAAGTGGATGGGTGAGAAAATTGATGATACGTTTGTCAATGTGAATCGTTCATACAGAGATTGTGATTTCTCAAATAAGTGGCTTCAGTAATAAACAAACGCCCCCTAATCAGCCTTAAAATTGTTTTTCTTTACAATTGTATTTTTTAAGGTTTTGTTTTGTTCAGCGCCCCATCAAAACCTTGATTGACAATAGGATAATTGTTTTCTATACCGTAATTTTGTAAATAAAAAAGCTATGGAACAAACCATCAAGTTGGTTCGTTTTTTATTTTCAACTCGACTTACTGCCATTTTGTTTATCGTGTTTTGCGTTGCGATGGCCGTTGGCACTTTTGTGGAAAGCATTCACAACACAGCTACCGCTAGGATTTGGGTCTATAATGCTTGGTGGTTTGAGGCAATCATGGGTGTTTTTGTTCTCAATTTTGTAGGTAACATCAAGAGATATCGTCTTTTACGAATTGAAAAATGGCCTGTTCTTCTCCTTCATCTTGCTTGGATTTTGATCATATTCGGCGCTTTTGTTACACGTTACTTTGGCTTTGAAGGTGTGATGCCGATTCGGGAGGGAGAAACTACCAATACATTTTTGAGTGAAAAGACCTATGTCACCATTTTGATTGATGGCGAAATGGACGGAAACCTTCAACGAAAAAAGCTTCAAGATGATTTTTTGTTTGCCGAAGCGACAAACAATTCTTTTCGTTGGAAAAGTACATTCGACACTCAAGACTTCTCAGTAGAATATGTTGACTTTATGTCAAATGCTGCTGAGGATTTGGTCGAGGACCCTGATGGGGAGTTTTTTCTCAAAATTGTGGAAGCGGGTGATGGAAACCGTCATGAACACTATATCGGATTTGGAGAAATAGTCAATATTCACAATGTTTTATTCACGCTCAATAACCCAACAGAAGGGGCAATCAACATTCAATGGGATCAAATCAACGATCGTTATTCCATTGACACCCCATTTGGTGGGACAAGTATGCAGATGGCAACGCAGATTTTTGAAGAGGTGCCAGTAGATACACAATTACATCTCCGCTTTCGTTCACTGTATTCTCTTGCTGGTATGCAATTCGTCTTTCCCGACCCAGTGATTCAGGGATCCTATCAAATTGTGAAAGATGAAGAATCTTTTCAGGATGCACTAACCCTTAAAATTACCACAGACGACGAGTCGGAAACCATACAAGTTCTGGGTGCAAAAGGATTTACCAACGACCCAAAACAGATTTCTCTCGGCGGTTTGGATTTTTGGGTCCAATACGGTTCTTTACAGCATGAGTTGCCGTTTGCTTTAAAGCTCAATGATTTTATTGCTGAAAAATATCCTGGAACCGAAAAAAGCTACAGTAGTTTTATGAGTAGAGTTAGTGTAGCAGATTACCCCCCTTTTGATTACGATATTTATATGAATCACATTTTAAATCACAATGGCTACCGTTTTTTTCAAGCTTCATTTGACCCAGATGAGAAAGGAACCGTCCTGTCTGTAAATCATGACCTTTGGGGAACGTGGATTACTTATGTTGGCTATTTCATTCTTTATGTTGGCTTACTTGGAATCATGTTTTTTGGAAAAACGAGGTTTAAATCTCTCTCGAATACTCTTGAAAAAATAAGAGCAAAAAAAGCATCATTAACGGCAATTGTTCTTTTGTTTAGTGTCTCTGTATTCTCTCAAACTCATCAACACGAATCGACAGCAATACAAGACCTCGATTCTACTTTGATGCATCAAGCAGTCCCTGTTGAACAAGCTGCTAAATTTGGAAAACTTGTCATTCAAGATTTTGGTGGACGAATGAAACCCGCAAACACTTTTGCTTCTGAATTGATACGAAAAGTGAGCAAGTCAGATACATATCAGTCTTTAAATGCAGATCAAGTTCTGCTATCGATTCAACAAAACCCGTTGTTGTGGTATCAAGTGCCATTTATTTATTTGAAAAGGGGAAATGACAGTTTGCGAAGACTCGCTGGGGTCGATGAAAAAGTAAAACACGCATCATTTGTTGACTTCTTTGACAAGGACGGTAGTTACAAACTCGCCAAACCCTTAGAGGGTGCTTATAAAGCTGCTACACCAAACCAGTTTCAAAAAGATTTTATCGAAACCGACCGTAGGATTAATCTTCTGTATAGTGCGATAGAAGGTAGTGTTCTTCGAATTTTTCCAGTTCCTGATGATGTAAACAACAAGTGGGTTTCCTTTGCTGAGGCATCTGATTTTCCATTTGAAGGAGTTGATTCCCTTTATGTAGCCAATGTGATGCCGCTATACATCGGGGCGTTGCGACAAGGTGCCTATGACCAAGCCGATGAATTATTGGAGAGTATATCTGGATTTCAAAGAAAATATGGCAATGACATCATGCCTTCGCAGGAAAAGATTGATGCAGAAATCATGTACAACCAATACGACATCTTCAAAAAGCTTTTTGCGTGGTACATGTATGTTGGAACCCTGATGTTTTTGGTGCTCATTTTTCAAATTCTATATGATATACGCATTTTTGGATTTGTTGTAAAGCTATGTATCGGTCTCATCAGTATGCTGTTTATTGCACAAACGGTTGGGATGGGAGCACGTTGGTATATTTCAGGTCATGCACCATGGAGTGACGCCTACGAATCGATGCTCTATGTTGCATGGGCAACCGTTGGAATGGGATTGGCTTTTGGGCGCAAATCCAAACTGACAATTGCTGCTACTGCTTTTGTTGCTTCCATGGTATTGATGATTGCACATTGGAACTGGATGGATCCTGAGATTGCGAATCTAGTCCCAGTCTTAGATAGCTATTGGTTGATGATTCATGTTGCCGTAATCGTTGGAAGTTACGGTCCGTTTGCTCTTGGAATGATTGTTGGCTTTATTGCTATGATTTTGATGATTTTAACGACCAAGAAAACAAAAAAACGAATTCGATTAACAATTGACGAACTGACAGTCGTCAACGAACTTGCACTCACTGTCGGAGTCGTTATGTTGACGATTGGAAACTTTCTCGGTGGTCAATGGGCCAACGAAAGTTGGGGAAGATATTGGGGTTGGGACCCGAAAGAAACTTGGGCACTAATCAGCATTCTCGTTTATGCTTTTGTTCTACACATGCGACTGATTCCTGGCATGCGAAGCAAATGGTTGTTTAACCTTATGTCAGTCATCGCTTTCGCAAGTATTATCATGACTTATTTTGGTGTAAATTTCTATCTGGTAGGTTTGCATTCTTATGCAAGTGGCGATAAAGTGATTACGCCAAGCTTTGTTTATTATTCGATTGCTATCGTTTCTTTAGTCGGATTGGTTTCTTTCTTACGTTATAACAAATACTTTGGGAAAAAATCTACATAAAAAGTGGTTTTGGTACGCAATTATTGGGCTGGTGTTTAATGGCCTTGGATTGAGTGTGGTCGGAGAAGCAATTATTGCCAAGTCAAATGGCGAGGCATGGTTTTTGTTTGGCACTTTTGGACTTATTCTTGTAAATTCGGGCTTATGTTTTTTTGGTACCGCAGTCGGTCTTCGCTACGCAAATCATTCCTGATTTGCATGTTTTTTATCGTTTATTTTAGTGCATCTGCGCAAGAGAATCAGGGAGAAAACCCTCTTTTTTCACTACCTAACAAACCGATTTTAGGCATAATGACCAATGAAAATTCAATTGAGGATTTTTCATTTCTCAACAAGAAAGACGAACCCAACAAGTCTCTTTTTGCAAAAGAAGAATATTTAGACGCTTCCGCTCCTTATCTAAGAAGATTGCGTAAAAGAGAGGAGGAAAACGCCAATATGGGCTATTTGGGAGACACCTATTTGGGGGATGTAAACACAACTTCCAACAAAGCCATTATTGTATGCCGTGATTTTGAATATGAAGATGGAGACCGTGTTCAAATCTTACTCAATGATAAAGTGATACTTCCAAGTTTATACCTTAAAAATCAATTTTTTGTCATGCAAATCGATTTAAAACCTGGATTTAATAAGTTTGATTTTAAAGCATTAAATCAAGGTTCTTCTGGCCCAAATACGGCAGAACTGAGGGTATTTGACGAAGATCAAAAACTGCTATCCTCTAATCAATGGAATTTGTCCACTGGCGCAACGGCAACTTTTATTGTCGTAAAACAGATGTAATTAACACATATTCCAAAAAAAAAGGGGAGTGAAGACTCCCCTAATATTTAGATTAAAAGCTGTTATTCAACTGAAGATTCTTCCTCAGTTTCTTCTTCAATTACAACTCCCTCTGTTGTCGCTTCTTCAGTTACAACTTCCTCTGTTGTCGCTTCTTCAGCTACAGTCGCTTCAGAGCTGTCTTTTGTAAAAAAGTAAATGGCCACTGCTACAGCAATAAGAACCAAAACCCATAGTTTATTCTTCATTTTGATTGTGTTTTATATGTGCAAATTTAATTATTTCCTTTAAAATCTAGGTTAAAATCAAATGAATTATATCTTGAAAGTGCTTAAAGTATATTAAGTCATGCTTTTAAGCAATTTAAATTCATTAAACATTTGTTTTAAATCTGTTATGAAAATCATACAATAAGAAAAAACGCTCAAGCAAGCTTGGCGTTTTTTCTTATTGTATGATTTATTCGTGATCGCGATAGGATTCGAACCTATGACCGTCTGCTTAGAAGGCAGATGCTCTATCCAGCTGAGCTACGCGACCTGATAAAAAACCCTTGTAAATCAATTGCTTACAAGGGGGTTGAGCGGAGAGACTGGGATTCGAACCCAGGCAACACTTTCGCGTTGACAGATTAGCAATCTGCTCCATTACCACTCTGGCACCTCTCCTTTGGATTATTTAATCGGACGCAAAAATACATTATCAGCGGAAAATCGACAACTTATTTGACACTTCAATTGCTCCGCTTATCAAAGTCATCGTTTTGGCGTTCGTTGTATTTGATAATTGCTAATACAATCAATGCAATTCCTACCGCCCCATAAAAAATAAAGGTCATCTATTTTAATTTAACAGCCGTTCCATAAGCCAACATTTCAGAAGCCCCTTGCGCCACAACTGAAGTCGTAAATCGGACATTGACCACGGCATCAGCTCCAAGCTTTTGCGCATCCGCAATCATCCTGTGTAGGGCTTGCTCTCGAGCATCTGCTTGCAGTTTGGTGTATTCTTCAATCTCACCGCCGACGATGTTTTTAAGACTCGCAAAAATATCTCGCCCAATGTTTCGACTTCTTACTGTACTTCCACGTGCAATGCCTAGGGTTTCCGTAATCGTTTGGTTCGCAATGGTTTCTGTATTGGATAGTTTCATGTGCTTTACATGTTTTTAGTAAGTGCCTTTACAACTTTATTGTGAGCATAAAACTCTTTAAAAATGACTTTTAACGCTGTATATGATGGAACCGCAATAATCATTCCTAGTGGACCAAATAAAAGCCCACCTACCAATATGATAATAAAAATTTCGAGCGGATGAGATTTTACAGATGTAGAAAAAACATAGGGCTGTGTCAAAAAATTATCAATCAACTGTCCAATGGTAAATCCGATAAGCACATAAACTGTTTTGGGAAGTGTGACTGATGCAAAACTGGCATCTAGATTACTTGTCATGGTCAAAAAGATAATCAAAACCGTACCAATAATCGGCCCCAAAAATGGTATGATATTCAGTAGGGCACAAACAAGTGCAATCGTTACCGCATTTGGAATTCCAAATATCAGAAGTACAAGGGTGTAAATGACAAATAAGACCGTGATCTGAACTAGTAATCCGATAAAATACCTAGACAGCAAATTCTTGATTGACAAAATTGACTTTTCAACTCTTTTAACGTTTTTATCTGCTACAAAAACCATTACCATTCTTTCTGCCAAACCACTGTCTCTCAAAAAGAAAAAGGAAATAAAAATTACCGAAAATACACCAATCGTGAACCCACTGAGTCCATTGAGAACGGTATTGATGGCATCGGGAAGAAAACTATAATCAACTTCTGCCAAGCTACGATCGACCCAACTTTGCAAATCAACCCCATAATCACGGAGATATATACTAAGCTCGTTAATCAATTTTGTCGCCGTGGCTTCAAAAGCGTTTACATTCAGTAAGGAAAGATTTTTGGCCTGCTCAAAAATTACTGGTAGTAGTAAGGAAACAATTCCAAAAAATGTGGTCATCAAAATTGCTATGGTTGTGACAGATGATAAGGTTTTGCCAAATTTGACTCTCTTCAATAATTGCGCAATTGGGCGTCCGATTAGGGAAACGACTGCAGCAATAAGAATGTAAAATATAACGGATTGTATGGAGACTACGACTTGATACAATCCAATCAACAATATAATGATGAGAAATGCTTGTACAATCGCTTGGGTAAGTTCTTTTGGTTTCATAGACTAAAGATAAGTTTTTTACGGATATAATAGTGATATACTGTGGCAAGCGATAATACCAGCAGTTTCGGTGCGCAACCGTTTTTCTCCCAATGTTACCGCAGTGACGTTGGCATTGGCTGCAGCTTGGATTTCCTCAGGTGTGAAATCTCCCTCTGGACCAATGAAGATCGATATGGATTTTTCTTTGAATGATACTCTGTCGATTGCTATTTTATTCGTGTTTTGACAGTGTGCGATACAGGCTGTCCCTTCAACTTTATTTAACGATTTGCTAAAATCACTTGCGGGATGAATAATAGGCAAATAAGCTCCTAGGGATTGTTTCATGGCAGCAACTGCGATTTTTTGCAATCGTTCTTGTTTGATCACTTTTCGGTCACTTCTTTGACAAATGATAGGTGTGATGGCATGAACACCAATTTCAGTGGCTTTTTCAACAAACCAATCCATGCGATCATTGCTTTTTGTGGGCGCGATGAAAATATGTAGTTTATAAGGATCTGGACTGATTTCCATGCATTGATTTATGATGGCTGTACATGCATTGTGATTTACATGGGATAAGGTTGCCGAAAAGCGATACCCAATGCCATTGGTAATTGTAATGGAATCCCCAACTTTTTTTCGAAGAACTTTAGATAGATGTTTGCTTTCATTTTTGTCAAAATGAATTTCTGTATCGTTTTTAGATAGGGATGAAAGATAAAATTGCTGCATTACAAAGACATTCTCGATTGTGCTTGGCGATCCAAGACACCAAAGTTGTTGTTTTGATATTTAAAATAGCCAGCAACTGCAATCATTGCAGCATTATCTGTTGTGAATGATAATGGCGGAATAAATACATTCCAATCTGTCTGCTTGGATAAAGCTTGTCGAAGACCAGAGTTTGCCGAAACACCGCCCCCAATCACAATTTCTTTAATACCCGTTTGAATGACTGCTTTTTCAAGCTTTTCCATCAATATACTGACAAGGATGTGTTGTACGGACGAACACAAATCGTTGCGGTGGTTTTGGATATAATCCTTGTCCAGTTGCTGTTGTTTTCTTAAAAAATACAATACACTGGTTTTAAATCCACTAAAACTAAAATCTAAACCGGGAACCTTTGGCATGGAAAACGGGATGTTGGGTTTTCCATTTTGCGCATATTTATCGATGTATGGCCCTGCTGGATAGGGGAGACCGATCATTTTACCAGCTTTATCAAAGGCCTCACCAACAGCATCGTCAAGAGTTTGCCCAATGACTTCCATTTCAAATGGACTGTTTACAAGGACCAATTGCGTATGACCTCCGGAAACCGTAAGCCCTAAGAATGGAAATGACGGATCAGGAATCGATTTTTCAAAATGAACAAGCAAGTGCGCTTGCATGTGATTGACTTCGATCAGTGGAACTCCTAGTGACATTGAGAGTGACTTGGCAAACGAATTCCCAACAAGTAAGGAGCCAATTAATCCAGGGCCTAAAGTGTAAGCTACTGCATTTACCTCTTTTTTATCGATATTTGCTGTTGAAAGAGCTTGGTCGACCACAGGAATGATATTCTGTAGGTGTGCGCGTGCAGCCAGTTCGGGGACAACACCTCCGTACTGTTTATGCACTTTCTGATTGGCAATAATATTTGAACGAATATGCCCGTCTACGAGTACAGCTGCTGCCGTATCGTCACAAGATGATTCGATTCCGAGGATTACAGGCATGATTCTTGTTTAGCAAGCAAAGTTAATATATTGATTTGACCCAAAAACACTGGCGTAACGTAAAAAAAATAACGGTAATGAGTTTAAGTCTTACCGTG
>JAQWGQ010000030.1 GCA_029238125.1 Flavobacteriaceae bacterium | reverse complement strand
TGTCAATTTTTAATAATGTTGACAACCAAATTGATTCGAGTACTCATGATGGTTCTACTTAATTTCGTTTCAAGTTGCCGAAGCAACTTAAATACGCGCTGTCATTCTCAATAAGTCAATGAACTTCTAAATTCGTTTGCTTTCGTTTTTTATGAAAGCGGTTGCAAATTTACGTTCTTTTTCTTTTCTCACAAGCATTTAAAACTATTTTTTTTAAATCTTATCAAAACGAGATTAAACGTTTTTTGCGGGTGCAAATATAGACCTCTTAATTTAGCAGCCAACCTTTTTCTTCAATTATTTAATTCTGTTTTCTAAAAAGAGCTCTGGTCTTTAACTAATATGCTGACAGCAAGTCATATACAAAAGAAGTTATTTTTTGGCGTTTTCTTCAAAATAACGCATTGTCTTGCCTGATCGCAATAAAATGTCTTCAATCCACATGTCCTCTTGTACATTTGACGGATCATATTCTGTCTTTAAATCAATATCAAACAACTTGGCTGTGAATTGATAAACGGCTGCACGGAGGCCATTGCGATAGGTCTTGACCAAGGTGTGTGGTGTAATCCCCGTTTCGCGATGGATCAGCTTGACCAATATCTGACCCTCTTTACGCGTGAGCTTTTTTAATTCCTCTGAAAACTCTCCCTCTAAATACTTTTCAATCCTTTTGGCATAACGCTTTTTTTGGCGACGTTTATCTATCCGATATAAACGTTCTTTGAGAGTTGTGAATCGCTCCGAGGCCAATTGGGCATAGGGATATACCTTGAGCACACGACGGCGCAATAGCATGTATTTCTTCATTTCCTCAAAAGAATTGAGCTTTATGGGCTGATAAACAACCACTTCGTCCAACCCGATGTATGACTGCGGTGTCTTCTCACCAGGCAGGATCACCATGGGAAAAGAATCCGTTTGTGCATGCATTAACGCGACAGACAAGCACAAAAACAACCAAGTCCATTTCATGCCCCAAAAGTAAACATTGCCAGAAAACAATACTGGTTCACAATCTTTAAAGTTGTATTTTTACCCAAAATTATTTTGATGAAAAAATCGAATGTGTTGAATAAAAAGTCGATAAGCTTTTTGGAAACCTATCTCAACAACCCCTCCCCCACTGGATATGAATGGGAAGGGCAAAAAATTTGGATGGACTATTTAAAACCATATGTTGACACCTTTATTACGGATACTTATGGAACTGCTGTTGGTGTGATCAACCCAGATGCACCTTTTAAAGTGGTTATCGAAGCACATTCGGATGAAATTTCATGGTATGTGAACTATATCACTGAAAATGGACTTATACACGTGATCCGAAATGGGGGTTCAGACCATATGATTGCCCCTTCAAAATGGGTCAACATCCACACGAAAAAAGGAATCGTAAAAGGGGTTTTCGGTTGGCCTGCCATCCATACCCGCATGGCTGGCAAGGAGGATACACCTAAGCTCGAAAATATCACCATTGATATCGGAGCCAAAGACAAAAAAGAAGTCGAAAAAATGGGTGTACACGTTGGTTGTGTGATCACCTACCCCGATGCTTTTCACGTCCTCAACAAAGATAAATTTGTATGCCGTGCCCTCGACAACCGCGTGGGTGGATTTATGATTGCGGAAGTTGCACGTTTACTACATGAGAATCAAGTAAAACTTCCTTTTGGTCTCTACATTACAAACTCCGTACAAGAAGAGATCGGATTGCGTGGCGCTGAAATGATCACACAACGTATTCAGCCTAATGTGGCAATTGTAACAGATGTTTGTCATGACACCTCTACTCCGATGATTGACAAAAAGAAACAGGGTGATAATGTGATTGGAAAAGGGCCTGTGATTTCCTATGCGCCTGCCATTCAGCAAAAACTGCGCGATCGAATTATCGAAACCGCAGAAAACAATAAAATTCCGTTTCAACGTCATGCGTCATCACGCTATACAGGAACCGATACCGATGCCTTTGCCTACAGCAATGGCGGTGTGCCTTCTGCTTTGATTTCTCTACCGTTGCGCTATATGCACACCACAGTGGAGACCGTCCATAAAGACGATGTGGAAAATGTCATTCGTTTGATTTACGAAAGTATCCAAACGATACAAAGCGGAGAGACATTTAGCTATTTCGCTTAACGAACCTAGGGATGGTAATTTGCACTATCCCAATGTTCATTAATTTCTTTTGCTTGCGATTTTTTATCAAACAATTCCCACAACACTCCATTTGAGTCTGTAAAAGAATCAAAACCTTTATGTTTTTTAGATTCAAACCCAAGATGTCAAATCACGCCAGGGGAGTCATCTGTTCTTCTCAATGACAGGTTTAATTGTTTTGTTCTCCACAGTGCATACTCATTTTCAACTACTAAAACAGGGTTGCAATAAAGAAACTTGCTGTATTCTTTTATGGAAGTATTTATATCTTTTACAGAAATTGCGATGTGAATTTTCATGATTAAGATTTGGTATAACAAACTTAATCAAAAAAAGGAAATATTACTTATTCTGCTTAATCTCCTCCACCACTTCTGGGTTCAACAAAGTAGAAACGTCACCCAATTGATCGTATTCACCTGCTGCTAACTTGCGCAGTATGCGACGCATGATTTTACCACTTCGCGTTTTAGGAAGTCCACTTACCACCTGGATACGGTCTGGTTTAGCGATTGGTCCTATGGTTTTTGCCACAAGGGCGCGTAGCTCATTTTTTAATGTTTCATTGTCATCTGCTCTGCTACGTACAATGGCAAAAGCGTGTAGTGCATTCCCTTTAACATCATGAGGAAAGCCAACAACTGCACTTTCTACAACATTAGGGTGCTCGTTGATGGCATTCTCAATCGGTGCGGTACCCAAGTTATGACCAGAAACAATGACCACATCGTCAACTCGTCCTGTGATGCGAAAATTCCCCTCCGCATCTCGTAAAGCACCATCACCTGGGAAATAATAGCCTGGATAAGCACTGAAATACACGTTTTTGTATCGCTCGTGATCTCCCCAAATGGTACGAGCAATCGAAGGCCAAGGGTGCTTAATCGCCAAAATTCCTTCGCCCTCTCCTTCAATTTCATCGCCTTCATTGTTTAAAAGAACTGTTTGAACTCCTGGCATGGGTAAGGTTGCAAAGGTTGGCTTTTGTGGCGTCACTCCAGCCAAGGAACTGATCAAAATCCCCCCTGTTTCCGTTTGCCACCAAGTATCTACAATGGGACAGTTGTGTTTTCCAACATGCTTGTCGTACCAATGCCATGCTTCGGCATTGATAGGTTCGCCTACGGAGCCCAATACTTTTAATGATGACAAGTCATGCTTCTCAACAAGTGATGTGGGGTGTTTTTCCAGCGCACGAATGGCAGTTGGTGCTGTGTAAAAATGCGTGATGTTATGTTTGGCACAGACCTCCCAAAAGCGATCAAAAGCTGGGTAAGACGGCACACCTTCAAACATGACCGTAGTCGCCCCATTGGCCAAAGGACCATAAACGATATAGGAGTGCCCTGTAATCCAACCGATATCTGCTGTACACCAATACACATCGTTGGGTTGACACTGAAATACATTTTTAAAGGTGTATGCTGTATACACCATATAGCCCCCACAAGTGTGCACCATCCCTTTGGGCTTGCCCGTAGAACCAGAGGTGTAGAGGATAAACAACGGATCTTCGCTATCCATCACTTCAGCTGGACAATTGTCATCGATTTTTTCCAACTCCTCATGCCACCATTTGTCAATAGAATTCCATTGTACTTCTTGCTGAGTACGCTGAAGGACCAAACAACAGTTGACCGTTGAACAAGAGGTCAGTGCATCATCGGCGATTTCCTTTAGTGCAATGGTTTTGGCACCACGAAAGCCCCCATCGGCTGTGAGCAACATGCTGCATGATGCATCGTTGATGCGTGCAGCGAGAGCCGTTGCCGAAAAGCCCGCAAAGACAACCGAGTGAATCGCCCCAATGCGCGCGCAAGCCAAAACAGCAATAGCCAACTCTGGCACCATGGGCATATAGATACAAATGCGGTCTCCCTTTTTGGCACCATTGGCCATGAGCATATTGGCGGTTTGACAAACCCGTTTATGAAGCTCTTTATAGGTGATGTGTTGGGCCGTTTCAGTTGGGTCATTGGGTTCAAAAAGAATAGCGGTCTTGTTTGGCTGGGTTGCGAGATGGCGGTCAAGACAGTTCTCGGTTATGTTGAGTTTACCTCCGACAAACCATTTGACTTCAGGCTTGGAAAAGTCATAGTCAAGAGTTTGTTTCCAAGGCGATTTCCAATGAAATTCGCTGGCGACTTCACTCCAGAACCCGTCTGGGTTTTCTAGGGCTTTTGCGGATGTCACTTTAAATTCGGATAAGGAATTGATCATGGTTGTCGTTTAGCACCCAATTTACACAATTCTAGGGTTTTAGAAAATTAATATTAAGCCTCCAATCCCAATCAGTAAAACCCCAAAAAATTGTTGTATTGTTTTCTCATAACGCTTTAGAATGGTTGTAAAGCGCGGTTGGGAGATCAATAAAGCTACCAAAGAAAACCATAAGATGGTCGTCACCACAAGCAGCACTGCAATCACCACCAAAGTCAACTTGCCAACCGTTGGGGTAAGCATGGTCGAAAACAAACTCAGAAAAAAGAGCGTGGCTTTGGGATTTAGGACATTGGTGATAAAACCGATACGGACTGCACGAAATGGAGAAATCATATTTGAAACGGAAGCTGCGTTTTGTTCAACATGACTCTGAAAACTCCGCAAGGATTGAAAGCCAATCAACATCAGATAGAAAGCCCCAAGGTATTGAATAACTGTAAAAATGAGTTCATTATTAGCGATCAACCACGACAATCCAAAAACAGCATAACTGATATGGACACAAATCCCAAGTCCAAAGCCCACAGCCGTGTAAATTCCTATGAATCGTGAATACATCAGGGTATTGCGGCAGGCCACCACAAAGTCAGGGCCAGGGCTAACCAATGCGACCAGATGAATCAGACCAATCGCTGTAATGAGTCCAAAATCAAACACCAGCTCTTATTTGGTTGGAAAGCCCCGTGCGCGCAACAAGGCGTTGACATCTGCATCCCGACCTCTAAACAAACGAAAGGCCTCGTTGGGATCGATAGAATTACGAGGTGCAAAAAGGTATTTGACCAACTTGTCTGACAAATCCTCATCGTAATAGCCCCCAGGTGCTTGCGCAAAAGCTTCTGAGGCATCGGCAGTCAGCACATCGGCCCACATATACCCGTAATAGGCAGTGGCATAGCCCTCGCCAGAGAATACGTGTCCAAAGTGAGGTGTACGATGGCGCATGGGAAGTTCTTTTGGCATATTCAACTCAGCCAGAGTTTCTTTTTCAAAAACTCCGACATCCATAGTGGTTGGATCTGCCAAGTGTATTTTCATATCGATCAATGCGGAAGCAAGATATTCGGTTGTTGCGAAACCCTGATTAAAAGTCGCTGCGTTTTTGATTTTAGCAACCAACTCATCGGGCATAGGTTGGCCTGTATCTGCGTGAAGCAAATAGTTGTCAATCACCTCGTCGGTAGAGAGCCATCGCTCGAGGAGTTGCGACTGGAATTCGGTATAATCACGAACCCCTCCATTGAGTGTTGGATAGCGTACTTCTGATGAAAAGAAATGAAGCGCATGTCCAAACTCATGAAAGAAAGTCGTCGCATCATCCCAAGAAATCAGCAATGGCTCGCCTGGTGCGGGCTTGACAAAATTGGAATTGTTGGAGGCCAATACATTTGTTTTTCCGTCAAAGGTGGTATGGCTGCGGTAGGTGGTTGCCCACGCACCTGACCTTTTGCCTTCTCTAGCATAGGGGTCGAGATACCACAATCCTATGTGATTCCCGGTTGTGATATCTGTCACATCCCAAACCTTGACATCCTCATGAAAGACGGGAACGCTTCCCTCCGGAACGGGATTAAACGCATAGTTAAACAATCGTCCTGCAACATAATGCATGGCGTCGGTTAGCTTATCGAGTTGAAGATACTGCCTCACCTCCTCTGAGTTGAGATCGTATTTTGCACGACGTACCTTTTCGGCATAAAAGCGATAATCCCACGGTTCGATCGTAATCTGATCTCCACTTTGATCGGCAATGGTTTGCATATCGGCAACTTCTTCCGCAACACGGGCAATGGCTGCTGGCCATACGGTTTCCATCAACAGGAGAGCGTTGGCTGGATTTTTCGCCATGCGATCTTGCAAGCGCCATGTCGGGTAATCGGGATATCCCAAGAGTTCTACTCGCTCACGGCGCAGTTGAAGAATCTTGGCAATAATTGCTTTGTTGTCATATTCATCATTATTATCACCACGTGAATAGTAGTTGGTCCAAACGTTTTTTCGGAGTTCACGTTCTGTTGAGGACGTCAAAAACGGATCCATTGACGAGCGCGTATTGGTCACCGCATATTTTCCCTCCTGCCCTTTTGCAGTAGCAATACGAGCAGCAGATTTGATGTAGCCGTCTGACAGTCCACCCAATTGGTCTTCTGTCAAAAAGGTGACATAATTTTCCTCATCGTGGAGTACGTTGTTTGAAAACGTGGTGTAGAGAGATGAAAGTTCACGATTGATATCGGCATAACGAGCTTTAGATAAGGAGTCCAAAGCAGCACCATTCATTTCAAATCCTTTGTAGGTAAGCTCCACAACACGTTGTTGATCATCTTCTAAAGGCGATTGCAATGACTTTTCATAGATGAATTTAATTCTAGAAAAAAGGCGTTGATTTTGAGTGATTTTAGCACTGTAATCTGCAAATTGAGGAGCAAGTGCCACATCAATTTCTCTAAATGCTGGTGTGGATATATTGCTTCTTAGAATCCCATAATAGCGAAATGCACGGTCGAGTGCTGCACCAGACCGCTCCATTTCGACAATTGTATTTTCAAAATTTGGTGCTTCGGGGTTGTTGGCAATGGTTTCAATTTCAGCTAGGCTTAGCTCCATTCCAGTGACCATCGCATCTTCCACATCGGCAATATCGATTTTGTCAAAAGCAGGCAAACCACCATATGGCCCTGTCCACTCTTGTAGTAAAGGGTTGTTTACTCCTGTCTTAGTTACGCAAGAGATCATGAATACACAACCCAAAAGTAAGGGTGCGTGATTGAATAATTTCTGAATTGACATCGTTGTTCTTTTAAAATCGTGAACTTACAAAAATTGATGAAATTATTCAGTCAGACCAATTGAAAACCTAGTTTCGAGTTGCGAAAAATGGTTATGCCCGCTGTGTAGAGCAGACAATGAAAACAACGATTACCGCTCCGACTAAACTTGCCACCAGTGAAAACTGATTTGGGTCAATTGCCAAACTTCCAATAAATGAACCAACTACACTAAAAATGTAGAGAGAACGTATTTTTAATTTGAAAAAAATATTGAAAATAAAGGCAATGATGAGACCAGTTAGGACCATAAATACATAAATCATTGTAATAAGATTAGGGTTAATATTGTGCAAATATATAAATATATTTTTTTCTACAAACCTTTGAGAATACGCTTTACCATTCCAGGTCCTTCATAGACAAAACCTGTATAGATTTGAAGTAAGGATGCACCTGCTTCTAGTTTGTCTATCGCATCTTGGGGGGTATGAATGCCTCCAACTCCGATAATAGGAAAGCTACCTTTGCTGTTTGTGTGAAGAAAACGGATCACATCGTTACTTCGATTGCTGAGGGGTTTCCCACTCAAACCACCTGTTTCTGTGCAAATCGCAGAGTCGCTTTGAAGTCCATTTCGGGCAATCGTTGTATTGGTTGCGATGACGCCATCGATCTTGGTGTCAGAAACAATATGGATGATATCCAACAATTGGGTGTCGGTCAGATCAGGAGCGATTTTTAACAGGATTGGCTTGGGGTTTTGGTGCTTCTGGTTTTCTGCTTGCAGGGTTTGTAGTAGAGCCGTAAGTGGTTTTTTCTCTTGCAGCTCACGCAGGTTTGGTGTGTTTGGGGAACTGACATTCACAACAAAATAATCGACATGAGGAAATAAAGCATTAAAACAAAGGAGATAATCTTCAATAGCTTGGTCGTTTGGTGTCGTTTTGTTTTTGCCGATATTGCCCCCTACAATCACATTCTTATTCTTTTTTAATCTCGAAATTGCTGCATCAACGCCTTGGTTATTAAACCCCATCCGATTGATGATCCCCTGATCGGCTAACAATCGAAAAAGGCGTTTTTTGGGGTTTCCGTCTTGAGGTTTTGGCGTAAGGGTTCCGATTTCAATAAAGCCAAATCCAAAATTGGAGAGCTCTTTATACAGCTTGGCATCTTTGTCAAACCCGGCAGCAAGACCAATTGGATTAGGAAAACGAATGCCAAATACATGGCGTTCGAGTTTGGGATGATTTATGGAATACCACCGACGAACCAAGGTTCCTACAAAAGGGATTTTATGAACAAGTCGGATTGATGCAAATGAAAAATGGTGAACGCTCTCCGCATCAAATAAAAACAAAATGGGTCTGATGATTTGTTTGTACACCTTCTTCGCATAAAAAAAGCGCCAGAGGCGCTTTTGTTTGTTATCTTTTGGAGGGCGGTGCGAGCTTCTGACTGAGTTCCATTGAAATGAAACCTCGTTCCATTTTCAATTTTCCAGCCATGGTTTCCACCACACAAGAATCATTTTGGTCATTGACTTCTACGATCTTACCGTGGACACCAAACTTCGTAATCACACGATCGCCTTTTTTCATGCTGTTTTTAAAAGCTTTCTCTTTTTTCGCTCTGCGTTGCTGAGGAAGAATCATAAAAAAGAATATGACTCCAAACATCATCAACAGAAATGGGAGCTGACCTGTAAATGCGCCTTCCATAATTGTTATTCATTTATTGTTGATTGGCCTGCGCTGCTTGGCGACGGGCTTCTCGTTGTTGTTCTTTTAAGGGATCTGGAGTTACAAATGTTCTGATTTGAACAACCTCTCTACCCTTTTCAGTGTTTGTCGTGAACGTCACTGATCGGTTGTTTGCATTCGGCTTGTTGTTCGAATCAAACTTAACTGTTACCTCTGCACTATCGCCAGGAGCAATGGGTTGGTCTTTTGGATAGTCAGGAACCGTACAACCACAACTTCCACGAGCATTGAGGATGAGCAAATCGGATGAGCCAGTGTTTGTAAATGTAAAAACCGTTTCTACAACCTCCCCTTCATTGATTGTGCCAAAATCATGTGACAATTTGTCAAATGTCATTATAGGAGCATCGGTCGTTGAAGCTTCTGCTGCAGCCGTTGTAATCTCATTTGCTTTTGCTTTTTTTGATGGATCAGTCGTACAAGCAGTTAGAAGAACTGCTAGAAATAAAATGTTTGTGAATTTCATGCGATAAATTTTGTAGTAAAGGTACAAATTTCGATTGATTCTCTATATTATTTGTCAGCGGACTGATTGCGCGCTAGCTCTTTGGAAATCACATCTAAAATTCCATTGATAAACGTGCTGCTTTTTGGAGTTGCATACTCTTTGGCTATTTCGAGGTATTCATTGATAGTAACCTTGGACGGAATCGATGGGAAGTACAGAAATTCAGCGATGGCGAGTTTAAGTAAAATCATATCCAATACCGCAATCCGATCCTGCTCCCAATTGGGTGTGCGCCCTTTCAATTGGGCTGTTAGCTCCTCATCATGAACCGCGACAGATTTTAACAAGTCTATTGCAAAAGTTTGGTCTTCTTTGTCTTTATATATTGACGTCAATATCAAATCTTCCGGATCGGTATCTTCGTGCATGTGAAAAAGGGTGTTTCGCACGATGGTGTTGACCAATGGAAAATCATCAACCCATGAGGGCTTGATTTCTTCGATCAATTCATGAAGTCGCTCATAGGGTGCAATAACCTCTGTAAAAAGATCAATCAGGGCAGTCTTATCGGCCACAAAACCGGTTTCATTTTCTGAAAGATAGGCATCATAACGATCACTTGCAGCAATTTGATCCCATATCAAACGAACATACTCATCGTGCTTTTTCCAATAATTGATTTTAAACTTGGCGGTCTTTGTTTCCAAAATCTTACTGTTAAGCAATTTTGCAATTGCTTGATTGGAAAAGAATTTTGGATTTAGCTGACCAGAGTCGGCTTTCAAATACTGCTTTTCCGCGAGTTTGTGTAGTGACCGACCACACGCTTGCACCTCAATAAACATATTGAGTAGCAATAAGTATAATTCAAAAAAACCTGTATTACTAAGCTGTAATTGTTGTTGAGCGACTTTTAGGTCAAAAGGATAACTTATGGTATTTGCGTAAAGCTGTTGCATCACTTTTACGCGCAAATGTCGTCTGGTCAGCATGTCAAAGATTTCATAAATTCCCTACAAAAATACACTTATTAACGGTTTGAAATCCACATACGGTAAATTAAAACTTGCACACTATCTTTGAGGAAAGAATTTCAGAACGTTGCGCGCATTACAGTACCTTAATAAATATCTTTACAAGTATCAAACACGTCTTGTACTCGGATTCGTTTTTACGATCACTGCCAAGGTATTTGCCGTTGTTGCGCCGAGTTTGGTTGGTGATTCAATCACCGTAGTCAATCGGTATCTGACCGACCCCACTGGAGGCCTCACAGAAACCAAAAACATCTTGCTTCAAAACATCGCGTTGATCGTTGGAGCTGCCATACTTTCAGGGCTGTTTACCTTTACCATGCGGCAAACGATTATCAATGTGTCGCGTTTTATTGAGTTTGATCTCAAAAATGAAATCTATCAACATTATCAGCGATTGAGCTTAAACTTTTACAAAAACAATCGCACTGGAGATTTGATGAACAGAATTAGTGAAGATGTTTCCAAAGTGCGTATGTATTTTGGCCCAGCGCTGATGTACAGCATCAATACGGTATCGCTTTTTGTGATTGTGATCTCCTACATGATTAGCGTAGCTCCCACTTTGACTCTCTATGCTTTGGCACCCCTTCCGCTACTGTCATTGGCCATCTATCAATTGAGCAGATCGATCCACAAACGCAGTACCATTGTTCAAGAATACCTCTCTAAACTCTCTGCCTTTGCGCAAGAAATGTTTAGTGGGATTGGGGTTATCAAAGCCAATGCAATAGAACCAACTGCAAATCAAAAGATGGGGTCTTTGGCTTTGGGGAGCATGTCAAAAAATATGCATTTGGTTCAGGTGCAAGCATGGTTTTTCCCATTGATGATTTTATTGATTGGGCTTTCTAACATTTTGGTCATCTTTATCGGCGGTAGGCAGTTTATCAATGGTCAAATTGAATTGGGTACCCTAGCAGAATTTATCATTTACATCAATATGTTGACATGGCCCGTGGCCACTGTTGGCTGGGTAACTTCTATCGTGCAACAAGCGGAAGCTTCACAAAAACGAATCAATGAGTTTTTGGAACAAGATCCAGAGATCGTCAATCCAAAAGGTGGCAAAAATCTCCAATCCTACAGCATCGAATTTCAAAATGTCTCATTTTCTTATGACGATGCCAGAGAGGAAGCCGTTAAAGAGCTGAGCTTTCAACTTGAATCTGGAAAAACCTTAGCAATTTTGGGTCGGACAGGTTGTGGAAAAACTACGCTTTTACAACTCATTACAAGGATGTATGATGTGAGCTCAGGAGCCGTCAAAGTTGGTGGTATAGATGTTCGAGAGCTCGATCTCAAGATGTTGAGGGATCATATTGGAGCTGTACCGCAAGAGGCCTTTTTATTTTCAGATACATTGGAAAACAATATCCGTTTTGGAAAGGCCGAGACGACCAAAACTGAAGTTGAAAATGCTGCCAAACAAGCAGCTGTTCACAACAGCATCATGAATTTTTCTAAGGGCTACCAAACCATTATTGGTGAACGAGGCGTATCACTTTCTGGGGGTCAAAAGCAGCGGATCTCAATCGCCAGAGCTTTGATTAAGCAGCCCGAAATTTTACTCTTTGACGATTCCTTTTCCGCTGTGGATACCCAAACCGAGGAAACCATATTGAGCAATCTAAAATCGATGTCTTTTCAATCGACAACAATCGTGGTTTGTCATCGAGTATCTTCAGCCAAAAATGCAGACTACATACTGGTGATGGACGAGGGTCGTATTGTCCAATATGGCACACATGAGACATTGGTCAACGCACCTGGTCATTATGCAGAGCTGTGTAAAAAGCAGCTGTAAGCGGTTTATTGTTTCCTTTAAAAATCTTACATTTAAACAATATTAACCCGAATCAAAATCCGATGAACGAAGACAAAACACATCGTAACCCCGTGATGTCACACCGATTAAGAAGCCGTCACAAAACGTATTTTTTTGATGTTTATGAAAATAAGCATGGGAATCATTATCTCAAATTAACACAAAGCATTCGAGATATAAATTCTACTACTGACAATCCACAATATTTTCGTGAAACCCTTCACATTTACGAAGATTCCATCTATGAATTTCATCAGCACTTTAAGGATGTAATTCAGCTAATCGAAGAAAAAAACAAGTCTAATCCATCAAAAAAATCGGAAAGTGTGGATGAGAACTCAACTTCAAAAAAAGAGGATGAGCAGGAATGATATTTGTATTTTTGTAAAAAAACATGGCACGTACACCATCCAATATGTTGCCCTTGGGCACACAAGCACCTGCATTCTCACTCTTAGATACAGTAAGCGGAGAGACCTTATCACTTGACCAAATTCAAGGAAAAGAGGGGACTGTAGTGATGTTTATTTGCAATCATTGTCCATTTGTCAAACATGTCTTTACAGGGATTGTTGATTTGGCCAATGATTATGTAGACAAAGGCGTTTCTTTTGTTGCGATTTCAAGCAATGATGTTGAAAACTACCCAGACGACTCTCCCGATTTGATGACCAAAGTAGCTGCCGAGCAAAATTTTCCTTTTGCCTATCTCTATGATGAAACCCAAGAAGTTGCGCGCGCATACGACGCAGCTTGCACGCCTGATTTTTATATTTTTGATAAGAGCAAGTCTTTGGTTTACCGCGGACAGTTGGACGACTCTAGACCTGAAAATGGAATTCCAGTTAGTGGCAAGGACATGAGATCTGCATTAGAGGCCATGTGTAATGGAAAAGAGATTTTACCAACTCAAAAGCCGAGTATCGGTTGTAATATCAAGTGGAAGAGCTAGCTCACAGCCACAAGCTCAACATCAAAAATCAATGCAGCATCTGGGGGAATCACACCCCCATCTCCTCTAGATCCATAAGCCAAATCAGAAGGAATCACAAAACGCGCTTTGTCTCCTACTTTTAGTAAGGAAACCCCTTCGTCCCAACCAGGAATCACCTGACCCTGACCCAAGACAAAGTCGATGGGTTGTTGACGTTTGTATGAAGAGTCAAACACTGTTCCATCAAGAAGTTGACCTTTGTAGTGAACTGAAACCGTTTGGCCAGCAGCCGCTTGTTGCCCAGCGCTCTCTTGTATGATTTGATAGCGCAAGCCGCTATTCGTTTTCTGAAAGCCCGCACTTAGCTTATCGAGTTCTTCCGCTTGTTTGGATTTTTGAGCTTCTATGCGTTCCTGTGCCATTTGATTAAATGAATTGAAGGCGGCAACAGCATCCCAGTCTTGAGCATCTTTACCAATGCGTTGAATCTCGATTTTATCAATCGTATCACCCTGAGCAATGGAGTCAACGATTTCTTGTCCTTCAACAACACAGCCAAAGACCGTATGCTTTCCATCTAGCCACGGAGCGGGGACATGTGTAATAAAAAATTGGCTTCCGTTTGTTCCAGGACCAGCATTTGCCATCGATAAAATACCGGCTTTATCATGACGTAAACTCGGATCGATTTCGTCGTCAAATTGGTAACCTGGACCGCCAACGCCGCTCCCCTGAGGACAGCCTCCTTGAATCATAAAATCTGGTATCACACGATGAAAATTCAACCCATCGTAATAAGGTGTGCCCTTTTGTTTCACTTCGTTGGCTAAACTTCCTTCTGCCAAACCAACAAAATTACCTACGGTAGCTGGTGTTTTTTCGTTATGAAGTTGAAGAGTTAGGGTTCCTTTTTGGGTGTGTATTGCAGCGTAAATACCGTCTTTCATATCAATTTATTTGGCGGCAAATATAGCGAAAAGAAAAGTGCTTAATTGGCAACTTCACTAATAAATTTGATGCGGAAAATTCGCAAGTCATCTTCTTCAAATTCTCCGTCAAACTCATCAAAAGCTTGCTGAATATCATCGCTTTCAGCTTCCAAAAAATACTCCTTCAGCTCCTCCTGTTGGTCCTCGTCAAATAAGGCGTCCACCTCATAGCCAATATCCAGTTTTGTCCCTGAAAAAACAATTGTTTCGAGTTCTTTGATAAAAGTAGTTCGGTTCATTCCTTTGGCATCGGCAATATCTTCAAGGGGTAGTTTTCGATCGATATTTTGAATGATATACAATTTGAGTGTTGAATTGGCACCCGTGCTTTTGATGATGATATCTTGCGGACGGATGACGTCATTCTCCTCACAATATTTTTCAATGAGTTTGACAAAAGAGGTTCCAAATTTCATCGCCTTCCCCTCACCTACCCCGTAGATATTTTTGAGCTCTTCAATGGTGATTGGGTACTTTAAAAGCATGTCTTCAATGGAGGATTCTTGAAAAACAGCGTACGGAGGAACGCCAGATTGTTCTGCCACCCTTTTTCGTTCTTTTATTAAAAGTCCGTGCAATTTTTTGTCAAAAACTGCCACACCGCCCCCACTCGATGATGTAGTAGATTGGACTTGTTCATATTCATGATTTTCAGTCATGAAAAATGAGTGAGGAGATTGAAGGAAATCCTCCCCTTTTTTCGTCAAATTGATAACGCCATAGCTTTCAATCTCCTTTTTGAGCAAACCAACCACAAGGAGTTGGCGAATCAAAGCTCGCCAATAGGATGGAGATTGATCAGAACCTACACCAAAAAAATCTTTATCGACAACCTTACGGGTAATCAACAACGCATTTTTGATACCAGACAGAATATTGACGATTTCTTTGAATCGATATTGTTGGGCGGTATCGTTGATGACAGTAAGTAGTTTTTCAACTTGCTCTTTGGCTTCCTTTTTTGGTTTTGGGTTTTGTGAATTGTCATCCATATCCGCACCGAGACCATTGTTTTCGTCAAACTCTTCGCCAAAATAGTGGAGGATAAACTTGCGCCTAGACATCGAGGTTTCCGCATAGGCAACCATTTCGTGTAGAAGAGCATAGCCAATCTCCTGCTCCGCAATGGGTTTTCCTGACATGAATTTTTCTAGTTTTTCGATGTCTTTATATGCATAAAACGCCAAGCAGTGCCCCTCTCCACCATCGCGACCCGCACGACCTGTTTCTTGGTAGTAGCTTTCGATACTTTTTGGGATATCATGATGGATTACAAATCGCACATCGGGCTTATCGATTCCCATTCCAAATGCAATGGTAGCGACAACCACATCTACATCTTCCATCAAGAACATATCTTGATTTTTTACACGTTGTTTGGTGTCTAGCCCTGCATGATAAGGCACCGCTTTGATACCATTGACCTGTAAGACCTCAGCGAGCTGCTCTACGCGCTTCCTCGACAAGCAATACACAATACCCGACTTCCCTTCATTTTTTTTGATAAATGAGGTAATATCACGGTCAACTTGATCCGTTTTTGGCAGGACCTCATAAAATAAATTTGGGCGGTTAAAAGATGCTTTAAAGGTAACTGCATTTGTGATCCCAAGATTCTTTAAAATATCTTCTTGTACTTTGGGGGTAGCGGTAGCGGTTAGCCCAATCACTGGAATCTTTTCATCAATACGATCTAATATCCCTCTTAAATTTCGGTACTCTGGCCTAAAGTCATGGCCCCATTCTGAAATACAGTGCGCCTCATCAACTGCCATAAAGCTAACGGTTACAGAACGCAAAAAATCAACATAGTCTTGTTTGGTCAATGACTCAGGCGCTACATATAGCAATTTCGTAACCCCATTTGTGATGTCGTCCTTTACCGCTTGCACTTGATTTTTGGTCAGTGAGGAATTTAAAACATGTGCTACGCCATCTTGCTTAGAAATTCCACGAATGGCATCAACTTGATTTTTCATCAAAGCGATAAGTGGGGAAACAACAATAGCTGTTCCTTCAAGAAGCAATGCTGGCAATTGATAACACAAAGATTTTCCTCCGCCAGTGGGCATAATCACAAAAGTATCCTTGCCAGAAAGCAGGGTTTGAATCACTTCTTCTTGAAGACCACGAAATTTAGAGAATCCGAAAAAATGCTTTAATGAAGAGGAAAGCTTATAATTTTTGGAACTCATATTTACCTGTATAGCCGATTTTGTACATTTGCCAACTAAATATACGTCATAATTTTCAAACTTTGTAAGCTCATCTAACATTGGGCAAAAAATCTGATAATTTGAACAAGCCCTGTACGAATGGCTGAAAAGGAAATGTCTTTCTTGGAACACTTAGAAGATCTACGATGGCATCTTCTTCGGTCAATTGTTGCCATACTGATTGCTGCTTTAGCTGCATTTTTGGCTAAAAATTTTGTTTTTGATGTTTTACTGTTTGGACCAAAAAAAACAGATTTTTTAACCTACAAACTACTTTGCCAAGCGTCCAATCTTCTTGGCTTTGACGATAGCTTTTGCATCAGTGAATTGCCTTTTCGAATTCAGAGCCGCACCATGGCTGGTCAGTTTTCAGCACATATTTGGACGTCCATTACCTTGGGTTTTGTCGTGGCTTTTCCCTATGTGATTTATCAGTTTTGGAAATTTATTAGCCCAGGTCTCTATACCCATGAAAAAAGAACAGCAAGTGGCTTCATATCTATATCCTCACTTTTGTTTTTTATAGGTGTTTTATTTGGCTACTATGTAGTTACGCCTCTGTCCATACGATTTTTGGGCACCTACACGGTAAGTGCAGAGATATTTAACGATTTTGATCTCAACAGCTATACTGCACTAATCCGGGCATCTGTCTTGGCTTCTGGCCTCATTTTTGAGCTACCCATTCTGGTCTATTTTTTGACTAAAGTCGGGTTAATCACGCCAGAGCTGATGCGCAAATACCGAAAAATAGCATTGGTCATGGTCATGTTTTTATCTGCAGTGATCACACCGCCAGATGTGGCCAGTCAAATCATCGTGGCAATTCCTGTGCTTATTTTGTATGAGTTGAGTATTTTTATATCCAAACGAGTTGTTCGAAAAATGAACGGCAAAAGCTGAAACAATGTTAAAATTAGCAGCAAATCATATTACCAAAAAATACGGCAAACGAAAAGTCGTTGATGATGTCAGTATCGAAGTTAGTCAAGGTGAAATCGTCGGGCTACTCGGACCAAATGGCGCTGGAAAAACAACATCTTTTTACACCATCGTCGGCTTGATTAAGCCCAACTCTGGTTCTATCGTATTGGATAATACCAATATCACCTCCTATCCAATGTATCAACGAGCGCAAAATGGCATTGGCTATTTGGCACAAGAGGCATCGGTTTTTCGAAAATTGAGTGTGGAGGACAATATCCGTTGTGTGTTGGAGCTTACGAAGATGAGCAAGTCTGAACAACAAGAAAAAACAGAGTCTTTACTCGAGGAATTCAGTTTAAACGCCATTCGAAAAAATCGTGGAGATTTACTATCAGGTGGAGAGCGTAGGCGTACAGAAATCGCTCGTGCATTGGCAACAGACCCTAAATTTTTACTTCTAGACGAGCCCTTTGCAGGGGTCGATCCTGTTGCGGTTGAGGATATTCAAAAAATTGTGGCGCATCTGAAGAAAAAAAATATCGGGATCCTGATTACCGATCACAATGTTCAGGAAACACTAGCAATCACTGACCGAACCTATCTGATGTTTGAAGGAAAAATACTGAAAGCAGGAAAACCAGAAGATTTGGCAAATGATGAGATTGTGAGAAAAGTTTACCTCGGGCAAAATTTTGAGCTCCGTAAAAAGAAAATTACCCTTTAGATTTCGCAACAAGGCGGTACGTTACAGAAAGTAAAACGTATAAACTTATCGCTAAGCTCCATGTGCCATGGCCAAAGCGCATCCACAAAAACAAGAGTGACAGCATGATTAGCAATATCAAAACAACAGATGTCACTGAATTTTTGAGTTGGAAACGATAAAATATAAGTGAGCTATTAAGTAAATAAGACGTAAAGACAATACCTCCTACAAGGAATGGGAAAGTGAAATCGAAATCAAGATGAGGAACTCCAATCCAAAGTAGCGCATTTGCAGGAGTGGGAAGACCCCTAAAGTAGGCCTGACAACTTTCACTTGTGTTATACTTTGCCAATCGATAAGCAGAAGCTAGCGTAATGATAAACCCGAGAAATACCCAAGGATAATCAACATTCAAAGTTGTTAGCATCACCGTGGTAAGCGCCCCCGGAACTACACCAAAACTAATCACATCCGCCAGAGAATCCAGCTCAGCGCCAAATCGACTTGTCCATCCCATAGTACGAGCAACAAAGCCATCAAAAAAATCAAATACAGCGGCTAACAACACACAAAGGGCAGCCGTGTCAAAATCTAGTATCGCAATAAAAAAAAGTGCGCAACAACCAAGTGCGGCATTGGCAAGGGTGAGAATGTTTGGGATAAACTTCATAATGCGAAGATAACAAAGTCATCAACATCAATACGACTTGCTTTTCCTATCTTTGAACGAATGAACAGCAATCTATTCAAAAGTATCCTCAGTGCTGTGTTGCTCACGTTTGCTTGGCCGATCAATGGGTTTTCTATACTCATCTTTGTCGCTTTTGTGCCTTTGCTTCAAGTCCTTTATGATCAACCATCGAAAAAGTCAAAACAAACAACTGCTTTCTTTTTTCTAAGCTTTTTCCTTTGGAATTTAGGGATTTCTTGGTGGATCTGGAACGCATCGCCATTTGGAATGTGGTTTGCTGTCATTGTAAATAGTTGGTTGATGACAATCGTATTTATGGCAACTCGCATGGTCATCCGAAGACTATCACACCAAGCAGGTCTTTTATTTTTGACTACGTTTTGGATGAGCTTTGAACTTCTGCATTTGCATTGGGACTTTTCATGGCCATGGTTTCAACTGGGTAATGTGTTTTCTGAAACGACCTTATGGATACAATGGTATGAATACACTGGCGTGTTTGGGGGTAGTCTTTGGGTTTGGATTGTGAATATCTTATGCTTTCAAGCCGTTAAAGGGACTTCGGTCGAAATCCGAAAATTAGCTTTGGGCGTTGTTGCGATTGCCATCCCAATTAGTATTTCTTTGCTGGTCTACAGCAATCATAAACCGCAAAATAATCCAACGATTGAGGTTATTATCGCACAGCCGAACATTGACCCCTATGAGGAAAAATTTGTGGCGAGTGATCTCGAGCAATCCAAATCACTTTTTGAGCTCATTGCGCCAAAGCTGACCCCAACAACAAACTTGATCCTTGCGCCCGAAACCTACTTTACGGAAGGTTTTGGATCCTATTTGCCAAACTTTTTGTCGAGCCCACTACACCAGACTATACAAGAAGAAATCGATCAAATCGGAACTGTACAATTGATGACAGGCATACAGTTTTATCAGGTTTACTCAGAATCAGACAAAACCACAACTTCAAATCAATTTGGCGACCAATGGGTTGATTTTTACAACAGTGCATTTTTAAGTGGGACGAATCCTCTGCAAGTATATCATAAATCCAAACTTGTCGTCGGGGTTGAAACTTTACCTTACAAAGAAGTCGTAGAGCCCTTGCTGGGAAACATCATGCTTGACTTGGGAGGGACAGTTCGCAGTCGGGCTACGGGTGCAGAGCGAAGTGTATTTCAACTTCATAACGAGACCAAAGTTGCGCCTATTATCTGTTACGAATCTGTTTATGGGAGTTTTATCAATGGATTTGTACGCAATGGCGCTGAGTTTTTAGCCGTGATGACAAATGATGCTTGGTGGGGCACAACCCCAGGGCATCGCCAATTGTTGAGTTACACCAAACTTCGCGCAATAGAGACAAGGTTACCTATTGTCAGATCTGCAAACTCAGGGATATCAGCTGTGATTGATACTTTTGGAGAGGTCACCCAACAAATTCCCTATCTCGAACGTGATGCCATGTCTTCTACAATCACCCCACAAAGACAAATCACTTTTTACGTAACATATGGGGATTACATTGCACGTTTGTCTTTGTTTATATCTACCTTTTTACTTTTACTCGCAATCGCACGAAAAAAACTGATTTTTAGGTAGTTATATAAATAATCTTCTTAACTTAGCAAAAAAATTGCACCTGCATCATGCAGGATATACTGATGAAAATCTACACCAAAACTGGCGATCAGGGAATGACCTCTTTATATGGGGGTGAACGCGTTTCCAAAAGCCATCTGCGCATCGAAACCTATGGAACAGTAGACGAACTCAATGCTTGGATGGGAATGATTGCCTCGAATTCTGAACGCGAATACTACTATCCCGACTTAGTTACGATTCAAAACCACTTGTTTGTTTTGGGAGCCATGCTAGCTGTCTATGGGGAGCATACCGAATTATCCCTTAACAAAATTGACACTGATGATATAAAATGGATTGAGAAATGTATCGATAAAATTGTTGCTAACCTTCCGCCAATGACCCATTTTATTCTGCCGGGAGGAAGTACGGTAGCTTCTCATGCTCACCTTGCCCGATGTGTGTGTCGACGTGCAGAAAGACTCACTGTTACGCTGAGTAAAAGTGCATTTGTAGACGACATTGCTGTGATTTATCTCAACCGACTTTCAGATTATCTGTTTTGCCTAGCACGTTTAATCTGTAAAAATACTGATAGTGAGGAAGTTAAGTGGATTCCGAGAATCTAACTTTTTTACTTGCATAGTTCCCACAAACTTATACTTTTGCAATCTTAATACAGTGTGTTATGTATTGGACTTTAGAACTTGCATCTTATCTCAGTGACGCCCCTTGGCCAGCCAACAAAGACGAACTAATCGACTTTGCCATTCGTACTGGCTCACCTCTTGAAGTTGTTGAAAATCTTCAGGCGATAGAAGACGAAGGAGAGATTTATGAATCTATCGATGAAATCTGGCCCGATTACCCAACTGATGATGATTATCTTTGGAATGAGGATGAGTACTAAAATTTAGCATCACAGTTTAGCCACACAACGACCTTTTTTTTCTTATTTTTGTCCTAGACGACAACCTATGAGTATTTTAAATCGTATTTTAAGCGTTTTTGTTGGGGACAAGTCCCGCAAAGATTTAAAATCCATTCAACCCATCGTTTCTCAAATCCTTGTACAAGAGAAAAAACTCTATGCAATTTCGAACGATGAATTAAGAGAAAAAACGAACGGTTTTAAATCCCAAATCCAAGACATCAGAGCGCCCCTTCAAAAAAAAATAAATTCCCTACAACAACAAATTGACCAAAGCATTGATATAGACGAAAAAGAGTCTCTATACAGCCAAATATACGCGCTGCAGGAAGAATCAAATCAAGGGGTTTTGGCTTATCTCGATGAAATTCTGCCAACTGCCTTTGCCATTGTCAAAGAAACTGCAAAACGATTTACAAACAACAGTTTGATTGAAGTCACAGCTAATGCATTTGACAGAGAGATTTCAGGTGCAAAATCATATGTTCAACTAAATGGAGATAAAGCGACTTGGTCCAATTCATGGGATGCCGCTGGCAAACAAGTCACTTGGGATATGATCCATTATGATGTTCAGCTTATCGGAGGAATTATCCTTCATCAGGGGAAAATTGGCGAAATGCAGACCGGGGAAGGAAAAACCTTAGTAGCTACACTTCCTGTATATCTCAACGCCTTGAGTGGTAATGGGGTTCATTTGGTAACGGTAAATGATTACCTCGCTAAAAGAGACAGTGCATGGATGGCGCCTATTTTCGAATTTCACGGCCTCAGTGTGGATTGTATCGATTATCACAAGCCCAACTCCCCCGAACGTCGAAAAGCTTATCTGGCAGACATTACCTATGGCACAAACAATGCTTTTGGGTTTGATTATCTGCGAGACAATATGGCACACTCAACTGAAGATATGGTGCAGCGTGTTCACAACTACGCGATTGTGGATGAAGTTGACTCTGTCTTGATTGACGATGCAAGAACACCATTGATAATCTCTGGTCCTGTACCAGAGGGCGATCGACACGAATTTACAGATCTCAAACCAAAAATAGCTCAACTTGTACAGAACCAAAGACAATATATCAACACGGTTCTAACTGATGCGAAAAAGCATATCGCCGAGGGCAATACCGTTGACGGTGGATTTATGCTCCTCCGTGCTTTTCGAGGATTGCCAAAAAACAAGGCCCTCATCAAGTTTTTGAGCCAAGAAGGTGTCCGGCAGCTCTTGCAAAAAACCGAAGGGCAATACATGCAAGACAACAACCGAGAAATGCCCAAAATTGATGCGGAATTGTTCTTCGTTATCGATGAGAAAAACAACCAAATCGAACTTACAGACAAAGGAGTTGAACACTTATCTGACGATAAAAATACTGCCGACTTTTTTGTGCTACCAGATTTAGGGTCAGAAATCGCAAAAATTGAAAGCAAAGACCTAGATATCGAAATCGAAGCGGAAGAAAAAGAGAAACTATTTGGTGAATTTAGTGTGAAAAGCGAGCGAATTCACACCTTGAATCAATTGTTAAAGGCCTATACCCTTTTTGAAAAAGACATTGCCTATGTTGTTATGGACAACCAGGTGAAGATAGTCGATGAGCAAACGGGACGGATCATGGAAGGTCGACGCTACTCTGACGGCTTGCATCAAGCTATAGAAGCAAAAGAAAATGTGAAAATTGAAGCTGCGACCCAAACATTTGCTACAATCACACTCCAAAACTATTTTCGAATGTATCGCAAACTGGCAGGCATGACAGGTACCGCGATTACAGAAGCTGGTGAATTTTGGGAAATCTATGAGCTTGATGTTGTCGAAATTCCAACCAACCGACCAATAGCCAGGAATGATGAAAACGATCTGATTTATAAAACCAAACGAGAAAAGTACAATGCGGTTATCAACCAAGTGACACAACTATCCAATGCTGGTCGTCCCGTATTGATTGGTACGACTTCTGTTGAGATTTCAGAACTCTTGAGCAGAATGCTAAAGCGGCAAAACATCAAGCACAACGTGCTCAACGCCAAGTTGCACAAAAAAGAAGCAGATATCGTTGCAGAGGCAGGATACGCAGGTATCGTTACCATTGCAACAAACATGGCTGGACGTGGAACTGATATCAAAATAAACGATGCGGTCAAAACTGCTGGTGGACTCGCAATTATCGGCACAGAACGTCATGATTCACGCCGAGTGGATCGCCAACTTCGCGGACGTTCAGGTCGACAAGGAGATCCCGGTAGCTCTCAATTTTATGTGTCCTTAGAGGACAATTTGATGCGATTGTTTGGCTCTGAGCGAGTTGCCAAAATGATGGATCGTATGGGAGTCAAAGAAGGTGAGGTAATCCAACACTCCTTGATGACCAAATCGATTGAACGCGCCCAGAAAAAAGTAGAAGAAAACAACTTTGGGATCCGTAAGCGTCTTCTTGAGTATGACGATGTGATGAATGCCCAGAGAGAAGTGGTTTATAAGCGCCGTAAACACGCACTGAAAGGAGAGCGATTGAAAGTAGACATTGCCAATATGGTTTATGAGACCGCTCAAAGTATTGTTGAAAACAACCGAGAAACCAAAGATTTTAAAAACTTTGATTTTGAACTGATTCGTTTCTTTTCCATGAGCTCGCCCGTTGATGCCCAAGAATTTGAAACCATGGACCATTCCGAGTTGATCGATCAGGTTTACGAAGCTGCATATGAGCGTTTACAGAGCAAAACCAAACAAAGCGCAGAACAAGTATTCCCTGTGATCAAGGGTGTGTATGAGAATCCTGCAAATAAGTTTGAGCGTATCGTTGTTCCTTTTACGGACGGTAAAAAAACCTTGAATGTGGTTACAAATTTGAAAAACGCTTATGAATCAGAGGGAAAGCAGCTCATAGAAGACTTTGAAAAAAATATCAGCTTAGCGATTATTGACGATTCATGGAAAGAACACCTGCGTAAAATGGACGAGCTCAAGCAGTCTGTACAATTGGCAGTCCACGAGCAAAAAGACCCTTTGTTGATTTACAAATTTGAGGCGTTTGAACTCTTCAAAACTCTAATGGATAAGATCAACCGAGATATTATTTCCTTCTTGTTTAAAGGCGAATTGCCTGCTCGCGAGGGCCAACCCATACGAGAAGCGCGAAATGTGCGTCGTAAACAAAATATCCAAACCTCAAAAGAAGAGGTGTTGAACAGCGATGAAATGGCAATGCGCAATCGTCAGGTTGGCGCATCGGCAGGACAGCGACAAAGAGAAGTGGTGGAAACCATTGTCCGCGAAAGACCAAAGATTGGGAGGAACGAAAAAGTTGAGATTCAACACATCACCTCAGGAGAACGAAAAACGGTTAAGTTCAAACAAGCCGAGCCCCTACTAATCAAAGGAGAATGGGTTTTGATTGAAACATCATGATTGTAATCATTGGTCCTGCACATCCATATCGAGGTGGGATTGCTGACACCAACGAGTCTTTAGCACAAGCCCTGCTTGAGTTGGGCCAAGATGTTGAAATATTTTCGTTTTCGCGACTGTACCCAAGTCGACTTTTCCCTGGAAAAACACAGTTTAGTAGTAAAGAAAAGCCAGAGGGAATTAATATCGAAAGGCATATCGATTCGATTGGAGTGAACTCTTGGCGAAAGACTGCGAGAGCAATCAATAAAATGTCGCCCTCACTGGTTATCTTTCGGTACTGGACGCCATTTTTAGGGCCTTGTCTGGGAACGATTGCGCGCTTGATCAAAGCCAAATGCGTAACCATCGTTGACAACGCCATCAGTCACGAGTCAAAATTTGGTGAGTCTTTTTTTCTCCGCTATATGCTAGCAGCGCAAGACTGCGTGATTTCATTGTCACATCATACTTCAAAACAGCTGAACTTTATTAAATCAAAGGCATCTTTGACGTATCCGCACCCCATCAACAAAGGGCTTGCACCAATGATTAAAAAAGAAAAGGCAAGATCGATTCTAGGTCTGGATAACAATGCGCCTGTTGTCTTGTTTTTTGGGTTGATTAGAAAATACAAAGGGGTTGGACTATTAATTGAGGCGATTGCTCAGCTCAAACACCAAATCCCTGATCTTCGTGTTTTAATCGTTGGCGAGCCATACATTCCGATAAGGCCGTATTTAAAACAAACAAAAGAACTTGGCGTCGAAGAAATCATAAGCTTTCATACTTCATATGTGGAGGACAAGGATGTTGGGGTATGGTTTTCTGCCTGTGATTGCGTTGTACAGCCCTATCAAGCAGCAAGTCAAAGCGGAATTACACCAATGGCATTGCATTATCAACGTCCAATGGTCGTTACTGATGTTGGCGGGTTATCTGAAGGGTTAGAAATGCCAGTAGCTAAAATCGTTTCTCCATTTGCAACTTCAATCGCAGCTGGCTTGAAAACAATTTTAAAAGCGGATCCCCCTTCGAAAAAAGATTTTGCGATCCACCAAGAACAAAGAAGTTGGAAAAATTTTGCGCAAGAAATCCTCACTTTTGCACAATCTTTGTAGCATGAACCAAAATCGTTATCATGAAAACACTCATCGCCCACTTTTTCACTGGATTCATTTACCTGTTGGTGTCATCTTGCCATATCGCACCGCCAAAATTGATTGACAATCCCACTCCCATAGGGTTGCCAAGTTCGAAAGACCTCCAAGTATATAAAGCGGCTTATTTCGCGTCAGGATGTTTTTGGTGCGTAGAAGCCATTTATGAAAGTGTATATGGCGTTGAAGAAGTGATTTCTGGATATGCTGGCGGAACGACCGTAAACCCGAATTATCAACAAATTGGAACTGGACGCACTGGTCATGCTGAGACTGTTGAGGTGTATTATGACCCCCGTAAAGTTGACTTTAAAACGCTTCTAGCTGTTTTTTTTAATTCCCATGATCCAACGACAAAGAATCGACAAGGACCTGACTCAGGTACGCAATATCGCTCCATTGCTTTTTACACCGATGATGCCGAAAAGAAAATCATTGAAGACTATATTGCAGAGTTGGCTCGCGATCAGGTGTTTGATAAACCCATTGTAACCGAAATCAAGCCGCACACCATATTTTATAAAGCCGAAGAATACCATCAGGATTTTGAAAAGCTCAATCCGCTTCACCCCTATGTACGTCAGATTTCCATTCCTCGATTAAATCGATTTAAGGCAAAAAGCCCTGAGATTTTAAAAGAGTCAAAATAGGAACGTTCTGATTCTAAGGCAATAAATAGCGGCGTGCCGTTCGTGCAAACACCAAACCAATCGCTGACCCAAAAAGAGCACCACATATGATATCGATAGGGTAATGTACTCCAACATATACTCTACTGTACGCAACAATAGCTGCCCACAAAACCAGCCAACGCATGGCTGGAGATATCGTTTTAAAAAATGAGATAAAGAAAATAGCTAAGGCAAAAGAGTTTGAGGCGTGGCCAGAGAAAAATCCATACATCCCTCCACACCGATCTTTTACCAGTCGCATCAAGGGTGCGATATCTGGGTCATGACAGGGACGTAATCTCTCAAAGCCATTTTTAAACAAATTAGTGATTTGATCTGTGCACGTAATCAGTATGGCAATGGTAAGCAGAAACCACAGCCCCTTTTTCCATCCAATATATCGGAAAGTATAGATCAGTAGGACCACATAAAGTGGTATCATGTTGAATTTGTCGGTCATAAACAGCCAAAATCCATCCCATGACTCAGATCCGAGAGTGTTTAGATACAGAAAGAGTTGTTGGTCAAGTTGAATCATTCGTATGATGATATTTGATGGTCATAAAATCGGGTAGCTTGTTCGACCCAATGTGCTACTTCTTGCGTTGCGATTTCTTTATCTTCATCAGTAAATGATTCCCACCATTCAATCTCATCGTTTTGAAGATTGATAACAAAGCGAGGAAAAGTGGTGTGTATCACAAAAATTGATTCTGGATATTCAGAAGAATCCGCTAAAAGAAATTCAGGTAGTTGTTCCATTGATACGAATAAGTTTGTTGGTCTGATATAAAAAACGAAGATACAACAACAAGGAAGATGCTACCAAACCAGATAAAAGTCCAATCCATACACCAAAAGCTCCTAATGGCGTATACAGGCCCAAGTAAACCATCATTGTAAATCCTATCAATCCGTAGGAAGCAAAGCATATCCAAGTGGGGACAATCACGTCTTGCAATCCGCGAAGTGCACCAAGGGCAACGACTTGAGCGCCATCAAAAATTTGAAAAAAGGCAGCAACTAAAAATAAGGACGAAGCAATGCTAGCGACTTCTACCACATCGGCTGCTGTAGATGATTCGAGATATAACCAAGGAAAGGCATCCTTGGCAAATATAAAAATCACTGCAAAGACAATATCAATCAAAAGTGTCAATAAAAAAACTGACTTGGCAATCCTTCTCAAATCCACAAATGCACCCAAGCCCTTTTGGTTCCCAACTCGTACCATCGCTGCTACACTGAGTCCCATGGCTACCATAAAAGTCATGGAAGAAATATTGAGTGCAATTTGATTTGCCGCCTGTTCGTTTTTTCCAATCAGCCCACATACCCAAATCGCAGAGGTAAAAAACGCAACCTCAAAAAGCATTTGAAGAGCAGATGGAAACCCCAATCGAAAGAGCTTACGCATTTGAATTTTGGAATACGCCATCTGCCATATTCCTTTCATATAATATGACAAATGTTTGTGGTATCGAATCAAAACAATCAATGTAAAAAGCATCACTAATCGAGAGATGAGTGTTCCAATTGCAGCACCTGTCACACCCCAGGCGGGAAACCCCCATTTACCAAAAATCAATACATAATTGACAAGCACGTTGACCACGTTGGCAAGCACAGTGGCATACATGGAGTAACGCGTCAGCGACATTCCATCCGCAAACTGTTTAAAAGCCTGAAAAACAATTAATGGAAAGAGAGAGAGAGCAACCCATTTCAAATACGGGAATGCCAATTCAACAACTTCTTCTGGCTGACCCATAAAAAACATCAGGTTCTGTGAAAGGTAAACCGATAAAAACAGAGCCAAGCCCAAGCCAAGACACCAAAGCAGACCGTGATAGAAAATAGACTTGACCTCTTCTGGATGTTTGGCTGCGTCTCCCTCGGCTACCAAAGGTGTAATCGCAGTTGAAAATCCAATTCCAACCGACATCGCAATAAAAATGAAGCTGTTACCTAGTGAGATTGCTGCCAATTCAGCAGTTCCGAGTTGCCCCACCATTACATTATCGATAAACTGAACAAAGGTGTGACCCAACATCCCTATTATGACTGGATAGGATAGTTTTAGATTGTAAGAAAATTCTTTGGTGTAAGCCGTAAGATTCAAATCCGTCTGATTATTTGGTTTCTAAAGGAGATCCTCCAACAAGTCCATAGGTATCGTACAAATAAATGAGAGAGGTCAGGGTTGCAGCACCCAGTTCAAGCTCTCTTTTATTTACAGCGTCAAAGGTATCTGTAGCTGCATGATGATGGTCAAAGTACCGTTGGGAATCGGGGCGCAGTCCAGCCAATACATTGGTTTTGGTTTTCAGTGGGCCAATATCTGCTCCACTCCCACCCTTTTCAAAGTAATGGATCAAATATGGCTTGAACAATGATTCCCATGATTGCACTTGTTCAAATTCATAATCTGGAAGGTCAAAATTAAATCCTCTTGGAGTAAATCCCCCTGCATCTGATTCGAGTGCGAAAATATGTGTTTCCCCTTTCAGGGCAGCCATTTCGGCATACTTACGTCCTCCTCGGAGACCGTTTTCCTCGTTCATAAACAATACCACTCGGATTGTGCGCTGGGGCTTGTAGTCCAACTCTTTAAAAAGACGTAACACCTCCATAGACTGTACACAGCCAGCCCCATCATCATGGGCGCCATCGCCAATATCCCAAGAATCGAGATGACCGCCTACCAAAATAATTTCATCTGGATAGGTTGAACCGGTGATTTCACCGATCACATTATAGGACAATACATCTTCATATTGTTTACACTGTTGGCGAAACAAAAATTTGAGTTTGGGAGCAATTTTCAGAAGATTACTCAATTTCTCGGCTGCGTTGGTGCTTATTGCAGCAGCTGGGATGCGTTGGCTCACTGGCTGATCACCATAGCTCATGGCACCTGTATGGGGGTAATCGTCCAAACGAAGACTCATTGACCGCACGATAACACCAATTGCACCGTATTGACTTGCCTCACGAGCCCCATCATAACGTTGATTCACACAACCGCCATAGGCAGAGAAAGTACTGATCAAATCCGCTTGCATCGGGCGATTGAAAAACACAATTTTTCCATCAATATTTTCTCGTCCCAAGACAGCAAGTTCCTCAAAATTTTGAACTTCTATCACTTCGGCTTTTAACCCAACTGAAGGAGTAGCTACCGATCCTCCTAGAGCGGTAATTGGGACGTTGAAAGTCACACCGGGTTCAGTTTCAATCAACGCAAACTCTTTAGGACCGCGCACCCATTTTGGTACCAATACGGGTTGTAGCCATACCCTGTCTAAGTTCAGCTTTTCCAACTCTTCTTTAGTCCATTCTACGGCACGTTCGGCATTGAGCGAACCCGAAAGACGTCCGCCAATTTGATTTGTCAAATAGTCAAGCCAATCATAGGCATGGCCCTTGAGCAAAGCCGTATTATAAATCGATTTTAACATCAAGGAATCTCTTTGTTGCTGGGCATAGGAAAAGCATACCACAAATAAGAGAATAAAGAGCGTGTATTTTTTCATGGTAATCGGTAGATTTAGTGGTTGACAAACTGTTTGACTGCGTCTGCAGTGATGCGATCATCAGAAAGAATATGGAGACGCTCAACTACATTTCGGAGTTGCCTAACGTTTCCGGTCCAATTCATTTCTGTAAGAAGTTTCACAGCGTTATGTTCAATCGATTTTGGCGGCATTAATGCAGCATTAAAATGGTCGATTAGGAGTGGAATATCGCTTCTACGGTCATTTAATGGTGGGACCTGTATTTCAATAACAGCCAAACGATGAAATAAATCTTCACGAAAACGTCTGGCATTGATTTCATCAGCTAGATTTTTATTGGTAGCTGCGACCACTCTCACATCAACAGAAATGTCTTTATCACTTCCCACACGCTGAACCTTGTGCTCTTGAAGGGCACGTAAAACTTTGGCTTGGGCTGGCAGACTCATATCGCCAATTTCATCTAAAAATAGTGTACCGCCATGTGCCGCTTCAAACTTTCCCTTACGCTCTTTGTGTGCCGAAGTAAACGCTCCCTTAACATGACCAAACAATTCACTTTCGATAAGCTCCGTAGGAATCGCTGCACAATTCACTTCCACAAAAGGACCTTTATGACGAAGACTGTATTTGTGAATCGCATCAGCAATTAACTCCTTACCGCTCCCATTCGGGCCTTGTACCAAGACGCGAGCTTGTGTGGGCGCGACTTTAGAAATCAGCTTGTGAATGCGCCGCATGGCATCAGACTCTCCAACCATTTGATGGGACACATTTGGTTTTTTTACTGCCTTTTGAACAGGTGCTGGCTGAGCTTTCGATTGCAGGGCACTTCTAACCGTTGATAACAAATGATTCAGATCAGGTGGTTTTGAAATATAATCAAACGCACCCATACGCATGGCCTTAACTGCTGTTTCCAGATTTCCATGACCAGAGATCATCACAACAGGCGTTGTAGGCGTGTGATTTCGAATAAAATCCAGCACCTCAATCCCATCTTTTTTGGGCATTTTGATATCGCAAAGAATGAGATCAAATTCTTGTTTTTTAACGGTTGATATTCCCTCTTGCCCGTCAGTTGCTTCGGTAAATTTATAGGATTGATTATCTTCTTGTAAAACCTTTTTTAACACCCGACGAATGCTATCCTCGTCTTCAATAAGCAAAATATTTGACATATTACGTGGAATGAATTACGCGTTGCGGGAATGGAATTTCAATCTCATGCTTTGCAAAGGCCTCATAGATAGAAAATCGAATATCACTTTGAATCGGAACTGCTTTAAAGCTGTTTTTCAGCGAAAAAATAATTTCAAAATCAAGACTGCTTTCTCCAAAGTTTTGAAACAAAACTGTAGGGGCTGGTGTTTTCAATACCGCACTGTGTTGTTCTGCGATATCAATCAATATTTTAGTGACGAGTTTCACATCCGTGCCGTAGGCAACGCTTACAGCTACACGCTCTCTGGTAATCTTTCCGTTTTCTGTCCAATTGTAAAGGGTGTTGGTCAGATAAAGGTGATTTGGAATCACAAGAACTTTATTGTCAATCGTTACGGCGCGCGTTGTTCGTAGGGTGATATTTTCAACTTTACCGACTTTGCCGTCCACTTCGATAATATCCCCGACGTGAACCGATTGGTCAATCAGTATAAAAACCCCTGAAATGATGTCTTGGAAAAAGGTTTGGAGGGCAAATCCAATCCCCACCAACAAAGCAGCAGAAGCAGCAAAGATTGCGGTGAGCTCTACACCCATATTTTGTAGTGCCAAGAGAATAATGATCGTGTAGATGCTGTAATTGAGAAAGCCAAAAATGGGTTTAAACTTTCCCTTTCGCTCGGGTGTAAAGTTGCGGGAAACAATTCTTTTAAAGAGTCTAAGAATCAATCTGGCAGCAAAAAAAACAAAAAGAAAAATGAGAAATAGTTTCAGATTGAAACTCAAGCCACCAAATGATAAATTTTTCGTGAAGAAATCAACAAATCTTTCCATTCAACTAAAGTACAAAATGATTGTAAAATAAAACCCACCCTTAATTGAAATTAAGGATGGGAAAAAATTGCTATGAAAAAGAAAAATTAACTATAGAATAATCTATCGTTGGTTCAAATATAACACAAATTTTAATTGCTGACTGTTTTTTTTATGAAAACATGTCTTTTACCTTATCAAAGAAAGATTTCTCTCCTTTTTTCGGGTCTGGCACAAAGTGTTCATCTGTACGCATTGACTCAAAAAACTGTTTTTGTTCTTTCGAAAGGTGTTGCGGAGTCCACACATTAACATGCACCAGTAAGTCCCCAGTGCCATATCCGTTTAAGCTTGGAATTCCTTTTCCTTTTAAACGCAAGATTTTTCCCGACTGAATGCCTGATTCTAGTCGAATCCGAACGGGACCTCCTACGGTTTCGATTTCTTTGGATGTGCCCAAAATGGCTTCTGGCAAACTCACATAAATATCCATATGAAGATTGTCACCCTCTCGAGTGAGTGATTGATGGTTTTGTACCTGTACCAAAACGATTAAATCCCCAGAAATTCCATTTCCGGGGGCATCATTTCCTTTTCCTGACATTTTGAGTTGCATGCCATCTTCCACACCTGGGGGGATATTGACAGCCACCATCTCTTCTTTGCTGATCAATCCATTTGAATCCGATCCCGATGGTCGATTGACAAGCGTCTGTCCAGAACCACCACATGCCGAGCAGGTTGATGCCGTTTGCATACGACCGAGCACCGTGTTGGTCACACGCATAACTTGTCCTGAACCGTTACATGTTGGACAAGTTGAAAATCGCGCTTCTGCTGATTGAACTTTCCGTTTAACTTTAATTTTCTTTTCAACACCCAAAACCACTTCTTCGAGCGACAACTTAACGCGTACCCGGAGACTGGTGCCTTTTACTGTGCGTCTTCCACCTCCGCCAAAACCGCCGAAACCTCCGCCAAAAGCACTGCCAAAAACATCTCCAAATTGGCTAAAAATATCTTCCATATTCATACCACCACCGCCAAATCCCTGACCACCTTCAAAGGCAGCGTGGCCAAATCGATCATATTGCTCTCGCTTTTGCTGATCGCTGAGAATCTCATAAGCTTCTGCAGCTTTCTTGAACTCCTGTTCAGCTTTTGTGTCCCCAGGATTTTTGTCTGGGTGGAATTGAATCGCCTTTTTGCGATATGCTTTTTTGATTTCGTTGGCCGAAGCCGATTTAGAAACCCCTAATATTTCGTAATAGTCTTGTTTCATTTTATCGTAGTTGATATTAATTTCCGACTACCACTTTGGGGTAACGTATAATTTTCTCCCCAAGCTTATAACCCGTTCCGACAACATCTACAATTTTACCTTTCAACTTGTCTTCTGGAGCTGGAATTTGTGTGATTGCCTCGTGCAATTCTGCATCAAAATCATCTCCTTGGCCAACTTCCATCTTGGCCAAGCCCTGATTTTGCAAGATGTCAATCAGCTTGTTATAAATCAGCTCGATTCCTTGTAGCTGATCCTGCTTTTCTGACTTTTTTATTTCGACCAAAGCACGTTCAAAATCATCAACGACAGCTAAAAGCGCAGTCACAACCTCTTGAGAGGCTGTTTTATAAAGCTCTAAACGCTCTTTAGAGGTTCTTTTTTTATAGTTTTCAAACTCGGCAAACAATCGTAAAAACTGATCTTTTTCTTTCTCTACATCCGATGTAAGTTCATCGATTTTGTTTTGAAGATCCTCTTGATTCTTTTTTTTTGCCGACGTATTTTTTGTGTTTTTCTTAGAGTTGGTTTTGGCCATCACTATATTTTTAAAAATATTTGGCAAAAGTAACGCCAAAAGTAGACTTCTGCCAATTTGACATCAATTCATTTATATGTCGCAATCAAATCGGCTACACAAGCAGAGAACTCGGGAAACTGATACGGGAATCGACTGTCCAGCAGCCGTTCTGGCTTGGCATAAATGCTATCGTAAACCAATTTGTGCATCTCACCCAAAGCAATTGACATCAAAAACTTTGGGATCCCAGGTAAAAACTGCGGTGCGCCAACCTTTTTGGCGATGGTTTGAATCAAATCGCGCTGACACACTGGATTTGGAGCCGTTGCATTGATGCAACCCTCCATTTTATTTTGTAAACAATAATCAATCACACCGACCAAATCGTCAATATGAATCCACGACTGCCATTGTTGCCCATTGCCAAACCAAGCGCCGAATCCCCATCGCGTCGGTAATGACAATGGCACAAAAGCGCCACCTTTACTAGATAGTACTAAACCAATACGCAATATGGTTGTTTTGCAAAACAGCTTTTCAAACTGTTTGGCTTCCTCCTCCCATTGACGAACAACCTCACCATCAAAGTCGTTTGAAAAAACAGCATCTGCCTCGGTATATTGTCGTTGAAAATCACTGGGATAAATCCCAATGGCTGAAGCATTAATAAGATGTGGTTTTTGATTGGTTTGCTTCACAGCATCAAATAACAATCTTGTAGACTGTATGCGACTCTTAAGAATTGAACGCTTGTTTTTTGCTGTCCAGCGCTGATTGATTTTCGCCCCCGCGAGGTTAATGATGGCATGAACCCCTACTAAAGCGCGGTGATCAATTTGCATATTTTGAGGAGACCATTGAAAAACTTTGGTTTGGGCATCATCAGTTTGCCAAGGGGTTCTTGTCAAAATGTGTAGGGAATGCCCTTTGGAAAGTAAGTGCCTGCACAGTTGTGTGCCGATTAAACCCGTTGCACCCGTAACAAGAATCCTCATCTTTTTTTTACAAAATTAAGAAGCTAACGATTTTCAATCTACAACTTTTTGTAATTTTGTTGTAAAACTAAAACAATGATAATACGCCCTATCCAAAAATCTAAAATTGAATCTGTTGATTTCGACAACTTGTCTTTTGGGACAATCTTTTCCGATTATATGTTTGTTTGTGATTATGCTGACGGAGCATGGGGCGAACCAGAAATCATCCCCTACGCACCGATACAACTCGATCCATCGGCCAGTGCCCTACACTATGGACAAGCCATTTTTGAGGGAATGAAGGCCTATAAAGATGATCATGGAGACGTGTGGCTCTTTCGCCCAGATCAAAATATCAAACGGCTAAACAAATCTGCAGAACGTTTGGCAATTCCTCAATTTCCAGAGGATTTGTTCCAGGAAGGTCTCCATAAGCTAATTGATTTAGACAGAGATTGGATACAATCAGGAATTGGAAACTCTCTTTACATCCGTCCTTTTATGTTTGCCAGTGAGGCCTGTGTGCAGGCGTCTCCCGCAAAAGAGTATCGTATTATGATTATCTGTGCGCCTGTTTCCAGCTATTACAATAGTGGTGAAGTACGCGTAAAAATTGCTGATCACTTTAGCCGTGCACCCCAAGGAGGTACTGGCTATGCAAAAGCAGCAGGAAACTATGCAGGTCAATTTTACCCCACGCAGCTCGCTATTGATGAAGGATATCAACAGATCATCTGGACCGATGCTGCAACTCATCAATATATCGAAGAAGCGGGGACAATGAATTTGTTTTTTTACATTGGAGACAAGCTGATTACTGCACCAACCTCAGATAGCATTTTGGATGGTGTGACACGAAAAAGTTTAATTGAAATTGCAAAAGATCATGGGATTGAAGTCGAAACACGTCAACTCTCTGTATCGGAACTCGTTGAGGCATCGAAAAACAACTCTTTAAAGGAAATTTTTGGATCAGGTACTGCAGTTGTGGTTTTACCAATTCACGGCTTTGGTTATAAGGGAGAAAACTTTCAACTTCCAAAATCAGAAGATTCACTCGCTTTGAGATTAAGATCAGACCTGACTTCCATTCAATACAACCGCACCGACGATCCTTATGGATGGCGCGTGAAGGTCTAATCTATTGATTTAGAATTTTTGCAATATCGGGCTTAAAGTAATTTGGCCCTTTTAAAACCTTTCCATCTTCACGATAGATTGGTTTGCCGTCGCTACCGAGTTTACTCATATTGCTGCGTTGAATTTCTTCAAACACCTCATCAATCACATCTTGCATCCCATGCGTGATAATGGTTCCGCAGAGAATATATAACATGTCTCCCAAAGCATCTGCCACCTCGATCATATCGTTGTTTTTTATCGCGTCGAGATATTCTTTGTTTTCTTCATCCATCAATGAAAAACGCAAGTTCATGGTTGACTCGTCTATATCTGTTGTGGGTGTGTTGTTGACCCCTAATCCAAATGCTTTATGAAATGCAGTGACTGCGGAAAGTTTATTCTTCATATTTTTGTTTTGCCTAAAATAAAACAATGTTTAGCACAGGACAACTTCTTTTTGCACTATTCTTTATTGTTGGATTTACCATACTAACGGTATGGAGTTATCGGAA
>JAQWGQ010000002.1 GCA_029238125.1 Flavobacteriaceae bacterium | reverse complement strand
CTCATTGCCAATGGCTATAATTATGATGGCACTACCACAGGAAACAAAATAGGGAAGTCAATAGCATCTAATACGGGGTGGACAAATTGGTTAGAAACATCAATGCAGAATGTTGTAGGAAGTAATCAAAGTACAAATAATTCAAGTGGATTTAATCTATTTCCTGTAGGCACAAGGACAGAGGATGGACATTTCGGAGGAGAATGGGATTACACACTTTTGTGGAGCAGTGATTTATATAGGCGTAATTTGGATAGAAATCGAGCGGACTTGGAGAGGTTACAAGCGTGGTATACTGAAGGGCTTTCTGTCCGCTTCGTTAGAAACGCCTTCACAGCATCAACAAACAACTACTCTAACGCTATAACAATCTACCCCAACCCAACAACTTCAATAATTACTATTCAGGGCGATAAAGAGTATGATATAGAAGTTTACGATATGGCAGGAAATAAAGTAATGGCACTTACAGGAAACAACATCAATATGGCACACCTATCAACTGCTACTTACATAGTAAAAGCAACAGACAAGTCAAACAACGAAGAACTAACATATAAGGTTGTAAAGAACTAGTATTTGTTGTGTTCGGTTGTTTGAATAGCACGACCAAACTATACAGGTATGTCCTTTTCATAGAAACGTAAATCATTGTAACTCTTGAAGTAGCTTTCAAACCCCTTTTGATTGGTTTCGTTTTTTCCTAAATATATACCCCCTTTCTTGTCAATTACTTCTAAACTATAATCTGCAAGCATAGCGGGGGCTTCATTTTTTTCAACTAATGAGATAAGTTTTTTCTGTAATAATTCACACAAGTCATCTGCTCTAAACTCTTGTAACACTTTCGTGTGAGTATCGTAAACTTCTTGTGCTAAATAAGTGTTGTCATTGTAGCTTAATTCGTTTTGTTGAGTATCAGAACTATGTCCTATTAGTAAGTCGGCAATTCTTCTTGTACCATTTCTATTCGCAATAGTTTTAAAACATTTCCTTGCATTTTTCATCGGTTGGTTGGGTAAAACACTTCTTATGGCTTTTTGATAACTGTTCATCATTTCGTTGTGAAACTTATCCCCTTTAGCTGTGTTCAGATTATAACTATAAATACTCAATCTATCATTTATATCCCCTACCATATCTCGGTTTGCGGTATTCCAATACCTTGACGCAAATGAAAACTTCAACATAAGAAATAACTGACTTGTAGGGTATCTGTCTATTCTAATAAACATTGGTTGCGACATACGCCTCTTTACTTTGTGTCTTCTGTGTTTTATTACAAATTCTTTGTCTGTACACCAAGTCTGATACTCATCATTATCTCCAATAATATCATTTTCAGAAATAGAACTAAAGTCAGCAAAGTACATACCACGCATACAAAAAGATAAAAGCCACATACATAAACTTTCCCATTGTCTATGGGTATTTGCCCTATCTATCGCATTTTTAAATTCATCAAATGTGCATATAGTCCACTCTGTTGGTGTCTTTGGCAACTTATAATTTCTAGGAAACTGTAATTCTTTATAAACAACTCCATTATCTTTTGCATCGTTATAGACTGCTCGTATTTTATCTACTACAGAATTAAAACTATTATTACTACGACCTGCCTCTATATATAGCCTTTTAAAGTCCTTTAACATTCTCACAGTAATATCTTCAAACTTTAGAGGTTTCTTTATACCAAGATGAACTTTAAAGGTATTGAAAGCCCACGCATAATCTTTGTAAGTACCAACAGTCCTACTTCGTTGAATTTCTGTATCAATATACCTATCAACACTACTAATATCAGATTTACCTTCAACTAGAGATGCAAACTGCTCAAAACTTATCTGTCTAGCAAGAAACCTATCCTCTCCCACCTCTATTCTTTGCTCATAAACCTTTATCGCCTCACGTAATGACTTATAATTTGGGTGTGAGCGCTTTATCTTTCTGTTATTTTTATCCCAAAAGTGTTCATCTAGCAGTATTGATGTGTGTATGTGTTTTCTGTTTTTTCTACTATACTGCAAATCAAAATACAAATGTTTCTTGTGAGTTGTTTTATGTGGTCTATGATATAGTCCTAATCGTGTTGGCATATTTCTAATAATTGTATACTACTTTGTATACTACATATTACAAATATATGTATTACATTTCAAACAGAAGTAACTTAAGTTTGTAACAGGTTTTATTAGTAAGTAAATTTATGTATATTTAACCTGAAAAAAGGAATTAAAATGAGCCTAATTAGCTATAAAACTTAATTACGGCTCAGAAGGTTGCAGGTTTGAATCCTGCCGAGGTCACGGATTATTCCCAAAAATAATTTTTTATTTCTGGGAATATTTTTTTGAGTATACATCACTAATTCCACTCAAAAAGTCCGAACTACTGTATGTTTGGGTCACGGATTATTCCCAAAAATAATTTTTTATATCTGGGAATATTTTTTTGGCTATATATCACTAATTCCACTCAGAAAGTCCGAACTACTGTATGTTTGGGTCACACCACAAATCCTAAACTACTGATTAACAGTTACTTTAGGATTTTTTTTTATTTTCGTTTGTCCAATTTTTGACCACATTTGATTTTGAATGAATATATAAAACAATCTTTAATACCCCTATCACTTTTTAATTTTCATGATATGAAAGAGTTATCTTCATATCAAGATATTAAAAGTTGGAGTCACCCCTGTGTTTATTCTCACAAGGAGTACCTGGCTGAAAACCTTAGCACTTTGGAGAACCAGCATTTGCTAATTCAACTTTTACTATTATTTCCATTCTTAGCATTTTCATCCAAGAAAGATATAAGATTAACAAAAAAATATAGATTAGATTCTGTATGTGATGTGGAAAAACTTGAAAGGGCTTTAAATTTTCGACTGGATGAAAATGTATTCAATACACAATTGAAATCAATTGAAGACATTGATGGATCAACTATTGATTATCAAAACTTCTACTCAGACCTTTTTATAAAGTTGTATAAATACTTCTTTATAGAACTCGTTGATAGTATTTATTTAAAATCTGAAACAGTTATAAGTGGAAAAGAAATTAAATATCGGCAATCAATATCTGAATTTATGAAGGAATTTCTTACCTCTGATGATTTTGAAAAATCTAATACCTCCCCAAGCTGGTTCGAAATAAAGAAAAATGAGAGAAAAAAAGAGTTAGTAAATTCATTTGGGTTTAATGCTGACTATCAAAAACAAATACTCAAAGAATTGAAAATCCATACTATAAATAGCAAACGAGCGAGGTATTTTTACGCCACAATAGAAAACAATATATCACTTCCAAAAACCCTCACAAGTGCTATAAAAAACAGTTTACTAAGACCCCTTTTTGTAGAAATAGTTTGTAAAATATGTTACCCTGAAGTATTTAATCCTGATTATACCAGACAAGAGTTAAACACTAAATATAAAAAGTTCTTAACCACATATGAAAAATCAAAACATTTGGACTAAACTTAAAAACACGAATTTTCAGTTCAATTTTTTGATTGTGTATTACTAAATTTTGCAGAATTTTTTTCGTTACTACAAGTTCCATAAAAATCTACAAACTTTTCTCTGATTATAGATTACTATAGGAAATAATAAAGTGGATATTAATTCTAGTTGTTCTGAATTTCAAGAATCCAAATCGCTGAATTGCCAGGACTCTTTATTCGCTCAACTAAAAAATCATTTGAGCTTGTTTGGGCACCAATAATTATATTGTTATTGTTTTTAATGTGAATACTAGCAGCATAATAGGGTTGTGAAACATATGGGCCTTCTTTATAACTACCTCCATAATTTTTGCTCCAAATGATGCCTAGATTATAATTTAATTTATGAATTATAACATCATCCTGTCCATATCCAGTTAGTCCATAAACTGATGAAAAATAATAATATATAGTTCCTATTAAATAAAGGTCATTGTTGTGAGTTGTCATATTTGTAATCGGACTTCTATCTAAATAAGCTTCATCTTGTATATCTCCATATTGATCAATTTTCATGACAAATCCACTTTCATAGGTTTCCCTATTATCAATACCAACTATAAAAATATCTTCCTCAATAATTTTTATGGTTTTTGTCTGTTTGGCAACTAAAGATTTTGTCCATATAATTTGTTGAGTCAAAAGATTAATTCGAAAAACAACTCCGTTATCGCCTTTATTGCCACAAATTACATAATCACCTTGAAATGGAATTATCTTTTCAGCAGTAAAATTTTCATCCATGTCAACAAAAAAAGAATTTGTAGGTTCAATATTGTTAGAAAATTCTTGAACTCTAAAACCAAAATTATTGTTTTCAGAAACTGTATGACTCACCGTCACATATCCATCTGTAAATGAATTAATATCTTGAAAAATAACTCTAATTGGTTGTACAAAATAATTTATCAACTCACCCTCGTGATTAATTTCAAACAAACCACTTCTAATGTTATAAACGCTGTTAATTTCTTCTCTCTCCCATAATGTAATAACATAGCCATTTTTAGAATTATTTTCAATAATTGATATCGGATAATTCTCTTCTATTAAAGAAATGTCGTAGGACCTTTCCCATAACACATTTCCGTCAGTATCTAGTTTTTTTAATAAAGGAATAATTTTATTGTCACTCAAACCTCTTTGCCCCAAAATAACAGTATTATCATAGCTATCAAACAACGAAACATTCCAGTCATTTCTAAATCCAGTACTAAAATTATTTTCATTTTCTTCTGAACGTTGCCAAAGAATATCGTCGCTGAAATATCCCTTTTTAGCTATAGAATTTTGTAACCTATTTAGTTTTTCTTCAAGTGCTTGAATATATGCTTTGGTTACGGCATCTTGTGCTTCTGTAGGATCTGCCAAATCTTTTATTTGGCTTCCATTAACGCTTATTTGACTAAAAAGAAACGGACATAGAAAGAGTCCTGTTAGAGAAAGTAGTTGTTTTATCATAATTCAAAATTAAACAAAATAGATTGGAAAATCACTCATTAACAAAAAGCTAACTACCAAAATTCATCAAAAAGTCAGTGTTTGTTTCGAAAATAGGTCAACGGGGTGTTCACACTCACTGAGTATATGTATCTGGATAATATAGTCTACATAATTAGTGATTATGAATAATTTATCGCATACTAAAAATAGATTATATAGAAGCGAGCATTAAGATCTTTTTTTTTAAGTAAATGCTCGCAATAAAGTTTCCAATCATTTTTTCTTTTGTAATAAATAATTTAGAATGTTATGGACAGAAAGTTAATTTCAAGAAAACAGTGTGCCGAGCTTTTTTTGTTGGAACTATTTTCAAAGCGAAGCTTTGTGAGGATCAAGTATTAATCCTGCCTGGGTCACGAATAAATCAACAAAAAGTTGTTTGTACTAATCAAGCGCTAATACAGCTAAAAAAATCAGTATTTATCTTGCGCCATTTCAAATTTCCAATCATTTAAATCGGACAAAAGTGCTAGTCGTAATTTTGGTTTTTCATTGGCTAAATCATGTCTTTCATAAGGGTCTTTATCCATATTATAGAGCTCAATCTTATTGGATTCAAACCAATGAATGAGCTTATACTTCCCTTTTCGTATTGCAGATGATTTTGTGTCTCCGGTACTTTTCGGCCTTGCTTTTTCAGAATGCCAATAAACCGTTCGATTTTGCCATTTCTTTTTTGAATAAAGTACTGGCAGCATGCTTTTCCCGTCTACGCCCAAATCAATGTTGGCAGTTATATCTAACAGTGTTGGAAAAATATCCATAAGCGTTACAATAGAAGTATCTTCAGTTCGAGGTTTAAATTTATTTTGCCATTTAATAAATAATGGAACTTTTATCCCTCCATCATAAAGCCACCCTTTTCCAGCGCGTAACGGAAAATTTGAGGTAGCCAAACGTCTTTTGTTATAGCCATCATTAGACAATCCTCCATGATCGGATGAAAAAACGATTATAGTATTTTCCAAAACATTACTAGATTCTAAATGAGCTAAAAGTTTACCAATGTTATCGTCCAAGTTTTCTACCATGGCAGCATAAGCGGGATTGTCCTGGCGCATTTTTGTTCGTCCTGTACCTTCTTGAATATATTCGGGTTGGTTGCCATAATCAACAGCATCAATTTCTATACGGTTATGCTCAATATCATCCGGTTTTGCTTCAATAGGCTGATGAACAGCATAATATGAAAGCATCAACATAAATGGTTTCAATGAATCATGCTGCCTTAAGTAATTAATTGCTTGATCTGTCATGACGTCAGTAAGGTAATCACCTTCAGTACTTACGTCATCAACATCTGGAATTGGTTTTTTTTGTTCTTCCCTTTTCCCTTAAAAATATTAAAGGGATAGATGAAACTAATAGGTGAGCCAGCTTTTCCTGCACCAAAACTAAATTGAAATCCAAAGTCATGTAAACTTTGTTCGTCTCCTAAATGCCATTTACCAAAATAAGCTGTCTGATAACCTATCGTATTAAATGATTTAATGAAGTTTTTGTTTGTAGCTATATTTTTAATTTTAAATCCATCATCTGGAATATTTCCATTTTGTATTGGGTAATTCCCCCTTATCATAGAAAATCTGGAGGGTACGCATCTTGGGTAATTTGCATATGCTTTTTTAAATGAGACTGATTGCCTCGCAAGCGTATCGATATGTGGAGTTTGATATGTTTTAGAACCATGAATACTGAGATCATGGTACCCTAAGTCGTCAGTGTGAATTATGAGAATATTTGGATGTGATTGGCCAAAAGATAAAATTGAAAAAAAAACAAAAAATCGCATAGTGTTGTCTCATAGTTGTAAAATTAACAACTAAATAACAACCCTAGTATGTTTGGGTTATAATTTATTCTCGAGAACAATCATTTTTTATGATTTTTTTTCGTTTTTATATCACTAATTCCACTCAAAAAGTCCGAACTATTGTATGTTTGGGTCACGAATAAATCAAAAGCAAGCAAAATCATAAAGCTTGCTTTTTTGGTTTTGTGAGGTTTTGATTTTCAAAGCGGAGCTTTGTAGGATCACTGAGTAATCCTTTTGTTTGTGTGATTTTCAAAGCTGAGCTTTGGAGGGCCACAAAGTACTCCTGCCGAGGTCACAGATTTATTCCCATGAATAATTTTTTATTTCTGGGAATATTTTTTCTGAATACATATCACTAATTCCATTCAAAAAGTCCGAAAACTATATGTTTGGGTCACGAATAAATAAATCAAAAAAAACTGTAGCAATTCATTGAATTGTAAAATTTATGATAAATCAGAAACTCAATTTAAATTAGATTAAAATGAAGAAAATCCCTATTGCCATTACACTAATCATTTTTTGTATTACTTTATTTTCTTTTGAAAACAACATACTTACGTCAACATCTAATAGCGATAAAAATCAGAAACAATGGGAAATAGATTTTTTTGATGATTTTGACATCTTTAACCACGAAAATTGGCAAGATCAACGTATTTGGGTTAACAATGAAAAGCAGTGTTATGTCCCAGACAACATGTATGAAACACGAGAAGTTAGCAATGGAACTCTTAAGATCAAATTAATCAACATCGATAAAAAAATTGACTGCGACAACATGGACAAACATGGCAAACAACAGTCTCCCACACCTTATGTTGCGGGTCGAATCGCCTCTAAAAACCGCAAGGAGTTTGTTAAGGGAAAATGGACTGCTAGACTTCGTCTTTGGGGCAACGGAACCCCAAGTATGTTCCCAGCGTGGTGGATTTTGGGAGCTCAAAATAATGAGCCACCTGTAGACGAAATCAATGAGGATGTTTGCTGGCCGACGATAGGATCTGGAGAAATTGATATTTTTGAGCACCATGGAGACCATCATCATAATCAATATACTACTGGGGCAATCAAAAATTTAGGTGAATGTGATAAAGGCGATTGGTGGAGTCTCAGAACTTCAGTGCCTGCAACTCTAGATGAATTTCATGACTACTCCGTTGAATGGGAAGGAAGTGACTTAGTTTATCGTTTAGATGGAATTGAGGTGTACAGAAACAAAGGAGAGGGTGATAAATATCCTGAAGCTATGTTTGCGATTTTAAATTATGCTAAAATTACAGACTCTCCCATGACTGGCCAATGGGTTATGGAAGTTGATTGGGTAAAACATGAAAAAAGAAGTCTTTATTAATTTAGATCCTATTTATTCCTTTTGAACTCTTGCCATTTGTCTTCCGTAAAATTTCAATTAACATTTAAAATTGACAAAAAACGTTGATCAAAAATTTAGTTTTTATTTCCTCTTACATGGCTCGCAAAAAATAACTAAATTCGAGCACCAAAAAAAATTTAGGATTTATGTCATACTTGAGTGAATTCATCAAGAACAGAAGTGTAGGAGCAGTGTCATCTAGCAGCAAGTCATTGGGAAGGGTAATGTTTGGAAAACTCAACTATTCAGACGCAAAAATAATTGTTGAACTCGGAGGCGGACGTGGCGTGTTTACACACGAAATTCTAAAACTTATGAATTCAGATTGTAAACTCTTGGTTTTTGAAGTCAATGAAGTGTTTTGCAACCAACTGAAATCTGAAATTCAAGACGAACGAGTAACGATTATCAATGATAGCGCAGAACATATCGGATCGTATTTACAGCAACATCAGTTTGAAAAAGCAGACCATATCATTTCGTCATTACCACTATCTATGTTTTCAATAGAATTAAAAGAATCGATTTTACAAAACGCCACTCGTTTTCTCAGTGATATGGGGCAGTTTTTACAATTTCAGTATGCCCCTTTTGACTATAAAAGATTGAAAAGTCACTTTGGAAGTGTGAAGATGAATTTTTCAATGAGCAACTTCCCCCCTGCTTTTGTCTATCGTTGTAGTTTGTAAGTTAATATTGTAAGAACAATAAAAGCCACTCAATGAGTGGCTTTTATTATTTCAAAAAGATTTTTAGAACTTATAGTTCAGTGAAAGAGAGAAATTTCTTCCTAATTGTCCTTGTTGTTGCACTTCGCTTGAGTAAACAAAGCGAGTTCCTGCCTGAGCAGTTTTTGTACTCTCCAATGTTTCATCTGGATAAACATCAAATGCATTATTGATGATACCCGTCAAACTCAATTGCGGCGTGAACAAGTATGTAACTCTAAAATCAGTGATTAATTTCGCTGAAAGTTCTTGATCAATACCACCAGCTGGTGCGGTTACAGTTACCTCACCAAAACGGGTATTGTACATGCCCATTTCCCAACGATCTGTACTGTAGTCAGCCGTAAGAATGATTTTAGACTTTGGACGAGAATTGGTAATCAAACCTGCCTCTTCTCTAGCAAAAATATCAACCCCTTCGAGTTCTGTAGGCGTATCAATACTCTCAATAGTGGTTTCGTTGAAGTTACCAACTAGCCCTAGGTCAAGATCATTACTTTTCCAATTCAATACAAAATCTAGTCCAGTTGTTTTGGTGTTACCAGCATTGATCCATGCTTGAACTGCATAAATACCAGCATCAGAAAGTGTTTGTCTTAATTCTGACCCCTCGGCTCCTTGAAGCTGTGAGGTAAATAGAATTCGATCATCTACATTTATGCTATAAAAATCAACACTACCTGAGAAATTCGAACCGTTTCCAAAAGTCAAACCTGCAGTTAAATTACGAGAAGTTTCTGCAAATAAGTCTTTGATGCCCAAAGCGCGTACTTCAGGAGTACCATTTTGTAGGGTACCCTGCAATAAAGGCTCATTAGATCCCGCAACAATAATATATTGTGTGTTTGATAAATACTTTTGATGTAAAGAAGGTGCTCTGAATCCAGTCGAATAACTTGCGCGAAGGGCAGATTGGTCATTCAACTTATAACGAGATGCCATTTTCCAACTAAAATTAGAACCAAAGTCAGAAAAATCCTCATAACGTACCGCAGCAGCAACCAACAGCTTATCTGTCAAGTCAACATCAACACCACTATAAACAGCGAGGTTGTTGCGATCCCACTCCCCTTCTTGGTCAAGTGAAATTCCAGCAAATGAATCACTTCCTGCTCCATATCGAGAAAAAGGATCACACGGGAATGCTTCAAATTTTTCTGTCTTATACTCTACTCCAGCAGAGAATGAAACTTGGTCACTAAATGACTTTGATAAATCTGCATTTTGAATAATGTTTGAGAACGCATATCCGCCTGGCTTAAAGCTTCTTGGACTCCAGCCATGTTTTTTAAGATAATCTCTGTTCACAGAACGATTAACCGTGTAGAAAATGCTGTTTTTACCGTGTGTAACAGATAAATCAAGATTCCAACCATTGGCCAAGTCAAAATCAACACCAACGACGTTGAAGAAATCTTTGATATCGCCTTCAAACGTTGGATGATATCCAACAAAATCACTGTAACCGTCTTTTTGATCATCGGAGTACTCTCCAGGGATGAGTGTTCCAATAAGATCATCGTCCGTAATAACAACATTATCAAAATCATCTTGACTATATCTTGGAATAGCTATAGTATCTGTATTTAAAAACCCCGCAGCTGCTACATCTTCTCTCCATCCTGGGAAGCGATAATACGCAAAAGAACGATTCCATCTTTCAGAATACCCATGCGTCATATAAAATTCTGCATTATCCCCAACAGGATGAGTGATATTTGCAAAAATTGTTTTTTGTTGAAGATCTGGACGACCTACAATCATTCCTAAAGTAGGGTCGTTCTCGGCAAACTTAACGGCATTCCCCTGTTCATTGGCTGCGTTAATAGCACCTAATCCTGGAGATCCAGCCCGATTTGTTTTTTCCTGATCGGTGTATGCAACGGTTAGGTTGATACGTCCACCGTCTCCAAACGCAAAGGTCGTATTGTAATCCAAATTAAATTGAAAGCCATCGCCCTCAGAAGTAATGCCTGTTCCGGCACTCAAAGTCGAGAACGCAGAGTCTTCTTTAAGGATAAAGTTCATCACACCAGCCATGGCATCAGAACCATACTGTGAAGATGCTCCATCACGAAGGACCTCGATTCGCTCAACAGCAGCCAAAGGAATCGATTTCAGGTTGATCCCAACCTCCCCTTTTCCAGGAGTACGATTCAAGTAAGCTTGCGCTTGTTGATTCACACGCTTTCCATTGATAAGAACCAAAGTTCTTGATGGACCCAACCCACGTAGGTCAGCTGGGCTAAAGCCAGCAGTTGCATCAGAAATCGCCTGATCTTGGGAGTTATAGGAAGGAATCGTGAATGTTTAAGCACGCTCAATCGATGCTTCACCGACATTGAGAACAGACTCCGTTCTGATATTATCAATCGGAACAGCAGAGTCAATTGCCGTTCTTGGCTTCGAACGGTTACCCGTTACAAGAACTTCGTCAAGTGCTTCGCCTTCGTTAAGAACAACGGTTAAGCTGCCTCCGTCAAAAGTGACTTCATTGGTTGAGAAACCAACATAAGAAACGATAATCACATCACCCTGACTTATGTTGATAGAAAACTTTCCGTCAAAGTCAGTAGTTGTGCCCGTGGTCGTGCCCTTTATGACAACACTCGCTCCTGGCAAGGGTTCATTGTTTTTGATCAACAACCATTCCACTTTGCTGCGCAAAGACAAAGGTTGTGAACAATAAAAATATAATTAGGTTTTTCATATTTAAAGTAGTTATTAATTACTTCAAGTTTACATATTAATAATTAAATGAGATATTTTATATGTTATTTGTACCCTAGGTGTCTGAAAATTACATATTTGGAATTTTTAGGCCTTGACTTTTTGTTTTTTTTTACAACTTATAAACATTATAACTATTATTTTATTAAATCTCTTAAATTTAAAATTGAAACTAAAAAAACTAATTTTTTATGAAAAAACTTAATTTTCTACTTCTCTTGGTCAGTGGATTTATCTCTGCACAGATAACTACATCATCGATATCTGGAGTCGTTGTTGACGATGCAAACATGGAGCTTGAAGGAGCCAATGTGGTTGCTGTGCACGTACCAACAGGGACTACCTACGGAGTTGTAACCAATCAAGATGGTCGCTTCAATATGGTCAATATGCGTGTCGGTGGACCCTACACGGTGACGATCAGTTATGTTGGCTTTAATCAACAAAACTTTGAGGACGTATACCTCACCCTAGGGAAAAGCGAAACCTTTTCCCTAGCAATGACTCCCGACTCACAAGAGCTAGATGACGTTGTGGTCACGGCGAGTGCATCGGATGTGTTTAGTAGCGATCGTACAGGAGCTCAAACAAGTGTTGGGCGAAGACAGCTTGCTACCTTACCTTCTATTAGTCGTTCAGCTGCTGATTATACGCGCCTCGAGCCAACCGCAAGTAACGGTTCGTTTGGTGGGCGCAATGACCAGTTTAACAATTACTCCCTCGACGGAGCAATTTTTAACAATCCATTTGGTTTGGATGCTGCGACTCCAGGCGGACAAACAGAAGCCCAACCCATATCGATTGATGCAATCGAGCAAATTACAGTCTCAACCGCACCATATGATGTCACGCAAGCTGGGTTTACTGGTGCTTCGGTTAATGCAGTTACCAAAAGTGGTACCAACGAGTTTACTGGGACTGTTTACGGCTTTTACAGAAACGAGGACATGACAGGTTCTAAAATCAAAGGGCAAAGTATATTTGTTCCAAAGCTTCTTCAATCTCAAACAGGAGTAAGTATTGGGGGACCAATCATCAAAAACAAACTGTTTTTCTTTGCGAACTTTGAACAAGATACAAGAGAAGATCTCGGTCAGTCATGGCTTCCAAATAGAGGAACAGGAGGAATCAATGAATCTCGTGTTGCTGAATCCGATTTAATCGCTGTACAAAATGCCTTGTCTGGATTGGGGTATGACACTGGCGCATACGAAGGTTTTATTCACGAAGCGAGCTCTACAAAAGGAATTGTAAAGCTCGACTGGAACATCAATGACAACCATAGAATGGCACTCATTTATAATTTCTTAGATGCTTCTAAGGACAAGCCAGCGCACCCTACAGCACTTGGATTTAGAGGTCCGAATGCTTCGATTTTACAATTTGAAAACTCAGGATATCAAATCAATAACAAATTGAACTCCGTTCAAATGGAGCTGAACTCTACATTAAGTGATGCGGTTTCAAATAAACTTCAAGTTGGATATACCCACTTTGATGATTTCCGAAACCCAATGTCAAGCCCAGCACCTGCAATGACAATCCAAGACGGTACAGGCGCAAACTACATTATTGTAGGTCACGAGCCATTTTCAATCAACAACCAATTGGATCAAAAAGTAATGCAACTGACTAATAATCTCACCTATATCAAAGGAGATCATACATACACCCTTGGATTATCTTATGAAAAGTTTGAGTTTGACAACTCCTTCAACCTAGGAGCTTATGGATTTGAAGATGATAGAGGATATGCTGGTGCATTTGGTGCATTTGAATCAGTCGGTTCTTTTACAGATGCAATCAACAATGGTCTAATCGGAGATGCAATTTCTGCAGCAAAATCAACTTTAGATGCCAATAGTTGGTCTCTGGCAGAAACCAATGTTGGGCAAATGGCATTTTATGTACAAGACGAATGGTTTGTCAATGATAAATTTAAACTCACTTATGGATTACGTATGGATAAGCCATTGTACTTTGACACAGATGAAAAAGTACAGGAAAACATCGATAGAAACTGTTGTAACGATCCCACCATTCCGTACGTAAATCCCAATACTGGACAGGTACAATTGTTGGATAATACAAAAATGCCTACCGATAAGTGGCTGATTTCACCTCGTGTTGGGTTTAACTACGATGTCAATGGTGATGAATCGACACAGCTTCGAGGAGGATCAGGACTTTTTACAGGACGTTTTCCTTTCGTATGGCTAGGAAATCAAGTTCAAAACGTGAATTCATGGTATCACCTCATGGTTGATCCCGACTATCAATTTCCACAAGTTTGGCGAACCAACATTGGTTTAGATCAAAATTATGACAATGGTCTAGTACTTTCTCTTGATGTTTCGTATACGAAAGATGTCAATGGTGCACATGTGCAACACTGGGGTCTTAAAAAACCAAGCGGGAACCTTGTCGGATTAGATTCAAGAAAGATTTACAAAGATACAGATGTCATTAATCGTGACGGGGCGTTTACTTTTTCAAATTCAGACCTCGGTAGAATTTGGAACTATTCTCTAAAACTTCAAAAGACATTTGACAGTGGACTCTACACCAGCTTAGCATACAGCCATTTAAATGCTAAAGATGTTAACTCTATTGAAGCTGAAATAACTGGTGACGCATTTGTTGGAAATCCAGTTGTTGGTGATGCGAACATTGAAACTCTCGGGTTTTCTAAATATGGAGACACACATCGCTTAGTTGGTGTTGCTAGCCAGTCATGGAATTATGGGTCAAATAACCGATGGGGAACAACCATTACTACCCTATTCGAATACAATCGAGGAGGCAGATTTAGTTACATTTATGGAGGAGACATCAATAATGATGGAAGTGGTATTAACGATCTATTATATGTTCCTACTCCTTCTCAAATATCGCAAATGAATTTTGCCAATCCTGCTCATGCAAGTGCATACAATGCATTTATCGAACAGGATGAGTATTTGAACAGCCGAAGAGGAAAATATGCAGAACGTTATGGAGCACTCAGCCCATGGACAAGCCGTTGGGATGTACGCTTTTTGCAGGATTACCGGATCCAAAGAAGCTCTGGGAAAACCAATGTGATTCAGTTTAGCATGGATATCCTCAACTTTGGCAACTTAATCAGTTCAGACTGGGGGCTAGTCCAACAGCCAAGTTCCATTCAGCCAGTAGGTGTTAGTGTTACAGATGGAGAACCAACTTATACATTTGATACTGACCTAGTCGATTCATTCGTTTATGACTCGAGCTTACAATCGAGATGGCAGATGCAATTTGGATTGCGTTATATCTTCTAGTCATCACTCTAGTAAAACGAAAAAAGCCCACAGAAATGTGGGCTTTTTTTTAACAGGGGTTTGTCCTATTGCTTTGTAAACTTCGCTGTTACAATCGTTTGATTTCTATCATCAACAACCTTTAACACGTACAGTCCCTTTGAAAGATGAGACAAATTCAATGGAATTTGATTTGTCCCCGATGAAAAATCAACTGTCAAGTCCTCGACGATTCGTCCTTGCAAATCGTGTATTTGTATGCCACCGCGCACCCACTCAAAACTACGAAACCGAATCATTATATCATTCACAACAGGGTTTGGTACAATATTTAGCGAGTTCTCCTGCGGAGTCTTTTCGTAAGGATTACTTAAAATTGGGTTTTCAATTAAGTTTAATCGATCAATATCATAGGCGTCAAACTCAGTATCAATTATTGTTGAATCAGAAGCTCCCAAAAAGTCACCAATAATTGCCGAATAAACTTGACGATAGTCATGTTGCATCTGATCTTCATCGAAGTGTTTATTTTTTACACTATAGGTGAAATTATCAAGAGATAAATGACTACCCCTAACACCCCCATTTACATGCTTACCAATCACAAACATGGGGCCAAAATTTCCATGATCGGTGCCTTTAGAATTGTTTTCTACAGCTTTGCGACCGAACTCAGTAAAGGTTGCAGTAACTACATTATCCTCCCTGCCTTGGGCTTGCAAATCGTCTTGAAATGCTTTAACCGACAATGCCAATTCGTTGAGCAAATTGGCATGTTTACCAAGCTGACTGTTGTTTAGACTATCAACCTGATTAGCATGATTATCAAAGCCATCGATTCGAAGTAGAAATATCTTGGTTTTTGAACCCCCCGAGATCATTTTAGCAACGGTTTTTAACTGATTAGCTAAATCAAACTGAGGATAAGTAACAGAATTATCCCCTTGGCTGAAGACCTCTGATATTCTTTGTGCGTAGTTGGTAGCGATTTGTTCCGTGTTATTGATCTCAATAATATTTCTAATGTACTCAGAATCTTGATCTCCAAAATCAGGTTTTGGATTTCCAATATTTGATAGTTTCGAATAAAACCCCTCTGGATCTTGTCCCGTTAGGTTGATATCAACTTTGTGCTCCTCTTCTGAATGGAAATCATCGGCAGGTTTTTTGTTGCCAATTTGAATTCCTAATGGATCTAAATAGGTTGTATGATCAAATGCAGAGTGAAGGTATCTTGCCATCCATCCGTCATCAAAATCATCGTTATTTCCATCAGCTCCCTTTGACATAATCGCCCTACCATTAAAATGTGATCTGTTGACATTAGGATATCCAACACCATGAACGACATTGAGTTTTCCTTGAAGGTATAACTCTTTGAAAGGCAGAAGATTCGGATGAAGTAAAATCCCATCACTAATTCCAAGATTTGAATCTAAATCAATTGCATCTGATTCTTTTATACGAATTGTGGGTCGTAGGTTTGCATATTTGTCATATTGATCTTTAGGAATCACAGAGTTTAACCCGTCATTACCGCCACTAAGCTGAATCATCACTATTGATCGATCACGAACCAAATCATTTGAAAGCTGATTCAATAACTTTGTCCTCGTAAATGCATTAACAAACTGACCATTGAGCATAAATCCTGCTAATGACCCAGTCGATGAGATTTGTATAAATTTTCGTCTTTTCATTATTTAGATTTATGTGGTTTGATACTCTTGCGACCATAAAAGTGCTTCAACTAAAGATTTTAAAATATTGTTCACATCTCTAACGGTTCTGTTTGAAGGGGATGATGATTTGTAAGAACCCCACAGATCATGCCAGTAATAATATGGATGAGTTTTAGGTTGATCAACTATAATTAAAGATCCACCATCAAATAGAAAAGTTTCAATAAAATAATTTTTTCTACTTTGACTTGCAGATTCTGGAAAAAGTAAATCTGTGAGCTCATCAAGCATTACATCTGGATCTCGTGGATTTGAAACATTTTCTTCCACAAAATCGACTACATTAAAATTAAATATATTTTTAAATAACACATTTCTACAAAAATCATAGCGCGCTATGATCGTTGAAGCATTAAACCAACTCTGATCATAAGTGGGACCAGAATAATGTGCTGGAAAGCCTGCAGGAGGCGTATTAACATTTCCAAAAGCTGGCTGGGCTGAGGGAATCAAAACTTTATTTGTGATATAGTTGAGATAAAAAACTTTATAATGGTCTTCCCCAGTGTAGTTTCCTTGGTCATCGCTTATTGGGTCAGGAACGGGAAAATTTGTGACTGTTAAAGTCTGTAAAGCAAGTTCTAAAGGGGACTTGACCAACCCCCCAATAATTTCGTTCGTTGATTCGTTACCATCAGCACCAAAAAAATGCTGACTTTTCAGAAGTTTAGAAATCACAGTCGTCAAGTTATAATTGCTATCTCGGAAGGTTTGTGCAAGGGGTGAAATTATATCCCTTTCGATTTCTAAATTGTCTTCCGTATTCGGAATCGACCTGGAAACAAAAAAACGGTATAACTTTCTACAAATATATTTGGCAGTTTCATCCTGTGCTAGGATTGCATCGATTAACATTCGAATTTCACTCTCCATTCGCTCAGATTGGGTTTCCATTTCTGGGTCATAAGCTGGAATATTTAAATTGCTTAGATATGAACTAAATTGCTTTTGTCCAAAATCATGATTTCCTGGATATTGATTTGCAGTGGGAAGATCGCCATTTTCGACTCCATTCTTAGGCAATCCGTTCCTATCGTTTTTATTAAAAGACCATCCCGTCAACACACGTGCAGCTTCTTGTATATCTTGGTAGTTATAGTTTAGTGGATCAGCATTGGGAATCATTTCGCCATTTTGATCTAGCACAACAGGCTTTTTAACGCCAATTGTATACAGTTCTAATAGCTCGCGCGCATAGTTTTCGTTATAACCATTGACTACATTCAAGTTGCCATTTAAAAAATCTAACATCTTCGGATTGACCGTAACCTGAAAAACAAGTTCTTTCCAATCAGTAAGGCAGAAGTGCTCAAGCAACAACAAATAATCGTAATAAAACGAGCTGTCGCCATTATCTTTTTGTGGTGCGGTAAAGTTGGTAAACAAAAAATAGGTCATCTTGGAGCGCAACGAAGTATCACGCCTGGCCTCATCCATCCACCAAGCAGTAAGGAAATCATTTTCTTTTTGCTTACCTGAACAGTTTTCTTTGACGACACCAAAACCATCTGGCTCAGCAGGTTCATCATTGATCCATGGAGCTGGGTGGGTAAGGTTAATTTGCACATCTTCACCACTGATCCTTACTGTACATGAACCAGGGTAATGGACTGGTTGGTTTAAATATTTTTGGGAGGGAGCTAGCAATACATTAAGGGCTTGATTTACATTATAGCTTGCAAATTCTTCAATTCTTGCTTTTGTAATGTTAAATGATGTACGTCGCAATAAATGCTTAGCCAATCTTAAGCCAAGAACACCCGAATATGGATCTAGTGATGCCATGTTTTATTTTACATAAAAATAACTCTTAATCTCATAAGGATAAAAATTAATTCGCAAAATTATTATCAAAATTTAAATAAATATTAGTTAAATTTAAATATGGTTAAAAAATTAATACATTTAAGAGTTAAAAAAAAGTATGACAACATTTATTGAAAACGTTTTCTCAGAGAAAACAAAAAAACTGAGCGAACGAATCATCATCAACATTGCAATTTTCAGTTTTGTTGTTCATTTGATTTTAATTTTTCTTCATAATTTTGGGGTCTTTGGGGATCAATACGAAAGTTCTGGATTTTTCTCTAGCCCCATCGCTGCGATTTACACCCCTTTTTCTTTTATCCTTTTATACGAGGTTTATCTCTTGATTTATTATTTACCCAAATCAATGACCATCTACATTGGAAAACAGTACGAAATTATTATGCTGATTGTAATCCGTAGGTTGTATAAAGATTTGTCTCAACTCGAGCTCAGTAACAATTGGTTCAGTATTCAAGAAGATCTTCAGTTCACGTACGATTTACTGGCAACCATTATTCTTTTCATTTTGATTCACTTGTTTTATAAAATGAATAAAAAACGGGTGCGAAAACTACTCAAATTAACCGAGACTAAGCCTGAAATCATTCGCTTTATCCAAATCAAAAAAGTCATTGCGTTGATCTTGATTCCATTGTTTATAGTAATGGCAATATATGCTTTTGGAAATTGGGCCTTTGCCACGCTAATCAATCCATCAGACATAACAGATTTGGCAAATATCAATAATCTATTTTTTGACGAATTCTTTACTGTCCTTATTCTTGTCGATGTTTTGTTGTTGTTGTTTTCGTTCACGCATACTGACAAGTTCAATAAAGTGATTCGCAATTCAGGATTTGTAATTTCCACGATTTTGGTCAAGCTGTCTTTTGGAACCGAAGGCTTATTAAATTCAGTTTTAATTGTTACGGCTGTCAGCTTTGGCGTTCTGATTTTGTGGATTCATATGATGTTTGAGAAAAATAAGATCCCAACCAATTATTAATCAAAAAAGCCCACACCAGTAGAGTTTTGTATAAACTCTGAAATAAACAGGATTGAGGCTACCAAATTGTTCAAGGATCCACTCGAAGGTGGCTTGCTTTTGCAATTTAAACTCACCTCTTCTAATTGAATTAGCGTTGAGTTTATCAAAAATAAAACCAGTGCAGGCAGTATACTGTAATGAACGTATTTTATTCTATGTTATCTCAGATAACAACGTGTCAATCGTACGTAATTTTTTATCGATCTCCTCAGAGCTCTCACTACTTTTTGTCTCCTCTTGTCGAAGCTGAAGAGCAAGCTGTAACGCACACATTGCAAGTACGTCTTGTTTATCCTGTACAGCATAATTCTGCTCGTAGTGCTTCATCATCTGATCGATTTGCTTGGCTGAATTTCTTAAAAATTCTTCTTGACCCTCTGTTACACTCAAAGGATAAACGCGGTATCCAATTGTAATTTTAATCTTTTGCATCGAACCTAAGATAGAGATAAAACATCTAAACAAGCATCGATCTCTCCAATGAGCTTGTCAATTTGTGTTTTGGCTTTCGCACTACTTTGTCCAACTCCTTTGATCGATTTGGCTGTTTGTGCGGCTTCCAGTTTCATTTTCAACTCCCGAATACTCCCCTGTTTATGTAACAACTCTTGCTTTGCATGCTCTAATCGCTCATGTAATGATTGGTTGTCTTGCTGCAGTTGCTTTATTCGCTCAACAACAGTTTGTAACCGACCAGAAATAGAGTCAACAAGTTGAGAGGTATTTGCCATTCAAATTGCATTAACGATACCCAAAGGTATAAGAATAGATTTACCAAAACAAGGAATACGAGCTTTTACTTTAGCAAGTAAACGCTTATTTTTACATCATGCGAGCAACGGCAACCTTGGCCTTTTTATGGATTTCATCTTTGCTTTGTGCGCAGCATAATGACCATCACCCGTATTCACTCCCTATCGATATTCCCATCTTCCTTTCAGGCACTTTTGGAGAGCTGAGAAGTTCAAATATTCATGCCGGAATTGATATCAAAACACAAGGACGTGAAGGGTTTCCCCTCAAAGCAGTTTCCGATGGGTATGTGTCACGCGTAAAGGTTTCGACTTCTGGCTACGGCAAAGCAATTTACATCAATCAACCCGATGGCAAAACCTCTGTTTATGCGCATCTAAAAAAATTCTCAGCACCGATTATTCATGAAGTCAGAAAAAAACAATATGACACCCAATCCTATGAGGTAGAACTGTTTTTTGAACCATCGGAACTGCCTGTCTCTAAAAACGAAATCATCGGCTTTTCAGGAAACACTGGCGGATCATTTGGCCCTCATCTTCACTTTGAACTGCGTGAAACCACAACCCAAAAACCCATCAATCCTTTGTTGTCTCACTATGACATTCATGATTCGGTCAGACCAGTTATTCACTCGCTAATCGCTTACCCAATCAGTGAAGATGCCATTGTTAATTCCGCAAAACAAGAACTGCAAATCCCTTTTCAAAAAATTAATGATAGCATTTATGCCGCTGATCCAATTGAAGCAATTGGAAAAATCGGATTGGGAATAGGGACCTATGACCGGCATGACAATACATACAATAAAAACGGTGTCTATTCAATCACTGCGAAATTAAACGGTACTCAAATCAAAGGCCTCCAATTTTCCAAAATTCGATTTTCAGATTCTGAATATCTCAACACGCTGATTGACTACCCGAGATACAGTCGTACGAGACAACGTATCCAAAAGCTATTTCGATCGCCAGGAAATGAGTTGGACTTCTTCGATCATTTGGAAGATGGACTCATTGATGTTGAAACCGGAAAGGACTATGCGTACCAAATCAAGGTTTCAGATGTCAACCACAACAATCGATACCTGTTTGTACCGATTAAAGGAAAAGAACAAGAGGTCGCCGTACCACCCAAAAAACTCCCCGAAGGAAAAGAGATTGAACCAAATCGTGACTATCTTTTTATGTATGATGGTGCAGAAGTTTATGTTCCTAAAAATGCAGTCTATGACAGCAATCGATTTGTGCTTGGTTTTGACAACAACGAGTTGCAAATCAAAGCAGATCATGTCGCATTGCGAAAAGCTTTTCAAATCAAAATCATTGCACCAGACTCTGTGATTGGTCATTATCTAGGCATTCAATTAAAAAATGGAAAGAAAGGATTCATCAGTAAAGCAATACGCGGCAACCACTTTGTCGCGAAAATCAAAAAAACAGGGACATATATCATCGCGCAAGACACCATACCCCCAATCATAAAAGCATCTCAACTCTATGATAAGCGTTGGCTTTCCAATTTTAAAACCTTGCGTTTTACAATAGATGATAAAGAAACTGGGATCCGTTCTTATCAGGCAACTATCGATGGCAAATGGGCCTTATTTGAATATGAACCCAAGAAAAAGGAAATCACGTTTAATTTTGATGAGTATTTTTCTTTTGAAGGAGCAAAACATAAGCTCAAAATTACCGTTATTGACAATGTGGGGAATGAATCGAACCACGAACTGGAATTTTACAGAAAGTGAGAGCTAAATTCATTATTGTTTTTTGTGGGTTGATCTTTGGAAGCTCCGTAGCCCAACAAGCCATTGTGCGCGGTATCATCACAAACAACAATCAAGTCCCAATTCAAAATGCGACGGTTGTTTCTGGTCGTAGTGGCACCACCTCGAATACAAATGGATTTTACTCTTTACAAGTTCAATCGAATAAAGACATCCAAGTCATCTTTCAGCATATTGGGTATCAAAATAGCATCGTAAAACTCCAACTTGAGCCCGGAGAGATCTATGAGTTAAATCCTGTGATCAACGAGTCAGAAGAGCAAATTGCCGAGGTAATTGTACAGGCAAACCAGCAACGTGTGATTAAAGGCATGACAGCTTTGACACCAGAAACGATTCGCAGTATTTCTGGAGCAAATGCCGGCGTTGAAAATCTATTAATCAGTCTGCCAGGTGTCAATTCCAATAATGAACTCAGCACACAGTATGCTGTTCGAGGCGGAAACTATGACGAAAACTTAGTTTACGTGAATGAAATCGAAGTTTATCGACCTCAACTGATTCGATCTGGTCAACAAGAAGGTTTGAGCTTTTTAAACCCTGACATGATTCAGCAAGTGCAGTTTTCCGCTGGTGGATTTGAAGCATCATACGGCGATAAACTATCGTCTGTTCTTGATATTACCTACAAGAGTTTTTCTGAAAACCAAACGCTTTTATCACTGAGTCGATTGGGTGGGAATCTGAGTTGGTCTCTCGGTAAAGAAAAGTGGAGTGCGATCACTGGGCTTCGTTATCGAGACAATGGTTTGCTGGTCGATCAGAAAGAAACAGAAACCAATTTTAATCCCAGCTTTACGGATCTACAAACCTTTATCACCTACGCCCACTCTGACCAATTGTTATTCAATGTATTGGGTGCCTTCTCTGTCAATACCTATCGATATGAGCCATTGGTAAGACAAACAAACTTTGGCACAATCCAGCAGCCAAAGGCACTTGTGGTATACTATGATGGAAACGAAAAAGACAAGTACACTGCCTTTACAGGGGCACTAAAAACCACTTGGATTCCAAATAATAACAACAGTTATCGACTCATTTTATCAAATTACCAAACGGTTGAAACCGAACATTTTGATATTTTGGCACAGTATCGCTTGGGGGATCCCAACACCTCGATAGGTGGCGACGACTTGGGTGAAGTCACTTTTACTGAAGGGGTTGGCTCGCAACTCACTCATGGTCGAAACAACTACGGGGCACAGATTATCGATGGTAAACTCAGAGGGAAACACATAAAAGGCAATCATCAATTGGACTGGGGAATTGGGTATAAAAGGGAACATATCGATGACCGTCTAGTAGAATGGGAAGTTATCGATTCCGCAGGGTTTTCAATTCGCCCCCCAAGTGGTTCAATTACAAATGACCAACCTTACACCTCGTTTACAGGTCCGCTTTTCCCTTTCGCTTATGTTCGAGCTACCAATCAAACACAAATTCAACGCATGACGAGCTTTTTTCAATGGAGTCATCGAGGGCTTGTGGGAAATACGCTGTATTGGCTCACAGCTGGAATCCGTGGCCAACGATGGCAGTTGGACAATGAAAAGGGCAAATACATTGCCAGTCCTAGAATGCAGTTGAGCTTTCGTCCAAAAAATAAGGATCATGTGTTGTATCGATTTGCAACTGGGCTTTATGCTCAGTCCCCTTTCTATCGAGAATTACGATCAAGAAATGGGCTGATCAATCCAGACGTGGATGCACAAAAGGCAATACATGTATCCCTAGGAAATGAATATCGATTCTCCATGTGGAATCGACCGTTTTTATTCCAGTCCGAGCTCTATTACAAGCATTTGGACAAAATTAATGCCTACACCGTTGAAAATGTTCGAATCCGCTACGATGCAAATAACAATACCAAAGGATTTGTTTACGGACTTGACTTGCGATTAAATGGAGAGTTTGTTCCTGGAACAGAGTCGTGGATAAGTTTAGGGTTTATGTTAACAGAAGAAAACAGAAACAACAGAGGGTACATTCCAAGACCAACTGACCAGCGGTTTAAATTTGCCATGTTATTTCAGGACTATGTCCCATCCATGCCGTTTTTAAAAATGAACTTGAATCTTGTTTACAATTCTGGTCTCCCCGGTGGAGCACCAAATTATGCCGACCCATACGATTACGGCGGAAGACTTAGAGACTATAAACGCGCCGATTTGGGGATTTTTTACGTGGTCAACGATGACAATAAGTCTCGGGTTCCGTTTTTGAAAGACCTGATGATTGGCTTTGAAATTTTCAATGTGTTCGATGTGCAAAATGCCATTACCATGACCTGGGTACGTGATGTGTCTAGCAAGTCTCAATTTGGTATCCCAAATTACATGACCCCTCGAGTGTTTAACCTCAAATTGAGTGCTGGTTTTTAAGCGCTGATATAGTTATTCAACACATCAACAAGTTGATCCACCTCTTCTTTGGTGTTGTATTTCGAAAACGATATGCGAACAGAAGGGGATTGCAATTGTTTTTTGGAAAGAATATGATTCAAAACATGAGAACCTGTTTCACTACCCGCTTGACAGGCACTTCCTTTTGAGCAACAAATCCCTTTCAGGTCAAGTGTAAATCCTAAGAGATTTGCTTTCTCTGGACTCATTGGAATTCTAGCATTCACAATAGTATATGTACTCTTTGTCAAATCGTCACAGCAGCCATTAAACGATATGTCCGAAAATGTGCTTTTGAGTTGATGGATACAATACATTTTTAAATCTGTAATTTGAGATTTGTCAGCATCCAAATTTGAATACGCATGAGAAAACGCTTCCCCTAAACCAACGATATTGTGTACGCTTTCTGTTCCCGCACGCAAACCTCTTTCTTGACCCCCTCCAAAAAATAAACTATGTAAACCTGTTGCCTTTCGGATAAACACAAAGCCAGTCCCTTTTGGACCGTGGAATTTATGAGCTGCAGCAACTGCAAAGTCAATAGGTATTTCTTGTAGATTAAGCCGGTAATGACCGATTGATTGAACCGTATCCGAATGAAAGAGCGCATCGTTCTGTCGGCAAAGGTTCCCGATTGCCTCCAAATCACAAATCGTTCCCAACTCATTGTTGACATGCATCAAACTCACTAGTTTCTTCGAGTCGTCATACTGAAGAAGTCGTTCAAGATCAGCCAAATCAGGGCTTCCATCACTTGACACCTGAACATAGTGAACGTTGATGTCATCTGATTGCTCAAGGTTTTCCACTGCATGAATCACAGCATGATGTTCAATTTTGGAGGTGATGATTGTCTCAACACCAAGCCCGCGCACAGCTCCCTGCAAAACCATATTATCTCCTTCAGTTCCACCGGAAGTGAAAATAATCTCGCTAGGCAAAGCACCCAATTCCTTGGCTATAGATTTCCTTGTATTTTCAATCAAGCTTTTCGCGGTTCTACCTTGACTGTGAATTGATGATGGATTTCCAAATGAAGCAGATAAAACCTCCTTCATTTTATCGACAACTTCTGGAAGCACAGGAGTTGTAGCAGCATTGTCGAGATAAATGGAATCCATAAACAAGTGTTATGAAGGTTCAAACTCACCTAAGGTCTCAATGATAATCTGAACGCAAGACAAGAGCTGCGCTTCATCGATTACCAATGGAGGAGCAAATCGAATGATATTCCCGTGTGTGGGTTTTGCCAAAAGTCCCTTGTTTTTAAAAGCCATGCAAATATCCCAGGCCAAAGATCCATCTTGACTGTCGTTGATGACTATGGCATTGAGTAGGCCACGCCCTCGTACCCCAACAAGGACTTCACTTTCTATTTTATAATCGTTTAAATGTTGTCTGAAAATTTTTCCAAGATAACGAGCGTTTTGGGCAAGTTTTTTATCTCTAATGACTTCTAAAGATGCCGTTCCAACTGCACTTGCCACTGGGTTACCCCCAAAAGTACTACCGTGTTCTCCAGGTTGGATTACCTCCATGATATGTCGGTCTGCCAATACCGCAGAAACAGGGTAAACTCCTCCTCCTAAGGCCTTGCCAAGAATCAGAACATCAGGACGTGCATAGGTGTCTTTCTGTTGCATACAAGAAGATTCACACGAGCAGTCTCCACATACAGCTAATAGCGAACCCGTCCGGCCAATTCCAGTTTGAATCTCATCAGCCATAAAAAGGACGTTGTATGTATTGCACAACTCTTGTGATTTTCGCATAAAATCATCACCTGGGGTATTCACACCCGCTTCTCCTTGAATGGGCTCAACCAAAAAGCCAACGATATTTGGGCGTTCATTTAAAACTTTTTCGAGCGCAACTGGATCGTTAAATGGGATGGTGATGAATCCTGGGGTAAACGGACCAAAATCTTTTTGTGCGACAGAGTCGGAAGAGAAAGAGACGATGGTCGTTGTTCTTCCATGAAAGTTATTTTGACAAACCACAATTTCTGCCTGATTTTCCGAAATCCCTTTTTTCTGAACACCCCACTTACGAGCGAGCTTAATTGCCGTTTCCACTGCTTCTGCACCCGTATTCATGGGAAGCATCATATCAAAACCAAAATAAGAAGTTGCAAGTTTTGCAAATTGACCAAATTGATCATTGTGAAATGCCCTAGATGTGAGTGACAATTGCTGCGCTTGCTCCGTTAGTGCTTTGATAATTGCCGGGTTAGAATGTCCTTGATTAACTGCTGAATATGCAGATAAAAAGTCAACATATTTCTTCCCTTCTACATCCCAAACATAGATCCCCTCGCCCCGATTTAGAACAACAGGTAAAGGGTGGTAATTGTGTGCGCCATACTGAAATTCATCATGTATGTAGCGGTCGGTTTTGGATGTAGTCTTTGGGTTCATTATCAAAGTTTTGACGAAAGTAGTCAAATCTGAAGCAAAAAAAAAGCTAGATCGACATACCAAACAGTTTCTCGATTTGGGTTAATAGGTTTTTATACTTGTCTCGTGGTAAAGGCAACTTAAACCCATTGGACATCACACATACATAGTTTATGCCGCGTTCGATTTTCGAAATTTCACGAATATTTACAATATGTGACCTGTTCAATCGGTAAAAAATATTCGAGTCCAGTACGCCCTCAATTTTACTGAGTACAAGTGAGCATGGTTTTACAGACTCATCCCGCATGACAACAGCTGATTTGCTCCCCTCAGAATATGCTGCTTCTATAAAAAACAATATCTTTGGACAACACAAGCTCAATTGCATTTTTGTTTTTGATAATTACGGGCTTATCAAGTTCATAACTATTGGTCGAAAACTTTGAAATTGCTTCCGCATCATATGATGCCTTTTCTTGGTTTTTATGTTTGCTCTTTATCTTTTCAATAGTCTGTTGTAAATCTTGAATTTCAATGGGCTTTAGCAGATAATCCACAACTTCATATTGGATCGCTTTTAAAGCAAATTCATCATGAGCAGTACATATTACGATGTGTAGGGATGAATAATCGATTTGATCTAGCAAGTCAAAGCCAGTGCCTTCGTCCAAAATCAGATCCAAAAAAAGGATATCGACTGCAGACCTCTTGTTGTCATCTTTCAGGAAGTCTTCGGCTTCAACTCTTTTTGAAAACGTAGCTTCTATTTGAAGGTCGGTACAATACTTTTCGATATAATAGGTGAGCAACTCAAGATTTCTTGGCTCATCATCAATCAAAATGCATTTTAGTTTTTTCATATTACATTTAGATCACTTACAAAATTAAGATATTTACCGAAACTCAGAAAATTGTGAATTTAGGTGAAATACTTGATTTAAATTTACAATAAAAATGAAAACGATATCCAGCTTGCATAATGATACAATCAAATCCATTACGGGATTGATTCAAAAGGCATCCTTAAGGAAGAAAAGTAATGTCTTTGTTGTTGAGGGTAAACGTGAATTGCAGTTAGCACACAAAGGAGGGTTTACAATTGATACCGTCTTTTTTTGCCCAGCTCTGTTTACGTCTACATCATTGGAGGAATGGAGTGCCAAGAACTTAGATACGAGTAATATTATTCTTGTGACAGAGAATGTCTATGAAAAAATCAGCTATCGAAAAAAAACAGAGGGAATCATTGCCTTGGTAAAAAAGAAAACTTTTGGCCTAGATTCCATTGTATTCAAAAATCCAAACCCATTGATTCTCGTAGTGGAAAACATTGAAAAACCAGGGAATATTGGTGCTATGCTTCGCACGGCAGATGCATCGAACATCGATTGTCTTTTGGTAGCCGACCCCAAAACCGATATATATAACCCCAATGTTGTCCGATCGAGTGTTGGCGGATTCTTTACAGTACCAATCGGGGTAGGGTCAAATAATGATATTCTTGGTTTTTTACAACAGAACCAAATCACGCCTTACGCAGCAAGTTTACAAGACAGCGTCTCCTACGAGAAAATCGATTTTTCGGAACCCACTGCTGTGGTTGTAGGTACAGAAGCAACGGGGTTAAGCGCATTTTGGACAAAAAAATCAAAAACAAATATTAAAATCCCCATGCTTGGAACTTTGGACTCGATGAATGTATCAGTCGCTGCGGCCATACTTCTTTTTGAAGCGACACGACAACGTAATTTTTACAGAGATATAAAAGGAATTTAGTACTTTTATAATATGGTTAGTGCAATAGAAACGGTTGCGGAAAATGCGCAAATCGCAAAAGCGTACAAAGACCTGCTACGTATCAGTTACCAAAAGCTAACCGCTGCTGATAAAAAAATGATTCGCCTTGCGCTCGACACTGCTGTTGATGCGCACAAAGATCAAAGAAGAAAATCTGGAGAACCCTATATCCTACATCCTATCTCTGTAGCAAAGATTGTTGCTGACGATATCGGTTTGGGAGCACCCTCCATTGCAGCAGCCCTACTTCACGATGTGGTAGAGGACACAAAATACACCATTGACGATATCAAGTCGTTACACGGAGAGCAGATTGCAAAAATTGTAGATGGTCTAACCAAAATTTCCAGTTTAAAAAAAGATAAAAACGTCTCTTTACAAGCTGAAAATTTCAGAAAAATGCTCTTGACATTAAATGACGATGCAAGAGTGATTATCATCAAAATTGCAGATCGTTTGCACAATATGCAAACAATGAATGTCATGCCGCAACATAAACAGATAAAGATTGCATCTGAAACCTTATACATCTATGCACCACTTGCACATCGTGTTGGGATGTATAACATCAAAACCGAACTCGAAGACTTGGGACTGAAATACACCGAGCCAGAAGTCTATGACGAGATACAACAGCGTGTTCAAGAAAACTTTGACAGTCAAGAGGAGTTTATCGATCGATTTATCAAGCTCACAAAAAAGCACTTACGCCGAGAGGGGTTGTCATGTAAAATTGAAGGACGTCCGAAATCGATCTTTTCTACTCGGAAAAAAATGGTTTCAAAAAACCTTGACTTCGATCAAATTTTTGATCGCTATGCCATACGCGTCATCTATAAAGCTGACCCACAGGAAGAGAAATTCTTGGCATGGAAAATTTACTCAGTGATCACTGACCATTTTCAGCCCAATCCACTTCGTCTAAGAGATTGGATTTCAGCACCAAAATCGACTGGTTATGAAGCATTACATATAACTGTCATGGGCCCCGAAGGTCGGTGGGTTGAGGTTCAGATCCGGTCTCAACGTATGCACGAAATTGCAGAAAAGGGCTATGCTGCACATTTTAAATACAAGCATGGAAAGCAAGACGAAAGAGGTTTGGAAGTCTGGCTAAACCGCTTGCGAGAAGTCCTCGAACAACCAAATTCTGATGCTGTTGATTTTGTTAAAGACTTTAGACTCAATCTTTATGCCAGTGAAATATTTGTATTCACACCTGAGGGAGATTTAAAATCTTTGCCACAAGGTGCAACCCCAGTTGATTTTGCATTTCATATTCATACGGAAATTGGTATGCATACCAGAGGGGCAAAAATCAATGGTAAAATCGTGCCGCTGAGCTATCGTTTGAGAAGTGGTGATCAAGTTGAGATCATTACTTCTGAAAAATCATTTCCAAACCCCAGCTGGTTGGACTATGTCATCACATCCCGAGCACGTTCCCGAATTCGCTCCTTTTTGAGAGAGGATAAAAAGCAAATCGCTCAGGAAGGAAAAGAAATTTTGAGAAGAAAGCTCAAACAACTCAAAATCGGTTTTAACGATAAAACGATTGATAAACTCCTTACATTTTTCAAACTCAAAACAACACTAGACTTATATTATCGCGTTGGGATTGGCACCATTGACAATGTAAAGCTTAAAAAATTTAGTGCCGATCGCAACAATCGATTCCTAAACTTTTTTAAAAGAAAAGCCCAAACAGATCCGACTCATACTCATATCGAACAGGACAAAATCACCGACAAATACGATCAACTCGTTTTTGGAAAAACCGAGGAACAGCTCGAATATCAACTCAGTCCATGTTGTAATCCAATCGCTGGTGATGACGTATTTGGGTTTGTCACAATAAGTGATGGGGTTAAAGTTCATAAAAACGAATGTCCAAACGCCCTAACCTTGCGCTCAAACTATGCCTATCGGATTGTCAATGCCAAATGGATTGACTCTTCTCAGAATGAATTTACCGCTAAGCTACAGCTCACTGGACTGGACGATTTGGGGCTTGTAAACAAGGTTACACAAGTCATTTCAAATACAAACAATGTGAACATCATTCGAATGTCTTTTGACTCCCTTGATGGTACATTTGAAGGAAATATTTTGTTGAAAGTCAAAAACACTGCTCTTCTTAAAAAGGTGATAAAGCAGCTTCAAAATATAAATGGAGTTGATAAAGTTATACGAGAGTAAAAAAACCTACGTAAATTTGCGATGAATCATGGATAAAAATCAAGAAATTGTACGGGACGTTTTTATTGCCTTTTTAGACAAAAACAGCCATCGAAAAACACCCGAGCGCTTCGCCATCCTCGAAGAAATTTATCAAAGTGATGATCATTTTGATATCGAGTCTCTGTATTTGAAAATGAAAGAGAAGAAATACCGAGTGAGTCGAGCGACTTTGTACAACACCATCGAACTACTCCTCGATTGTGGGCTTGTCCGCAAGCATCAATTTGGTCCGCAACACGCACAATACGAAAAGTCGTATTTCGACAATCAGCACGATCATATCATTTTTACAGATACTGGAGAAGTAAAAGAGTTTTGTGATCCTAGAATTCAAATGATAAAGAAAAGTATAGAAGAAGTTTTTGATGTTGACATTCACAATCATTCTCTGTATTTCTATGCAACTAAAAACAACAGCAAGAATTAAATATGGGATTAGATTTACTCCTTGGCCTACAATGGGGAGATGAAGGAAAAGGGAAAATTGTCGATGTACTGACCAAAAATTATGACATCATTGCCCGTTTTCAAGGGGGGCCAAATGCAGGGCATACATTAAAATTTGATGGGATTAAGCACGTTTTGCACACCATTCCATCGGGGATTTTCCACCCAAACGCACAAAACTTAGTTGGAAACGGTGTTGTTATCGACCCTGTAATTTTTCAGCAAGAGCTCGAAAATCTTGATAAATTTGAAATCGATTATAGCAAATCTTTACTCATTTCTCGCAAAGCACATCTTATTCTACCAACCCATCGACTTCTTGATGCTGCCTCTGAAAAAGCGAAGGGAAACAAAAAAATTGGATCAACTCTTAAAGGAATCGGACCAACCTATATGGACAAAACTGGTCGAAATGGAATTCGCATTGGTGACTTGGAATTTCCCGATTGGAAATCAAAATACCGAGAACTCGCTAATAAGCATGAGGAACTCATTTCATTCTATCAAGTTGATTTGACCTATGACCTTCATGCGCTAGAATCTGATTTTTTTGCTGCCGTTGATTTTATCGTTGATAAGCTCCGATTTGTAGATAGCGAATCTGTATTAGCTGATGCGCAATCAGATCAAAAAAAGATTCTCGGTGAAGGGGCACAGGGATCGTTATTAGATATTGATTTTGGAACCTACCCTTTTGTCACTTCCTCAAATACCACTGCGGCTGGGGCTTGTACAGGCTTAGGTGTTGCACCAAACAAAATCAAAGATGTGTTTGGCATTTTTAAGGCCTATACGACTCGAGTCGGTAGTGGGCCGTTCCCCACTGAATTGTTTGATGAAGTCGGAGAAAAAATTGCCAAAGTCGGTCACGAATTTGGAGCAACCACTGGACGCCCAAGACGCTGTGGGTGGCTTGACTTGGTTGCACTTAAATATACGGTACAAATCAATGGAGTTACCCAACTCATGATGATGAAAGGAGATGTTCTATCAGGAATCGACACACTAAAGATTTGTACGCAATACGAATACCGCGGAGAATTAATCAGTCATCTGCCCTTTTCGCTTGATGAAGAGTTCATCAATCCGAAATATATCGAAATGGCAGGATGGACAGAGGACATTACAAATTGTACTTCCTATAATGAACTGCCATCTCAACTGAAAGAATACGTAACTTTCATTGAAAATTTTCTAGAAACACCTGTGCGTCTTGTCTCTGTCGGACCCGATCGTAAACAAACGATTTTTCGATAGATTTGCATACATGCTCAATCGATTAAACATTGTCAAAACACCCACATTGTATACTATTTTTGCTTTTGACGCTTGCCATGACCTATGGGCAGGAGTCGAAAAAAATCGGTATTCGCCAAGCCGCTTCTTTTGAAGTCAATGAAAAACGCTTTCCGGGTGCTAAAATCTTAAAATCGAACCAAGACATTCGCGTACATCTCCACCATGATGGAATGGACATCTGGTCAGATATTGCCTACTTTTACGAAACTCGAAATTTCTTTGAAGCCGAGGGAAATGTGGTTGTCAAACAGGGGGACAGCTTAAAGTTAAACAGTGAATACATCGAATATAGTGGGACAACAAAATTTGCAGTTGCCAAGCGTAAAGTGCGTCTCCAAAATCAAGAATCGACTTTGCGTACAGACTCTTTGTATTTTGACCGAAAAAAACAAGAAGCGTTCTATAATACCGCTGGAGAAATCACAAGTGAGGAGACAGTGATTCGCAGTCAATCTGGCACCTATGTTGCTGACGACAATAAATATGAATTCATCACAAATGTCCATGTTACAGATCCGTCCTTTACGATCCACTCGGAACGTATGGATTACTACACCGAGCTACGACACGCTTATTTTTATGGGGCGACCACCATACATGGTGAATCCTATGACGTAAAATGCAATAGAGGTTTTTTTGACTCGAATCTCAAAAAAGGGTATTTCCAAGACCGAGCGTCAATCGACTATAACTTCAGGAATATCGAAGGGGATAGCATTTATTTTGATGATCGAATTCAATATGCTGCCGCAAGTCAGAATGTGCAAATCACAGACACCATTGGAGATAATGTGATTCGAGGGCAATACGGCGAAATTTATAAAGAACGGGATTCTGCCATTGTAACCCAAAACCCCATCGCAATAAAATTGGTAGACAAAGACTCGCTCTATATCCATGCTGACACCCTATTGGCTACTGGACCTGCTGAGGAAAGAATACTCACCGGATATTATGGGGTTCGCATTTTTAAAACCAACCTCAGTGGTGTTTCCGATTCGATACATATCAATCAAAAGTCTGGTATTATCCAACTCTTGCGTCACCCGATTAGCGATCGAGAATCAGAGCTTTTGTCTGCTCGTGATATGACAAAAAGGAATCCAGTATTGTGGTCAGCAAAAACGCAAATGAGTGGAGATCTCATTCACCTATTGACGGATTCAATCTCTAACGCCATAGACTCGCTAAAAATTTTCAACAATGCAATTGTCGCTGAGCAAGATTCTCTCAACCCCAGTCAGTTTAACCAAATGAAAGGAATCAACTTACTCGGCAACTTTGAAAACAATGAGCTCCAAACCATTGACATCGTCAAAAACGCAGAAATGGTATATTACCTTTACGACGATACCACCCAAGACCTCATTGGTATTGATAAGGCAATTTGTAGTGCAATGCAATTGCGTATGGCTGACAATCAAATTCAGTCCATTATGTTTTTGAACAAGCCAGAAGGGGCGGTTTACCCAATTCAGGAACTACCATTAGATCAGCAGCAACTACCTGGTTTTTATTGGCGTGGAGATGAAATGAGACGATCGAAAGCTGATCTCATCATGAATACAGTGAAAAATGATTCTGTTTCCCATAAAACAGATACGGAAGAAATAGTGTCTCGCATAAAACTACAAATGAAATGAGACGTACAATCCGAGATATTTTCTTTGCCCATCAGGCACAAACAACAGCACAACCCATTGGTCTTGAAATCAAAAAAGCACGCGGAAGTTATATCATCGATAAGGACAATAAAAAATATCTTGATTTTGTCGCAGGCGTCTCTGCTTGCACCTTGGGTCATTCTCATCCCAAAGTGATTCGAGCCGTTCGCCGACAGATGAGGAAATACCTCCACGTTATGGTGTATGGTGAGTTTGTGCAAGATGAACCTGTTCAACTGGTAAAGTTATTGGCAGATCATTTGCCAGAAAAATTATCGTGCACATACCTGACGAATTCAGGGGCTGAAGGAATTGAAGGGGCACTCAAACTCGCAAAAAGAGCAACTGGCAGGCAGCGAATTATATCTGCCAAAAATGCTTACCATGGAAATACGCAAGGCGCGATGAGCGTTATGGGCTATGAAGAACGAAAAAGAGCCTATCGACCCCTGATCCCTGGCACGTCTTATATCCAGTTTAATAATATTGGGGATTTAGAGCAAATCAATGAACAAACTGCAGCAGTGATATTGGAAACCATACAAGGGGGTGCAGGGTTTATCGTTCCGACCAATGACTATATGAAAGCCGTTCGAGAACGATGTGACAAAGTCGGGACTTTATTGATATTGGACGAAATTCAACCTGGAATGGGTCGGACAGGGAAATTATTTGCCTTTGAGCACTATGATATGATTCCCGATATATTTGTGACTGGAAAAGGGCTTGGAGGTGGATTCCCAGTTGGAGCCTTCTGTGCTTCTAAAGAACTGATGAATCTATTGCAAGACAAACCCATATTGGGGCATATCACAACATTTGGAGGACATCCAGTCATTGCAGCGGCATGTCACGCTACTTTAAGAACCCTTTTACAAAGCAATTTGATGTCAGAAACTCTCGAAAAAGAACAATATATTCGAGAACAACTCCAACATCAAGCAATAAAAGAAATCCGCGGAAAAGGACTGATGTTAGCCCTGATCCTTCCAACTCCAGAACTTGCACAACAGTTGGTTAAAATTGCTCTTGAACGAGGGTTACTATTGTTTTTTTTACTGTTTGAAAAAAGAGCAGTTCGAGTTACACCTCCGTTAACAATCTCAAAAAAAGAGCTCAAAAAAGGATGTGATATCATCGTAAATATACTTGATGAAATCTGTTGATTAAATTGTTAAAAACAATAAATCTGTTTATTTCATTCTTACCCACCTAGGGGTTAACTTTATAGTGAGAATGTAAGTCATTTGATGAATAAAAATTCTAATAAAGACCACAAATCCCCACTCGCTCGTTTTGAGTTGATGTTACAATCAAACCGGGTGAATTTTTTCGACGCCACTGAATTTGAAGAAATAATCCAATATTATATCGATTCAGGGAGTCTTCGTTTGGCGTACAAGGCCCTTGAAATCGGAGAAAACCAGCACCCTGGATATAGCGGATTAAAACTTCTTCATGTCGAACTAATGCTACTGAATAATCAGTACAAAGAAGCTGAAGAAGTGATTGATAAACTTGGGGAAATGGAGCCCTATAACGAATATGTTTATATTCATAAGGCCGTTATTCTTTCAAAAACCAAAAGGCATCAGGAAGCAATATCGTTCTTGACCAAAGGTCTAGAATACTGCGAAAGTCAAGCTGAATTTCACAGTTTGTTGGCGATGGAATATCTCTTCTTAGATAGTTATATTATGGCAAAAGAGCACTTTATCAAGTGTCTCAACGAAGACCCCAAAGACACTCACGCTTTATACAATGCGATTTATTGTTTTGAATCACTAGAAAATCCCGATGGTGCGATTGAATTCCTCAACGAATTTTTAGAGATCGATCCCTTTTGCGAAATCGCATGGCATCAATTGGGTCGCCAATATGCGAGTAAGGAAATGCTCAAACAAGCCCTGTCATCCTATGACTTTGCAGTCATTTGCGATAACGAATTTATCGGTGCCTATTTTGAGATAGGAAAAACACTTCAAAAAATGAAGCGTTATAACGAAGCTATCCTCGCCTATGAAACGACCTTGTCAATCGATGAGCCGACCGCATTTGCACTACTACATATCGGACAGTGTCATATCGAATTGGGCAATACCAAACTCGCGATACAGTATTTCAAAAAGACTTTAAATGAAGACCCCTTATATGAAAAAGCATGGATTGCTTTGATCGATGTGCATTGCAAAAACAAAGACTTCGAAAAAGCCCTCTACTACGCCAAAAAATCCATACAGATTGACAATGTCAATGTGGCAACGTGGAAAAGGTATGCAGAAATCAACTTTGCTCTGGGCTTTCTTGAAGAAGCAGATTTGGGCTTTACAGAGTGTGTCAATCTAGGTAATTATGAGGTTGATACATGGGTAAAATGGGCAGATGTTCTCAAAGAAATGCATGATTATCCAAGAGCTTTGGAGGTTTTGCAACACGGACTTGAATTTCATCCTGAAAGCAGTGTGATCAACTTCCGTCTCGGAGGGATTTACTTGCTTTCCTCACAGTCACTTGAGGCAAGGTTTTACCTTAAGAACGCCTATATGTCGGATGCCAAACAACTCAAACACTTTTACGAAACCTTTCCTGAGTTTAGAAGTTCCTCATTTGTCAAGCAAAGTCTCTCTTTAAAGGTCTAAACACCTTCTTATTTCGTATTTTCGCCTCGACGATGAAATCCAATAAATCAACATTTGGCATATATCTGAAAGGGATTGCAATGGGAATCGCAGATCTTGTTCCCGGGGTTTCTGGTGGTACGATTGCGCTAATTACAAATATCTACGAAGACTTAATCACCTCTATAAATCATGTGAATGCAAAAGAAATTTTGGCATTGTTTGGTGCAAATCGAAAGACATCGTGGCAAAAAATAAATGGCCCGTTTCTCTTACCCCTTTTCCTAGGTATTGCCACAAGCATTTTGTTTTTAAGTTCTGTCATTGGCTTTTTTCTAGAAAATCACGCCCTTGCACTTTGGTCCTTTTTCTTTGGACTGATTTTTGCGAGTTCAGTCTTGATCTGCAAGGACGTCAAACAATGGTCTCCAATCACAATTGTTGGTTTGATTATTGGAGGACTGATTTCATTTATAATTAGCTTTTTGTCGCCTGCAGAGGCAACCGAAGCCCTACCCTACCTGTTTCTGTGCGGAATGTTGATGATCATGGCCATGATACTCCCAGGCATTTCGGGAGCATTTATTTTGGTTCTTCTTGGTTCCTATGAAACTGCGCTTGAAACTGTTGAGCTCGTTCGCTCTTTTCGCACGCAAGGATTTTTAAATCTTATTGCATTTGGAATGGGAGCGATCATTGGACTTAAGCTGTTTGCGCACTGGGTAGGAAAACTCTATCTCAATCACAGAGACCCCTTACTTGCTACCATGTCTGGATTTATGTTTGGTTCTCTCTACAAGGTCTGGCCTTGGAAGCAATACATAACCGACGAAACTCGTGACCAAATCGCTGTTTTACCCATCTTTGAACGCAGTAATTCCGAACTGTGGATTGGCATTGGATTTATACTAATCGGGAGTTTCGTTATCTACGCTTTTCACAAAATGAGTCAATCCCAAAAGCGATGAATCAAAGAGGGTTATACGATCATATTTTGCTAGTTATCAAAGGGCTGGCGATGGGGATTGCCAATAAAGTGCCGGGGGTGTCTGGAGGAATTGTTGCTGTCGTTACTGGCTTCTATCAAGAATTTTTATACTCGCTCAAGCGATTGAATTTTAAAGCATTTTACATGCTGTTAACGGGTCGATTTAATAGCTTTTACCAATACACCAATGCCTTGTTTTTGTTGTTGATCGCTCTGGGGGTGTTACTGAGCTATTTCACCGTTTCTAGAGTGCTTGATAACGCATTATTACACTATGAGCAACACGTAAAAGGTTTGTTTTTTGGCATGGTTGTCATGTCTGCCATTGTATTGATGAGAGACTTTGGAAAATGGAATTTGAAATACGCCTTCTACAGTTTGCTTGGACTTGCAGTCGGCTTATCCTTAACATTTTTAGAGCCGGCTCCAGAAAACAGAAACCTATGGTTTGTCTTTTTCTGTGGTCTAATCAGTATCATCGGCATGACACTTCCAGGACTTTCTGGCTCTTTTTTACTGATTCTTCTTGGTAACTATGCCCTACTACTGGTTGATGCTGTCAATGCGGTTTGGGAATTTAGCATTCAACTGCTTCAAGTTCCTTCTGCATACGCAACGCTATTCCAAGAATACAGTGAGTTGCTAACCATTTTGGTTGTCTTTGTTGGCGGTTCGGTTGTTGGATTGGTCAGCATTTCCAACCTACTTCATTATATCATTATGCGTTTTGAACGCAAACTAAATGCTTTAATCATTGGGTTTATCGTTGGCTCCTTATCAATCCTTTGGCCTTGGTCTGATTTTCGCCTGCTGACCAACAACACCTTGATAAACAATACCGTGGAAAGCAGTGGGTCCAATCAATATTTTTCTCTATTTTGGATTGGCGTTGGCCTATTCATTGTTATTATTTTAGACGTCTATGATCGAAAGCGACAATAAACTTTTTGGATTATTAGGAAAGGATATCGGCTACTCTTTTTCGAGAGATTACTTCTCTAATAAGTTTACAGCTGAAAATCTCCAACATAAGTACGTTAACTTTGATCTTGAAAATCTATCAACCTTCAAAAGTCTTCTCAACCGGAAAGATATCTCTGGTATGAATGTGACCATTCCATACAAACAGGAAGTCATTCCTTTTCTAGACGAGCTTGATTCAGTTGCAAAAGCGATTGGCGCCGTCAACACTATCGTATTTAAAAACGACAAACGCTTAGGGTACAATACAGACCATATCGGCTTTCAAAACACCCTTCTGAATCACCTCAAACCGCACCACAATAAAGCACTCGTTTTGGGAACTGGTGGGGCTTCAAAAGCAGTTTGTTATGTTTTAGAACAACTGAAAATACAAGTGCTCAAAGTGTCTCGAAGTGAAGGACAAGACAGAAAGGCATATCACCAACTTACAGCCAAAGATTATAAAGAACACACCTTACTTATCAACTGTACTCCACTTGGCACCCATCCAAATACAGATGCCTATCCCCCAATTGATTATAAGCAAATCAACGCTGAACATTTGTTGTACGATCTGATTTACAACCCTGAAGTCACCGCTTTTATGCAAATGGGTAAAGACAAAGGTGCTATAGTCCTGAATGGCTATCAAATGCTCGTAGAGCAAGCAGAGGCCTCATGGTCTTTATGGATGGATTAACCCAAAAATTAAACTCACAAAGTTTTACTATCTTGTGAATGTCAAAGTTAACCAAGACATGCTAGATAATGATGCCAATTTGCAAGATGCAAATGAAGATAAAGTGGACGAAAAAATCCCTGATACTGAAGCCCAACCTAAGCAAGAGATGACCCAAGCTGAGCCATCAACTGATGAAGGAGAAATAGAAAATACAGAAGATCAACAGGGTGAAAATACGACTTCAGAAGAATCTAATCTTGATGAAGAAGATCCTTCTGCGTTTAAAAACGAAGAGGAAAGCTATGACGATCTCAATCTAGAGCAACTCCTGAAAGCGCTTGATAAAAAAGTATCTTCTGGAAGAGTACAACTTCATAAGCGTGAGGTTGAGACACTCTCCAAACAAATCGAAACAAAACTCAGCCAGATTTTTGAGAATAAAAAAGAAGTTTTTATCAATGCTGGAGGAGAACTCAAGGATTTTGATGCTAAAATCCCAGAGAAAACAACTTATGATGATTTGATTCGTAGATATAAGTCTGAGAAAGCAAGCTATTATCAAGAACTCGAAAAGTCGTTTCAAAACAATTTGGTCATTCGAAAAAACCTAATCGAGGAACTCAAAGGACTAATCGGGATTGATCAACCCATTTCAGATACCTACAAACAGTTTAAAGACTTGCAAGCCCGGTGGAGAGAATCGGGGCATGTACCCAGAGCAGACGCAAATAACATTTGGAAAACCTACCACCATCACGTCGGTATATTTTATGACTTTCTCCATCTGAATCGAGAATTTAGAGAGCTTGATTTTAAATATAATTACGAAGAAAAATTAAAAATTATCGAGCAGGCCGAAGCCCTAGGCAAAATGGACAATATCCAGAAGGCCTTTAGAAACCTACAAGAACTCCACAAACGTTGGAAGGATGAGTTGGGGCCAATCGCCAAAGAGCACGGAGAAACACTTTGGGAGCGCTTTAGCGAAGCAACAAAAGTCGTCCATGAAAAACGTCAGTTTTTTCAAAAAAATCAAGCGGAGATTTATAAAGCCAACTACGAAAAAAAGAAATTAATCATCTCACAAATAGAGCAACTTGCTAAGGTTGAGATCAAAACCCACAATGAGATGCAAAAGATGATCCAAGATATGGAGAGTTTACGAACTTCATTTTTTGAATGTGGTCATGTGAGTCGAAGTGATAATGCGGAAATTTGGGCGATGTTTAAGGGCGTAATGCGGCTTTTTGGTAGAAAACGAAATGCATTTTACAAATCACTCAAAAGAGACTACAGCGAGAATTTTAAACAGCGAATGGAATTGGTAAAAGAAGCCGAGGCCTTTTTACAAACAGAGGATTTTGCAGCGACAACGCCCAAAGTGATCGCACTGCAAAAAAAGTGGAAAGAAATGGGTCCTGTTTCTCGAAAACAAAACGATAAAGCATGGAAGCTATTTCGCAAAGCATGTAATGATTATTTTGCTCTTCTCGATGATCAAAAAAACAAATTATCGGAAGGAGAACAACAAGCATTTGAGGAAAAAAATAAGTTGCTAAAAAAACTCCAATCAGATGAAGATCTTGATCGCGCCAGTATCGATCAGTTAATTGAGGAGTGGACCAAAATTGGATCTGTAGGTAAGAGAACAAATCAGATTAACAGCGAGTTTGTTGCGACCATAGAAAATGCACTCAAACAACTCGGGGAGGATAAAGAATCCATTGCTGCATTTAAGTATCAGCTCAAACTCAAGTTGATGGGTGACCGCACTGAGCTTATTCAAAAGGAAAGGTCACAAATCAAACAACGCTTAAACAAAGCCAAACAAGAGTACATTCAACTCGAAACGAATATGGAGTTTTTCTCTAAAAGTTCATCAGAAAACCCGTTGGTGAATAAGGTAATGAAGGACCTTGAAAAACAAAAGAAAATCATTGATGGTTTACAACAAAAGCTAGACGCTTTTAAAAGAATGTAATCTACTTCTCTGATTTTACCTCTTGCCACAATTTTTCCCAATCATCAAGTTTGAGTTGGTTCATCTTGATTTGACGGTCTGAGATTTTTTTCTCCATGCCTACAAATCGATTGCGAAACTTTTGATTCGTCCTCGATAAGGCATCGTCTGGGTTGATTCCGATAAAACGAGCATAATTTACCAAAGAAAACAGCAAGTCCCCAAACTCGGCTTCTGCAGATGCTTTGTCGTTTCGATCGACTTCGTCATAAAACTCTTGTAATTCCTCTTCAATTTTTTGCATGACACCTGCCGTGTGATCCCAATCAAAACCCACACCAGCGGCTTTCTCTTGCATTCGATATGCCTTTACCAAAGGAGGTAGCGAATCGGGAACACCATCGAGGACCCCCTTGCGATCGTGCTTGAGTTTAAGCTGTTCCCAGTTTTGCTTTACTTCTTTTTCATCTGCCACTTCAACATCCCCATAGACATGCGGGTGGCGCTGAATCAGTTTATCACAAATACGGTTTGCAACATCGGCAATATCAAATGAAGACTGCTCACTACCAATTTTTGCATAAAATACAATGTGAAGAAGCAAATCACCCAGTTCGGACTTGATGTCCTCAGGGCTGCCTTTCAATATAGATTCGCTCAATTCATAGGTCTCCTCAATCGTCAAATGACGTAAACTCTCAAAGGTTTGTTTGCGGTCCCAAGGACACTGTTCTCGAAGATCATCCATTATGGTAAGCAGACGATCAATGGCTTTTAATTGTTTCTTTCGATCTGCCATTACAATTTGTTTTTTTGCTTGGAGGGAAACTCCATGGGGTAATCAACTGTGATGTTTCCCTTTTCAATTTGAAGGAGCTTTGATTTTAAAATTTTTCGCTTAAATGGACTGAGTTTATCCGTAAAGAGTTTTCCTTCAATATGATCATATTCATGCTGGACTACACGAGACGCTAACCCCGTCAGCTCCAACTCATGATATTTGAAGTCAAGATCATAATATGAAATCAAAATCCCATCTTCACGAGTCACCTCACCGCGTATGTCGGGAATACTCAAGCAACCCTCATTAAAGTCGACCTGATCTCCTTGAAAGACCTTTATTGAGGGATTGATAAAAACATGCTTGAACTGTTTGATTTGTTGTTGTTCTTCTTCTGAAAGTTCAGGATCAGCGGCAAACGGACTCGCATCGACCACAAACAATCGCAGAGCAAGACCAATTTGCGGAGCTGCCAAACCCACCCCATTCGCATTGTACATCGTTTCCCACATTTTGTCAACCAAAGATTTTAAATCTGGATAATTCGTATCAATTTCCTCTGTTTTTTGACGAAGAATTGGATGCCCATAAGCGTATATCGGAAGGGTCATGATGTCTTGGTTTGTTGATGTGACAAGAAAGACTGCAGTAATAGGGTTGCACTGACTTGATCAATGAGCATTTTGTCTTGTCGAATTTGTTTTTTAGAGCTTGCTCTTGCAATCTCATGCGATGCAATTTTTGAAGTAAACCGCTCATCATAGGTATAGAATTGAAGAGTTGGAAACTGTGACTTACAAGCTGCTATAAATTGATGAATCTCATCGGCAATTGATGAGGGTTCATTATGAAGACGTTTGGGCATGCCAACTACAATCCCTTCTACATTCTCTTTTTGTGTGTAATCTTTGAGATAATCCAACAAATCAGAAGTCAAAACCGTATCGTGGCCAAAGGCAAACACCTGATCCAAATCGGTGACTGCAATGCCACATCGTTTTCCCCCGTAATCTATCGCTAATAATCGGCCCATTGATGCAAAAATACACTTATTGTATCGATTTTATGAACTGCTCTTTTTTTTGATAAAATGAAGTTATCTTTGAAAAAAAAATTGCAAGATGAGTCAATTTCAAAATACCATTGAGAAAGCATGGGAAGACCGTGCATTATTAGCCGATAAAAACGTACAAGAAGTGATTCGCTCGGTGATCGGTCAACTCGATAAAGGGGAACTCCGCGTTGCCGAACCAACATCTGACGGCTGGCAAGTCAACGAGTGGGTAAAAAAAGCGGTCGTATTGTACTTCCCCATTCAAGGTATGGAAACCTTGCAAGCGGGGCCATTGGAATTTCATGACAAAATCCCATTAAAAACAGGATATAAAGAAAAAGGAATTCGAGTTGTTCCCCATGCAGTCGCTCGCCATGGCGCATACATCTCACCGGGCACGATCCTGATGCCGAGTTACGTCAATATCGGGGCCTATGTCGACAAGGGCACCATGGTTGACACTTGGGCAACGGTTGGAAGCTGTGCACAAATCGGCAAAAACGTCCATTTAAGTGGTGGTGTAGGTATAGGTGGGGTATTGGAACCTCTTCAAGCTGCACCCGTCATTATTGAGGACAATGCTTTTATCGGCTCTCGTTGCATCGTAGTTGAAGGCATTCGAGTAGAAACAGAAGCTGTTCTCGGTGCAAATGTGGTACTCACTGCATCGACCAAAATTATCGACGTTACAGGTGATCAGCCCATCGAGTCCAAAGGTATTGTGCCAGCGCGCTCCGTTGTTATCCCTGGGAGTTACACCAAATCGTTTTCTGCAGGAGATTTCCAAGTGCCATGCGCGCTGATTATTGGAAAACGGAAAGAAAGTACAGACAAAAAGACTTCGCTTAACGATGCCTTGCGAACCTATGATGTATCTGCTTAAGCACACGAATTTGATCACCTAAACAGTTTTATGGTACTTCAAAACAGTTTGGACGCATTGGGTCGATCGGGGGTCGTTTTGTTTCCCTCTGATACGGTTTTAGGACTTGGTTGTGATGCGACAAATCAAGATGCCGTTAACACGGTTTTTTTAATCAAAAACAGACCGCAAAATAAATCTCTGATCGCTTTGGTTGCAGATATGGAGATGCTGGCAACTTATGTCGAGTCCATTCCACAGTCGGTGCACGAGATATTAAAAGGAAATCGTTCGCCCACTACCATTGTATATCCCAAGGCAAAAGGGATTGCCCCTATTGCCACGGCGGAAGATGGGTCGATGGCTTTTCGAATTCCGAAAAGCGGATTTGCACTGGATCTGGTCAAATCATTTGGTAAACCCATCATTGCTACCTCGGCCAACATCAGTGGTGAGCCCATCCCCGAAAATGAAAGCCAGATAGATCGTCGTATTTTGGAGCAAGTTGACTATGTTGTACCTTTGAAATCAGATACTTATCCAGTCAAGCCCTCAAGGATTATACAGTTGACAATTGACGGGAAAACTAAAACAATACGCCCTTGACAACAAACACAACTTTGCAACAAGCATTTTCAGACCCAATGTTCACTACCATTGGGGAAATCGCTGAACAAATGGAAACCCGTGCTTTTGCCATAGGGGGTTGTGTTCGAGATGCCTTGTTGCAACGCAACCAATCCAAGGATATCGACATCGTTTGTGAAGGCAGCGGCATCGAATTGGCCAAAGCGGTTGCTGACCAATTTCCCAATAGCGGAAAAGTAAGCATTTATAAAAACTATGGAACAGCGATGGTGCGTGTTGGTTCTTATGAGCTTGAGTTTGTGGGTGCTCGAAAAGAGAGCTATCAAAAAAACAGTCGAAATCCAGTCGTGGAAACCGGCAGCTTGGAAGATGATCAAAAACGGAGAGACTTTACTGTCAATGCCTTGGCGTTTGCCCTAAATCCAAAGGAGTTTGGAACATTGATTGACCCATTTGGTGGACTTGAAGATATAGACGGAAAGATTTTAAAAACCCCATTGACCGCTGCACAAACGTTCTCTGACGATCCACTTCGTATGCTTCGAGCTGTTCGTTTTGCTGCACAACTCAATTTTACAATTGACCCCTCAACAATGAAGTCCATCCGAATAATGGCTGAACGTATTAAAATCCTATCACAGGAGCGGATCGTTGAGGAAATTCATAAAATTTTATTAACGCAAAAACCTTCTAAGGGATTTTTACTTTTGGATAAACTCGACTTACTCCAACACATCTTTCCTGAACTCTGCTCATTAAAAGGAATTGAAGAAGTAGAGGGTCAACGGCATAAAGACAACTTTTATCACACTTTTGAAGTAGTTGACAACATTTGCCAAACCACCAACAACCTGTGGTTGCGATGGGCTGCTTTACTTCATGATATTGGAAAAGCACCCACAAAAAAGTTTAATCATAAAGTAGGTTGGACTTTCCACGGTCACGAATTTGTTGGCGCCAAGATGGTATATAAGCTCTTTAAGCGACTCAAAATGCCCCTTAATGAAAAGATGAAATACGTACAAAAACTCGTCTTTATGAGCTCTCGCCCCATTGTGATTTCGGAAGAAATTGTGACTGATGCAGCTGTGCGGCGCTTGGTCTTTGATGCTGGAGAACTGATCGATGATTTATTGATATTGTGCGAGGCCGATATTACGACCAAAAATCCGCGACGGTTTGAAACCTATCACAACAACTTTAAAATTGTACGTCAAAAAATTATAGACGTCGAAGAAAAAGATCGAATTCGAAATTTTCAACCCCCTGTTAATGGAGATGAAATTATGAAAACTTTTGGGGTTGGTCCTTGTCGTGAAATTGGATTGATTAAAGAATATATCAAAGAGGCCATACTCGATGGTGAAATTCCAAATGAATATCAAGCTGCTCATGCAATGATGTTGAAAAAGGCAAAAGAGCTCGGCTTAAAACCAACACAAAACACAAATGAATAAACCAGTATTTTCCTGGTCAACATGGGCATTATTGTCCGTTTATTTAGTCATCCTTGCAGGCGCAGTGGTGCGAATGACAGGTAGTGGTATGGGCTGTCCAGACTGGCCAAAATGTTTTGGCTACCTCATCCCCCCTACTGAACGCAGTCAACTCGACTGGCAACCTAGCAGAAACTATGAAAAGGGAAATGTGATTATTCTGGATAACACCTTGCAGGTGGCAACCCAAACTTTCGAAAGTGGTGAAGTTATCGACTTGCAAAATTGGGAGGCATATACCAAACACGATTACACAACTTTTGACGCGACACATACTTGGGTTGAATTTATCAATCGTTTGCTTGGCGCGATTTCTGGGTTGATTGTACTCGGTTTGTTTATTCGCAGTCTTTGGTGGATTCGAAAGCAGCCCTTACTATCCCTCTTTTCGTTTTTTGCAGTGGTTGGAATGGGTGTACAAGCGTGGTTGGGGAAAACCGTCGTTGACTCGAACTTGCTTCCAAACAAAATCTCCCTACATATGATCATGGCGCTACTGATCGTCAGCGTATTGCTTTTTGTGCGTTCAAAAAGTCATGGGAAACAAATTCAGCAGCCATCTAAACCCTTACTGATGCTGATTGTCGGGTCCTTTGCTTTGACGCTTATACAATTTGGGCTCGGGGTTGACGTACGCCAGTTTATCGATTACCAAATCAAACAAGCAGGATCTAATGCTCCGCAGCTGTGGCTCGACCGGCCTGAAATCTCTTTTTACGTACACCGTTCTTTGTCGCTCGTTGTTGTGGTGCTGACTATTTGGATTTATAAACAGGTAAAAAAAGAGGGCTTGGCACAAAAATATATTCAATTTATCATTGGGTGTATCCTTGCAGAAATCGCACTTGGCATTTTGATGTACTATGTTGATTTTCCTTGGGGAACACAACCCCTTCATTTACTCATTGCAACCCTGTTGTTCAGTGCACAATTGTACTGGTTATTTCGTATAAAAATTAAACCATATGATCTATAGATTTAGAATTGTTTTAGACGCAGAAGAAGATATTTTCAGAGACTTGGAACTTGAGAGTAGCACTACTTTTGAAGACTTACACAATGCCATTATTCAGTCTTTTGGTTTGAATGGTCATGAAATGGCCACCTTTTATGTCACCGATGACGAGTGGAATCAGGGAGAAGCCATTGCACTAACGGATATGTTTGAAGAGCCATCTCGATTGATGGAGCAAACCGCCCTTCACGATATTTTTACAGAAGAGCAGAAAACAGCACTCTATATCTATGACTTTTTAAACATGTGGACCTTTTTTGTAACCTGTGTTGAAGAAGCAGAATCTATCTCTGGCGTGAGTTACCCGCACCTTGTATTTAGCCATGGAATTGTCCCCGATGAGGCACCACCCAAACAATATGAAAAAGCTGGTGAAGAATCGTCTGAATTGGATAATGAAAGTTGGGAGGATAATGGCTATCCAGATGATGAGTGGTACTAGTTTTCTCTGAGCATTTCGTGGTTTTCATAGTTTCGCTTTACAAATTCAAAAGCAGCACGTACAATTCCGCCCATATTAAAACTGTTTTTAAAGTTTTTATCTGGAATATACTCATAGATTTCAGACTTTAACTGTTGGACATTCTCAGGTGTTGAGAGTTCATCTTTTAGCATGCACTTCATTAATTGGGTAAGGCGACTTTCGGAGCTGAGTATGCGCTTAGCGATAATGGCTCGTTCTTCAATTTTGTATTGATTGACCGCATGTTTATCCAGATGTGCACGAACCAATTCGACCATTGGGAAGTTTTCCTTAAAAAATTGTGGACGATAGACTTTTAACTTGGCTTCATAAGACTGCTGGTCAAAATCGATTGCACGGATTTTATAAACGACCTGATCAAAATCGTGAGTGGGGACAATCACATAGTTATAGGAACGCATGTCGCCTAACAAACGAATCATGCATCGTTCGTTGAACTTCACAAACTGTTTGGCAATTTGACTCTTCTCGCTTTGTGAACATTTGGGTAGGTAGTCCTTGATAAATTCATCGCCTGGAATCCCTGCGATATGTTCTTCCACCAAAGTGTCTTTACAAACCAAAAAATTGAGATTATATGGCGAAAGCATATGCTCAAACTCCAAACCATAGGCGCGAGAAGCATCTGCCTTTTTCACGTAGAAGTAGGTGAAGTTATCGTTCAAAATGTTTCGAATCTTAATTCGAAATGGTTTCGAATTTCCAAAAGTGCAATAATCAACGGTATCCACATTTAAAAATCGCAATACGTCAGTGCTTCCATCGGAGAGCAAAAGGGTATAGATGCGCTTTAGGTTGTCTTCGATTTCATCGCGTTCATTATCATTGTAAAAAACACGAACCCATAGGGAATCGTCATCGTTTTTGTCCATCACAGCGACAGAACCAGAAAAACGCATCAAGTCTTGGTAGAAGATTGGGAAAGTGACCGTTCGGTTATAATGTGTGAGGTAATCGCCCAAAAACGGACTAATCCGATAGCTCGGCTTTTTGGTTGTGATCAATTTGTCATTATTCGCCATTTCACAAAAGTAATGGCTTTTGCGCAATCTAAAACAATATGAATTGAGCAGTGCTTGAATTTGTGGTATTTTTGTTTGCTATGAAGTTTCACATTGTTTCTGATTTTAAGCCAACGGGGGATCAACCAGAGGCCATTCGACAGCTCGTGGAGGGATTGGAAAGTCGTGATCGATTTCAAACTTTGTTGGGAGTTACTGGTTCAGGAAAGACTTTTACGGTTGCCAATGTGATCGAAAAGGTGCAACGCCCCACCTTGGTTCTAGCGCACAACAAAACTCTCGCTGCGCAGTTGTATGCGGAGTTTAAGCAGTTTTTTCCAGAAAATGCAGTTGAGTATTTTGTGTCCTACTACGACTATTATCAGCCAGAGGCCTATATTCCAACAACAGGAACCTATATCGAAAAGGACTTGTCGATCAATGAAGAAATCGAAAAGCTCAGACTGAGCACGACTTCTTCTCTCCTTTCTGGTCGACGGGATGTATTGGTCGTTGCATCTGTTTCTTGCTTATATGGAATTGGCAATCCGATTGAATTTCGAAAAAACGTCATCGGGGTTGAAGTGGGACAAGTCATTGCGAGAACTGCATTTTTACATCGGCTCGTGCAAAGTCTTTATGCCCGAACGACTGCCGATTTTTTGCATGGAACCTTTCGCGTCAAGGGAGATATTGTAGATATTTTTCCGAGTTATGCCGATCATGCATTTAAAATTCATTTTTTTGGCGATGAAATTGAAGCGATTGAATGCTTTGATCCAATCAACAATAGCATCAAAGAAAAGTTTGATAAACTCACAATTTATCCTGCGAATATGTTTGTGACTTCACCCGACGTATTGCAAAATGCCATTCATCAAATTCAAGATGATTTGGTCGCACAAGTAGGGTATTTTAAAGAAATCGGAAAGCATTTGGAAGCCACGAGATTAGAGGAGCGAACCAACTTTGACTTGGAGATGATTCGGGAATTGGGCTATTGCTCGGGTATCGAAAATTATTCTCGATATATCGATGGCCGCGCTCCCGGAACACGTCCGTTTTGTTTGTTGGATTACTTTCCAGATGATTATTTGATGGTCGTTGACGAAAGCCATGTGACCCTTTCGCAGGTGCATGCCATGTATGGCGGAGATCGAAGTCGAAAAGAAAATCTGGTAGAATATGGCTTTCGACTCCCTGCCGCTATGGACAACCGCCCTTTGAAGTATGAAGAGTTTGAAACCCTTCAAAACCAGGTGATTTATGTGAGCGCAACGCCCGCTGACTATGAATTGGAACAAACAGAGGGAGTGTATGTCGAACAGATCATTCGTCCAACAGGGCTACTTGACCCGATCATTGAAGTCAGGCCTAGTCAAAACCAAATTGATGATTTGGTCGAAGAAATCCAAATTCGGGCTGAGGCAGATGAGCGAGTTTTGGTCACAACACTGACCAAGCGCATGGCGGAAGAACTCACCAAATACCTATCGCGGATTTCGATTCGATGTCGTTATATCCACAGTGATATTGATACGTTGGAACGCGTCGAAATCATGCAAGACTTACGCCGCGGATTGTTTGATGTTCTTATCGGAGTCAATTTACTTCGTGAGGGATTAGACTTGCCAGAAGTCTCCTTAGTTGCGATAATTGATGCAGATAAAGAAGGGTTTCTACGATCTGCACGCTCACTCACCCAAACCGTAGGCCGAGCTGCCAGACATTTGAATGGAAAAGCCATTATGTATGCGGATACCATTACCAAGAGCATGCAAAAAACAATGGATGAGACCAACTATCGTCGGGAAAAACAACTCGCTTTTAACGAAAAACATGGCATCACACCTACGCCACTAAATAAAGCCGTTGATCAAGTCTTTGGCTATCAAGCTGAAAAACCAGAAGAAATCCAGCACGCTGCAGAGCCAGACATGGAATATCTGACCGCAGATCGGATTCAAAAGCTCATCCGCGAGACTCGAAAAGCCATGGAAACCGCTGCAAAAGAGCTTGATTTTGTTGAAGCCGCACGACTTCGAGATCGAATGAAAAGCTATCAAGACCATCTGAAAAATAAAATATAGAATAGCTAGATTTTTTTGTTGAAATAACAATCAACAAAAAAATGTATATATTTGATTGCTTTTTACCAAATCTTATAATTATGAACAACAATAGCAAAAACAGTAAAGCTCCTATTCTTATCCCCAAAGACAGTTATGTTGAGGGTTATATCAAATCAATTCGGCTAGAATGTGCCTTTCATGGCACAATACTGACAAAAAACAAGGTGATTGTTGACAAGGCGTCAGCAGTTACTGGAGATATTATTTGTGAGAACTTGATGCTTTTCGGAAGAGTAAAGGGAAATGTGTTTTGTACGGGACGGGTAACCATGAATGAAGGGTCATCTGTCGAAGGTAAAATTTATGCCTCTGCCTTTACAAGTTTAACAGAAACCAATTCTAATTTCATCGTGCAAATTCCCAAAAAAGGCATACTTGAAAAAGTCCGAGGCCTTTTAAACGATGTGACAACTGAAGTTGGACTATCTAAAGATGTTCTACTAACAACGATAAGAGAAACCTTCTATGAATATGTATTTGCTCGCAAAACGAATCCTGATGATTTGATTAGTCATGAGTTTACGCAACAAAAGAAGGTCGTAAAACCAAAGGTCAAACAAATCCTCACAAATGGAGAAAATTCAACTTCATCTGAGAAAAAATCACAACTCGTAAAATAAAAAAACCAGCCCGTGGGCTGGTTTTGATTTAGCGAATTTCGATTTGCTTTTTGGGTTCTGGAATCGCTTCTTTTCGTTTGGGTAGAACGATGGAAAGTAAGCCGTTTTTGTAATTGGCTTTGATGTTTTTTGTGTCAATTGTTTCAGGAATCCGAAAACTGCGTGTAAAAGATGCATAGTCAAACTCTCTACGCGTAAACTGCGTATGGTCATTCTCTATTTTATTTTCATCAGTGGTTGAAATGGTTAAGGTATCTTCTTCCAACTCCACATCAAAGTCTTTTTTCTCCTTACCTGGCGCAACGAGTACCAAATCAAAAGCATTCTCTTTTTCTGTGATATTTACTGCAGGGGTTTGATGTGTTCTCGGTGCCAAGTCAATCCCAAAATCACGTGTGAAAAACTCGTCAAATAAGGAAGGAAACCAAGGGGATGTTTTACGTATAATATTCATTACTTTAATTTTTTAAGTTCAACAACCACTAATCAAATTGTGAACCAAATGAATATTCATGTCATAATGGCATTTATAAATTGTATTTTAATGACAAAATGTCTGTCTATCGAAGAACCTCTTGCACCTTGTCGGCTGCCTCTTGGAACAGTACTGCGCTTTGCACCTCAAGGCCTGAGTTGTCAATCAGCGCTTTGGCAACATCTGCATTAGTTCCTTGCAAACGAACAATAATTGGTACTTGAATGGCATCTCCCATGTTTTTGTAAGCATCAACAATCCCCTGCGCTACACGATCGCAACGAACGATCCCCCCAAAGATATTGACCAAAATCGCCTTTACATTCGGGTCCTTGAGAATCAATCGGAAAGCCGTTTCGACTCGTGCGGCGTCAGCCGTGCCACCTACATCGAGAAAATTTGCTGGTTCTCCACCCGCCTGCTTGATCAAGTCCATGGTCGCCATGGCCAGACCAGCACCGTTGACCATACAACCTACATTACCATCAAGAGCCACATAATTGAGTCCAACTTCTTTGGCCTCAACTTCAACGGGATTCTCCTCTCGCAAATCGCGAAGTGCTTGATAATCTTTGTGACGGAATAGCGCATTGTCATCTAAAGATACTTTGGCATCAACCGCCAAAATTTTATCATCTGATGTTTTTAATACGGGGTTAATCTCAAAAAGAGATGAATCAGACTGTACATAGGCCGTGTAAAGTGCGGTTACAAAACGTACCATTTCTTTAAACCCATTGCCCGAAAGACCCAAATTAAACGCTACGCGACGTGCCTGGAAAGGCATCAAGCCAACTGCAGGGTCAATGTCTTCCGTAAATATCAAATGTGGGGTTTCCTCGGCAACGGTCTCAATGTCCACTCCACCCTCAGTCGAATACATTATCATGTTGCGACCCGTAGAGCGATTCAACAAAACGGACATATAATATTCCTCTGGTTCGGAATCACCCGGGTAATAGACATCCTCGGCAATCAAAACTTGATGGACACGCTTGCCCTCTGGAGGGGTTTGCGGAGTGACCAAATCCATTCCCAGTATACTGCTGGCTACTTCCTCAACCTTATCGATACCTTTGGCGAGTTTTACACCGCCGCCTTTGCCACGGCCCCCTGCATGAATCTGGGCTTTAATCACAAACCAAGATGTGCCTGTCTCTTCAGACAAGGCCTGGGCTGCCGTTACTGCGTCTTTTGTGTTTTGGGCAACTTTTCCCCTCTGTATTCGAACCCCAAATGAAGATAAAATCTCTTTGGCCTGGTACTCATGTACGTTCATTTTGCTGTTTGTTTGCTACAAAAATAGAAAACAAGTGCCGATCACAACAGAGAATTATTATTTTGTTTTGTTGTATTTATAACATTTTGTTGTATTTTTATATCATTCTCAAAAATGGTTTTGATATCAGAAAGAACAAAGTTAGATTTGCACCAAATTCATCCCGATGGAAAATATCGTATTGACATCGATAGCAAATCAATTTGGAAGTCCCGTTTACGTCTATGACGCAGAGAAAATGGAGCACCAATACAAGCGATTGACACAGGCATTTCAAAATGTTCCGCAATTGCGAATCAACTATGCTGTAAAGGCCTTATCCAATGTAAATATCCTTAGCTATATGCACAGCTTGGGTGCTGGATTGGACACTGTATCGATTCAGGAGGTCGAGCTTGGTCTGTATGCAGGGGTTCCAGCCCATATGATCATCTTTACGCCCAACGGGGTTTCTCTTGAAGAAATCGAGGAAGCGGCAGCACTCGGAGTGCAAATCAATATCGATAACCTCTCTCTACTCGAACAATTTGGGAGCAAACACCCTGATGTACCCGTTTGTATTCGTATCAATCCCCATGTGATGGCAGGTGGCAATGCCAATATCTCTGTTGGGCATATCGACTCCAAGTTTGGGATTAGCATCCATCAACTGCCACACATTGTTCGGATTGTCGAAAATACAGACATGCGCATCAATGGGATTCATATGCACACTGGTAGTGATATTCTTGATATCGATGTGTTTTTACATGCAGCTGAAATCTTGTTTACCACCGCAAAGTCTTTTTATGATCTCGAATTTTTGGACTTTGGGAGTGGATTTAAGGTTCCCTATCATCCCAACGATATTGAAACCAATATCGAAGAACTGGGACAAAAACTCGGAGAGCGGTTTCAATCGTTTTGCAAGGACTACGGTAAAGAACTAACACTGGCGTTTGAGCCCGGGAAATTTTTGGTGAGCGAAGCGGGATATTTCCTTACCCAAGTCAATGTGGTCAAGCAAACCACCTCAACGGTATTTGCGCAAGTCAATAGTGGGTTCAACCACCTCATCCGACCCATGCTATACGGCTCACAACACCATATTGAAAACATCTCCAATCCAGATGGACGGGAACGATTTTATTCTGTAGTGGGCTATATCTGCGAAACGGACACCTTTGCCAACAACAGAAGAATCAATGAGATTTCAGAAGGCGATTTGTTGTGTTTCCACAATGCGGGAGCTTACTGCTTTTCCATGTCGAGCAACTACAACTCACGCTTCCGTCCTGCGGAAATTTTCTGGCATCAAGGCGAAGCCAAATTGATTCGAAAAGCAGAACAGTTTGATGATTTACTTCACAACCAAGTTGTCCTTGATTTGGCTGCGGTGAAGGTATAGTAAGAATTATCTTACTCGATTTTTTTCTTTTTTTCACGTAACCCTGCAAAAAACAACAGTTCACGTTGGTTTATTGACAGTTCGCGACAAATTTTAGGGATTTGTTGAACACTTTGTTACGTTATGCAAAAATCAGTACGATGAAAACACCCCATCTTACCATCCTTATTCTTTTGAGTTGTTGGATGGTTCCTGCCCAATACAACTCTGACTCAAAGACCCAAAACTGGAACAATATCATATCGGTTTCAAAAATGGAAGGAACACATACCTCAGGGCTACAATTTTCCTACCTAAAAAACACCAACTATTGGTGGAATGACTGGCTTATCCCATTGAGTTTTGGTTTTCAAACCAAAGAGATTCAAGAAGATACCTTCCTTGAATCACCATACCAAAGCGTCACCAAAACACAAGGAACTTTGGGGCTTTCAGGATACAAACCCATTGCACCACAGTGGTTACTCAACATCGAAGTAGATGCAATTTTAGGAAACGAAATTCTTGTTGATTTGTTCAATCAAAGGAATGAGCGTTTTGTTTTTGGATTTGGCTCCTCCCAAGGAGTAATATTTGTACCGAGTTATCAATGGGGTATTGTGCTGCAAGCTGGCATCTATCAGGATATTGTGAACTCCAAACTATACACCTTTGATGTCGGGATGCATTTCGGGGCAGGATTGCGGTTCTGATTTAGCCAATCACCCCCGACCCAATCAACTCATCTTTGAGATACCAAGCGGCAAATTGCCCAGCGGCAATGGCAGTCTGGGGTTGGTCAAAGACCACATACAGTCCTGTTGATGTTGGATGTAGCGTTGCTTTTGTCAATGGTTGGCGGTAGCGGATACGCGCCCATACCTGTATGGGCTCATGGGATACAAGATCTGGACGTACCCAATGCATGTCCGCTTGCGCAATCCACAAGGCAGAGCGTAGCAGTCCGGGGTGAGACTTTCCCTCGCCAACATAAATGATATTTTGTTCTACATCAGTAGCCAACACAAACAGTGGTTCTTTGGTGCCCCCAACAGCCAACCCCTTACGTTGACCTACGGTAAAAAAATGCGCTCCATCATGGGTGCCAACCTCTACCCCATCTGCAGCCGAGTAACTGTATTTGGCAGCAAGCCCTAGGGGGGGTTCTTCTCGCTTGATTTGATACATCGGATGGGAATCGGAAATCTGAACAATACAACCTGTTTTGATGGCGAGTTGTTGCTGTAAAAATTCTGGCAAGCTCACCTTCCCCACAAAGCACAAACCCTGTGAGTCCCGCTTTTCCGCAGTGACTAACCCTTGTTCTTTGGCGATCTTCCGCACCTCTGGCTTGGTCAACTCACCAATTGGAAATAGGGTTTTGGCCAATTGCTCTTGATTGAGCTGACACAAAAAATAAGATTGGTCTTTGTTCTTGTCCACCCCTGCCAACAAGCGGTAGTGAGTTGCTCCTTCGATTTCTACTTGTCCTTTTCGGCAATAGTGGCCCGTAGCCACAAAATCAGCTCCCAATTCCAATGCGATTTTGAGAAACACGTCAAATTTGATTTCACGGTTACACAAGATATCTGGATTGGGTGTACGCCCACGCTCATACTCCCCAAACATATAATCCACGATGCGTTGTTTGTATTCCGCACTTAAGTCCACCGTTTGAAAGGGAATTCCAAGTTTTTCAGCGACGAGCATCGCATCGTAACTGTCCTCGAGCCAAGGGCACTCTTTGGAAATGGTGACGCTGTCGTCGTGCCAGTTTTTCATAAACAAACCGATCACCTCATAGCCCTGCTGTTGCAACAGAAAAGCTGTCACACTCGAATCGACTCCACCGGAGAGTCCAACAACCACACGTTTTGAATCGGATTTCATCGCAAAGCAAAGGTAACCAAAAGCGGTCTAGCGACGGCGACCAGAGCGTTTTTGCTGTTCGGCCTGTTCCATCATCTCTTCCATTTTTCTTTGGAATCGACTTTGCTTTTTGGGTTTCTTTTTATTCTCCTCAATACGCATAAAGATTTTCTCATCGTCAATGATATAGTTCTTTATCACTAGCATAATCCCAATGGTAATCACGTTTGAAATGAGATAATACAAACTCAATCCTGAAGCGTAATTGTTAAAGAAAAACAACATCATCACTGGCATAAGGTAAACCATGAACTTCATATTTGGCATACCGGGTTGTGACGGTTGCATTTGTTGACCCATGGTCATTTTTGAATACACAAAAATGGCGATTGATGCCAAAAGAGGGAACAGGCTCACATGATCTCCATAAAATGGAATGGAAAAGGGAAGGTCTAAAATGGCATCATAGGACGACAAATCCTCAGCCCACAAAAAGGATTTTCCACGTAGGGAAAAGGCAACTGGAAAAAAGTAAAATAATCCCAAGAAAACGGGCAACTGCAACAAACTCGGCACACAGCCAGCCATGGGGTTTGCCCCTGCTTTAGAGTATAGCTTCATCGTTTCTTGTTGCTTTTTCGCACGATCGTTTCCATATTTGTCATTAAGCGCATTGATTTCGGGGCGCAATACTTTCATTTTTGCCTGAGACAAATAAGATTTATATGTCACTGGCGATAAAGCCAGTCGGACGATGATTGTCATCACGATGATGGCAATTCCATAAGGCAAGAACCCACTCAACAACCCAAACAATGGGAAAAATATAAAGCGATTCATCCAGCCAATAATCCCCCAACCAAAAGAGATAGATTCGGATAGATTCTCATCATAGGTTTTTAAAATCTCATAATCTGTAGGGCCGATAAACCAGTCAAATGATGTGTTTAAAGCCCCATTTTGAGAAGCGATGGCTGTTGTGGTTTCAAATCGTTTTAAAAACACCGAATCGTCGCTATTATCGGGGTTCATCAAAGAAGATGAAACCACATCAATCGACTCAAACTGGGTGGTTGGAATGAGAATCATGCTAAAGAAATGCTGTCGGTACGAAATCCAGGACACCTCTTTGTCTTTATCGTCATCTTCACCCATCGCGGACAAGGCCTGTACTTTATCGCCTTCATACTGATAGGTCAACTGGGTGTATCGGTTTTCATAATCGGCACTCAATGCATGGCGAAACCCATCGAGGCCCCAGTATAAATCGGTTTCGGGCTGAACGTTCAAACCACTTGAGCGTATCCCAAATTGAAAACGATATGCCTGACTGTCTTCTCGTTCTTTGGAGAGGGTATAAATATAGTCAAGTGTTCCTCCTGCGACTTGAGAACGCATCGTGAGTTGGTTCCCATCGAGAATGGGTAAAAAGTCCAAGTCTCGGGTATTGATCAATGATCCGTTGGCTTCAATCCGCAAATTGAAATCTGTGTTTCCGTCTTTGACAACAAAGACCTGCTCGCTGAGGTGGTTGGTGTGTTGTTTGAGTTCAGCTTCTTGGATAAATCCCCCTTTTGAGGTTACCGACAATCGCAACAACTCATTTTGTAGTGTTGTGACTTGTTCGGGTATGGACTCCATCACAACGGGAGCATTGTCTGCAACCGAAACGGTGGGCTGTGGAACATCATCCACTTGGGATTGGACGGTTGTGGCATCGGTCTCCAACTGCGCATTTTGCTCCATCATTTCCGACTGGTCATACATCATCCAAATCAGAACGAGGAAAAGCAAAAAGAAACCGATAATTTGTAAGGGGTCTATTCTTTTTTCTTCCATCTTGGGTTATTTTTTAGATTGTGCATAGCGGTTACACGCATTCACAAAACCGACAAACAAAGGGTGTGGATTGGCAACTGTACTACTGTATTCTGGATGATACTGCACCCCTACAAACCAGGGATGTGCAGGGAGTTCAATCGCTTCCACGAGTTTGGTTTCGGGATTGACTCCCGAGGCAATCATGCCATGCGCTTGATATTGTTCGTAATAGGCATCATTGAACTCATAGCGGTGACGGTGACGTTCTTCAATGCGGTCCTTTTGATACACCTTGTGCAGCAACGTATCCTTTTCGATCGCACAAGTCCAAGCACCTAATCGCATGGTTCCGCCTTTTTGAATGATATTGCGTTGTTCATCCATCAACGAAATCACGGGGTGCGGGGTGTCCGCATCCATTTCAACAGAATTGGCAGCGGGAAGTTGGAGGACATTCCGCGCATACTCGATCACAGCCATTTGCATTCCCAAACAAATTCCAAAGAAAGGGATCTGATGTTCACGAACATATTTGACCGCGTTGATTTTGCCTTCAATCCCACGCTCTCCAAAGCCCGGTGCGACGAGAACCCCATCGAGATTGGCAATTTTTTCTTCCACGTCCTTTTCCTCCAAATACGAAGAATGAATCGGAACCACCTTGACTTCTACTTCATTGGCGGCACCTGCATGCACAATAGATTCCAAAATCGATTTGTACGAATCTTGCAGTTCAACATACTTCCCGATAAGTCCAATGGTTACAGTACTTTTTGGGTTTTTGTGACGTTTGAGAAAATTCTTCCAATGAGTCAAGTCGGGTTGGCTCTCGTCTTCGATCCCCAGTCGCTTCATCACCACCTGATCCAAACCTTCTTCATACATTAAAATAGGGACATCGTAAATGGTCTCCGCATCGATTGATTGAATGACGGCTTCTTGCTTGACATTGCAAAACAAGGCCAGTTTTTTCCGTAAATCATCCGAAAGTTCGTGTTCTGTTCGGCATACCAAAACATCTGCATTGATTCCGCTTTCCATCAGGGTTTTTACAGAGTGTTGGGTGGGTTTGGTTTTCAATTCTTTTGCAGCGGATAAAAACGGCACAAGCGTCAGATGGATGACCACGCAGTTTTCACGACCGAGTTCCCATCGCAATTGACGTACGGCCTCGATATAGGGCAAGGACTCAATATCACCGACTGTACCACCGATTTCGGTGATCACCACATCGTGCTCATCGTCTTTTCCCAAAAGTTGCATGCGCGTCTTAATCTCGTTTGTGATATGCGGAATCACCTGCACGGTTTTCCCTAAAAAGTCACCGCGTCGTTCTTTCTCAATCACACTTTGGTAGATGCGACCGGTTGTGACATTGTTTGCCTGCGAGGTCTTCACATTGAGAAAGCGCTCATAATGTCCGAGGTCCAAATCGGTCTCAGCGCCATCGTCTGTCACATAGCACTCCCCATGCTCGTAGGGATTGAGCGTTCCTGGGTCAACATTGATATAGGGATCAAATTTTTGGATGGTGGTTCGCAAGCCACGGACTTGTAACAATTTGGCGAGAGATGCGGAGATAATGCCTTTCCCTAATGATGAGGTCACTCCACCGGTTACAAAAACGTATTTGGAATTTGGCATTAAACGCTATTTTTTTCCAATTCGTGAACAAAAGTACAAAACGACCATGACAAATTCATCGGATTATTCATCAGTTAACTCTATGGTTTCATATCCCTTGTGTTGGAGCAAATACACCGCAGTGTTTCGAAACCCTTTGGCTTGCTCTTGAAACAGGAATTTATTCTGTAAATATTGGGTTTCCCCAAGTTCAAAGCCATCGATCAATTTTTCCCGTATGGCAGCTCGGAGTGACAAGTCGGTCATCAACTCATAACCACGAATGGCTTCGCGAGTCGGTACCGTACCATAGGCAGACTCAAAGCGTTCGTACAAGCTGGTCAATGCAATGGGATTGACATCAAATGTTTCTGCGTAGGTAAACGAAAGGTTTCCCAGATGAGATTGGTCGATGTTTTCATCGTCGTATGCCGACGAGCGATCCAAGGTCATGAGTTTTGTTTTTCGGTTCTCATCTTGTTGGGCATTTAACATCGAAATAATGCTGATAATCAGGTTGGTTTTTTTGGTTTCCAGAAAAACCCAATTTTGCTCCAAATTCGAGGTCAGCGAGTCGATGAGTTCGGGTTTGACAAAATTGAATTCTGGATCGGGGTTTACAATTTCTGCCAATGGAAATTGTTTTTTTAATCGATTTTGAGCCGCCAGATTTTCGTCATCTGCCACGATCACCACACAGGGATTTTCTGCCGAATGGTCGAGAGAGTCGATATAACGATGCATGCGTTCTCTAAGCAATTTGCGATCCGTTGAGCTATGCACTACGTTTTTGCCCATGGCCAACGGTTTGGTCGTGAGCGGAGAAACCAAGGGAAACTTGCGGTTTTCCAATTTTTCAGAGACGGTATTAAAGTGTCGTGGCACAAAGGGTCCAACAACAAAATCATAGGAAGAAAAATCATGGACGTCCAAGAGTTGGTTGATCCGAAAATTACTGTTTTCCGTATCAAACACTGTGAAATCGATTGACAGGCCAATTTCGACAAGGTCTTCCATGGCCAAGCGCACACCTGCATAAAAGTCAAGGGATATGGTTTGCAAATTTCGTGTTTGTAAAATTTGATTCGTTTGTGCAACCGAGTCAAGCGGAACTGTGGGTAAGCGAAATGGTGCCAGCAAGGCTACTTTTAACTCCGTCTGTCGAAACAAACTATCGCGCAGATTGACCTTTTCAACGATCAAGTTGTCTTCTGTAGTATAGGTCGGAGAGCTGCGTTTGGGTAAGCGCAAGATCATTCCAGCCAACAAGCCCTTTTCAGACAACTCGGGATTAAGCGCAATCAGCTCTTGCTCACTCACGCCAAACTTGACTTCTAAGCGATAATAGCCCTCTTTGGGTTTTACCGTATAGTAGTTGTAATTGGGGTCAAATGAGTTGGTTTCGACTGACGCTTCTGGAATCACAAGCACTTGGTCAATTGATATGACTGCATCCATGTCTGGATTTGCCGCTTTGAGTTCTTCGAGGGTAATTCCATATTGATAAGCCACACGCCAAGGCGTTTCCCCTTTTTTGACTATGTGCGAATTGGCTTGGGGTTCTGGTTTTGGTGGGGGTAGAATCTCTTTATAACGCGGAATCTTGAGCTTCATTTTCCGCTTCAAACCATCTTTGAGTTTGGGATTGTAATACAACAACTGTTGCGCACTGATTTCATATCGTTTTGTCAAGCTAAAGCTGGTGTCCCCTTTGCGGACTTTATGGATCAAAAAGTGTGTGCGATAGTCTTCATTGGGGTCCTGAGCTTGCAGGTTTGCGGTGAGCAACCCAAACACAAACCCAAAGAAGAAAAGCACACGCCTACTCCCACTCAATCGTGGCAGGCGGTTTAGAACTGATATCATAAACTACTCGATTAATTCCTTTGACTCGATTGATGATTTTGTTGGATATATTTTGCAAAAAGGGATAGGGCAAATTCACCCAATCTGCTGTCATTCCATCGGTAGACTCCACAGCCCGTAGCGCAACGCATTTTTCATAGGTTCTTTCGTCTCCCATAACCCCTACGCTTTGCACAGGTAGCAGTATCGCACCAGCTTGCCACACTTGGTCGTATAGCCCTTCTTCTTTTAGTCCATCGATAAATATCGCATCGACTTCTTGCAGCATCTGTACTTTTTCGGCTGTGATATCCCCCAAAATCCGAATTGCCAAGCCCGGCCCTGGAAAGGGATGACGTCCGAGCAAGTTGGCAGACAAGCCCAGGGTTTTACCAACTCGTCTCACTTCATCTTTAAATAACATACGAAGGGGTTCGACCACTTTGAGTTTCATATAGCTCGGTAATCCCCCAACATTGTGGTGGGATTTGATCGTTGCGGATGGCCCATTGACGGAAACAGATTCAATCACATCTGGATAAATCGTTCCCTGTGCCAACCAAGTAATGTTGGTTAAGGCAGTGGCCTCATCATCAAAAACATCGATAAACACCTTTCCGATGCGTTTTCGTTTTTCTTCTGGATCGGAGACGCCAGCCAAGTCCGTCAAAAAACGATCGGTGGCATCGACGCCTTTCACGTTGAGACCCAAGCCCTCATATTGCTGAAGCACATCGTTAAATTCATTTTTTCGCAACAGCCCGTTATTGACAAAAATACAATGAAGCTGAGACCCAATGGCTTTGTGTAATAGCATGGCTGCTACCGTCGAATCGACCCCGCCAGAAAGACCCAAAACGACACGATCCTTTCCAATTTGATTTTGCAATGCTGTGATGGTCATCTCGGCAAATGAACTGGGTGTCCAATCTTGAACAACTCCAGCAATGGAAACCAAAAAGTTTTCCAACAACTGCTTACCGTCGGTGGTGTGATAGACTTCGGGGTGAAACTGAATGGCATAAGTTGTTTCGCCTTCAATCCGATAGGCAGCATTGTGTACATCATCAGTACTGGCCAAACAAACTCCGCCTGTGGGCAGGGTTTGAATCGTATCACTATGGCTCATCCACACTTGTGTCCCTAGAGAAATACCCGCAAATAGGGAGTCATCGTTGATCGTTGTCAGTTTGGCACGTCCGTATTCTCGTGTGCTAGAAGGTGAAACCTTGCCGCCTTCGAAGTGCGCCAGGTATTGGGCGCCATAGCATACCCCAAGCAAGGGTTTTTTCCCTCGGATTTCTGCTAAATCGGGATGGGGTGCGTCATCTCCACGGACTGAAAAGGGCGAGCCCGATAGGATTACGGCTTTAAAAGTGTCGATCTGTTTTGGAAGGTTGTTAAATGGGTGAATTTCACAATAGATGTTCAATTCGCGTACGCGTCGAGCAATCAGCTGGGTGTATTGTGATCCAAAGTCTAGGATTAAAACCTTGTTTTGCATGGTCAAAAATACGATTTCTACCTCGTACTTTTTCTATATCCCTTGCTTTTTTTACAGCGAAAAGCACATAAAATCTTTTTCATTTGGGTCGATACGCTTTATCAAAAAGGGAATGAAATCATAACCGTAAAACAAAACAAACTCTGCAAAATTGACCCTGCGCTCTTGCAAATCTCCCATCGGGAATAGATGTTGTTGCAGTTCAGTCAGGCGATTGACATGATCCACCAACTTTATTCGTTGGGCTTTGAGCAGTCTTTTTTCGAGTCGGTCAATTCCCTTTTTTTGCTTTTTTTCCTGTGCTTCTACTGCTCCCAAAAATGAAGCATCAGTTTGTTTGGCGAGTGCGTAAAGTGCACCAAACTGCTGATCCAAATGCGCTTTAAATTCCCCCAAATCGATATTGATATTGCTGATTTGACGAACCCGATGGTTGATCAATTCATTGGTTGGTAAAAACAAATCCGCAATCGAAACGTCGAGTTTGTTGAGCTTCTGTAGCTGCTTGTCGCTAATCAATAAAACCGAAGATCGCAGTTTGAGCATGGGTAAGGGCAAATCAAAAGTTGAGAATACCTCGCTAAGTTGCAACCAATAGGCCACCTCCGAACCGCCCCCAACAGTCACCAAATTAGGCAACACAAGTTCTTGATAGATCGGTCGAAACAGGGCATTGGGTGAAAATCGCTCGGGGTAGGATTTGATTTCTTCGATCAATTCCTGTTTGGAAAATGAAATCTCTGTATCGACAACTCGATAGCCAATTGCGGTTTTTTCGATGCGTTGCCGTCCTGAATCTCCCATATAAAACAGGTTGATGTCTCTGGGATTGACCTGTGCCTTAATCTTAGTTTGCAAAGCATCATTTAACTTTTTCACGGTCAATTCACTCCCCTTTTGGGTGAGTTGTTCCTCGCATTCTCGTTGGAGATACGGAATAAATTCTTGCTTAAGTCGAGCGTCATCACCATCAACAATGACCAATCCGTAGCGTCCAAAAAGCTGATGAACCAAAAAACGAGTTGCATCTGCTAAATTGGAATGGGCGACATAGCTTTCCGCAAAGAGGTCTTGAAGCTCCTCAGAATGTGGACGATCTCCCAAATGCTGTTTCCAAACCTCCAAAACCTGATCCAAGCCCTCGGTTGACAAACGCCCCACTGGGCCTTGCTGCTCCTTTGACCAGTGAATGCTCTGTCCATTGACTGAAAAGTGATTGATTTCTTCAAAATCGTGATCTTCCGAGGCCATCCAATATACCGGCACATAGGTATTCCCGTCTTGAAGTGCGTTCCATTGATTTGCAATCTGAATTACGTCGATGATTTTATACAGGAAGAAAAGCGGCCCAGTAAACAAATTGAGCTGATGCCCTGTGGTTATTGTAAAACAATTGGGCAATAGCAAGCTATCGATTTGACTGGTGGGAGCATCCTTGATGTGATGGTATTGGGCGGTGAGCATCTCATTGAGGGTTTGTCTCTGTTGGGCGGTAAATCGCTTTTTCTGCTGTTGGACATGCGCCGGGTCGGGGCGATTGGCAAACGGACGATAAAAACCCGCTAAGGCAGGGTCGGCAGAAACCACACGCCTTGCCAAATCAGGCAAGCGTTGCGTGGTTGCATGCGGAATCCGATGAATTTGCATGCCGTAAAGATACAACACAGATGACTAGGAGCTCACAAGGGGGGGGTAGTGGTTAGTGGTTAACTCTCACGATTAACAAATCACGATTCACTAATAACTGTTTTCCATTAGAGTTTAAATGCACTTGGCTCTGTTGGGCTGGCAAAGAGATCAAAGTCTTCGGCTTGTTCAATCGTAACATCTACAAAATCGCCCAAACGCAAATAGTGTGTTTTGGCGTCGATTCGTATTTCGTTGTCAACATCTGGCGAGTCGTACTCCGAACGTCCAATATAGTAGTTCCCTTCCTTACGGTCGATCAAACAGCGAAGTTTTTTCCCAATCATCTGCTGATTGTTCTCCCATGAGATTTGGGATTGGATGGCCATGATTTCATTGGCACGTTGCTGCTTAACTTCAGGGGATACATCATCAACAAGTTGGTGGGCATGGGTATTTTCCTCATGACTATAGGTAAAGCAGCCCAATCGGTCAAATCGGGTATCGGCAACCCATTTTTTGAGCATGTCAAAATCTTCTTGTGTTTCGCCGGGATAGCCCACAATCAGGGTGGTGCGAATAGCCATATTCGGCACACGTTCTTTACATGTGTTGAGCAAGGCATTGGTTTTTGCAAAGGTGGTTCCGCGGCGCATAGATTTTAAAATATTGTCAGAAATATGCTGTAAAGGCATGTCAATATACTGACAGACTTTGGGTTCGTCCCGAATCACGTCGAGGACGTCGAGGGGAAAGCCCGTCGGAAAGGCATAGTGCAAGCGAATCCATTCGATACCGTCCACGGTAACGAGTTGGCGCAACAAGTCGGCCAATCGTCTTTTTTTATACAGGTCAAGCCCGTAATAAGTCAGGTCTTGGGCGATTAAAATCAGTTCTTTTACGCCGTCGGCTGCGAGCTTTTTCGCTTCATGCACAAGCGTTTCCATGGGAGTCGATCGGTGTTTACCTCTCATCAACGGAATGGCACAAAACGAGCAAGGACGGTCACAACCCTCCGAAATTTTGAGATAGGCATAGTGCTTGGGCGTTGTGGTCAGGCGTTCTCCGATGAGTTCATGCTTGTAGTTTGCGCCCAAAGCCTTGAGTAAGATAGGCAGGTCTGTGGTCCCAAAAAACTGATCGACTTCGGGAATTTCCTGTTCCAAATCGTCTTTGTAACGTTCGCTCAAACAGCCCGTCACAAAGAGCTTGTCGATGGTTCCGGCTTCTTTTTTCTTGGCAAAGTTGAGAATGGTTTGCACAGATTCTTCCTTGGCGTTATCGATAAACCCACAGGTGTTGACCACCACGATATTGCCTTCTTTTTCATGGACAACTTGTTTATCGTTGGCCTGAAGTTGTCCCATCAAAACCTCGGAGTCATAAATGTTCTTGGAACAGCCCAAGGTGACGACATTGATGGTATTTTTTTTGAGGGATTTTGTTCGCATATTAAACCGTTAAAACAAGGAATCTACAAATTCTTTGGGACGAAATTCTTGCAAGTCTTCCATCCCTTCTCCAACCCCGATATATTTGACAGGCACTTGCATTTGATCGCAAATCCCCAACACCACTCCCCCTTTGGCAGTGCCATCAAGCTTGGTGATGGCCAAAGCAGTGATTTCGGTAGCTTGTGAAAACTGGCGCGCTTGCTCGAATGCGTTTTGCCCAGTAGAACCATCAAGCACCAATAACACTTCATGGGGAGCATCGGGAATTGATTTTTGAACTACTCTTTTGATTTTTGCCAATTCATTCATCAAATTGACCTTGTTGTGTAATCTTCCTGCGGTATCGATAATGACATGATCGACCCCTTGGGAGAGTCCAGACGCAACCGCATCATAGGCCACAGAAGCCGGGTCACTGCCCATCTGTTGTTTGACAATCGGCACTCCCACTCGTTCTGACCACATGGTCAGTTGATCGACTGCTGCGGCGCGGAAGGTGTCCGCTGCTCCAAGAAGGACTTGCTGACCAGCTACGTGATAAAGGTGAGCGAGCTTTCCAATGGTGGTTGTTTTGCCAACGCCATTGACCCCTACAACCAAAGTTACTCGGGGTTTGGCCTCTGTAGTGCTTTCTTTATGTAAATCCAACAAAGTGGTGATTTCGTCTCGAAGGATCAAATGAAGTTCTTTGGAGTTCATGTACTTGTCCTTGGCCACACGTTTTTCGAGAAGGTCTATGATTTTAAGGGTGGTATCAACACCGATGTCCGCACTGATCAATACCTCTTCCAACTGATCCAACACACTGGCATCAACCGTACTTTTTCCAGCGACTGCTTTGCCAATTTTATCGATAAGTGATTGCTTGGTCGGTTCGAGTCCTTTGTCTAATTTTTCTTTGGAAAAAAACCGGTTAAAAATCCCCATTCTTCTTTTTTGTAAATGTAATAAATAAAAAAAGCCACGAATCGTGGCTTTTGTTATTGTTTATTATGGTTTTTATTTTTTGGCAAGCCATTCATTCACTTGCTCAGGAAGCATCGTGGATTCTACAAAAGTGTACGCTCCAGATTTATCTCTTTTAACCATTTTAATGGCTTTGGTCAAACGCTTTGATGATGTCTGTAAAGTTGCAACGGTTTTCTTTGCCATGATTACTTAATTTCTTTGTGAACAGTCATTTTTTTCAAAATCGGATTGAATTTTTTCAATTCAATACGATCAGGCGTATTCTTTTTATTTTTGGTTGTGACATAACGAGAAGTACCCGCAAGGCCCGAAGCTTTGTGTTCTGTACATTCTAAAATCACTTGAACTCTGTTTCCTTTTCTAGCCATGACAATGTATTTAGAGGACGCCTTGGGCTTTTGCTTCTTTGAGCACGGCCGCGAGTCCTTTTTTATTGATGGTTTTTAAAGCAGACGTTGAAAGTTTGAGAGTGATCCACTTCTCTTGATCTGTCAAGTAGAAGCGTTTTTTAATCAAGTTCACTTCAAAACGTCTCTTTGTTTTGTTCATAGCGTGGGAAACATTGTTTCCAACCAACGCTTTTTTACCGGTAATTTGACAAACTTTTGGCATTGCAAAAATTGATTTTTGTAATCGGAGTGCAAATAAACAATATTTTTAACGTACTGGCAAATGTTTTTTATCCATTAACCCAGCATTTTTCTCGCGAGCTCCAAGGCCTTATTAACGGTTTTCTGGACGGTCTTTTCTCTGTTTTTGCCAAAAGCAAAGCGTTCAACACGTTCAAAATCGGGTCCGACAAGGGCAATCACCACGGTTCCCACCTCTGCATCGGAGTCGCCTTTGGTTGGTCCGGCATTGCCAGTTGTTGCGATGGCATAGGTGCTTTTCATTCGCTCACGAACCCCTTTGGCCATCGCTAAAGCGACCTCCTCGCTCACCACAGTATGCATTTTGATCAAATCGTCAGATACTCCCAATACATCTTGCTTAATCTCTGTTTTGTAAGAGACTACTCCCCCATAAAAATAGGCCGAAGCCCCTGGAATCGAAGAGAGCAATGCCGCAACACGTCCCCCTGTGCAACTTTCTGCTACTGCAATGGAAGATTGTTTTTCAATCAACAAATCCCCGATTTGTGCTTCAATCGGGCGGTCAGATTCAAAGCCCGTGATAATCTCTCCAATCAATGGACGAAGACGATCAAAGTAGTGATCGACTTCCTTTTTTAGTTGATCCTCATCGTCGCCACGCGCCGTGAGTCGCAATCGCACACGCCCTAAATTTGGCAAGTACGCGAGCTTGATATGTGTGGGTAGTGCTGCTTCCCAGTCGTGGATGACTTCCGCAATACGACTTTCACCCCATCCGTAGGTCATCATCGTTTTGTGGATCAGAACAGGTCGCTTAAAATGGCTTTTGAGCTTTGGAATTAGCTGCTCGCCCATAATGCTTTTCATTTCATAAGGCACTCCCGGCAAAGCAACAAACACCGTTGTCTTTTTTTTCATCCACATTCCAACAGCCGTACCAAACCGATTCTCTAACAAAACTGCTTTGGAAGGCACCATCGCTTGGGCACGGTTCAGGTCATTGATCGGTACATTGACATATTGCGCAAAGAGTTTTTCGATATGCGCCAATACATCCGGATTGTGTACCAATTCATCGTCGAAAAAATGGCAAAAAGTAGTTTTTGTAATATCGTCTTTGGTCGGTCCCAAACCACCAGTGAGCAAAACAAGGGAAACACGCTGCTGCGCTGCTTCCATGGCATTGGTAATGGCATACTTGGTGTCGGGTACCGACGTGATCTGAGAAACTTCAATACCGATGGTATTGAGTGATTTGGCAAGAAAAGCGGAGTTTGAATCCACAATCTGACCGATCAAAATCTCGTCTCCAATGGTAATGATTTCTGCTTGCATTATTTGACATTAAGCGTAAATGCGTGTTGGCCCGCCAACTGCCCTGTCAGTTCATCGCCTCTTTGTACAAGACCTACCCCAGATGGGGTGCCAGTAAACAAGATGTCACCAATTTTGAGAGTAAAATAACGTGATACATGACTGATAATATCATCAATACCCCACATCATATTGGCAGTGGTATCGTTCTGAACGACCACACCATTTTTTGTCAACTGGAATTGAAGGTCGTTGATATTCAAAAATTGGGACTTGTCAAACCATTGACCAATATAGGCAGCGCCATCAAAAGACTTGGCCTTTTCCCAAGGCAACCCTTTGGCTTTGAGTTCGCGCTGTAGGTCTCGAGCAGTAAAGTCCAATCCCAGTCCAATTTCGTCGTAATATTTGTGTGCAAATTTGGGTTGTATATGCTTGCCAATGCGGTTGATCTTGACAAGAACCTCCACCTCATGGTGAATTTCGTTGGAGAAATCTGGAATAAAAAACGGTTGACCCTTTTGCCCCAAACACGAGTCGGGCTTCATAAAAATGATAGGTGCATCAGGGCGATCGTTTTGGAGTTCTTCAATATGCTTTGCGTAATTACGCCCGACACAAATGAGTTTCATCAGGACTGATTTAGGGTGTTAAGTCGAATGGCAGTCAGCACCTTTTTGGTGTAGAGTGGAAAATCTGCGTCTAAAAGCCATCCAAAGTAGCCCGGTTCTTTTTCCAAAACCTCAACGACGGTCTTACCCTTGTGCTTTCCAAATCCAAATATGGGTTCGTTTTCTTTATTGATTCGGATATATCCGGCGAAATCCACACTGTTATGACGTGTGGTAAACTGGCTTAGCATGTCCACATCGTTTTCCAAATCGGCATAGCGTTCGATTTGGGATTTGAGCACCTCAAAAGTGGCTTTTGTGTCCGCACTTGCACTGTGTGCATTATCAAGGTCTTTGTCGCAATAAAAGCGATAAGCAGCTGTCAATGTACGTTGTTCCATTTTATGAAAAATGGTTTGCACGTCTACCGTTTTGTGTTTTTTAAAATCGACATCGATTTCCGCACGCAACATCTCCTCTGCCAGTAAAGGGATATCAAATCGATCGGAATTATAACCAGCCAAATCTGACCCCTTAAACCATGTGTAGATTTCGGCAGCGATTTCTTTAAAAACTGGGGCATTCGCTACCTTTTCATTGGTGATGCCATGTACGGCTGTCGCTTCTGCTGGAATGGGCATGCCTGGATTGACCAGCCAAGTATTTTCTGGTTCAGAACCATCTGGGAAGGCCTTTAAAATCGAAATTTCAACAATCCGATCTTTCGCGATATTTACCCCTGTGGTCTCTAGGTCAAAAAAACAAATTGGTCGTTTTAATTGTAACTGCATATTATAGTTGTTGTGAGCTATCCCAATTCTCAATTCGTTGTTTTAACGCTTTGATAAACAAACCTCCCATTGCACCGTTGATGATGCGGTGGTCATAGCTGTGGGAAAGGATCATTTTGCGGCGTATCCCAATAAAATCGCCTTTTTCCGTTTCGACCACTGCCGGTACTTTACGAATCGCTCCCAAGGCAAGGATTCCCAGTTGGGGCTGATTGATAATCGGCGTTCCCATCAAGCTGTCAAACATTCCAACATTGGTAACCGTATAGGTGCCGCCCTGAACATCATCTGGCAGAAGCGTTCCTTCACGAGCGCGCTTGGCCAAGTCATTGACCCTTTTGGTAAAGCCAACCAAGCTCAACTGATCCGCGTTTTTAACGACAGGAACAATCAGATTTCCGTCTGACAATGCAGTCGCCATCCCAAGATTGATATTGCGTTTATGAATAATTTGATTGCCTTCTAAAGAAGAGTTGAGCAAGGGGAAATCACGTAACACTTGGGCTGTAAGCATCATAAAAATCGGAGTGAATGTGATTTTTTCTCCCTCTCTCTGAAAAAAGGATTGTTTGACCCCCTCTCGCCAATCCCACAATTCGGTGACATCGACTTCGATAAACGACTGTACGTGTGCCGAAGTTTGCAAACTTTTATGCATGTGGTCCGCAATCAGTTGCTCCATACGAGACAACGCTCTAGTTTCACCAATTTCTGGTTCGGGAGTTGTAGTGATTTGAGCTGGTTCCGGGTTGGCATTGGGTTGCGAACTACGAGACTGCAGAAATTGCAATATATCTTTTTTGGTAACGCGCCCATTTTTGCCAGTACCAGGGATTTGTTGCAGCTCTGCTTCCGATAAACCCTCCTTTTTGGCAATGCTCTTGACTAATGGAGAAAAATAAGTGTCTCCGCTTGTGGTCTGCACTGTCGGAGTTGGCGGTGCGAGTATTTCTTTTGCTTTGCTTTCCAAAAAGTCTGCTTTGACCTCGGTGGATTCAGGGATTTCAGTTGGGCTTTCTTCAAACTCTTTAACTTCTGGAAGTTCTTCTTCTGTTTCGATGATGGCAAGGGGCTCTCCGACACGAACCACCTGATTTTCATCGACTAGTTTTTTGAGGAGTTTACCAGAGGTTTCGGAAGGTACTTCGGAGTCAACTTTATCAGTAGCAATTTCGAGAACGGCATCATCAGCTTCGACGATATCACCTTCGTTTTTAAGCCATTGGGTAACGGTTGCCTCGTCGACACTTTCACCCATGGCAGGTAGTAACAATTTGTACTCAGCCATGCCGCAAAATTACGAATTTAAACGATGCTTACTTCCGATTTATTTTTGGATTTTTTGATGATTGCTCCAGAGCCCCTAGAAAGCACATCACTACTTCCGATAATTCGTTTGTTATCGGCAGAGATAAACTTGTAGATGTATCGCGTCTGGTGAAGTTGCATAAAGCTAATCACTTCGTTCCATTGTATGGATCGAATGTCAAACACTATTCCAGTTAACCCATTGGTCTCTACTTGTAAAACCTCAAGAAGACTCTGGCATTGCTTTATACTGGGAAATATATTGGTTTGTATGGATTTGAAGAGCGCGGGATTGGTGGATAAGAGGATCCAATCGTTTACAAGGACTGATTTGGTTTCATCCCGTCTGGATGAAATGATTCTTTTGAATTTGCTAAACCCAAGAGACCCCAACATAAATACAGAGTTCAATAGCCAGTTGTGAGAAAAGTTTTTGTTGTAGTAATAGGACATCGCATTGAAAAATCGTTTTTCATATGCTTTGTTTTTAGGTGTACTCTCCCCTTTAAAGTGAATGACTTTCGCCTCGGATAGATAAAAATTGGTCAACCCTAATTTTAAGCTGCGGTGAGAGATGTCGATGTCTTCCCCGTACATAAAAAAATTTTCATCAAAGCCCGCTAGTTGATTGTAAAGGTGTTTTCGCAGAAACATGAAGGCACCTACCAGAACGTCGGTATTTCCACATTGGTTTTGCGGAAGACGTAGGTTGTAATACTGCCCAAACAAACGGGGCGACAGTTTGAAAAGCCCCAAAGACTTGGATACAGCCGCCTGAATTGTGGGAAGACCACGCTTGGATTCTCGCAAAAATTGCCCTGTTCCATCGGTGAGTTGAGGTCCAGAAATCCCAAAATTGGGGTTTGATTGATGTAGCTCAATAAACTGTTCAAACGTATTATGTGAAACGACAGTATCGGGATTTAAAATACATAGGTATCTCCCTTTGGCCAATTTTGCAGCTTGGTTGTTTGCCTTTCCAAAGCCGAGATTATCAACGTTGGCAATCACACGAGTTGATGGAAATTGTTTTCGCACCATATCCACACTTTTATCAGCAGATGAATTGTCGATTACAATAACTTCCGCACGAATATTTTTTGTGGCAGCATATACACTTTCCAAACACAAGTGCAAAAAGTGCTCCACATTGTAGCTGACAATGATAACAGATAGGTCGATCGTTTTAGATTGTTCCATCAAATGGGATTCGTTTAACTATGCTTCTTCCAAGAGAGATTTCATCTGTATATTCGAGTTCATCTCCAACTGAAACACCGCGAGCAAGTACGGACATCTGCACATCATATGAGCTGAGTTGCTTGTAAATAAAATAGTTCGTGGTGTCACCCTCTACTGTAGTACTTAACGCCAAAATAACCTCTTTTATTGCTCCTGATTTTACTTTTTCAACCAAGCTGCCAATTTGTAATTCCTGTGGGCCAATTCCATCAAGAGGAGAAATTTTCCCCCCCAAGACATGGTAAAGTCCTGTAAATTGAGCGGTACTTTCAATGGCAATCACATCTCGTACATCTTCAACTACACAGACCAACTGTCGATCCCTTTTAGGGTTAGCACAGATACTACAATTGGGCAGGTCAGATACATTGTGGCAAGATTGACAGTATTGTATTTCTGTGCGAAGAAGTCTGATTGCTTCTGACAAATCCAGACTCACCTCTTCTGGTTGGCGCAGTAAGTGCAAGACCAGTCTCATTGCTGTTCTCCGTCCGATTCCAGGCAGGTGTGCAATTTCTTCAACGGCTTGCTGCACAAATTTAGATGCGTATTCCATCGTGGCAAAGTTAATCATTTGAAAGTATGAAGCAATCCAATTATCTTTGGCATATGAGCAGCTACCTCCTCCTCCTTATTCTTTTGGGCTATTTTGTGGTGTTGATGGGGATTTCGAGACTTACAAGGGGGAAAGAAGACAACCAAACATTTTTTATCGCCAACCGTTCTGCCCCTTGGTATCTGGTGGCTTTTGGCATGATAGGGGCTTCGCTATCGGGCGTTACCTTTATTTCCGTTCCTGGCTGGGTTGAGGTCTCTCAATTTAGTTACTTCCAGATGGTGTTGGGCTATATTGTTGGCTATTTTGTCATTGGTGCTGTCCTTCTTCCTCTGTACTACAAATACAAACTCACGTCCATCTATACCTACCTATCCACTCGCTTTGGCGTACGGACCTACAAAACTGGAGCTTCCTTTTTTGTGTTATCTCGAATCGTAGGCGCAAGCTTTCGTCTATATCTCGTTGCCAGTGTGTTGCAATGGGTTATTTTTGATCAAATGGGCGTTCCTTTTTGGGTGACAGTCATTGCCACGATATGCCTGATTTGGCTCTACACCCATAATTCGGGGATCAAAACCATCATCTGGACAGATGTGTTGCAAACCCTTTTCATGCTGATCGCCCTCGTTCTGTCTGTGTATTATATCACGGTCTCTCTGGAAATTGACAGTCTGTTTGGATGGCTCGGGCAACAAGACAATGCGCAAATCTTTTACTTCGATGACTATAAAAGCCCTTATTTTTTTTGGAAACAATTTGTGTCTGGGGCTTTAATTGCAATTGTAATGACAGGACTTGATCAGGATATGATGCAAAAAAACCTTGCTTGTCGAAGTCTTCGTGATGCACAAAAAAACATGTTTTGGTTTACGATAGTGTTGACTATAGTCAATTTTGTGTTTCTGCTATTGGGTGCTTTGCTGACTGCCTATGCGATTGCCAATGGCATTGATGCGCAAGGCGATGAGCTCTTTCCAATCGTAGCTACCCAGTCCCAACTAGGTCTTGGGCTTTCGGTCGCTTTCCTATTGGGTCTTATTGCCGCTGCTTACAGCAGTGCAGATAGCGCACTGACATCCCTGACAACAAGTATCAGCATCGATTTGCTCGACATCGAGAAACGACTTCAAACCGATCAGCAAGAATACACCCGCAAGCGAGTTCATTTGATGGTTTCTGTGGTTCTGATCTTGGTTATTCTCTCTTTTAATTATCTGATTACTGATAAAAGTGTGATTGCAAAATTGTTTGTGTTTGCTGGCTATACCTATGGTCCCTTACTGGGTTTATATGCTTTGGGCGTATTGACGAGCGTTCAGCTTCGAGATCGCTGGGTACCATGGATCGCGGTAAGTACGCCAATCGTGGGCTACTGGATTAGTCAATGGGCTATGCAGTCCTATGGTTTTGACTTTGGCTTTTTCATTCTTGCGCTCAACGGGGCCTTGTGTTTTTTTAGTTTGCTCTTGATCCGTACCAAAGGGGCTAGACCCATTTGATCAGAGAACTTCCCCAAGTAAATCCACTTCCAAAAGCAGCGAGCATCACATGATCGCCAGTTTTGATTCGACCCTCTTCCCACGCCTCACAGAGTGCAATCGGAATGGATGCAGCTGTGGTGTTTCCATAGCGCATGATGTTGTTGTAAACCTGATCATCTCGAAGACCAAACTTTTTTTGGACAAACTGAGCAATACGCAAATTCGCTTGATGCGGAATCAACATATCGATATCACTGGGTTCTAAATTGTTTTTGGCAAGCGCTTCAAGAATCACTTCTGAAAATCGAACTACTGCATTCTTAAAAACCAATTGCCCGTTCATGTAGGGATGATAATCCATATCATCCGGGTCATAGTTTTCAAACACTTCATGTACCCATTTTTTGGTGTTTGGACCAATTAAAGAAAGTTCTTTGGCGTGTTTCCCTTCCGAATGAAGGTGAGTGGATTGGACGCCCTCGTCCAGATTGTCATGTCTACTCAAGACTGCTGCACCAGCTCCATCTCCAAAAATAACAGAGACTGTACGCCCTCGCGTGCTGAGATCGAGACCTCCCGAGTGGTGTTCCGATCCGATAACAAGTATATTTTTATACATCCCAGTTCGGATATATTGATCTGCAACAGACAATGCATAGATAAAACCCGAACACTGATTTCGAACGTCAAGTGCAGGGCAGGTGCCAATTCCCATCAAATCTTGCACCAACACTCCTGAACCAGGGAAATAGTAGTCTGGACTCAGAGTCGCAAAGACAATTAAGTCGATATCATCTCTTTGAATTCCCGCACGTTCAATAGCTTGTTCGGCAGCTTGAACCCCCATGGAAGCAGTACCTTCAGCAGAATCCTTTGGAATAAATCGGCGCTCTTCGATTCCTGTTCGTTCTACAATCCAATCATGACTTGTATCCATGACCTTTGATAAATCATCATTGGTAACCCGATTCTCTGGAACGTATTTACCCAGTCCGATAATTTTTGAAGTGTATTGTTTATTCATTTGCTAAAAGTAAGGAATTGAATAGAAAAGTAAAAGGTGTGCAAGTGCACACCTTAAACATTTTAACCAAAAAAACAAACAAACCAAGAATACATTGAAAAGGTGTCATTCATTTTTCATAGCAATTATTCCCTTTTTGAGAGTTGAATAACACCCTTTTCTCGTACAAATATATATTGTGTTTAATCTTTTTCCAAATATTTTAAACAAAATTTATAAAAGTGTCATCTTGTCAGAGAGAAAAATATGGTATTTTTTTTGTAATGGGTTATTAAAATCAAACTTATATGAGTACTGGAAAAATCAATGTTGCTGTTGAAAACATCTTCCCGCTAATCAAGAAATTTCTATATAGTGACCATGAAATCTTTTTACGGGAATTGATTTCCAATGCGACAGACGCAACGCTAAAACTCAAACATCTCACACAAATCGGGGAGGCAAAAGTTGCTTATGGCAATCCGCAAATTGAAGTTAAAGTTGACAAAAAGGCAAAAAAAGTTCATATTATAGATCAGGGAGTCGGGATGACTGCCGATGAAGTCAATAAGTATATCAACGAAGTTGCCTTTTCGGGTGCCGAAGAATTTTTGGAACAATATAAAGACAGTGCGAAAGATAGTGGGATTATCGGTCATTTTGGTCTCGGGTTCTACTCTGCCTTTATGGTCGCCAAAAAAGTTGAAATCATTACCAAGTCCTATAAGGATGAGCCAGCGGCACATTGGACTTGTGATGGATCGCCAGAGTTTACTTTGGAAAAACACGCTAAAACTGATCGAGGAACAGAGATCATTTTACACATCGATAAGGACTCAAAAGAATTTTTAGAAGAATCGAAAATTCGCTCCTTGCTCACGAAATACAACAAATTTATGCCCATTCCAATCAAATTGGGCACCAAAGAAATCACCAAAACAGAGGGCGAAGGAGAAGATGCCAAGGAAATCAAGGAAGTCGTTGATGACATCATCAACAACCCATCTCCCGCATGGATTAATAAACCGACAGATCTCAAAGATGAAGACTACAACAGTTTTTATCGAGAACTCTATCCGATGCAGTTTGAAGAGCCCTTATTTCAGATTCATCTCAATGTTGATTATCCATTTCATCTCACAGGGATTCTATATTTTCCAAAAATTACGCAGGATCTCAATGTGCAAAAGGATCGGATTCAGCTTTATCAAAACCAAGTGTTTGTTACCGACAACGTCGAAGGAATTGTTCCTGAGTTTCTAACCATGCTTCGCGGTGTTATCGATTCGCCCGATATCCCACTCAACGTTTCGAGAAGCTATTTACAAGCAGATGGTAATGTCAAAAAAATTAGCAATTACATCACTCGAAAAGTCGCAGATAAACTCAAGTCTCTCTTTAAAAAAGACCGTGAATCTTTCCAAGACAAATGGAATGATATCAAGGTTGTGATCGAATATGGAATGCTCTCAGAAGACAAGTTTTTCGAAAAGGCGAAAGATTTTGCACTCTACCCAACCACATCAGGGGAATATTTGACTTTTGAAGAGCTCAAGGAAAAAACCAAAGATTTACAAACTGACAAGGATGGGAAGCTCGTTCAACTCTATGCGTCCAATGACGATGAACAACATGCCTATATTGAAGCTGCCAAATCCAAGGGGTATACGGTTTTACTACTCGACTCTCCGATTGTCGGCCACCTTTTACAAAAACTAGAGACAAGCGAAGAGAATATCAGCTTTGCAAGAGTTGATGCCGACCAAGTCGACAAACTCATTGTAAAAGAAGACACAACCCCATCTAAGTTGAGTGAGGAAAACCAAAACAAGCTCAAATCCCTCGTTGAAGACGTGGTGCCACAAACGACCTATACTGTCCAACTGGAACCAATGGATAGTCAAGCGATGCCATTTATGATCACCCAACCAGAGTTTATGCGCCGAATGAAAGAGATGCAGCAAACAGGTGGCAGCGGTATGTTTGGAGGAAATATGCCTGAAATGTACAATCTAATTGTCAATGTAAATCACCCCTTAGTGAGTCAGATTTTAGAAACAAAAACCAAGAAGAAGCAAGACCGACTGATTAAGCAATCTGTCGATCTCGCAAGACTAAGCCAAAATCTGTTAAAAGGTGAAGAACTCACTTCCTTTGTCAATCGAAGCTTTGAGCTGATTAAATAAACGGCACCTCCAACCAATTATATCCCTTAACCTCTCCAGCGTTAAGGGATTTTTTTTTAAATTAGGACATATTCATCCTAATTCTGTTCTTATGTTTATTCTCACGAGTATTGTTTCTTTTTTGAAAGACAAGTCTTACCGAAGTTTACTGATCACCACTAACTTTTTTATTGGGCTCGGTACCGTTATCTACCATTTTGTCGAAAATTGGTCATGGCTCGATTCCCTTTATTTTTCAGTCATTACCTTAACCACGATCGGCTATGGTGATTTTTCTCCTCAAACCGATTTGGGAAAAATTTTTACCTTGGTCTATATTATGATTGGAGTTGCCTTAATCCTCGGATTTTTTAATTCCCTCATGCTGCACTTTAAAAAACAACCAGACACAATGTAGATAGTGACCATCATTGGACAAACTGCTTTACAACAACTGCCAGATGCAGAAATCCGGTATATCCCAGATTTTTTGCCTGCTGCTATGGCCAATCCATATTTTGAAGAACTGTTTCACCAAATCCCATGGCGACAAGACCCCATTACGGTATTTGGAAAAACCCACCCCCAACCACGACTCACGTCGCTACATGCACATACCTTGGACTCGTATAGCTATTCGGGAATCGTGATGACACCCCAACCGATGACGGAAACTTTGGAACGCATTGAAAACAGAATCTATCAATTGTGTGATGCTTCCTTTACTACCGTCTTGCTCAACTTGTATCGCGACGGCAAAGACAGCAATGGTTGGCACGCAGACAACGAACCTGAACTCGGCAAAAACCCAATAATCGCTTCGGTGAGTTTGGGAGCACCTCGGTTTTTTCATCTTCGACATAACCATGATCCCAAACAACGATATAAGTTATTGCTCGAACATGGAAGTTTGTTGCTCATGGGGGGAGCGACACAACACTTTTGGAAGCATCAAGTTGCAAAAACTGCAAAAAAAGTTGACCCTCGTATAAATTTGACCTTTAGAAAGGTTTTTCATTCAAACTAATTCCTGCATATTTGTAGAGATGAAACATACAATTACCAAGCTATTTTTAATCGCCCTGTTGGGAAGTTGTTCCGCCCCAAAAAAGGACATGCAAGTCATAGTCGAAGTCAAAGACCTCAAAAAAGGAACACTCTATCTCGAACGCGTCCAAGACAGTGGTTTGGTAGCAGTCGACTCGATATTCCTAGGTCGTGAAGAAGGTGTTGTCTTACAAGCCGATCTGGATCACCCTGAGTTGTTTTACATTCTTCTGGATCGAAATCAAACAGATGATATTGACAATCGAATTCCCTTTTTCGGCCAAGCTGGAGAGATTTCAATCCAAACCACTTTGGATGATTATGTGACAAAAGCCAAGGTCTCTGGCTCACCAACGCAAGAAATCTACAATGCTTATCTTAAAGTTATCCGTCAATTTAACAACGAGGAACTCGATCTCATAGCTGCTTATCTTCAAGCTCAATTGAGTGAAAACACCGATAGTCTGGCCTTAGTCGAACAGCAAACTGCCAGTCTATCCAAAAGAAAAATGCTATTTACAGTCAACTTTGCAGTCAATAATGCCAACAGCGTTGTCGCGCCTTATTTGGCTTTGACCGAGCTCTCAACGGTTTCAAAAAGTTTACTGGATACCATTGCATCTTCAATGCCCGACGATGTCGCAAATTCTCGCTATGGAACTTTGTTGAAGAAGTATTTATCGGATCTCGAGAACTGAGCTGAGATCGTTTTATATGGTAACCATCAGGATTTCGGATTGATTCGCATGGATGCTAAATCCTGTCAGGCAGGCCGGTAGTAAAAGGGTTGAACCGAAAGCTAAGTCGTAGGTTTTGCCATCTACCGATATTTGATTATCACCTTGTACTGCCATCAAAACGACAAAAGAGTCTAACTGGTCGGTTAAAACATGCATCTCTCCCTTTACCGCAATGATCTCCGTCGTGAAATAAGGGGACCCAACCATAGGGTTCCTTTGATTGGATTCTGCTGTGTATGCAACTTTATGATCATTCCGCTTTACAAAATCAATTGCATCCAAGGCCAGTTCGGTATGTAACTCTCTTGTGTTACAGTCTTTGTCTGTTCGATTCCAATCAAAAATACGATAGGTAATATCAGAGGTTTGTTGAATTTCGGCGAGTAAAATCCCAGCTCCAATCGCATGTACGGTTCCGGTTCGAATAAAAAACGTATCTCCTCTTTTCACGGTTTCATAATGAAGTAAGTCTTCAATCTGACCGTTTTGAAGATACTGTTGATATTCGTTTTGATCGGTGTCTTTGGAAAAACCCACGATGAGTTGAGCTCCTGGGTCAGCATCCATAATGTACCACATTTCATTTTTGCCAAAGGAGTTATGGCGCTCTTTTGCCAAATGATCATGGGGGTGTAACTGAACCGATAAGTCTTTTTGGGCGTCTATGAATTTAATCAGAACTGGAAAATCATTACCAAAACGTTCATAAACAGACTTCCCCACGAGGTCGGCTTTGTAAATCTCAATAAGCTCATTGAGCTGTTTCCCTTGCAGATGGCCATCTGAGACGACTGATTCATCACCAGAGACCGCAGACAATTCCCAGCTTTCTCCAATTTCATTCCCATGAAAGGGTTTGTTGAGAAAGTCCGTCAACTTCCGACCACCCCAAAGTCTTTCTTTGGAGATTGGCTTAAAGAACAGTGGATACAGCATGCCTAGCCCTTGTAGTGAACATAATTTCTCGGCGTTTCATAGAGTGTAACTTCCAATTGCTGATCAGCTGAAATATGTGGACGTAATTTGTCCCATATCACAACCGCAATATTTTCAGCAGTGGGATTGAGGTTTGTAAATTCTGGCACTTGCTCGTTGAGGTTTTTATGGTCAAAAGCATCCTCAACCTCGGCTTTGATCAGGTCTTTCAAAACTTTCATATCCATCACATAGCCCGTTGACGGATCGATTTCGCCAGTGACATGCACAATCAACTCATAATTGTGCCCATGATAAAGTGGGTTGTTACACTTGCCAAAAATCTCCTCATTTTTTTCGTCGGCCCAATCAGGTCGATACAAGCGGTGTGCAGCGTTGAAATGCGCCTTGCGGCTTACAGTTACAGCCATTGGTCTGGATTTAAATCTTTATAAAACTTGGCAAAGATAATGACAAACCAAACGGTATAGCGTCCTGGGTTTTGGTTAATGTCATTTTTTACCTCCTCAAGGGACATCCATTTCCAAGACGAAACCTCATCTGTATTGATCACAGGTTCGTCCTCGAAATGACCCAAAAGCACATGATCGAATTCGTGTTCGGTAAGCCCATTGTCGAATGGCGCTTTATAGATAAACGAAGTCACCTCTTTTAATTCGGTGGAAAACCCCATTTCTTCTTGCAAACGCCTCTTTCCAGCTTGTATATTGGTCTCCCCATCGCGCTGATGACTACAACAGGTGTTTGTCCATAGCCCTGGGGAATGGTACTTGTGTTTGGCACGTTGCTGAAGCATCAATTCTCCTTTTGTGTTAAGGATAAACACAGAAAATGCACGGTGAAGAAGCGCTTTTTGATGCGCCTCTAACTTTGGCATCAACCCAATGGGATTGTCTTTCTCATCTACAAGTATCACTTGTTCTTCCATCGGAGTTAAAGTTAAACAAAAAGTATAACAAACATTGAGCTAAAGCTAACATCACAAAATTACTTCTAATTCGCAAGAAACGTGGTATTTTTGTCATCATGAATTTTGAAGCAGAAATTGCACGCCGTCGAACTTTTGGGATCATCTCTCACCCAGATGCAGGAAAAACAACCTTGACCGAAAAACTCTTACTCTTTGGTGGGGCGATTCAAGAAGCAGGTGCTGTGAAATCCAATAAGATCAAAAAAACAGCGACAAGCGACTTTATGGAGATCGAACGGCAACGCGGTATTTCTGTAGCGACCTCTGTTTTAGCATTTCATTATAAAGACAAAAAAATCAATATCCTAGACACCCCTGGACACAAGGATTTTGCGGAGGATACGTTTCGGACACTAACAGCTGTTGACAGTGTCATTGTTGTTATTGATGTTGCCAAAGGGGTGGAAGAACAGACGGAAAAACTCGTTGAGGTATGTCGGATGCGAAACATCCCGATTCTCGTCTTTATCAATAAGCTCGATCGTGAGGGAAAAGATGCTTTTGAATTGTTGGACGAGGTCGAGCAAAAACTCGGCTTCCAAGTGGTTCCCTTGAGTTTTCCCATTGGAATGGGTTATGACTTTCAAGGTATATACAATTTGTGGGAAAAGCGCTTACGTCTTTTTAACGAGGGCAGCAAAACCCATATTTCAGACAGTATCGATTTTGACAAAATCAATGATCCGAGTTTGTCCGATCATATCGGCGAACAAGCAGCCAGTCAGTTGAGAGAAGACATTGAGTTGGTCACGGAAGTTTACCCGTCCTTCGACTCCAAGGCCTATTTGAATGGGGAGCAGCAACCTGTTTTCTTCGGTTCTGCCTTAAATAACTTTGGCATACAAGAGCTTTTGGATGCCTTTATCGAAATTGCACCACCCCCACTCGCCAAAAACAGCGATGAGAGATTGGTCAAGCCGGATGAGAAAGATTTTAGTGGCTTTGTTTTTAAAATCCATGCCAATATGGATCCCAAACACAGAGACCGCCTGGCGTTTGTCAAAATTGTTTCAGGGACCTTTGTAAGAAATACACCCTATTTGCACGTTCGCAACAACAAAAAACTCAAGTTTAGCAGTCCGAATGCCTTTTTTGCAGATCGCAAAGAAGTTGTAGCAACATCCTATCCAGGTGATATTGTCGGGCTTCACGATACGGGAAACTTCAAAATTGGAGATACGCTAACCACTGGTGAAAGCTTACACTTTAAGGGGATTCCAAGCTTTTCACCTGAGCATTTTCGCTATATCAACAATGCCGATCCGATGAAAGCCAAACAACTTTCCAAAGGGATTGACCAATTGATGGACGAAGGGGTTGCGCAACTTTTTACCCTCGACCTCAATGGCCGTAAAGTGATTGGAACCGTTGGGGCACTTCAGTTCGAAGTCATCCAATATCGACTTGAGCATGAATATGGCGCAAAATGTAGCTATGAAAACCTGAATGTTCACAAGGCCTGTTGGGTAGAAACTCCTGAAACATCCCACCCTGAATTTTTAGACTTTACACGAGTCAAAGCCAAGTTTTTGGCCAAAGACAAGCAGGGGCAACAAGTATTTTTAGCTGACTCCGCTTTTTCTCTTCAAATGACAAAGGATAAATACCCGGCTTTACGATTTCACGCAACTTCGGAGTATTAAAAAACCCCACTCAAACAAGCAGGGTTTTATAATGATTTACGCCTCACCAGGTGGTCCAAAATTGAGCGGAATTGGTGGTTGCTCATAATCCTTGATCTCACCATGTGCATTTTCAAAACGCTGTACATTGTCGTTCAGCGCTTCTACAAAACGCTTGGTGTGTTGTGGCGTCAGGATAATTCGTGAACGCACCTTGGCCTTTGGAGAACCGGGCATGATGTTAATAAAGTCAACGACAAACTCCGATACAGAATGATTGATGATTGCTAAGTTTGAATAGGTCCCCTGTGCGGTTTCCTGATCAAGCTCAATGTTGATTTCCTTTTTCTTCTTAGAATCACTCATTTCCACTCAAATTAAACTCCTTTTTGGCTAATAGCTCCTCATATTCGTCCGTGTAACCAACGATGATATCATTAAACGCTCGGTTTCCTGTACCCGCTGGGATTTTATGTCCAACGATTACGTTCTCCTTCAAGCCCTCAAGCGTATCGATTTTACCACTTACTGCTGCTTCGTTCAATACTTTTGTCGTTTCCTGGAATGATGCCGCAGAAATAAATGACTTGGTCTGAAGAGATGCACGGGTAATTCCTTGAAGAATAGGCGTAGCCGTTGCGTTTACCGCGTCACGCGCTTCAACAAGGGCCTTGTCATCACGACGCAACAAAGAATTTTCATCGCGCAACTGACGAGCAGTAACGATTTGACCGGCTTTCAAGTTTTCAGAATCCCCGACCTCAATCACGACCTTACAACCAAACAGCTGATCGTTTTCCGTTATGAAATCGTATTTATGTACGAGCTGATTTTCGAGGAAAGTAGTATCTCCAGAGTCCTCAATTCGTACTTTACGCATCATTTGACGCACGACAACCTCAAAGTGCTTGTCATTGATTTTTACCCCTTGCAGTCGATATACTTCTTGTACTTCATTTACGAGGTACTGCTGTACTGCAGATGGGCCTTTGATGTTGAGAATATCATTTGGTGTAATCGCACCGTCAGAAATTGGCATACCAGCTTTGACAAAGTCATTTTCCTGAACCAAAATCTGATTGGAAAGCTTGACCAAGTACTTCTTGATTTCGCCAGTTTTAGATTCCACGACGATTTCGCGGTTACCACGTTTGATTTTTCCAAAAGTAACGACTCCATCAATTTCTGACACAACGGCAGGATTTGATGGGTTACGAGCTTCAAATAACTCAGTGACTCTTGGAAGACCACCCGTAATATCACCAGACTTGGCAGACTTACGTGGGATTTTCACAAGAATTTTACCGCCTTCAATCGCCTCGCCATCATCAACCATGATGTGTGCCCCAACAGGCAAGTTATAGGACTGCAATGTATTTCCTTTTTTATCTTGAATCAATAAAGTAGGAATTAGCTTCTTATCTCTAGTTTCTGTGATTACTTTCTCTTGGAAACCAGTTTGCTCATCAATTTCAACTTGGAAGGTAACACCCTGTTGGATGTTTTCGTATCCAATTTTACCAGCAAATTCGGAAACAATTACCCCATTGTAGGGATCCCAACGACAAATCTCATCACCCTTTTTGATTTTCTGACCGTTTTTAACGGAGATAAATGAACCATAAGGAATGATTTTATTACTCAAGGTAATACCCGTTTTACTATCAACCAATTTATATTCGGTTGTACGGGAAATCACCACCTGAGCGTCATTCCCATCAGTATCTTTTCCAGGTACCACTTTAAGGTCTTCAAGCTCAACCGTACCATCAAATTTGGCAATGAGTTTGTTTTCCTCTGAAATGTTTCCTGCAATACCTCCTACGTGGAAGGTACGAAGTGTTAGCTGTGTTCCTGGCTCTCCAATGGATTGTGCGGCAATCACACCGACAGACTCTCCAATTTGAACCATTTTACCGTTGGCTAGGTTTCTTCCATAGCACTTGGCGCAAATTCCTTTTTTGGCTTCACATGTCAATGGAGAACGAACTTCAATCTTGTCGATTGGAGATTTCTCAATAATCTTCACATGTTGATCCAAAATCTCTTGACCAGCTTCGACAATTACCTTGCCATCTTTCGGATTGATCACATCAAATAAAGCCACTCGACCAATCGCACGGTCACCAAGCTTTTCAACGACTTCTTCGTTTTTCTTTAATGCCTCCACGGTAATTCCGCGAAGGGTACCACAATCTTCGGTATTGACAATCACATCTTGTGCAACGTCGTGTAGGCGACGCGTAAGATAACCAGCATCTGCTGTTTTCAGTGCCGTATCTGCAAGTCCTTTACGTGCTCCGTGCGTAGATATAAAGTACTCTAAAATCGAAAGCCCTTCTTTAAAGTTGGATAGAATTGGATTTTCAATAATCTCACCACCTCCAGCAGTTGATTTCTTTGGCTTGGCCATCAAACCACGCATACCTGTCAACTGACGAATTTGCTCTTTAGAACCTCGCGCACCAGAATCAAGCATCATGAATACCGAGTTGAAGCCCTGTTGGTCTTCACTGATTCGCTTCATCGCCAGTTCGGTAAGCGTTGCATTGGCAGATGTCCATACATCAATCACCTGATTATATCGCTCATTATTTGTAATGAGACCCATGTTGTAATTGGTAATTATACCATCCACCTGACCATTGGCCTGGTCAATTAATTTTTGTTTATCAGCAGGAATAATAATATCTCCTAAGCTAAAGGAAAGTCCTCCTTTAAAAGCAAAGGAATAACCCATTTCTTTGATCTCATCCAAAAACGCAGCGGTTTCTGGTACAGAAGTCACTTTCAAAATATCTCCGATGATATCACGAAGTGATTTCTTTGTGAGAACTTCATTGATAAATCCTGCTTTTTCAGGAACAACTTGGTTGAACAAAACACGACCAACAGTGGTTTCAATCAATTGATTTGTCAATTCGCCATTCTCATTAAAATCTTTTGCTCGGACCTTGATGATTGCGTTTAGATCAACAATCTTTTCATTGAAAGCAATATTGACTTCTTCAGCACTGTAGAAAGTGAGACCTTCGCCCTTGACTGGGTGCTCTTTGGTTGACTTTCTAGCTTTGGTCATATAATACAGACCCAAAACCATGTCTTGAGAAGGTACCGTGATTGGCGAACCGTTAGCTGGATTCAAAATATTGTGAGATGCAAGCATCAATAACTGAGACTCTAAAATGGCTTCAGGCCCCAATGGCAAGTGAACGGCCATTTGGTCTCCATCAAAGTCAGCATTAAATGCCGTACTTGCCAAGGGGTGTAACTGAATCGCTTTTCCTTCGATCAGTTTTGGCTGGAATGCTTGGATTCCCAAACGGTGAAGTGTGGGAGCACGGTTTAATAAAACGGGGTGCCCTTTGATAACATTCTCTAAAATATCCCAAACAACAGGCTCACGCTTATCGATAATCTTTTTGGCAGATTTAACCGTTTTGACGATACCTCTTTCAATGAGTTTTCGAATTACAAAAGGCTTATAGAGTTCTGCAGCCATATTTTTAGGCAACCCACACTCGAAGAGTTTCAATTCAGGACCAACAACGATTACAGATCGTGCTGAGTAGTCAACACGCTTACCGAGTAAGTTTTGGCGAAAACGCCCCTGTTTTCCTTTCAGAGAATCCGAAAGAGATTTTAGCGGACGGTTTGCATCTGATTTTACAGCAGATGACTTTCTTGTGTTGTCAAACAATGAGTCCACAGACTCTTGCAGCATTCGTTTTTCGTTTCGTAAAATCACCTCAGGCGCTTTGATCTCGACCAAACGCTTAAGACGATTGTTTCGGATAATGACTCTTCGATATAGATCGTTTAAGTCAGACGTGGCGAAACGACCACCATCAAGCGGCACCAAAGGACGAAGCTCTGGTGGAATGACAGGAATGGTCTTCATAATCATCCACTCTGGTCGATTTTCGCGGTTCTTATTGGCTTCCCGGAGGGATTCGACAACTTGAAGACGTTTTAAGGCCTCTGTTTTTCTTTGTTTGGATGTTTCATTGTTGGCTTTGTCACGCAACTCGTAGGACAATCCGTCCAAGTCAATTCGACTCAACAATTCAATAAGGCACTCTGCACCCATCTTGGCGATAAACTTCTCAGGGTCTGAGTCCTCAAGATATTGATTTTCTGTTGGGAGCTTTTCAAGAATATTGAGATACTCCTCTTCTGTCAGGAAGTCCATTTTTTGGACTGGCTCCCCTTCTTCATTGGTCGCTCCTCCTGGCTGAATGACGACATATCGCTCATAATAAATGATCATGTCGAGTTTTTTCGACGGAAGACCAAGTAGATAACCAAGCTTATTGGGAAGTGAACGGAAATACCAAATGTGCGCAACAGGAACGATTAGACTAATATGACCAACACGATCTCTTCGAACTTTTTTCTCGGTAACCTCTACACCACAACGGTCACAAACAATCCCTTTGTAACGAATTCGCTTATACTTTCCACAAGCACATTCAAAATCCTTAACAGGACCAAAAATACGCTCACAAAACAGACCGTCTCGCTCGGGCTTGTGTGTACGATAATTAATCGTTTCGGGCTTTAAAACCTCACCGCGTGATTCTGCAAGAATCGTTTCTGGTGATGAAAGACCAATAGAAATTTTGTTAAAACTGATGGGTTGCTGATTGTCGTTAAATCTTGCCATTGTTTTCTAAACGGATTTAATTATTCTTCTAAACGTATATCGAGTCCAAGACCCTTGAGTTCGTGCATCAATACATTGAAAGATTCTGGTAGCCCTGGTTTAGGCATGGCCTCCCCTTTCACGATCGTTTCGTATGTTTTGGCACGTCCGACCACATCATCTGATTTGACCGTAAGTATTTCTTGCAGTGTACTAGAAGCACCGTAGGCCTCAAGTGCCCAAACTTCCATTTCCCCAAATCGCTGTCCACCGAACTGAGCTTTACCACCAAGTGGTTGCTGTGTAATCAATGAATATGGCCCAATTGATCTTGAGTGCATTTTATCATCCACCATATGACCGAGTTTGAGCATATAAATCACACCAACAGTTGCTGGTTGATCAAAGCGTTCTCCAGTTCCGCCGTCGTATAAATAGGTGTGGCCAAACTGAGGAATACCAGCTTCCTTAGAGATTTCATCTACTTGGTCACTTGATGCGCCATCAAAAATTGGTGTCGCAAAGTTTTTGCCTAGCTTTTGCCCCGCCCAACCTAAAACGGTTTCATAAATCTGACCAATATTCATTCGGGAGGGTACTCCAAGTGGGTTCAGTACGATATCAACTGGCGTTCCGTCTTCTAAGAATGGCATGTCTTCCTGACGTACGATTCGCGCAACAATCCCTTTGTTACCGTGACGCCCAGCCATCTTATCTCCTACTTTTAGCTTACGCTTCTTGGCGATATAAACCTTGGCGAGCTTTAAAATCCCTGCTGGAAGTTCATCTCCAACCGAAATGGTAAACTTATCTCGTCGTAGTGCACCTTGTAAATCGTTTTCTTTGATTTTGTAATTGTGCATCAAATTATTGACCAGACCATCGACATGATTGTCTACAGTCCACGTGCCGCTAGCCAAGTGAGCGTAATCATCAACTGCGTTTAACATTTTCAAAGTAAACTTCTTCCCCTTTGGTAAGACTTCCTCACCAAGGTCATTGAAAACACCTTGACAAGTTTTACCATTAAGAAGTGAGAATAACTTCTCAACAAGAAGTGATTTCAACTCTTTAAACCTCATTTCAAACTCATCCTCGAGCTCAAGCAATTCTTGTTTGTCTTGTGTTCGGCGTCTCTTGTCCTTGACAATACGGGTAAAGAGCTTTTTATCGATAACCACACCATTCAGTGATGGTGGTGCTTTCAAAGATGCATCTTTCACATCGCCTGCTTTATCTCCAAAAATGGCGCGTAATAGCTTTTCCTCAGGTGTCGGATCCGATTCTCCTTTTGGTGTGATTTTTCCAATCAGAATATCACCTGCGTTTACCTCAGCCCCGACACGAATCATACCGTTCTCGTCCAAATCCTTGGTGGCTTCTTCACTGACGTTTGGAATATCGTTGGTCAACTCCTCTTTACCGAGTTTGGTATCGCGAACTTCCAAAGAATATTCGTCAATGTGAATCGATGTAAAGATATCATCCCGAACCACTTTTTCAGAAATCACAATTGCGTCCTCAAAGTTATACCCCTTCCAAGGCATAAAAGCGACTTTCATATTGCGACCAAGTGCAAGCTCGCCATTTTGTGTGGCATAGCCCTCACAAAGAACCTGACCTTTTTCAACACGGTCTCCAACTTGGACAATTGGCTTGAGGTTGATGGTAGAACCTTGGTTGGTTTTTCTAAACTTCACCAAAGGATATTCCTTTTCGTCAGACTCAAAACTGATCAAACGATCTTCGTCTGTAGAATTGTACTTGATTTTGATGACGTTGGCATCAACGTATGTTACCACACCGCCTGCTTCAGCATTGATCAAAACTCTGGAATCTTTGGCGACCTGACGCTCTAGACCTGTTCCTACGATAGGAACTTCTGGGCGTAGTAGTGGCACTGCCTGACGCATCATGTTTGAACCCATCAATGCACGATTCGCATCATCATGCTCCAAAAATGGAATTAGCGATGCAGAAATCGATGCAATCTGATTTGGCGCAACATCCATATAATCGACTTGCGATGGCTCAACGACCGGATAGTCTGCTTCGGAACGTGCGATCAACTTATCCACATTGATTTTTCCATCTTTATCTTTAGGCACGTGTGCCTGTGCAAATAGCTTTTCTTCCTCTTCCTCAGCGGTGAGATATTGCATTTCACTGAAATCGACAACCCCATCGTTGACTTTGCGATATGGCGTCTCGATAAACCCAAGGTTATTCAATTTCGCAAATACACTTAAAGAGGAAATCAAACCAATATTTGGTCCTTCTGGCGTTTCGATTGGACACATACGACCATAATGTGTGTAGTGAACATCGCGGACCTCGAACCCTGCTCTTTCTCTTGAGAGACCACCAGGGCCTAAAGCAGAAAGTCGTCGTTTGTGCGTAATCTCAGCAAGTGGATTGGTTTGATCCATAAACTGAGAGAGTTGATTGGTTCCAAAGAAAGAGTTGATAACAGAAGATAAAGTCTTCGCATTAATCAAGTCAATCGGAGTAAACACCTCGTTGTCACGAACATTCATTCGTTCACGGATGGTACGTGCCATTCTTGAAAGACCGACTCCAAACTGAGAAGAAAGCTGCTCACCAACTGTACGAACACGACGGTTTGACAAGTGGTCAATATCATCAATTTCCGACTTGGAGTTGATCAACTCAATCAAATACTTAATGATGGTGATGATATCATCTTTGGTCAAAACTTGTTTGTCCATTTCAATATCAAGACCTAGTTTTTTATTCATTCGATAACGTCCAACTTCTCCTAGGTTATACCTTTGGTCAGAGAAGAATAGTTTATCGATAATCCCTCGTGCGGTTTCCTCATCAGGTGGTTCAGCATTACGCAGCTGGCGGTAAATGTGCTCGACTGCTTCTTTTTCAGAGTTGGTTGGATCTTTTTGAAGGGTATTGTGGATAATTGCATAGTCTGCTGATGCAAGGTCTTCTTTGTGTAGCAAAACTGTTTTGGCATTTGCTTCCACGATTTGATCGATATGTTCTTTTTCAAGAACTGTGTCTCGATCTAAAACAATCTCATTTCTTTCAATCGAAACAACCTCACCAGTATCTTCATCTACAAAATCCTCAAACCAAGTGTTGAGAACGCGAGCAGCTAACTTTCTGCCCAATACCTTTTTCAAACCAGCTTTTGATACTTTAATTTCTTCAGCAAGATCAAAAATCTCCAAAATGTCTTTATCTCTTTCAAAACCGATTGCACGGAAAAGAGTCGTAACAGGCAATTTCTTTTTACGATCGATATATGCATACATCACGCTGTTGATGTCTGTTGCAAATTCAATCCATGATCCCTTGAATGGAATTACTCGAGCCGAGTAGAGTTTCGTTCCATTTGCATGGAATGACTGGGCAAAGAAAACACCTGGAGACCTGTGCAGTTGTGAAACCACAATCCGCTCGGCACCATTGATCACAAAAGTACCACTTGGGGTCATGTATGGAATGGTTCCTAAAAACACATCTTGTACGATCGTTTCGAAATCCTCATGCTCGGGATCTGTACAATACAATTTCAAGCGTGCTTTTAAAGGTACGCTATAGGTCAAACCACGTTCAATACACTCAATGATGGAGTATCTTGGTGGGTCGACAAAATAGTCGAGAAACTCTAAGACAAACTGATTCCGAGTGTCTGAAATCGGAAAGTTCTCTTTAAAGGTGTTAAAGAGACCTTCGTTGTCGCGCTCGTTTGATTTGGTTTCAAGTTGAAAAAAGTCTTGAAAAGATTTGATTTGTATGTCCAGGAAATCAGGGTATTCAGGCGTTTGGATAGCCGAGGAAAAATTGAGTCTTTCAGATGTTGTAGACATGAACAAAAATGTGTTTGATGCAAAAATTAATACAGCAATGCTGCTATCGTTTTAAAAACGACGCTAAGGCCAACGGATAAATCCGTGGCCTTAGTGATATTTGTTGGGTAGGGTTTATTTTAACTCTACCTCTGCTCCAGCTTCTTCTAAAGAAGATTTTAGGCCTTCTGCTTCGTCTTTGGCTACGCCCTCTTTAATCGGGCTTGGTGCGTTATCAACCAATTCTTTAGCTTCTTTTAAGCCAAGACCAGTCAATTCCTTAACCAATTTCACGACAGCAAGCTTTGAACCACCAGCAGCTTTGAGAATTACGTCAAATTCTGACTTCTCTTCACCTCCAGCGTCACCGCCTGCAGCAGGGCCTGCAGCAACTGCAACCGCAGCAGCAGCTGGCTCAATGCCATACTCTTCTTTTAAAATCTCTGCCAACTCATTCACTTCTTTTACCGTGAGGTTGACCAACTGTTCTGCAAAATCTTTTAAATCTGCCATTTTGAACGTATTTATAATAAAGTTATGTTAACAATTTTATGCTTCCTTTTCAGAAAGCGTTTTTATAATTCCAGCGAGGGCTCCACCACTTGATTGAAGTGCGGAAACCACATTCTTTGCAGGTGATTGAAGTAGGGCAATGATTTCCCCAATCAATTCATCCTTAGACTTAATGTTGACAAGTGCCTCTATTTGGTCGTCTCCCAAATAAACAGCTTCTCCGATATAAGCGCCTTTCAAAATCGGACGATCCGATTTTTTACGAAAGTCTTTGATCACCTTTGCAGGTCCGTTTCCTAATTCAGAAAACATCATTGCTGTGTTTCCTTTCAGGACACCTGTTAGGTCCCCAAAATCTTTATCAGAAGCTTCCATGGCTTTCGCCAACAATGTGTTCTTAACAACAGTCAGTTTTACTCCCGCCTTAAAACATGCTCGACGCAAGTTTGAAGTCGTTAGCGCATCCAATTCCGAAACATCCGTTAAATAGATGTTTTGATTTTCTGCCAACTGTGCTGTTAGGTCTTCGATAGCTTGTACTTTCTCTTGTTTCGTCATAATATAGATTTCGCTATCCGTTAAACATTTTTAAATTCCACAGGGATGTTTGGACTCATTGTACTCGACATGGATACACTCTTAATGTATGCCCCTTTTGCGCTTGACGGCTTGAGTTTGACCAATGTCTGCAAGAGCTCATTGGCATTTCCCAAGATTTTGTCAGCATCAAAAGATACCTTTCCAATGGAGGCATGCACGATGCCTGTTTTGTCGACTTTAAAATCAATCTTACCACCCTTCACGTCGCTAACGGCCTTGCCAACATCCATAGTAACGGTTCCCGTTTTTGGATTTGGCATTAAACCACGAGGGCCTAGCACACGACCTAACGGTCCCAGCTTACCCATAACGCTTGGCATGGTAACGATGACATCAACGTCTGTCCATCCATCTTTGATTTTCTGCAAATATTCATCTAGCCCCACATAATCGGCACCAGCTTCTTTTGCTTCGGCCTCCTTGTCAGGAGTCACCAAAGCCAAAACCGAAACTGTTTTACCTGTTCCATGAGGAAGAGTAACTACACCACGTACCATTTGGTCGGCTTTTCGAGGGTCTACACCCAAACGAACAGCCATGTCGACCGATGCATCAAACTTGGTGGTTGTTATCTCTTTAACCAACGATGCAGCATCTGCCAAGGAATACAAGCTCGCACGATCAATCTTTGATAGTGCCTCTTTTCTTTTTTTGGAAATTTTTGCCATTGTATTTCAATTGATGGT
>JAQWGQ010000012.1 GCA_029238125.1 Flavobacteriaceae bacterium | reverse complement strand
TTTTTGCTCAAAATCCCCTTTGATTTGCGAGCGGTAAATGTATAACTTATTGAGAATATCATCGATTTGTTCTGGTAAGAAGTTTTCCAACCATTGTCGCAAACGCTTGGCAAATGTTGGGGATTTGCCATTGGTTGATATTCCAATTTTTAAATTTCCTTTTGTGACGATGCTCCCCATATAAAAATCACATTGTAAAGGGCTGTCGGCTACATTGACCAAGATGTTTTTTTCTCTACAGTCCGCAAATACTTTTTGATTGACTTCAGGACTATCGGTTGTTGCAATGACAAGATGTGCGTTTTTTAGATCGCTTTTTTTGTATTTTTCTTGGATATAATTGATTTTCTTTCCTTTGATAAACGACGCTGTTTCCTCACGCAACATTGGACTGACGATTGTGACACGACTTTCAGGAGAGGATTTATATATAAAACTCAATTTTTCAAGTGCAACATAGCCGCCTCCAACGATGAGGATATGGAGTTGGGTTGTTTTTAAAAATATCGGGTATAGCGGATTCGACATCACACGAATTGAGGGATTGATGTTGTCGATACAAGTTTGCACACATTGTCAACTACCGCATGCCCAACGATAATCAACGCAGGGCTTTGCAAGTCGTGCTTGAGGACATCTTCCACAAGATTCCCCAAATTGGTAACATGGTGCTTTTCATTTGGTAAGGTGCCATTTTGAACAATCGCTACAGGGTAGTCTTCAGATTTGTATTTGAGCAGTTCTGTTTGGATGTCTTTGATTTTCGTCATTCCCATCAAAATCACAATGGTAGCAGATGATTGAGCGGCATGTTTGATATCTTCTGAAATCTCGCCCTTGCAAGTATGGCCAGTAGTTACCCAGATGCTTTCGTATTCACAGCGTCTTGTCAATGGAATTTGATGTTGTGCTGCAATGCCAGAGTAAGAAGAAATCCCCGGGATAACCTGTGTTTGTATACCAAAAAATGAGGCGTATTCAATCTCTTCAGCAGCGCGGGCAAATACACTGACATCACCCCCTTTTAGACGAACAACATGCTTTCCTCTTTGAATATTGGATACGATGAGCTTGTTGATTTCAGACTGCGAATATGCGTGTTGTCCTTTTCGTTTGCCAACATAGTGTTTTTCAGCAACTGGATTTGAATCTAAGAGCTGCTTGTTGACCAACGCATCGTACAAAATCAGGTCAGCATCCGCAATGGCCCGCAACCCTTTGACGGTGATCAAGTCTGGATCACCTGGTCCAGCACCAACAAGAGAAAGCATTCCTTTATCTGGCATCAGCTTCGTTTTTAATCCAATTCAAAATGGCTTTTGCCTTTGCGATATAATCTTTGGCAAAGACATTGGTTTTGTCGTTGTTTTCTATGGCTTTTACGGCACTTCGGAAAGAGAACCCGAGATCTGTTTCGCAATTTGGAAAATGTTCGCCAAACGAAACAATAATCGAATGATGAGAATTGATTCGTGCTTGAACGGTAGTTAGAATTGCTTTTGCACCCCGAATGAGTGCAGAATAACCGAAATAGACTGCATTGGAAACTTGTTCGTCTGCAAGTGCACTTTCGGCATTTTCGAGAAACTCTTCGGCATCAAATAGTAAGGTTTGTACAAGGTCAATGGTTACCCCAGCACATTCCCCAACTCCGATTGCTTTTTCATAAAGTTGCTCATTCCCCCAATCGATAAAGTCTTCAGGTTGAAGGTTATCAACCTCGCTGAAATGCTTAAGATTTTGATAAAAATAATCGGAACCTGCACGCTGATAATAAGCCATAAACGACTCACCAGCTCTATGGTGATGATTTTCAAAGTCAATCAATAGCCAACGCAATACATCTGGTGTTCGTTTTGAAGGTACCTTGAGTACTTTATCTGCAAAATGACCATCTGCATTGCCCACAGCACCACCTCCCAGAAGAATTTGCGTTGCAGGAGCGATTTTGCCATTTGACTTCAATGTCAATCCCTGAAAGCCGATATCGGCAATGGTATGTTGCCCACAGGCATTCATGCAGCCACTGATCTTTATACTGATTTTGTGATTGTCGATGAGTTGTTGAAATTCATGCTCAAGGACCTGCTGAAGTTCTTTTGCAAGCCCCATACTGCTGGCGATTCCTAGGTTACAGGTGTCTGTTCCTGGACATGCCACAATATCATTAATTCGATCAAAACCAATTCGATCCAAGTTGATATTGAAGAGGGCTTCATATAATGCTTCTAGATTTTCGAATTGAATGGAACGTAATAAGATTCCCTGATTGACGGTAAATCTGGCATCTTCTCCACAGAAGGTGTCGATTACCCCAGCCAGTTTTCTTGCGGTTTGGGTAGGCAAGTCCCCTGTTTGTATACAGAGTCCCACGGCTACTAAACCCTTTTGCTTTTGCGGAAATACATTTGCATTCTTCCATCTTTCAAACGACTCTTTTGGAGTGTTTGAAGTGATGGGATAATGAATGGTGCTAGCGATTTTATGCTCAATATAATCAATCGGGTAGGAGAATGTTGAGATTTCCCTTTCCATTTGCTGAACCTTTTCTACAAATGCATCAAAGCCCAATTCTTTAATCAGAAATTTAAGTCGTGCTTTATTCCTTCTGTTTCGTTCCCCAAATCTGTCAAACAAGCGTAAAATCGCTTCACTGACGGGTATGATTCGGTCGGCCGGTAAAAAGTCATACAGGCAATCTGCCAGACGAGGTTGCGAGCCAATACCACCTCCCACAACTACCATAAAGCCATGTTGCTCATCCTTTATTTTTGGGATAAATCCAATGTCATGAACAAAAGTGTAGGCGTGATCCTCCTTGGAACTCGAGAATGCGATTTTGATTTTGCGTCCCATATCTTGACAAATGGGATTGCGTAAAAAATAGCTAAAGAATGCCTGTGCATACGGACTCACATCAAAGGGTTCATCAGGGTCAATTCCAGAAAATGGAGAAGCTGTCACGTTGCGTACCGTATTGCCACAGGCCTCCCTGAGGGTGATGTCGTCTTTCTCCAATTCAGCCCAAAGCTGCGGGGTTTTTTCCAAATCTACATGATGAATTTGGATGTCCTGTCGCGTTGTGATATGGAGGTTGCCATTAGAATATCGGTCTGCAACATCAGATATTTTCAACAGTTGTCTGGAAGTGAATTTCCCATAAGGAATTTTAATTCGCACCATTTGCACACCTTGCTGACGTTGCCCGTATACACCCCTTGCTAGACGAAGACTTCTAAATTTTTCTTCATCGATGTTGTTGTTTTTAAAAGCAAAAATCTTTTGCTCCAGATCAATAATATCTTTGGCAACAACTGGGTTTTCAATCTCTGTTCTAAAGCTTTCCACTGTTTATCGAATAAAGCCAACACCAGCGGTGTTATTAGTTAAAGGATCAATGAGTATAAACGCGCCCAGTCCTTTGTTTTTGTGAAAGGGCTGATGTACGATTTCTTGGGCAGTTATTAGTTCTATTTCTCCAATGTCATTCAAGCCAAGAAAACTTGTGGGCTCGGTTTGGAGGTTTTCCAATTCCAAGCGATAACTGATCGACTTGATCTTGATTTGAACCTTTTGAATCCCCAATTGCAACCAGTATTTTGCGCCAGGAATTAGATTCGTATCCTGCATCCAACACACTTCGGCACGAAGTTGTTTGGAAACTTGCAGGTCATTCTCAGCACTGACGATTGAATTTCCACGAGAAATGTCAATTTCATCTTCAAGTAAGATGGTCGTGCTTTGGCCTTCTTGCGTCTTCCCTACGGGAACACCATATTTTTCAATGCTTTTGATCTTACTGGATCGTCCACTTGGGTAAACCAGAATCTTATCACCCACTTTAAAAGAGCCAGAATTGATCTTGCCAGCAAACCCTCTGTAGTCGTGATGTTGTTCGGTTTTTGGACGCAAGACATGTTGTACTTGCAAAACGTTGTCTTCTTGCAAGGAGCTTATTGTAGGGAGTTTTTCTAGGATTTCAAGCAGATTCGATGAATGATACCAACTCATTTGTTTTGATGAAGAGGTAACATTGTCTCCCAGCAGTGCGGATATTGGCACAAAATCTATCGTATTTATATCCATGGACGCACTTTGAAGCCACGATTCAACTTGTATTTTGATTTCTTCGTATCGATTTTGGTCAAAATCGACAAGGTCCATTTTATTGATGGCAAAAACCAAATGCTGAATTCCGAGCAAACGGTTGATATACAAATGTCGTCTGGTTTGCTCAACCATACCTTTTCTAGCGTCTAGCAACAAGATCGAAGCTTGTGCAGTTGAAGCACCAGTTACCATGTTACGCGTGTATTCTACATGGCCAGGTGAATCTGCGATGATAAATCGTCGGGTTGGTGTGGAAAAGAAAATGTGGGATACATCTATGGTTATCCCTTGTTCTCTTTCGGTGAGTAAGCCGTCTGTAGCCAAGGATAAATCCAAATAATCAAAACCTCTCGATTCGCTTTTGACTTTGATGTGTTCCAACTGATCTGATTTTAAAGAATCAGTTTCATACAAAAGCCGTCCAATCAGGGTACTTTTACCATCATCAACACTCCCTGCAGTTGCTATTTTTAAAATATCCATATTAAAAGTATCCAATTTTTTTACGTTCTTCCATTGCACCTTCTGATCGTTTGTCATCAATTCGTGCTCCTCGCTCTGAAAATGACGAGCTGCTGATTTCGTGTATGATATTGTCTAGTTCAAAAGCATCAGACAAGACCGCTGCGGTACAAGTCATATCCCCAACCGTTCGAAAACGAACGTTGGCGGTAATGACTTCATCATTCTCTCCAATCTGAACAAAATCTGAGTAGGGCATCCACAATCCATCTCTGTTAAAGACCTTTCTTTCGTGCGCATAATAAAGCGACGGGATTTGTATTTGTTCTCTTTGTATATAATTCCACACGTCTAGCTCTGTCCAATTGCTGATCGGAAACACACGAACATTTTCGCCATTGTGAATGCTTCCGTTTAACATATCAAACAGTTCAGGGCGTTGTAGTTTTTCATTCCATTGTCCAAAATCATCACGGACAGAGAAAACACGCTCTTTTGCCCTTGCCTTTTCTTCATCCCTTCTTGCGCCACCAATACAAGCATCGAATTTGTACTTTTCGATCAAATGCAAAAGAGTCGTGGTTTGCAGAGAATTTCGACTCGCATATCGCCCCGATTCATCCTGAGAGAGACCCGCATCAATATCGTCTTGTACATATCCAACAATCAATTTGGCGCCAAGTGAATTGATAAGATGATCCCTAAACGCTATGGTTTCGGGGAAGTTGTGACCCGTGTCGACATGAACGAAAGGGAAAGGGATTTTTGAGGGCGCAAAAGCTTTTTCAGCCAAGCGGACAAGGGTAATCGAGTCTTTCCCACCTGAAAACAGCAAACAGGGATTGTCAAATTGACCTGCTACCTCTCTCATGATGTATATGGATTCTTCTTCTAAATGTTGTAGTACGTCCATCGTTTAGTTTTTTGTGTTGTGTAAGCCACATTCTTTGTGACTGGATTCCCACCACCACCGTCCAGCACGTGGGTCCTCATCCTGTGTAATGGCTCGCGTACAAGGCGCACAGCCAATGCTGATATAGCCCTGTTGGTGTAGGTTGTTTTGCGGAATATTGCATGACTCGATATAGTCCAAAACATCTTGATAAGTCCAATGCAATAACGGATTGAACTTGATGACATCAAACTGGGAGTCATAGGCAAAGACTGTAAAATCAGATCGGTTGGCGGACTGTTCACTACGCAAGCCCGTAACCCAAACGGAGTAGGGTTGGAGTGCCCGCCGTAAGGGATTGATTTTCCGAACAGCACAACAGTTTTTTCGATTTTGAACCGATTCATAAAAACCATTAATCCCCTGATTAGAAACCAATTCTTCAACCTCTTTATCATTTGGAAAAAAGCTTCGGATGGGCTTGTTGTATTTTTTTTGTGTTGTGGATAAAACGTCGTAGGTCTCTTGAAACAATCGTCCTGTATCTAGGGTAAAGACATCAATAGATAGCTGATTTCTAAATATATAATCTGTCAAAACCTGATCTTCTTGACCAAGCGATGAGGAAAAGCAAATCTTACCCAATTTTGCGTCTGCAACCATGGCGAACAAATCGACTAGGGCTTTTGGCTGACCCACTGCATCGTTCAAAGACTGAACCCGCTCAAGGATGGCTATTTCTCTGTTTTTCCCCATGAAAATTTATTCCAGGCACGTTCGTGCACCACATAAAGCCCCATTTTCGTAATGAGTTCAATCATTCCAATTGACAAGGCAAAATCAATCTGTCCGGTCACAAAGTAGGAGATGAGAATCGTGTCAATTGTACCGATGATTCGCCAACTCACCGATTTGATAAAGCTTCTTGAAAGCTTTTCCTTTCCGATGTTATGCTTTTGAGTGTTTGGTTTTAAAAATATGCGTTCTACTAGCATTTTTCTTGATTCAATCAGGTGCAAATATACAGTTTAATTTCAATATCCTACTAAGTTAGTAGGGTTTGTATTTAATTTTTATGTTTTATATTTGATTGTGATTTCAAAAAAGTGCAAATACGCTTTAAAAGCCCTGCTTTACATCTCCAAAAATAGTGGGGGAAAAGCCATATTGACATCTTCAATCGCACGAGACGAAAACATTCCTAGAAAGTTTTTGGAGAGTATATTGCGCAGTCTTCGAAACAACCAGATTTTACACAGTAAACGTGGAAAAGAAGGTGGTTTTTTGTTGCTGCGAGATCCAAAAGAAATTTACATTGTTGAGATTATGCGAATCATGGACGGGCCTGTAGCTATGTTGCCCTGTGTGTCGCTAAACTACTATCAATCCTGCGAGGAATGCGACGAGAAAAACTGTGCGATCAAAGGCATGTTTGAAACCATCAGAGATAAGACTTTACAAGTTCTTGGTGGCACTAGCTTACACGACCTCAATCAGCAATGACGAACAGATCATCATTTGCACATCATCAATTCATTTAGAGTTTACGCAAAGTCTTGTAGTGTTCGCTCGCGTAGAGTAGTGCATTGTATGCATTGACAACCCCTCCTGTTTTTGAAATGGTATCCATCGTGGTTTGTAGGCGGTCATAACCCAATTCTAACTCATAGTCGATTTTAACCACAGACTCCATTAACACTTTCCGTACGGCTTTCGGTGATAACTTTGGGTAATAAGACAGTATTAGAGCAGCAACTCCCGAAACGGATGGGGCAGCCATTGAAGTCCCACTCAAGGCCTCATATTGATTGCTTGGTACCAGAGAATAAATCACTGCCCCAGGAGCAAACAAGTCGAGATTGTATTTTCCATAATTTGAAAAAGGGGCAATCATCAATGGATTTTTAACGGGTCCAATTGCACCAATGGTGATAAAGTTAGATGAAACTTCTGGTTCGTTTTGAAAGTTGTCATTCGGGTAGCTAAATACTTCGTCTATATTCGCACCGTCGTTTCCAGCAGCATTCACCAGTAAAACTCCCAAGGATTCTGCATACACAACAGCTTCTCTGACTTTGTCACTATGCGGAGAAAAATCCTTCCCAAAGCTCATATTGATAATTTGGGCACCATTGTTAGCGGCGTATCTGATAGAGAGGGCAATATCTTTGTCATACTCGTCACCCTCATTGGGAACGGCACGTAAACACATGATTTTAGCAATTGAAGAAACCCCATCCATGCCGAGGTTGTTGTTGCGAACTGCTGCAATAATTCCAGCTACATGAGTACCGTGTAACTCATCATCGCTTTTGGGCATTACATTTCCATCACCATAAAACTGTTGCGAAAAGTCATCTGGATCGTCTCCAGTCGTACGGGCATTATAACCGAGTTGTTTTGCCTGTTTGACATCATTTTCATAATAATAGAGATCACTCGCTAAGTTTTTTTCAATCTGCAGTAAGCTATCTTTTACCCCTTCTTTGGAAATCATCTCTGCATACTTTTCAATGGCGAGGTCTTTGTTTTCAAAATCAACTCCCGTTTTTAAGAGTCGAATCAGTTCGTATTGATCTCCATGGGAATCCCCAAGAAAGTTCCATCCGTGTACATCATCTACATAGCCATTGCCATCATCGTCAATGCCATTGTTTGGAATTTCATTTTCATTGACCCAAATGGACTCACTAAGGTCTTCATGTGTGATGTCTATTCCCGTGTCTATCACAGCGACAACTACGGTTTTCCCTTCTTTGTCTTTTAAGAGTTCGTCATAAGCTTTACGAATACTCATGCCAGGAAAGTTTTCGGATTTGATATCTGCATGTTGCCACTCATTGACTCGCTCCCAGTCGATGATTTCCGTGGATGGGACAGCCAACTGATCAATCGGATTGCCAGTAAATTGTAAGGTGCTACATGAGGTTAATACAAGGGCAACCAAAGCATAGAATAGAATTGATTTTTTCATTGGGCTATTGATTAAGTATTTAACAAAGATAAACGAAGTTAATATATAACAACCTTCAAAATATATGTAAAATCAGATTCATTATTTCAAAAGAACATCACTTATCGAATTGTCGTGTTGAATCAATGGTTGAATGGGTTTTGTAAGAAAAAAAAGGGCTGTATATTTGCACCCATTGGAGAAATGGCAGAGTGGTCGAATGCGGCGGTCTTGAAAACCGTTGAGGGTCACACCTCCGGGGGTTCGAATCCCTCTTTCTCCGCTCTTGAAAACCAAGTGCAATTGCACTTGGTTTTTTTTGTGCTTGCTGAATTATGACTAACTTTACTACAAATGATATATGCAGAACGCCTACGACATTCTTCTTCTTATCGGTGCTGGTGTTTTTGCTGGCTTTGTCAATACCATTGCGGGTGGCGGGTCACTGCTAACGCTCCCACTTTTGATTTTTATGGGGCTTCCTCCAGCCGTAGCAAACGGAACAAATCGAATTGCGATTGTTGTTGCGACTCTTTCGGCCAATATCGGCTATGCATCAAAGAAGGTGGTTACCTATCCTTTTAGCGTTTATTTGGGAGTCTCTGCGCTGTTTGGTGCTATCCTCGGTGCCAGGATCGCCATTGAAATCGATGGGGCGATTTTCAATCGAATCCTTGCTATTATTATGATTATGGTGGTACTGATTATGGTTTTTAAACCGAAAATGGCTGACCACTTATCCCAAGAGAGAACCACTGGAAAGCATCTGCTGATTAGCTTAGTCGCGTTCTTTTTTATTGGGATATACGGCGGATTTATTAACGCTGGTATCGGCTTTATTATCATGCTTTTCCTAAACATCTTCAATCGTATGAACCTTGTACGAGTCAATTCAGCTAAGGTTGGCGTGGCCTTTATCTACACCATCGGTGCCTTGACGACTTTTGCTTTGAGTGGAAATGTAAACTGGCTATATGGCTTGATTTTGGCCATCGGCACTTCTGTCGGTGCCTGGACTGCTTCTCGATTTTCTGTCGATAGAGGAGAAGGGTTTATCAAATTCGTTATGATTTTGATGGTGGTATTTATGGCGCTAAAACTATGGTTTTCTCAATAACCGACGTACTCTGCGATTTCTAAACCATAACCCGCCAAACCAACTCGCTTGATTTGATCGCTATTGGATAATAGAGATAGCTTTTGAATCTTTAATTGATGTAGAATTTGCGCACCGATTCCAAAGTCTTTCTCGTCCATCGTCGGTGTTGAACTTTCCGTGTTTTTTGGCTTGATTTCATGTAAAATCTCAACAGATTTATTCGAATCTATCTTATTGATAAACAGCATACAAGAGTATTTATTATCAATTAATTGTTTAAATATATTATCCATATCATTTTTATCATTTACTTGTAATGATTGGAGGATATTTTGGGTCATATTCAGTGACTGAATTCGGGTGAGCACCTTATCATTTTCACTCCAGTTCCCTCGCGTCAATGCGATATGGATTTGTTGGTTGGTATTTTGCTTAAACGCTTGCAGTTGAAAGGTTCCGTACTTGGTTTCTAGGGGATAGTCTTCCACTTTTTCCACCAAACTATCAAACTTCATTCGATAGGCGACCAAAGACTCAATGGAAACCAATTTGAGTTGGAGTTCATCTGCGATCACACGCAGTTCGGGCAATCTTGCCATTGTTCCATCCGAATTCATGATTTCGACGATCACGCCTGCGGGTTTAAATCCGGCTAATCTTGCAAAGTCGATTGCAGCTTCTGTATGTCCTGTACGTCGTAAAACACCACCTTCCTTGGCAGTTAGTGGAAACACATGACCTGGGCGTATAAAATCATCTGGTTTGGCTTGTTCATCAATCAAGTGTTTGACCGTTTTTGATCGATCTGCAGCTGAGATCCCCGAGGTGACGCCATTTCCTTTTAAATCCACAGAAACCGTAAAAGCCGTTCCCATCGGGTCTGTATTGTTATTCACCATGGGGTAGAGGTCGAGTTTCCGACAATAGGATTCTGTGATTGGCGTACAGATTAGTCCTCGTCCGTGTTGCGCCATAAAATTGATCATTTCGGGCGTGACACACTCTGCTGCTGCAATAAAATCTCCTTCATTTTCCCGGTTTTCATCATCGACCACGACAATGATTTTGCCATTTTTGATATCCGAAATGGCTTCTTCTACAGTATCAAATTGTACAGAATCGGGCATGAGCTAATTTTTGGCAAATATACGTCGAACAGATGATGCTTGGCGCAAAAAGACTTGCCAAAGCTCCATAAACTTTGCCGTGAAGTTGCTGAACCCAAACATTCCTTTGTCTGCGCGTGTGCGCCGAATCACGATGAGCGACAACCCAAACAACACAATTGTGGGAAAGGTAGTACCCATAAAGGGTGTAATACTCCCATCTTCAGCACTGTTTTTAAAGAAGGTCCCCGCAAAATGATAACTCAAAAAGATCAATAAAGCCAAAACTACAGGTAAACCGAATCCCCCTTTTCGGATCAAGGCTCCGAGCGGTGCGCCGATCAAAAACATCAGCAACACAGAGAAAGCGATGATAAATTTGTCGTAGTACCAGATTTTGTGAAGGTTGATCATCTTCTTTTTAAAGAAAAAGGTTTTCTTTTGGGCTTTTAGGTTGGAATCCAGCGTATTGAACTTGTTTTGGATCTGTCTGCTCATTGACTTTTTTGCATAAACAGGATATTTTGCAACATAATCTGTAAGCCCTTGATAAACAACCTTTTCATCTTTTACGGTTGAGTGAATTGATTTAACTCCTGTTCGTATATAGGTTGTTTTGGCATAGCTCACTTTGTCATTACTGTAAATACCTTGCAAGGAGTCGATGCTAAAACTCAGTTTGTCAATGTTTTGCATTTTGTAGGTATTGGTGTACTTGGTTTCGTTCAAGTCAACATTGTTAAAATCTCGTAAATCGATATTCATCGTATAGGTCTCAAATGACACTCGACTGTGGGGGTAGCGTTTTTTTCGACGATCAGCTCGTTTGGGTTTTAATTCTTCGTAGCGATTGCCTTTTTTTAATACCAACTGAATCCCATCTGAAAAATCAGCATTCTTGAGCTCTCCTTCTTCAGACTTCACAACAACAGTGTTTTTTAAGTCAGGTTGTTTTTGGTGGATAATCACATCGGTTAAAAAGCGGTCGTTGGACCCGTATTTATCCTGAACTTTGATATTGCTTTCCCCCAGATCGTTAAAAACTCCTTCTGAAATTGCCAAGGCGGGCTTGATTTTCGCCAAGTTCTTTCGCAGGTTATAAGTTTTAAATTCCGCATAAGGCACTACGGTATTGGCGACATAAAAGGCAATTCCGCTCAATAGTAAAGAAACGACAAAGACACTTCGCATGGCTCGTGTGAGGGATATTCCAGCAGATTTCAAGGCAGCAAATTCATAGTGCTCTGCCAAACTCCCATAGGTCATAATGGACGCCAGCAACACGGTTAATGGTAATACTAAAGGGATTAATTTGGGGGAATAATACAGTAAAAACCGAAGTAAAACCGTAATGTCCAGCCCTTTACCAGCAAACTCATCGATAAACACCCAAACCGTCTGTACCACGAAAATTAGCATCAAAATGAAGAAGAAGCTCAAAAACGTACGCAGAAAAGAGAAAAGGATGTAGCGATCAAGTACTGGCATATCTAAAACCTATCGATATAGTAGTTAGCATATTTGTCAACGTCAAACACAAAGGTTTTGGGTGCAATCGGGGTGTTGGCAGCAAATTCTTCAACCGTAAAGGTGGTATTTGTTCCATTGATCCCCAAATCAATGATTTTATACAAGTGTTTGCGAGCTGTATCAATCCCGAGTAATAGGTATTTGGATTGACTTTCAGATTCAGTTGGAATGAGCTTGACATAGCGAATATCACGACCCGACACGCGTTGCGCAATATCCCATTGCAACAAATAGCCCTCTTTGTGAAAATCAAAAAAATCAAGTGGGTTGAGGGGGTTCTCTAAAGAAGATTCATCTTGTATGATAACTTCTTCGTTCAAGTCATCGATTGTGTAAATGGAAGTACCATCAAAGAGTTGTTGGATTCCCATTATCGTGAGCTTATACTTGTCATTGGCAACGAGAATTGTCCCTTTTTCTTTCTGTGAAATCCCCTCAGCAGTATTGTCCAACTGATAGGCAAAGGACATTGACATGGTTTCAAAACCAGCATATACCTCACTGACTTTGTCCAAAAGTTCTCTGGCATGTTGGTCGCTTTGGGAAAACCCAACAAAAGCGACAAAAAACAGAACGAGTACGGATTTGATATTCTTATTGTTCATTTTCTAAAAATTCATGTAAGGCGATGATGTCTCTAAACATAACTTCACGTGCTTTACTACCTTCAAAAGGCCCAACAATGCCTGCGGCTTCCAACTGGTCAACGATTCGTCCAGCACGATTATAACCCAACTTCAGTTTGCGTTGCAACAAAGATGCTGAACCCTGTTGGGCATTGACCACAACTTCGGCTGCTTCTCGAAACATCGGGTCTCGATCTTTGATATTATTGTCCAAACCGCTTTTTTGCTCATCGCCTTGGTACTCTGGCAATTGATGTGCACTAGGGTAGGCACGCTGTGAGCCAATATAGTCCGTGAGCTTTTCAACTTCTGGAGTGTCAACAAATGCACACTGCAAGCGGATAAGCTCATTTCCTTGCGTAAATAGCATATCACCACGCCCGATGAGTTGCTCGGCACCACCACTGTCTAAAATCGTTCGAGAATCGATTCTTGACGTTACCCGAAAAGCAACACGAGCTGGGAAGTTGGCTTTGATCACTCCCGTAATCACATTGACCGAAGGACGTTGGGTAGCGATAATCAAATGAATCCCCACCGCACGTGCGAGTTGTGCCAACCGCGCAATGGGCGCTTCCACTTCCTTTCCCGCGGTCATAATCAGATCGGCAAACTCATCGACAATCAATACCAAATAAGGGAGAAAGGCATGTCCGTCATTGGGGTTGAGTTCCCGTTTCTTAAAGCGTTTGTTGTACTCCTTGATGTTGCGACACATTGCATTTTTGAGCATATTGTATCGATTGTCCATTTCGATACACAAGGAATTTAGCGTATTGATCACCTGACGGTTGTCAGTGATAATCGCATCCTCTACGTCGGGGAGTTTAGCGAGATAATGCCGTTCAATTTTGTTATAGAGTGTAAGCTCAACTTTTTTGGGATCAACCAAAACAAACTTGATTTCGGCAGGATGTTTTTTGTAGAGAAGCGAACTCAATATGGTGTTGAGACCAACTGACTTACCTTGCCCAGTCGCACCGGCCATAAGCATATGCGGCATTTTAGCCAGATCGACAACAAAAGTCTCATTGCTAATCGTTTTTCCAAGCGCAAGGGGTAATTCCATTTCTGCTTCCTGAAAGTTTTTTGAGCCCACCACAGACCGAAAGGAAACGATGGTCGGGTTTTTGTTGGGCACTTCAATACCGATGGTTCCTTTCCCAGGAATAGGAGCAATGATTCGAATACCTAAGGCAGACAAGGACAGTGCAATATCGTCCTCGAGGTTTTTGATTTTTGAAATCCGGATTCCCGCAGAAGGAATGATTTCATAGAGCGTAACCGTTGGACCAATCGTAGCTTTAATATCCGCAATGCCAATTTTATAATTGCTCAGCGTTTCGACAATCTTTTCCTTGTTTTCCTCGAGTTCTGCTTCATTGATTGTGATGCCTTCCTCGTTGTACAGCTTTAGCAGTTCGAGGGTAGGCTCACGAAACTTGCTCAATTCCAAGGTTGGATCGACTTCCCCTTGCTCTTTAACGAGTTTTTTGGCCAATTCTACTTCTGGCTCATCTGCAATGGGCTTGTCGATTGTCAACTTGACTTCGTCTGGGTTTTCGGCTTTTGTAACCGTTGATTTTGTGGGTTTGGGACTTGGCTTTACAGCTTCTTTAGCAGGGAGATCGACGGGTTCTGCTGGCTTTTCCTCTTCAATGGATTCCGTATTGTCTTTTTCAGTTTGCAGAGATGAAAAAGCCGTTAGGATCTTTTCAGGCGTAATTTTTAAAATCACAACCATAAAGGCGACGCATCCAAAAATTAATACACCGGCCAAGCCAATGTCCCCGATATAATCGGTCGTGAATCGCGACATTTCATAACCGACCATACCGCCTAAAATGGGGTATTTCGGCGCGATAAAGCTCAACAATAGGGATGCCCATATCGAACTGGCGATTGTCCATGACCACATTCCCAAGGGGTTGTTCCAAGGACTACCGATAAAGAGTCGAAACCCTGTGATTAAGACCATCAACACCAACACAAAAGAGCCCAAACCTAAAAATTGATATAGCAAAAAATGAGCGATGATCGTTCCAAACTTACTTGCGATGTTCTCGGTTTGTACGCTGCGATCGGCAAAATCACCCAAGCTGCTTTGGTCGTGTTCCCATGTAAAATAATAAGACACCATGGACGAAAGAAGAACTACGGCAATCAAAACAATTGATAAACCGAAAAGGATTTGTCGCTGACGGGAACGCAATGTTGACGTTGAATCTGTCATGTTGTTACAAAATTACGCATTCTCAAAGACAAAAACTCTTGGGTCATGAAGAGAGTCGTTTGATTTTGATGTGGAAGGCCGCAAAGAGTAAGGTCATAAAGGGGCTTAGCCAGTTGAAAATCGCATAGAAAAAATACTGACTCACATCTACGCCCAAGACACCCGACTGATAGGCCCCACAGGTATTCCAGGGGATCAACACCGAGGTTACGGTACCAGAATCCTCGAGCGTACGACTCAGATTTTCGGGCGCGAGATCACGATCTTGATAGGCCTTTTCAAACATTTTACCCGGGACAACAATGGAGAGATATTGATCCGAAGCGGTGATATTGATAGCCACACACGAAGCAACCGTACTGGCAAACAGTTGGAAGGTAGACTTGGCCATGTTGAGCAGTGCTGCGCTAATTGTTGCCAAAGCACCAATGGCATCCATCACCCCACCAAAGACCATGGCGCAAATGATCAGCCAGATAGTTCCGAGCATGCCTTGCATTCCACCAGACTGAAAGAGATCACTCAAGGCAGGGGAAGTGGTTTCGATTTCTGTAGAAACGGTAATGGCATCCATAATCACCCGATAGGTGCCAAATTCACGCAAACTGGATTCCCCACTCAAAGACAACAATAGGTCTTGTTGGAAAATCAAAGCCGCAAGCGCACCCAAAAGTGTACCTACAAACAAAGCCACGAGAGGTGGTGTTTTTCGGACAATCATCACAATGACTAAAATAGGCACGATAAACAGAAATAAGTTGATCGTAAACACCTCATTCATCGCTGTTAACAGTTCTTGTGAATTCGCTGAGCCATCTGCGCTAAACCCGATGCCGAGAATGATAAACACAATCAGCGTCACCACGATACTCGGCACAGTGGTATGAGTCATATAGCGAATATGGGTAAAAAGGTCTGCGCCAGCCATGGCAGGCGCGAGGTTGGTCGTATCGCTCAAGGGCGATAGCTTATCCCCAAAATAGGCACCCGATAAGACTGCACCGGCAACCATTCCTACTGGTACACCCAAGGCCTTTCCAATGCCAATCAGGGCAATTCCAACGGTTGCTGAGGTTGTCCAACTGCTTCCTGTTGCCAGAGAAATCAAAGCACAAATGATCACGCAAGCGGGTAGAAAAATAGAAGGGTGAAGAATTTGTAATCCATAGTAAATCATCGCTGGGATAACACCACTAATGAGCCAAGTGCCTGCCAATGCCCCGACAAACAACAAAATCAAAATGGCACCCGTAACGGATTTGAGGTTATCCGCTACCTTATCCAGCATGGTTTTATAGGAAGTTTTGTTGGCAAAGCCCACCATAGCAGCTACTGCACCACCGAGAAGGAGGATAAACTGGTTAGAACCAGACAGTGCATCATCGCCATAGACCAAGACGTTAAATGCCAATAGACCAATCAACACCAAAAGGGGGAGTAGGGCGGTTTTAAGGGATAATGAGGGCTTCATAACTGTTTATTTTTTACGTTGTAAAGGTAACAACACTTGAATTTGTACGTTTTCATCGATTTGTTTTCGGACCAAACTCGGAATTTCAATGCCAAAGTCTGAGGTTTTGACCGAAAAGGAAGACTCCAAAGAGATACGATCATCGGTTTGAGTGATGACAACAGATACAGTGATGGGTTTGGTGACTCCATGCATAGCGAGTTCTCCTGTGAGTTGTAGAGTTTGGGCTTGGTCGCTTAGGGTGTTTTTATCAAAGTCCGTGATTGTCCCTTTAAAACTCGTTTTGGGGTATTGATGACTTTCGATATAGTTTTCGTTAAAGTGCTCTTCCATCAGGGCAAGGGGAAAGCGAAAGCCCCGTACAAGGGCAAGCACCGCCAGTTCGCCAGTTTCTGCATTGAGTAAGGCCGATACAGCAGTGTGTTTAGCTTCGATGGGTTCAAAGGTGGGTTGGGAGGCCTCAAATGACATGCTCCCCGACTTGGTCATATACTTGGACTGCCCAAAAGCAGTCATCACAACAAATAAAAAAATGGGGATAATTGCCTTTTGCATCAACTTTGATTCTGCATGAAAGATACAAAAAAGGATTTGTGGTGAATGATAAATTGGGGTGCTAACTATTGTGTATATACACCATAGGTGCGTTTACTTTCGTTCCTTCCAAAATACGTAGGGTAGATGCCGTAGGTCATTCATGGTTGCAGAATAGATTTGGAGTCTAAGCTATATGCAATGTAATATTTTTTGTTGAGATTGAGATAAACAAAATGCTTTTAGCCTATACCCCTTGTGAATGGAGTTTACTATCTGTACCCATCAAATTGAAGTGATGCGAAAAACGATGTTAGTTGTGTTGTTGGTTGCCTTGTAGAGATTGGGGAATACCTAATTGTTATGTGCTAACCGGATTTACGGCATACGTCATCAATTAAAATACAGATTTAGAGGTGTTGGCATTAGTCATTTTTCTTTCAAACAGGCAAACTGGACCTTGTTTGTAATGTGATGGCAGGCCGCCTTCAGTCTTTTTAAGTTTTTTTGTTCCTAAAAACACAAAACCAAACTTTTCATAATGTCCTATGAGCCCTTCATTCAGCCCAACAGTGTCCATTCGAATAAATTTTAAATTTTCAGTAAGACAATACTGTTCTGCCCAGTTAACAATTTGACTTACTAGCTTCCTCCCACGAAAAAAAGGATTTGTAGCAATTCGGTGAATATATATTGCTTTGTCATTATTGACTCCCCATATCAAATCATCATTTAATGTGGTAGCCCAAATACAAGCTATTTTATTGTCAATCAATAGTTTCCATTGCCTACCCTCCTTTATTTCGGTTGAAACCATTTCTCTTGAAAATTCTGGCCATGCAACCTGATTTTTAGACTTCATGTATTCTGTTGCTAGTGCGTACAACTCGAAAATCTGATTCATGTCATTTTTGCTACTGTTCCTGATGTCCATTGATTTTACTTTACGCTAATAGTATAGAGTTATGTATATGTAGTAACCCGAAGGACACTTAACCATAAAAACTATTGTAATTCATCTCTATTTTTTTCATTGCAGTGAATTTAGCCATAGATATTTACAATTTTTGCCCTGAATGGGAAAATTTTGAAAATTTTCTAGTGCCAAGTGCAGGAGTTTTATTCTGCCAATCAGTTCGTTTTAATTGCCATTTCGATTTACTGCTTTATAAGCCATTATATCTCATTTGCGATTTTTATCAATTCGATTATTTTTTCAAAGTGAATGTCTTTAATGTCCTCTTCCAAAGTTGTCTCTGTTATTTCCAGTATTTTTTCTAATTCCTTTTTTGTCAAATAATTTCCATGTGCACTTGCATTCCGACTCATTGCTTGGGGCTTAACTTTTTCTGTATCAATAAACAAAAGCTTCTTTTTGTTTCCTTCCTTATCTTTCCAATTTTTCCCCCATTTGCTTGATTCCGCAACTAGCGCGCTAGCAAGACCACCCACAAGCCCACCACCATAATATCCTTGACTTTTTGATTTAAGTATGTGTGGAGAGTCGTCATCGATAATGATAACACAAAACGTTCCTACAATATCAAACTTGGCATAGGAACCCCAATGGTTTATATCTGATGAATACCCTAAATTAAAGTAGCGTTCATCCTTATATTCAATCGCCCAAGCCGAAACCCCTTTGTTGTTAACTTCTCCAGTTTTGAGATCAAATACTCCTTTTGTTGTGATATGCTGGTCGCTTTCGTCGGTAATCAAAACTCCTAACTCCGTACCCATAGCTCGTTGATTTAGAAAATCAGTAGAGGTTTCAAAAAGTTTAATAGGCTCTAAAGTGTGTAATTCACTCAATTTAATTTTTTGAGGGCCACAAGATGCCAACAAAATTAGCATCAGAAATAAGATATTTTTTTTCATAATTAAAGTCGTTTTAAAGATTTGTGTTCTGTCAATTGAATATCACAAAGTCGATCCCATAAAAAAGAGATTCGAATACCTATAAATGTAAAAAGTAAAGTGAAAATATGCCGTAGGTCTTTCATGATTATAGAACAGATTTGGTGCGGTTCAATCGTAAATTTAGAAAAAGTTTTTCAATCGCAAAACCCATATCTTTACCAAAACACACCAATGACAAGTAAACGCATCTTTTCGTTCATGGTATTGATCCTGATGGCAATCGGACTTTACTACTACGCCTATAAAGACCACCGCGAAATTGCCACGGAAGGGGCCGTCTATACCAATACTGCGATTGCCATTAAAGATTCGATTGCGCAAAACAACGAGGCCTTTCTCAACCAGACTGTAGCGGTATCGGGTGTGGTTACCTTTTTAGATGACAATACGGTTACTCTAGATGATGCCCTTGTGGCGCAGTTTGAAAACCGCCCTGTTGTACTACTCAATCAGCAACTCACCCTCAAAGGACGCTGTATCGGCTACGATGATTTATTTGAAGTGGTTGTGATTGATCAATCAACCATCTTGGAGTAGGTTGTACACCAATTCTCAGTTCGCTATCTTTGAAAGAGATGAAACGATGATGAAACAACTGACCACTCTTTTTTTACTGTTCTCCACACTGGCTGTGGCACAAACCGATCTACTCGACGAACTCGATACCGATCTCGATATGGGTCCGCAGTATGTCGAATCTGCTTTTAAAGGGCTTAAAATCATCAATCTCGAATCGACCAAGATGGTGGATAAAGGGGAAATGTACTTTATTGTTGCCCACCGCTTTGGCAGCATCGAAAATGGCTTTGACGACTTCTTTGGACTCGATATTGCATCCAACAAACTCCAGTTGATCTATGGTCTCAATGACCACATCAATTTTGGTGCAGCGCGCTCGTCCTATCAAAAGACCTATGCGCTCCATACCAAGTTTCGCATCCTCCGTCAACAAACCGGAAAATCACCCGTTACGATTGGGGCTTATGGTCAACTCACAATCAACAACCAACTCGATTTGGATTTGAATCCAGACTTGGATTTTAGCCACCGTCTGACCTATACCGCTCAAGCCCTAGTCTCCAAAAAATTTAGCGAAAAGCTGTCCTTACAACTCTCGCCAACTCTGATTCACAAAAACCTGACGGAAGTTGATGAGGAAAACAATATGCAGTTTGTGATGGCTGCCGGGAGTCGATACAAGCTCAGCAAACGCATTAGCTTGAACATGGACTATGGTCTGGTAACCAATCGCCCCGATGAACTCAACTACAACAATATGCTCTCCATTGGATTGGACATTGAAACGGGCGGTCACGTCTTTCAACTTCATTTTACCAACTCTCGATCGATGCTCGAACATAGTTTTTTGACCGAAGCATCAGGCGATTGGTCAGAGGGGGATATCCATTTTGGATTTAATATCAGTAGAGTGTTTGATTGGTAGTCACTTTCGTATTACTTTTGTCTTGTAAAACAATCAAACTATGTCATCATTTGACGTTGC
>JAQWGQ010000023.1 GCA_029238125.1 Flavobacteriaceae bacterium | reverse complement strand
AACCCAGGACCCTCTCCTTAAAAGGGAGATGCTCTACCAACTGAGCTACCAAGTCTTTGTGATTTGGCTGGGTCTCGAACCCAGGACCCTCTCCTTAAAAGGGAGATGCTCTACCAACTGAGCTACCAAATCGTCCTTTTTTATAATGGCTGCAAATATAAATTCAATTCTACGATTAATCAAAGTTTAAATTGGCTTAAATTTGTAATCCGACAATGAATGAGAAAGTACTTTATTCAGAAAAATCCAATCAACCAATCATTCTCCTTGGCTATATGGGTTGTGGAAAATCCACAGTTGGTCGACTCTTAGCAAAACACCTTGCATTGCCGTTTGTTGATTTGGACGATTATTTGAGTGAAATACACGGTCACTCTGTGCCAAATCTTTTTTTGCAATATGGCGAAATCGGCTTCAGAAAACTTGAAAAAACAGCACTTGATGACTTACTGGTTTCGGATCAAGCTTCTGTTCTTTCGCTAGGCGGTGGCACCCCTTGCTACGCTGACAATATGCAGTCTGTGATTCGATCAACACCCCATACTTTTTATTTATCTCCTTCTATTTCAACCCTTTGCTATCGCTTGTTCTCCAAGAAAGACCATCGACCGATGATTTCTCATTTAACTTCAGCGGATAAACTGCAAGAGTTTATTGCAAAGCATATTTTTGAAAGAAAACTATTTTATGAGCAAGCCAATCACCTCATGTCTATACAGGACGAAACTCCGCAAGAACTCGTCGACCAGATTATCAAAAAACTAGGTTAGATAACCTTCGAAAGTATCGTTTTTACAAACAATTTCTACATGTTCTTGCATACTTGTGGATAATGAGATCCCTTTATAATCTGCCTTTATGGGAAATTTTTTATGATTTCGATTGATTAATACAGCAACTTTACATTGGGTAAGTGACACTTGAAGAAAGTGACGAACTGCATAGATCAATGTTGAGCCAGTGTGTAAAACATCATCCACAATTACAATGGATTGGTTTTCATATATAGATGCATTTATGGACGTTTGAATCTCGTTTTTGGGATTTTTTTTATCGATTTGGATTTGGCAATCTATCACCTCAATTCCCGATATCGATCGCAGCACTTTAGCGATCGATTTGGCGACCTGATTGCCGTTTGACATCACGCCAGCAATGACGATTCTTTTTTCATCGGTGTTGTCTTCATGGATTTGATAAGCAATCCTCCGGATACTTAGCTCTGCTTGTTCGGCTGTTAAAATGCAGTCATTGTACATGCTCAAATATAATCATTCATCAGTAGAATCGGATTCACTTCCCATAAAATCCATAAGGTCTCTTCGATTTTTTTTACTTGGCCTACCACCAGTTTCAAATCTGTTGTTCGCTTGATTGATGGCAATTTCTGTTCTCGCTTTCCGAAGACTTTCTGGTGTCAGGTCTTTCGCATATCGTTCCACCAATTTGGCACCAACTCTTGACTTTGGAATTCCCAGTACAAGTAAAGTGAACTCCATTTGGTTTTTTCGCACCAATATTTTTTCCGCACCAAAAACCTCTCTTGAGGGTTTCACAGTCACTGTATCTATGCGGACACGCCCGTTTTTACAAGCGACAGATGCTTCATTTCTCGATTTATAAAATCGAATCGCCCAGAGATATTTATCAATTCGCAAAAGAAATGTTAATTGTAAATCAAACAGATTCAAAAATACAAGAAAATCGTATCTTGCGCTACTATTTTTTTCCATGAAAACGCACGATCTTTTTTTTCTATTTGTTTTGGCTTTTATCTTCATACAATGTGATGATACTACAAGATCTGTAATCACCCCTCCACGTGATTACGAAGAACAACGGACGGCTGATAACGATTCAATCATTTCTTTTTTGCAAAGTCATTACTATAATTATGAGGAATACGCTAATGCAGCGTCTGGCGAGCGAGTGGAATTTACAATCGATTCGTTGGTAAACTCTCCTGATAAAAGACCGATGATTGACCAAGTTGAAGAGCATGAGGTGCAAGTTAAAGATCAAGATGGTAATTTTATTACCCACACCATGTATGTAATTCCAAATGTTAGGGTAGGTGTTGGGGATTCGCCAACCATCTCAGATGATGTGTACATTACTTATAAAGGGATGTTTCTTGATGGGTACTCTTTTGATCAAAGTGAGCAGCAAATTTGGTTTCCGGGATTGAGTACAATTCAGGGATTTTATGAACTCTATCCTTTTATTAAGCGAGGAACTTGGGAAGTTGACCCCGCAACAGGATTGATTACTTACGACGGATTTGGAACGGCGATAGCAATTATGCCTTCTGCTTTGGGCTATTATGGAAGTCAATCTTCTCCCAATGGTAGACAATATGCCCCTTTGATTTTTGCCGTTGATTTGTACACTTTTACCACGGCAGACCATGATGAAGATTCTGTTCCGACAAGTGAAGAGGACATCGATGGGAATCGTCATTTTACAGATGATGTTGACGATACTGATGGCGATGGCATCCCGAACTATCTAGACAATGATGATGATGGCGATGGTGTTCTAACAATCGACGAGTATGATGTTGACGCAGATGGCATTGCTGATGACTCCGATGGGGATGGTACACCAGACTTTTTAGACGCTTCTTAAGACACTTATTGTTTTCTTGCGATTGCTCGCTTTGTTGCTTTTACGATTGACTGCGCATTCAAGCCATATTTCTCCAAGAGTTGAGCAGGAGTGCCAGACTCGCCAAAAGTATCTTGCGTAGCGACAAACTCCTGAGGAGTTGGGTGATGCATTGCCAATGTTCGCGATATACTCTCTCCTAATCCACCTAAAAAGTTATGCTCTTCACAACTCACGACCGCCCCTGTCTTTTTGGCGGAATCAATAACGATTTTTTCGTCCAGTGGTTTGATGGTATGAATGTCGATAACCTCGGCTGAAATTCCTTGTTCATGCAGCATTTTTGCTGCTTCGAGTGCTTCCCAAACAAGATGCCCGGTAGCGATAATACTCACATCAGTCCCTGGAGAAAGAAGAAGCCCTTCTCCGATCGTAAACTTTTGATTTTCATCTGTAAAATTGGGAACTTTGGGTCTGCCGAAACGGAGATAAACAGGTCCATTATGCTCGGCAACGGCAATGGTTGCTGCCTTGGTTTGATTGAAGTCGCAGGTATTGATCACGGTCATACCTGGGAGCATTTTCATTAGCCCAATATCTTCGAGAATTTGATGGGTTGCCCCATCCTCTCCCAAAGTCACACCAGCATGAGAGGCGCATATTTTTACATTTTTGTGGGAGTAGGCAATAGATTGCCGAATTTGATCATAAACTCGCCCTGTCGAAAAATTGGCGAAAGTTCCCGTAAAAGGGATTTTACCCCCAATCGTTAGTCCAGCAGCAATTCCCATCATATTTGCTTCGGCAATTCCAACTTGGAAAAATCGGTCAGGATGATTGTTTTTGAAATCGTCCATTTTTAAGGAGCCAGTCAAGTCTGCACAGAGTGCCACAACATTCTCATTCCACTTGCCGAGTTCGGTTAACCCAGCGCCAAAGCCAGAACGTGTATCAATTTTTTCAGTAAATGTATATGTCTTCATATGGATCAAATCAGTAGTCTCCTAGTGTTTCAGGGTTTTGTTCAAGGGCTTGAGCAAGTTGATCATCATTTGGTGCTTTGCCATGCCATGC
>JAQWGQ010000021.1 GCA_029238125.1 Flavobacteriaceae bacterium | reverse complement strand
TACGATCAAAGGATCTAAAAGAGAAAGCGTGGGCAAGGCATCGACCAAAGCTCTACGTAATGCTGAGAAGGTTCCTTGCGTGCTCTACGGAGGAGGCAATGCCATACATTTCTCAGCAGATGAATTGTCATTTTCCAAACTCGTGTACACAACCAAAGCACACACCGTTTTGATTGAACTGGAAGATGCGAGTTTTAATGCCATTCTTCAGGATATTCAATTTCACCCTGTTTCCGATAAAATTTTACATGTAGACTTTTATCAACTTTTCGAGGACAAAGAAATTTCTATGGATATCCCTGTAGAATTTGTTGGACAAGCTCTCGGTGTGAAACTAAGTGGTGGGGTACTCAGTAAAAACAAGCGTAAGCTTCGTGTGCGTGCCTTACCTTCCTATTTGCCAGATAGCATTAGCGTTGATATTTCAAATTTGGAAATTGGAAACAAGCTATATGTGACCGATGTTGCTGATGAAAAGTACACTTTTCTTCATCCCGACAACACCGTGGTCTGTCAAGTGCGCAACTCCCGTGTTTCTCTCAAAACTGAAGTGACTGAAGTCGAAGGAGAAGAAGGAGCTGAAGGAGCTGAAGGAGAAACTGCCCCAGCAGCTGAAGGCGCTAGCACTCCCAAAGAGGGCGGAGAAGACGCTTAATTCGATCAACTTTTATGATAAGCATCCCAGCAGACCTCTGTTTGGGATGCTTTTTTTTATTTTTACAAAAAAAAGATGCCCTTTTGGCCTTTTAAGCGTAGTCAACAACAGTCCATGAATACATTCCTTATCGTTGGGTTAGGTAACATCGGTATCGATTATCACAACACACGTCACAACATTGGATTTACTGTACTGGATGCATTGGCAAAACAAGTTGATGTTTCTTTTTCAACCCAGCGCTATGGCGATGTGGCAGAAATGAATCAAAAAGGTAAAAAGTTGATCTTGCTCAAACCGAGTACGCTCATGAACAGAAGCGGTAATGCTGTACGCTACTGGATAAAACAGCGGAAAATAAGTAAACAAAACATTCTTGTTATTACCGATGATGTGCATTTGGATCTTGGCTATTTGCGTATCCGCAAACAAGGGTCAGACGGCGGACATAACGGACTCCGAGACATTCAAGAGAAATTGGAGTCGAATCAATATCCCAGACTTCGCGTTGGAATCGGAGCCAACTTCAGCAAGGGGCGGCAAGCTGATTTTGTACTTTCTCCTTGGAATCCTGATGAAGAAGGTTTGCTCCCGGTTATTGTTGATCGAGCGACAAAAGCAGTGATTGACTTTGCGACTCAAGGTCTAGAAAAAACAATGAATCTTCACAATGGACAAGCAAGCTAAGGGCGGATGAAAACCATTCACGGCATAGAGAATTTTCCTGCTGATGAAGCGTCAATTGTGACAATTGGCACTTTTGACGGAGTCCATTTGGGTCATCAACAAATCCTCAAACAGCTTACCGATACAAGTCGGAAATCAAAACTAAAAAGCGTTTTACTGACCTTTTTTCCTCATCCCAGAATGGTCTTACAACCCGATATCCCTATGCGTCTTATCCAAACGATACAAGAACGAGAAAAAGCCCTCCAAAACACGGGGTTAGATTATTTGGTGATTCAACCATTTTCCATAGAGTTTTCAAGATTAAGTGCTGATGATTATGTCAAGCAAATCCTCGTTGAACAACTCAATGTACGAAAGGTTGTTGTGGGTTATGACCATCGTTTTGGGCGCAACCGAACAGCAAGCTTAGAAGATATGTGCCATTACGCAGATATTTATGATTTTGAAGTCGTCGAAATCGATGCCAAAAAAATTGACTCGACAGCAGTGAGTTCGACCAAAATTCGAAATGCGATCGACCACGGTAATATCGAGCTGGCCAACACCTATCTCGGTCAACCGTTTACACTTGAAGGCATGGTTGTGCATGGCGATAAAAGAGGGCGTGAATTGTCTTATCCCACAGCAAATATCGATTTACAAAACCAACATAAAATCGTGCCTAAGCAAGGGGTCTATCTGGTCAAATCGAAATTGAAAGGTCGTGTGGTTTATGGCATGATGAATATCGGAACAAAACCCACTTTTGACACAACGATACCAAGCATCGAAGTACACTTTTTGGATTGGAATGGTGACCTCTATGGGCAAGCGGTGCAAGTGGAGTTGCTCAAATGGGTTCGAGAAGAACGAAAATTCAAAACCGTTGAGGAGCTACAGACACAAATTCAAAAGGATGAGCAAAATTGTCGTTCATCTATTCCACTTCGCATGTAAGCAATAAATAAAGTTTTACTTTTGCATAAAATCATTCTCTAATGCTCGACCTTTCGGTAGTCCGCACACAAAAAGAACAAATCATTGCTGCGCTTGAAAAGCGAGGAATCGATGCCAGCACACTCATCGATAATGCTCTTTCGGCCGATGAAAAGCGCCGTGGACTCCAAAGTACACTTGATCAAAAGCTTGCTTTAGCCAATTCTTTAGCCAAAGAAATTGGTGAATTGTACAAAAGTGGAAAACCGCAGCAAGCCAATAATAAAAAGGAGGAATCCGTAGCCCTCAAAGCGGAAACCAAAGCATTGCAAACTCAACTCGCAGAGACGGAAACTACGCTCCATGAGCTGTTGTATGCTATTCCAAATATCCCTAACCCGCTAGTCCCTGATGGACAAAGTGAAGAGGATAATGAAGAAGTTTTTCGAGCAGGTGAGGTTCCTACCCTCAACGAAAAAGCACTACCTCACTGGGAGTTGGCTGCCAAATACGACTTGATCAATTTTGAACTTGGCAATAAGATCACAGGAGCTGGTTTCCCTGTCTATACTGGAAAAGGGGCGAAACTACAACGGGCTTTAATCAGTTTTTTTCTCGATCAAAATACCGCTGCAGGTTATGAAGAAGTACAGGTTCCGCACCTTGTCAACGAACAATCTGGATTTGGCACTGGACAGCTTCCTGACAAGGAGGGGCAAATGTATCATGTTGGCGCTGACAACCTCTACCTTATTCCCACTGCAGAGGTGCCCATCACCAATTTGTTTCGAGATGAGATTGTCAATGTAAATGATTTGCCCATCACGCGAACTGGCTATACCCCCTGTTTCCGACGAGAGGCAGGAAGTTATGGGTCTCACGTTCGTGGGCTCAATCGTTTGCATCAGTTCGATAAGGTTGAGATTGTCCGACTCGAACATCCTGACAAGGCCTACGAGGCGCTCGATCTAATGGTTGAGCATGTCAAAGGGATTCTCGAACAGCTCGAACTACCCTACCGAATCCTTCGTTTGTGTGGGGGCGATCTCGGATTTACTTCTGCGTTGACATACGATTTTGAAATCTATTCCACTGCGCAAGAGCGATGGCTTGAAGTGAGCTCTGTATCCAACTTTGAGAGTTATCAATCCACTCGCCTAAAGCTTCGTTTTAAAGACAACGATGGAAACCGGAAATGGGTACACACCCTTAATGGGAGTGCGCTTGCTCTTCCGCGTATCATTGCTGGACTTCTTGAAAACCATCAATCTGAAAACGGCATTCGCATTCCAGAAGCCCTGGTTTCGTATACTGGATTTGACATGATTCGCTAACTGTCTGTATGCATATTCTCAATATCACCTTTAGTGTTGATCCATCTGTCGAAGAGGGTTTTGTCTCCTATGTTCAGCAGCAAATTATTCCCAAACTAGACCACAAGAGTTCACTATTGCGTATACATAGTGATGCTAACACCCATCCAACATTTGGACTTCAAATCGAGTTTGAATCTGCAACAGCAATCCGAGATTTTAAACGCATTGAATTGGACAGCACCTACCAACAACTCCAAACTTCATTTCCCAATAAGTGGGTAAGCTTTGACACAGAACTCGAAAAACTAGCCCCTTGAGAGTTCGACCAAAAAAACATCTGGGTCAACACTTTTTGACCGATCTGAATATCGCACAAAATATTGCGGGAGCACTCACCGGGCTGGGCTACAAAGATGTTTTGGAGGTTGGACCTGGAATGGGTGTGCTTACTCAATATCTACTGCAAACGGATTATACCATTCATGCCATTGAAGTTGATGAAGAATCCATTGATTACTTACAAGACAACTATCCCAAATTAAAATCCAATCTGGTTTTTGGAGATTTTCTGAAATGCGATTTGGCCAATCAGTTTCCAAGTCCACTCGCAATTATTGGTAATTTTCCGTACAACATCTCTTCTCAAATCTTATTTAAAACCATTGAAAACCGGGAGCGAGTTCCTGAATTTGTAGGCATGTTTCAAAAAGAGGTTGCCGAGCGTATTTGCGAGCCCCCTGGCTCAAAATCCTATGGTATACTGTCCGTATTGACGCAGAGTTTTTACGAAACGGAGTATTTATTTAATGTCAACCGTTTTGTGTTTAATCCCCCACCGAAAGTTGCATCAGCTGTTTTGCGGTTGCGAAGAAAAGAAAATATCAAATTGGATTGTGATGAACGCTTGTACTTCCAAGTCGTCAAAACCGCCTTTCAGCAAAGGCGTAAAACCTTGCGAAACAGTTTAAAAACCTTTTCTTTACCAGCCAATTTAAAAGAAGACACTATCTTTGGGCAACGTCCTGAACAACTGGGCGTTTCGGATTTTGTTCGCATCACAAATTTGATTGCTCATGACGCCTTTTCAGCTTAGCGAAAAACTTCTAGAACAAGTCATCGGAGATATTGCCTCTGAAAATGACAAAGCACTTCAAACTCTTTTCAAAGAATATCACTACGCAGATTTAGCAGAAATTTTTGACGCCCTCCAAATCGAACAAGCGGTGTATTTGTTCAAGCTGATTGACTCTGAAAAAACAGCAGATATGCTCACCGAACTGGATGAAGATGTCCGAGAAAACATCTTGGATGCACTATCTTCAGAGGAAATTGCGACCGAAATCAATGAGCTTGATACCGACGACGCTGTGGATATCGTAGCGGAACTCCCCATGGAGATCCAAAAAGAAGTAATCGACCAAATCTCAGACACAGAACACGCTGATGACATCCGTGAACTCCTTTCATACGATGAAAATTCTGCGGGTGGATTGATGGCTAAAGAGTTGGTTTGTGTCAATCAAAACTGGACGGTTACACGCTGTGTGCGCGAAATGCGCATACAAGCGCAAGAGGTCACTCGAGTCCATTCTATTTATGTTGTTGATAATGAGAATGTATTGCTTGGACGCTTGTCGTTAAAAGATTTGCTAACCGCGAATGAGAAAAGCAAAATCGCAAGCATTTATATCCCCAAAGTCGATTATGTACAAGTTGATGTAAACGGAGAGGAAGTGGCAAAAATCATGTCGAAATATGACTTAGAGGCAATCCCTGTTGTCAATGAAAACAAACAACTGGTCGGTAGAATTACAATCGACGATATTGTTGATTTAATCAAGGATGAAGCAGAAAAAGATTATCAGCTCGCAGCGGGAATTTCCTCTGACGTTGAAGCCAATGACTCCATTGTTCAACTCACTAAAGCAAGACTTCCATGGTTGGTTTTGGGTTTGATTGGAGGGCTCGGAAGTGTATTTATCCTCGAGGGCTTTGAGAGTTTTATGAATCACCCATCGTATAAATCGTTATTCTTTTTTACACCCCTGATTGCAGCCATGGCTGGTAATGTTGGTGTACAATCGTCCGCAATCATTGTTCAGGGTCTTGCCAATGATGTGGTCAAAGGCAGTCTTCTCAACCGCTTACTCAAAGAAGTTGGTCTTGGACTCATCAACGGAGGTGCGCTCGCGCTACTGGTTATCTTGTTTGGAGTTGCCACGCAACAACCGACCGAAATCAGTTTGACGATCGCTTTATCGATGCTTTGTGTGATTATTGTTTCTGCGCTCATCGGCACTTTTGTGCCCATCATCCTAAATCGAAGGGGTATCGATCCAGCAATTGCCACAGGGCCGTTTATCACCACAAGCAATGACATCTTTGGAATCTTTCTCTTTTTTTATATCGCCAAGTGGTTATTGGTTTAATTCCAAATGTCAATCGTCATGCGTGTTCTCCATCTAGACAGTAACCATGATATCCTAACGCAAGGATTGAGCAAACTCGGTTGTACCAATGTGTTTGACTTTAAAAGTTCGAAAGAAGACATCGTGGCCATCATTGAAAACTATGATGCCATTGTTATTCGCAGTCGTTTTCCAATCGACAAAGTGTTTTTGGATGCAGCTCAGCATCTTCGTTTTATTGCTCGTGTGGGATCAGGTCTTGAAAATATAGATGTGACACACGCAAAGTCTTTAGGGATTGAGATCATTTCCTCTCCAGAGGGCAATGCCAATGCAGTTGGTAACCACGCACTAGCGATGCTATTGGGACTGCTAAATAACCTTCCAAAAGGCGCTCAAGATATCGCCAATGGAAATTGGGAACGAGAAGGCAATCGAGGAGAAGAACTCGACGGGAAAACAATCGGACTCATTGGTTATGGTCACACAGCTGGGCGTTTTGCCAAAAAACTTCAGGGATTTGACGTGAAGGTATTGTGTCACGATATCCTACCAAACAAAGGCGATGAAAATGCGATGCAAGTTTCCTTAGCGGTCTTACAAGAACAAGCTGATATTGTGAGTTTGCATCTGCCACAAACACCAGAAACCAAGGCATATATCAATGTCGATTTTATCAATCAGATGGCAAAACCCTTTTGGCTGATCAACACTTCACGTGGAAACCAAGTGGTTATCGATGACCTATTGGAAGCAATGGAAAACAAAACGATCAAAGGAGCTGGTTTGGATGTGCTCCCCTTTGAAAAATCATCTTTTGAACAACTCGATCACAACCCCCAACTACAACAACTCATCGACAACCCACATGTCTTGCTCAGTCCGCACGTTGCTGGCTGGACACACCAAAGTAAAGAGCGACTTGCGCAAGTTATCGTCGATAAGGTGAAAGGACGTTTTTTTTAAACGCAACTAAAAGTCGCATAACTTAACCTCAAATTTACAAGCCAATATCCTTCTATTGGTATTTTTGTTTCCATGAAAAACATACTCATTTTATGCACAGGTAATTCCTGTCGAAGTCAAATCGCTCATGGCTATTTTGCTCATTTTGGGAAACAAAATCTAAAGGTGTATTCAGCGGGTATCGAAACGCATGGTGTCAACCATAAGGCAATTGCAACGATGGCAGATGATGGGATCGATATTTCGAATCATACGTCAAATCACGTCGATGAGTATCTTCATATTCCCTTCGACTATATTTTTACGGTATGTGATCACGCACAAGAAAACTGCCCTTACATCCCGAGCCAGACAGCCCTTCGGATTCATCACAACTTTACAGACCCCTCCAAATTGGTCTCAGAAAACGAGGAAGAAATCAAAGCTGCTTTTGCTGCGACTAGAGACGAAATCAAAAAATTTGTTCAGGCCTTTATCGAGCAACATCAGGTCGGGGTTTAGCGCATCACCAACTGAATGGTCTCTTGGGTTCGTTGCTCGAGTAATAGTTCGTGTTTACGCAGCAAAAAATCTGCGCTTTCAGCTTGAAAGTATCGAATTGTGTACAGTGAAACATCTTCTGTATGATTCACTTGAAACCGGCCACGGAGCTCGTGAAGAAGTTCCTCCATTTTGTTGAACTTATCAAATACACACACTGAAAAGCTAATCGCTGAATTTTGAATCAAATCGACTTTCATTTTATGCTTGTGGAGCATCGCAAAAATATCACTGATGTTTTTCTCGATGATAAAGGAAAAGTCGAGTGATGACAAGCGGATCAGTGCCAAGTCGTTTTTGACAATAAAACATGGGACATGTGGATCGATCGTGACCCCTTTACTCACTTTGGTTCCCTCATCATTGGGATTGATGAACGATTTTACGTGAAGTGGAATCTCTTTGCGCTGCAATGGCTGTAGGGTTTTGGGGTGAATAACAGATGCCCCATAAAAAGCGAGCTCGATGGCTTCCTGATAAGAAATATGATGAAGCAGTTGAGTGGATTCAAAATGACGTGGATCGGCATTGAGAACACCTGGTACGTCCTTCCAAATGGTAACAGAATTTCCATTGAGACAATACGCAAAAATCGCTGCTGTATAATCCGACCCTTCACGGCCAAGCGTAGTCGTAAAATTGTTATCATCGCTTCCAATAAACCCTTGCGTAATGTACAATCGGTTTGGGCTGACTTGCTCATTAATAGCGACCTCTGTCCGCGTCCAGTCCACATTCGCATCTCGATAGCTTGCGTCGGTTTGTATGCATTCTCTCGCATCAAGCCAGTCGGCAGAAATCCCTTTTGAATTGAGATAATGTGTGATGATTGTCGTTGACACCAGTTCGCCTGTACTCACAACTTGGTCATAGACAAAAGAGTAATGCGGAGACTTATTGTTTTTCAAAAAGTAACGCAAGCGGTCAAATCGTCCTTTGACTTCAGCAAATACATCATGCTTGGGATGGTCAAATATCTCATTCATAATTCCCAAGTGATAATCGATAACTTCATTGATTTGTGACTCAATTTTTTGGGAATCTTCAAAATAGACTTCGATTAGCTTTTCGAGGGCATTGGTCGTTTTCCCCATGGCTGACACTACAATCAGGGTATTTTCATGACCCGTTTGTTCCAGTACACGACACATATTGTGTATCCCATCGGCGTCTTTAACCGACGCTCCTCCAAATTTAAATATCCGCATCAGGGTATTGATTTATAAAATGAGAAATTTCGTTTTCGCCCATTTGCGCTGTGCGCCAATCGGACAATACTTTGGCACCTGTTTGTTCGTAAAAATCGATTGCAGATTGGTTCCAATCCAAGACAGCCCACTCAATGCGTTTCACACGAAGGGAGGCAGCATAATGGATAAATCGTTTGTATAAGGCAAATCCAACTCCTTTGCCACGATGCTGCTCTTGTACGATCAAGTCTTCAAGATGCATGGTTTTGCCTTTCCAGGTTGAATAACGTGGGTAGCCCAACGCCATTCCAATAATTTGTTTGTCTTCCTCAGCTACAAAACACACAAATGCCGGTTGTTCGCCAAAGCCGTCCCGAACAAGCTCTTCTTTGGTGAGTACTACCGATTCGGGCTCGCGCTCAAAAGTAGCAAGCTCCTGAATAAGCGATAAAATCGCTTGTGCATCCTCAACAGTCGCCTGGCGAATACAAACCTGATTTATCATGGGCGCAAAGGTAACAATAAGCAGAATATGCCTACAAATGCAAAATGGAATCTTTTTGGGTTTTGTATGTGAGCTACCGCCAGAGTTTGTATCATTGCAAAAAAATTGGGTTGAATCCATTTGGCAACTTGGGTGGTGCGCTGGCAAGTGCACAAACCCAACAGCTTTACAACCACATTGAAGCGAGCGAAAAAGTCAGTATTTCGGGTCTCGCAGGCTCTTCCTATGCTTTTTTGGTCGCTGCTCTCTTTGAACAAAGTACAAAGCATCTCGTCTGGGTACTTGAAGACAAAGAAGAGGCAGCGTATATGCATAACGATCTCGAGCGATTATTGCCCAACCATCAAGTGTTGTTTTATCCTGCTAGCTACCGTCGCCCATATAAGATCGAACAAGTGGACAATGCCAATGTGATGATGCGTGCTGAAGCCCTTAAACAGTGTAGTCATGCCAAACAACCAATCGTACTTGTTAGCTATCCCGATGCCTTATTTGAACAGGTTATCACAAAACAAGAGCTGCAGAAAAAAACCTTGACTATCAAAGTTGGCGAAAGTCTGGGTCGAGACCTTGTCAATGAGGCCTTGTTTGAATATGATTTTCAAAGGGTTGATTTTGTGACCCAACCAGGTGAGTTTTCGGTTCGTGGTGGGATTATCGATATCTTTTCTTTCGACAAGGATGAGCCCTATCGCATCGAGTTTTTTGGGGATGAAATCGATCGAATCAATTGCTTTGATATTGAAACCCAACTGTCTACTAAGTCCCTGCAAGCCGTTGATGTTATAGCGCATTTGGAACACAAACTAAAAAGTGAAGAACGGCAACCCCTCTGGTCATTTTTACACAAATCAACTACCTATTTACTTCCACGTATTTCAGACGTTTGTTCTGTTTTGGACAAGCTCTATGAAAAGTCAATTGAAGCGCATGCCGCCTTGGAAAGCCCAATAGCGCACGCCAAACCCGAAGATCTTTTTGTACACGGTCAAAATTTTGAAGAAGCACTTGCCAATCGAACCACTGTCCATTTTGGAGGTGAAAAAATGTCAAACCATATTGCTTTTGACTGCCAGCCGCAACCGAGCTTTCATCGAAATTTCGAGCATATTATTGAGCACCTGATCGAAAACCAATCGAAGGGTATCCACAATCATATTTACTGCAGTTCAAAACCGCAGGCAGACCGTTTTCTTCGAATTGCTGATGAGTTGGTGTCCGAAGATTTATTTGACATTCATATCATGCCTCTTTACCGTGGGTTTATCGATAGAGAAAACCAAGTAGCATGTTACACAGACCATCAGTTTTTTGATCGTCATCATAAGTTTAGGCTCAAAAACGGCTATGCCAAAAAGCAAGCGATTAGTCTTAAAGCGTTTAACCAGTTGAGTGTTGGGGATTATGTGACCCATATCGATCATGGGGTTGGTAGGTTTGGTGGACTCCAGCGTATTGAAGTTGAAGGAAAACAACAAGAAGCGATTAAATTGATCTATGGGGAACGCGATATTCTCTATGTCAGCATTCATTCTCTGCATAAAATCTCAAAATATTCAGGGAAGGACGGTGCGGTTCCCAAAATCTACAAACTCGGATCAGCCGCTTGGAAAAAACTGAAGATAAAAACCAAAAAGCGGGTTAAAGAAATTGCTTTTGACCTTATTCAGGTCTATGCCAAGCGCAAACTCAAAAAGGGCTTTCAATACCGATCAGACAGCTATTTGCAGCATGAGTTGGAGGCCTCTTTTGTATATGAAGATACCCCCGATCAGCGAAGTGCAACAGAGGCGGTTAAACAAGATATGGAAAGTGAACAGCCCATGGATCGATTGGTTTGTGGAGATGTTGGTTTTGGAAAAACGGAAGTGGCAATTCGTGCTGCTTTTAAGGCCGTGGACAATGGTAAGCAAGTGGCCGTTCTTGTTCCCACCACGATTCTTGCCTTTCAGCATCACAACACTTTTTCAAAGCGATTGCAAGATTTTCCGGTGCAAATCAACTATCTCAACCGCTTTCGATCGGCCAAAGACAGAAAGGAAATACTCAATGGCCTAAACGATGGCTCAATCGATATTGTTATCGGAACGCACCAACTGGTCAACAAGAGTATTAGCTTTAAAAATCTCGGATTGCTAGTCGTAGATGAAGAGCAAAAATTTGGTGTGGGGGTCAAGGAGAAACTCCGAGCGTTAAAAAACAATGTGGATGTACTCACCCTTACAGCCACACCAATTCCTCGTACTCTTCAATTTAGCTTGATGGCAGCCCGTGACCTATCGATCATCAATACGCCACCGCCCAACAGACACCCAATAGAAAGTCAGGTTGTTGGATTTAGTGAACCCTTGATCCGCGACGCCATCATCTATGAATTGCAGCGTGGAGGACAAGTCTTTTTTGTGCACAATCGCGTTGAGAATTTAGTGGAGTTTACAGGGATGTTACAACGTCTGGTTCCCGATGCCAAAGTCACAAGTATTCACGGTCAAATGGACGGTTCATCTATTGAGAGTCGAATGCGGAATTTTATTGAAGGACAGATCGATATCCTCGTCGCAACAACCATCATAGAGAATGGGCTTGATGTACCAAACGCCAACACGATATTCATCAACAATGCACACCAATTTGGATTGAGTGATCTTCACCAGATGCGTGGCCGTGTTGGAAGAAGCAATAAAAAGGCCTTTTGTTATTTTCTGTCTGCACCTTTGTCCACCTTAAACGATGAGGCAAGAAAACGGATGCGCGCACTTGCCGAGCACACCGCTCTGGGTTCTGGCTTTCAAATCGCTATGCGTGATTTGGAAATTCGCGGAGCAGGCGATCTGCTCGGTGGAGAACAAAGTGGGTTTATCAATGATATCGGTTTTGACACCTATCAGAAAATCTTAAAAGAGGCCATTGAAGAGTTAAAAATTGAGCATTTTCAAGAACTCTATCCCGATCATAAGCCAACCCAAAAAAAGGTGCAAATCGATACTGACCTCGAAATTCTTTTCCCCGATACCTACATCAACAACGTACAGGAACGGTTGAGTTGTTATCAAAGTTTAAACGAAGTGACCAATCAATCCGCACTTGACCAATTGGTCGTTGAACTCAAAGATCGATTTGGTCCTTTACCTCTCACTTCACAAGCCTTGATCCAAAGTGTTCAGCTGAAATGGCTAGCTACTGATTTGCACTTTGAAAAAGTCGTTTTGAAAAAAAACAAACTCATCTGTTATTTTGATACCACAAGCACTGACAACTTTTTTCAGTCAGATGATTTTAGTCGTATGATGAAACAGCTCCAATCCCATTCGAAAAAGGGTGTATTAAAAGAGCGTAAGCAAGCAGAAAATACACGTTTGTTATTGTCTTTTGAAGGGGTAAATACAATTGAGGAAGCGCTGCGTTGTTTGGCAGAGTTACAACCTACAACTGTTTGAGATCCTTGATAATCCGAAAGGCCTTATCAACTTGCTCCTCGTTGACTAAAATGGTGAACTCATTTGACGTCGAAATAACCTCATAGATGTTGATTCCCTCCCATGAAAGACGTTGGAAAACAAAATAATAGATCCCTGGTACAGACACATTCTCAATTGGTAACTTCACCGAAATCGAAGACAATTCCATTTCCTTGTGAATACAAGTCTCATTGGAAAAACAACTTTCAACCAACTCCGCAAGATTGCCGCTGACCACAACATTACACTCGTTGACTCCCCTTGAAGAGGTATAAAAATTGTCTTTATCGCCAGAGATGTCAGCCATTAATTTTACTTGAGATGTCAAAAGCGTAGGTGACGTTTTAAAATTGTAGTCGATTAGAGACGAGCGAACCGTGATATCTCCAATATTGCGTAAAGTGCGTACAATTTTGAGAGAGGAGCGAAATTCAAAGTCAGAGGAAAGGCGTTTGAGTGCCATCACAATCGCACCATTTCGCACGTCTTTGTTCATCACACTCGTGATGTCCTTGTTCATCATACGTGCCAAGGAAGTCAGATTGATGATTCCCTGCGTGAGCGCACTGACCAAAAAGGGCTTGCTTTTGATATAGCCTTCAACAGCCGAAGAAATTGTTTTCATATGTGTACGTAAATCCATCGCGAAAATAATAAATAATTAAACAATTTGTTATAAATAACACATTTAAATAAAAGGGTAAAAGGCATTTTCGATGATTTGAATGTCGATTTTGGGTTGTTTTCCCACAATACTTACAATATCGAACCTGACATGAACGTCTAATCCATTGGAACTGACATAATGATCCGCTGCCGTGATGAGGGATCGTTGTTGTTTTTTGGAAACAAAGGATTGTGGGTCGCCAAAGTAGGTGTTGCTGCGCCATTTGACCTCTACGATTGCGAGTGTATCACCCTTTTGGGCAATGATGTCCACTTCTGCCCTAGCAAATCGATAATTACGTTTTAAGATGGTAAACCCTTGTTTTTGGTAGCTTTCTGCGGCTAAGTCTTCGCCTTTTCGGCCACGAATGGTTGTGTTCATTGGGGTTGATTTGAATTTGAAGATATAAAAAATCAATGAGAGGGAGATTATTGTTTATTTTTGCGGTCAATATAGATTCCTTCATGTCAAAAAACCGCTACACGGTTACCGCAGCACTTCCCTACACCAACGGTCCGATACATATCGGACATCTCGCTGGCGTTTATGTCCCAGCAGACATTTATGCCCGCTATCTGCGCATGAAAGGAGAGGATGTGTTTTTTGTTTGTGGTAGTGATGAGCACGGGGTGGCGATTTCGATTCGAGCCAAAAAAGAAGGGAAATCTCCAAAAGAACTCGTTGATCATTATCACCATATGATCAAGTCGTCTTTTGATGACTTTGGTATTTCTTTTGACCACTATGGAAGAACCTCTGACCCCATCCATCATCAAACTGCGAGTGATTTTTTTACAACTCTTTACGACAAAGGCGACTTTATTGAAGAAACCACAGAACAACTCTACGACGAGGAAGCCGAACAGTTTTTGGCAGATCGATTTGTCGTGGGCACCTGTCCTCATTGCGGTCATGAAGAGGCCTATGGCGATCAATGCGAGTCCTGTGGGCGCTCACTCAATGCGACTGATCTGATCAATCCAACCTCCACGATCTCTGGTAGTGTTCCCGTAACCAAAGCAACCAAACATTGGTTTTTACCTTTGGATCGATACCAGACCTTTTTGGAAGATTGGATCCTAAAAGGACACGCTGATGACTGGAAACCCAACGTCTATGGGCAAGTCAAATCCTGGCTCGACGATGGACTCAAAGCACGAGCAGTGACACGAGATCTCGATTGGGGGATTCCTGTTCCTGTGCCAGGTGGTGAAAGCAAAGTCCTCTATGTTTGGTTTGACGCACCGATTGGGTATATCTCCGCAACCAAAGAATGGGCTGAGAAAAACAACACAGACTGGGAACCCTATTGGAAAGATAAAAACACCAAACTCGTCCACTTTATTGGCAAGGATAATATCGTATTTCACTGTATTATCTTCCCCGCTATGCTCCACGCTGAAGGTTCTTATGTGTTGCCAACCAATGTGCCTGCCAACGAATTTTTAAACCTTGAAGGACAAAAACTGTCTACTTCTAAAAACTGGGCCGTTTGGCTGCATGAGTTTTTGGAAGATTTTCCAGGCAAGCAAGATGTGTTGCGCTATGTCTTGACTGCCAATGCGCCAGAAAACAAAGACAATGACTTTACATGGCGTGACTTCCAAGCCCGAAACGACAATGAACTCGTTGCCATCTATGGGAACTTTATCAATCGGATTGTGGTGCTGACCCATAAATATTATGATGGTGTTGTGCCTGTACCAAATACTAATACGCAAGTCGATCAGGAAACCCTAGCCGAGTTGCATGCTTTGCCAACGCAAATCGCCGCCGCAGTGGAGAGCTATCGCTTTCGCGAAGCCAGTCAGATACTCTTAAAAATTGCTCGCTTAGGCAATAAATATCTGGCCGATGAAGAGCCGTGGAAACAGCAAAAAACCAATCCTGAACGCGTTAAAACCATCATGTATAACGGCTTACAAATCGCTGCTGTATTGGCCATTGCCAGCACACCCTTTTTACCACAAACGGCTGACAAACTCAAACAAATTTTAGGACTTCCCCTCGAATCCAAATGGGATGATTTGGCACAAATCGAATTTATCCCCGCTGGAACAGTCCTCGCCCCTAGTGAATTGTTGTTTTCAAAAGTTGAAGATGATGATATCAAAGTCCAATTAGACAAACTGAAAATCCAGAGCGTCTAACCCCATGCTTTACATTGCTTTTGATGCATGCTATGCGCATCCACTGCCCGATAGGCATCGCTTCCCCATGATCAAATACGAGTTGTTGCCTAAGCAACTCCTACACGAAGGGACTTGTACTCCCGAACAATTTTTCAGTCCAAAACCCATTGATAAAAACACGGTACTGCGGGTTCACGATCCTGAATATTACGAGCAATTGTGTGCGCTCACCCTCTCCAAGGCAGAGGTCAGGGGTTTGGGGTTTCCGCTTTCTAAGGCACTGGTATACCGTGAACATGTCATTGCCCAAGGAACCATTGACGGTGCTGAACATGCTTTGACGCATGGGATTGCGATGAACATAGCTGGGGGAACACACCATGCCTATGCCGATCGATCAGAAGCCTTTTGTATGCTCAACGATCAGGCCATTGCAGCGCAATGGCTACTCGACAATGGCAGGGCAAAAAAGGTGTTGATTCTCGATTTGGATGTGCACCAGGGCAATGGAACGGCAGCTATTTTTTCAAATCACAAGGATGTATTTACGTTTTCTATGCATGGCGAAAAAAACTATCCTTTCCGTAAGGAAACGAGCGATTGGGACATTGGGTTAGCCGACCAAACCGATGATGCGACCTATTTAAAGGTATTGGCAGATGCACTGGACGATTTGCATCAAAAAGTACAGCCAGATTTTGTGTTTTATTTATGTGGAGTGGATGTGATTGCGCAGGACAAATTGGGAAGATTGGGTTTGTCGGTGGCGGGCTGTAAACAGCGCGATGAAATGGTCTTGCAGTGGTGTCGGCAGCACGCCTTGCCTGTGCAGTGCAGTATGGGTGGTGGGTATGTCCCTGAACTCTCCATTTTAGTAGAGGCCCACGCCAATACGTTTCGATTGGCGCGGGACATCTACTTTTAGGTTTAGAGCATCATCAGCTCGTCACAACTCACTTCTGTGATATAGCGTTTATCACCGTCTTTGGTTTCGTAGGTACGGTGTACTAACTTGCCTTCGATAGCAACTTTTTTACCTTTGGTCAGGTGTTTTTCGCTGATTTCCGCAAGCTTGCCCCACGCCACGACGGGGTGCCATTGGGTGTCTTCTACCCGCTCGTTCTTATCATTGGTGTAGGACGAGTTGGTAGCAACTCGAAAGATCGCCACCTTACGGCCGCTTTCTAAGGTTTTGATTTCTGGATCGGCGCCTAAGTGCCCGATCAATTTTACACGATTTTGAATTTTGTTCATAATAGTAGATTTACGTTAAACAATGGAGCAAAGTTGCATGGGACAAAACCAAAGAGTCGTATGTTATCCACTTATTTACGGATATAGTCGTTTATAAACGGTTAGAAATGACTTTCTTCGAAGGGGGAAGTGATTTTTTGGGAATTGAAAATAATCTTTCCTACGGCATTAAGATTCAACCTTTTAAATTGGATAACAAAATGAATTTTATAGATTTGTGTTATCCAAATCACTTCAACCATGAGAGAACGTCATTGCCTCGAATGCAAACAGCCCATTTCTGGTCGTAGCGACAAACGATTTTGTGGAGACCAGTGTAGAAACGTTTATAACAACCGTGATCAACGTGAGCATAAGCGCAATATTTACAAAGTCAACCGGCGGCTACTTCATAATTACCGCATACTTAAAAAGTTGAATAAAGGGGATAAGACCAAAGTCACTCATAAAAAACTAATCGACGCAGCTTTTTCATTTTCTTATATCACAAGTATCTATCACACAAAAGCTGGAAAGACTTATTATTTTGTGTATGATCAGGGTTATTTACCTCTCGATAATGACTGGTATGTATTGGTAAAGCGGCAGGACTGGGGCTAACGCCAACGCTGACTGCGCAACTGTAAGGCCGCTACAACAATATCGCGACGGCTGATCTGACCGACCAAACGTCCATTGTTGAGCACCGGTAAGCGACGACGGCTATTGGTGTGAAAATACAAAGCTGCATCAAAAATCGTACGATCATGCTCAATCGTATTGACAGGAGACGACATAAAGTTTGACACTTGCTTTTCTAAAATTGGCATATTAAAATAACGACTTTCCGAGATCTGCTTCATAAAGTCTGCCTCCGAAACAATCCCAACGAGTATTCCTTTATCATCAACGACCGGTCCGCCAGATATGCGATGACGAATAAACAACTCCATCACTTCTAAAATCGATTGGTCTGGGGAAAATATGATCAGCTCCCGGGTCATATAGTCCGAAACAAGCAAAGGAGGATTGGGAGCTGGTTTTGCCTTTGCACGAACGCCTTGAAAACTTTTAATTGCCATATTGTTGTGTTTTTATACTCAACAATGTACATTTTTTTTAGCAAATGGGTGGAAGAACAGGGTGAAAAGAGTCTATTTTTGCAATATGAAAGAGCGAATTGGGGTGCTTGGTTGTGGTTGGCTAGGCCTTGGACTTGCCCAATCCTATGTGGAGAGTGGATTCATTGTACATGGCAGTCGGCAATCGAAAAAAGATGCGGATTCTCTTCAAGAGCAGGGGATTCATGGATTTGATGTCCAAATCAGGGAAAACCATGTTTCAGGCAATTTATCCGAGTTTCTTTATGGGGTCAGCCGTTTGTTTTTAACCTTTCCGCCTGGGCTTCGACAAAACCCAAAACGAAATTTTGTAGCGGTGATTCAGCAACTCCTTCCACATGTCCATAAAAGCAAAGTCAAAGAGGTCGTGTTTACCAGCAGTACAGGTGTTTATGGTCCAGAGCAAGGACTTGTTACACCAAGCATAGTCCCGCAACCAAAAACTGAAAGTGGGCGGCAGCTTTTTGAAGTTGAGAATATTTTACTGTCTCAAGACGGTTTTTCTACACAAATCGTTCGTTTGGGTGGCCTTTTGGGTGGCGACCGACATCCCGTGAAACAACTCGCCAAATTACCAGTAGTTGATAACCCCCAAGCTCCGATCAACTTGATTCACAAAGCAGATGCTATCGGCTTACTTCGCTATTTGGCTGATCAATCTCCTTGGCAGAGTATCTATAATGGTGTTGCGCCATGGCATCCTACAAAACAGGATTTCTACGAGCAAGCTGCGAAAGAGATGCAACTCCCTTTACCAAAATTTGCTGAAGAGTCAGGAAATACCAATAAGATTGTTACTGATCCACAGCTTGAATCATTGGGATACGCTTTTTTTGAGCCGAAACTTGGTCTTGATCAAGCTCTTTAGCGATTCGATTGTAGTGATCGGCAAATACATTCCAAGCAATGATCACATCATCCATTCCCTTGACAAAAGAGGAATCTACGTACTGTGAGGGGTTGGCAAAACGAACAATCCCAACTCGGGTTCGAAAAACCTTATACCGACTCACGAGTTGCGGAATGCGAAGTTGATCTGGGAAGTTTTTCTCTGAAATTCGATCTGCTTCATCTCCAATCGATTCGAGCTGCTGCTGAAGGGTATTGGTGTCGACATTTGGCAACTCTTCAAGTTGGGCAAACAGGGAAGTAAAGGGTTGTTCTTCCCCAAGGGGAATTGGGGTGAGCTGCGGTTTGTTGTCAAAAAAATTTCTGTTTTCGATAACGATTGATTCAGCATTCGTCGTTTTTTGTCCAGATTGGGAACATGAAGTGATGAGTGCAAAAAACAACAAAAAGGTTCTTTTCATGAAGCAAATATACAGTATGTTTAGAGTAAGCGACCCTTACCGCTTATAACCAGGTGGATTAGCAATTGCCATTTTTGGATTCCGGTTTTCATAAAACAGACCCCAGTGTTTTTCGGGTTCAAACGGATCTGGAGACCCTTTCCAGGGTTCGTCAAAAGCTTCAAAAACAAAGGTGAGGATGTTCTTGTTTGCTGTCCATTGGCACAAGGAATCGTAGTACATTTTTTGAAAAAATACATTTGCATGGGCTTTAGGAAAACCACGCCCATTGGCGTCTGTTGCCCAACCCGCTTCTGTGATAACAACAACTTTATCTGGATATTTTTGAGAAACTTGATAATAATTTTCCTTAGTATGCGCTATGGCCTCCTCAATGGATTTGTGTTCCCACAAGGGGTATGTGTGTATGGAGATAAAATCTAGTTCTTCAACAAGGGGCGCAAGTTTATCAAGCCAAGGGACATAATTTTCACAAAAGGTAACCGCTTGATTGGTTGATGCCTTTACTTGTCTTACATAAGCAATCATCTGATCGACAGGAACCATATTTCCTGACCAGTCAACACAGGATTCGTTGCCAACTGCTAAGGCGATAATGATATCTCCATAGGCGTTTGCCCATGCAATCAAGGTTTCGATTTCGGCTTTGTTATTTTTCTTGTGGGAATCGATTTCCGCATCGCTATATTCGCCTCCCCATGGACAATTGGGATTGGACTGTTCTCCATCGAGATAGGCACCCAGCATGACTTGAATCGGGAGCTGTTCTTTGCGAATCACTTCGAGTACGGTATGGGCGTGTTGATCACAACTATACAAACGAATATAGCGCCAATGACGCTGTACAATTAACAAATCTTCCTTGACTTGCTCATAGTTCGGATAGACATCCCCAGGTCGTTGCCCCTCACGAAATCCTGAGTAACAAACCGCAGCCCCTTTCGGAATGGAAAGCAATGTGGTATAATCCATTGGATCAATAAATATTAAATATTAAACTTAATGTTTTCATCTTTATCCCACAAGCCCCAATAAGCTCCTACATCTCCTTCAGGGCCCACTTTCCAAGATTCATCAAAAGAAGAAAAGTAGAACACTTCTAGATTTGAATCCTTTGCCCAAGCCTGGGTGTTAATAAAATATTTCATGGCATGAACTTCTGAAGGTACCGCTCCATTCAGGTTTTCTCCTTTGCTTGGCCATCCCGTTTCCGTAATGATTACTTTTTTTCCTTTGGCTGCATCCATAGCCTGACCATACATACTTTGCATATGGGGCAATGCATATTCTTCAGGACAGCCTTCCCAAAAGGGATAGCAGTTAGACAAAATAACGTCGGAATGTTCTACTAATTCTGGGTGAGAAGAAAATTCATAATAAGCATCTACATAACCAATAGGAATATGTGCTGGAATTGCAGCTCTAACCTCTTTCATGTAACCGATTAGTTCTTCAAGACTTAAGTCATTTCTGTAAAGTACCTCGTTACCTACAGCCGCAATATCTACATTGCCCTCGTTAGCAAGTTCAATTAGAGCTTTTATTTCTTGTTTGTTTTTCTTATCGTCATCTCCAAGCCAAGCACCTACCATTGTTTTGAGTCCGTGTTTTTTAGCAATACGAGGGATGTGTTCGTTTCCTTCAAGACAAGAAAAAGAACGTATCCACTTCGTAAACGGTTTCAAAATCTTTACACGACGCTCTACTTGCGTTGCTGTTATCGTATCTCCTGGCTCTTGGCCGTCTTCATAAAGACTAAAACAAATCCCATGCATTCCTGATTTTAATGTGTTTCTCCAAATGATGTTTAAATCATCTGTTGTGTGCTCAGGCAAGACAAGTCCCTCATAAGATTGATGTTCGAGTTCTTCGAGCTTAAAGTCAACTCCTTCTCTGTATGACATTATTATTTGTATTTACGGTTTTCGTTTTTATCCCAAATTCCCCATCCCGAACCTACATCTCCTTCATGGTGTACTTTCCAAGACTCATCAAACGAGGAAAAGTAGAACATAGGCACTTTCTCTAGTGCCGCCCATAAATGAGCATTGACAAAATAGTCCATCGCATTTTGTGCTGACGGTTGTGATTTACCAACACTCTCCCCTTGATTTGGCCACCCTGTTTCTGTTATCATGACAGGCTTTCCGTTGGAAATATTTTTTGTCGCTTGATACATTTCACGTAAACTTGACGATGCAAATTCTATTTTACAACCTTCCCAGAAGGGATAGCAATTAATTAGAATAACATCACATGCTTCCACTAGTTTTGGGCGTTGAATAAATTGATAGTATGCATCAACGTAACCTACTTTAACTCCTGGAAGGGCTTTTTTAACCTCGGCTAAATAATCAAGAATGTTTTCTTCACTTACTTCATTACGCATTAAGGTTTCGTTGCCCACTACGGCAATATCTACCAATCCTTTTTTGGCAAGACGAATAAGCGATTTTATTTCCTTGTCATTTTCTTTTTTATCGTTACCAATCCAAGCGCCTACCATGGTTTTTAAGCCTTTAGCTCTAGCAACTTTGGGAATATGTTCATTCCCTCCAGCACATGAAAACGAACGCACCCACTTTGTGTAAGGAGCAACTATTTCCATACGTTCTTCAATTTGGCTTTCAGCTAAGATGTCATGTATATCTTGGTTTTCGCGATACGGGCTAAAACAAATACCATGTAGACCCTTATGCAATATATTGTCAAATAATGTTTTTTGTTTTGATTCAGAACAAGTAGAAAAATCCACATCTGAGTGTAGTCTTTTTGTAAATCTTTTGTCAGTTAGTGAAGATAATTTGCCTTGCATTTTTTCATAAGTAAGGCTTAAAGATTCTCCTTTCCGAGATTTTAATAGTGCTCTTATTTCATTGGCGCGAGTCTCATCTATACGATAGTTACGCATAATCCACATCGCACCCAATGTTCCAAGTGTTGGAAAAAAACAAAAGAAAGCATGCAGCCCATCTACTGCCGATTGTTGCTCTACCGTGGTTAAGTCTGGGTTAAAGCCCACCGCAGCAATAATCACACCGCTCAGAGCCCCTGCTATGGCAAAACCTACTTTAACCATCCACCAATAAATCGCTCCAAAAACACCTTCTCTTCTTTTACCTGAGTTTAGCTCATCAACGTCGATTACATCTGCAGTCATAGACATCATAATGGTAAATAAGCTTCCAATGCCAAATGAAAAAAATGGAAGAGCGATAATGTACATCCAAGGCTTTCCAGGTATAAATAAAAAGTACAGCATCACATACCCAAGAATTGAGATGCCTTGGGAAACCATAAATGCTTTTTTCTTTCCCGTTTTTTTGGATAACCACGCTACAACAGGGATTACGACAAAAGTAGTTCCCAAAGCACCAAGGCATCCAAACAGTGACACCCAAATCCCCGTAGCTTCGGTATCGCCGTTAAAAAGTTTATATACAATTACAAAGAATGTTAGGGATGATACCGCCATAAAGGCGTTGTATACCAAAAATGTAGCACCGCATAATTTTCTAAATTCTTTAATTTTAAATGCTTCTATAAAGCTGTCATAAATTTTTCCAAAACTAGCGCCAATATTAGCAATACTCAATGGCTCATAATCTTCATTAAGGGTAGATTTGCTCTTTATGAATATTGCTGGAACAATAGCACAAATTGCACAAGGGATTGCTACCCATATTGCGAGTTCTCTTGCTGCTACATCTGCTGAAGGAAACCACTCGGGGTCATACATTATGACCCAAAACCACGGTGCAATCACCCATGCCCATTGTCCAATCCATTGCGCAATAGCCATGATATTTGTACGTTCGTGAAAATCATCGCTCATTTCATACCCCATAGCTACATAGGGGACACTAAAAAAAGTAAGTCCTAAATAAAAAACAATGGACCATATAAAGAAATACCAAAAATTAAATTGTAATGTATTCTCCTTAAATAGCTGCCACATAAAAATGTAGGCAACTCCCATAATAATACCGCCTATCAAAACATACTGTTTACGACGCCCCCATTTCGATTTTGTATTATCAGATATAAAACCCATTACAGGGTCGGTAATAGAGTCAAATATTCTAGGAAAAAAATAGATAAGAGACCACATCCACCCTGGAAAACCCAAATCTTGAACTAAGACAACCATAAATATCCCAAGAATAGCGGGAAACATTTGATTGGCAAACATGCCGATGCCAAATGCAATTTTTTGACCTAACGGGACTCTGTTTTTTAAGGAGAGGTTGTCCATGATATTATTTTTAGTGGCTGTGGATCATTATGGTTTGTATTGCTTGCGGGCTTATACTTATGTTTTTGGTTAAATCATTATGAGTTAGTTCGAAATTTTTTGACGTGGTTCCTTCATTAAATACCACAACTGCTATGCTTCCGTCTGGATTTTTGGCAGCAGCTACCATAAGTTCCTCATCTGATTTTTTGGCTTCAATTACTTTCGCCTTTGGTCGAATAAACTTACTAAAATGAGCCATAATGTAATAGAGCGGTGTGTAGTAAACCTCATCCTTTTCTGGGTCTACAATTACAGGGGCAATACACCAGTTATTTGCCCAATTCGGTCCTCCTTTGGCATCTAGAACCATATTCCAATCTACCCAACCATCGACCCAATTGTTTAGGCATCCGATAATGTCACGAGCATATCTATTGGCAGGAGCGTATTTGGGATGTAAATATTTTTTTTCTTCTTCTCTCCAGTCGTATCCCCAATCCGTTGCTTCTTTTTTCCAGTACCATTTGTCGTCTTTCCAAACAGGTACTTCGGCATCTACGCAAGCTTCGGTTTGAATGAGATATTTTTCTGGGGCCTTTTGGTGTGCATACTGCAATTCCTCTGGGAAATAGTCGTAGGTGCTTTCATACCAATGAATTGCTGTTCCATCGTAATACTTACTTGAAGCTTTGTCTTTGTACATGATATCTACCCACTCACGCAATCCTTCGCGATTTTGGTCATATCCTAAAATTTTAAGGTGCCCTTTACCATCAGCTTCGAGCTTTGGGCCCAAAAAGTTTTGGACGAAGTGCGTCATTTCTTCAGGAGAATAATGCATGCTTTCCCAATTCTCACCATTTCCGTGTGGTTCATTTTCAACAGTAAATCCCCAAATATCAATTCCTTCTGCCTTGTAGGCATCAACATATTTTGAAAAGAACAAAGCCCAAGTGTCGTAATACTCTGGCAATAGCTTCCCTCCTACCCAACTGTTATTGTCTTTCATCCATGGAGATGCAGTCCAAGGCGAAGAAAAAAGTTTAAACCCATCCTCTGATATCGCCATCGCATCCTTTATCATGGGAATAATATCATCTTTGTCCTCATCTATCGAAAAGTGATCCAAATTTTTATCTCCTGCCACAGGAGTATAGGAGTAATTATTTAATGAGAAGTCACATGAATTCATGTGGGTACGCGTAAGAGAGTAACGAGCACCATCTTTAGCAAAATAAGCTGCTAAAATTTCATTGCGTTTCTCTTCACTCATCTTATTGAGTAAATAAGCCGAAGACTCGGTAAAGGCTCCGCCGAAACCTGTAATGGTTTGAAGTTCTTTTTTTGAATTAATCACGATTGTTGACGCCTCTGAATCATGTTCGAATGTTGTTTGCACGCTTAATTGATTGCCGCTTTCAGAGGTCTCATAAACTTGTACTTCGGAGTTTATTGAATTACATGATATCGCTGTAAAAAGAATCATTAAGAAAAAAGTTTTATGATACATAATCTATTTGTTTATATCGGTTTTACGTGTTACAGGAGGTAAGACAAAAGCTAGCAGATTTTCCTTACTCCCATTAAAAGTTTTTGTAATCGTATTTCCATTTCGTGTCAATCCAGAAAAAATTCCTTTGTCAACTGAATTCCACAAGGCATACTTTGCTTTTCCATCAACAGTAAAAAGCCCAAAATGATTTTCAGATCCTTGGCTATTTGTAGCGTCTTTCCATATTTCATCAAAAGCTTCAAAGAAAAAGCATGAGATGTTATTCTGTGAAGTCCATTGGCGCATGAGGTTGTAGTAGATTGCTTGCTTATACTCGTCGGCTGCTTGTGAGCCCTCTGCTCCATAGTAGCCGTTTGAGACAGTTGCCCAACCAGTCTCTCCAATATGAATTGGTTTGTCGATTCCCAAACTCAACATATACTGCTTCACGTCGTTGTATTGACCAGCTGCAAACTCCCCTGCGCGCTGCATCGCTGCATCAATTTGCTCAATTTCACTCAAACTCGGATCTCGGTTATACCAGTAATCGGGGTTGTAATGAGAATTGTGAAAGGCATACGTATGCATCGAAATAAAATCGACTGCGCCAATTAAACGATTCAAATCCTCTGTGTGATAATTGTTAGAAGCACCTCCCCATGAAGCAAAATCGTCAGAGCTCGTGATCCACAAATCACTGGGAAGATCCCCCTTGGTTTTGAGGTCTTGTAGATAGATGACCCACTTTAAGATCACAGAGGGTGGTACAAAATAGCTAGAAGCCCAGTGAACCATTGCTTCATTTCCAACCGCAATTATTTTAATGATTTCTGGATATTGTTGTGCGTATTGAACGGCCCGCTGTACTTCGGATTCATTGTATGCCTCATCTTCTTGCGTATGATCTGGATTGTCTGTAAAAGCATCTTTACAATTGATCCAAGCGCCAACCATCAAATACATCTCAAATGATGAGTCCTCTTGTTTCAGCTCTGTAATCGCTTGTAGTAGATTTGGCAATTCTGCCAATTCTGTGTTGTAAGTGCGCAATATTTTGACATCCATCGCAGATAAGATTCGCATATCATCCTTGATTTGATCAACACTCGGTACGGTATCACGAGATGTTGTGCGATAACCTCCATAAGAAATGGCTTGATAGTTTGGATTTCCTAAAATATCCTGTGCTGTTGGACTATCCTCTGGTGAATTCGAACAACTCGTCATAAGAATAGAAGCACTAGTCATCAGCGTAGCAATAAGTCGAAATGTTGGAAATTGACTCATGAAAAATAAATATGAATTTGAGAGATTTTTCCATTTCGACTGAAGAGATTGGCTGCATCAACCTCATCGAGGTGATGTTGGTCAATCTTTTTCTGTTCCCCATTGGAGCGAACAAGTTCAATTCCATTGGCGTTGGATTGGCTGTGATAAACAATCGGTACTTGGCAATAGGTAAAGCAGAGTGCGTGCTTTGGAATGGTGAGCGTTTGCTTTTTGTTTTCCACATCGTAGAATTCAAATTCCTTTTGATCTTCTAAGTACTCCTCAGTTCGAACCATTGAGGGGTCAAAAAAGAGCTTGCCTCCTTGTGCATACACCCCAAACTCTCCCCAACGACATAAAATATCTTCTTTGACCTGACCTGTCATTCCGGGCTGTTGTGCGCCTCGACCAGCAGGGGTATGAGAATATGGGTCTGTCGGAAATGCACCATATGCTTTTGGGGTTTTATGCGCCCCTATTCCATCAACAACCGCATAGTAATGTTTTCGAAGCGATTCAGAGACTTTGGAGTCAGACTGCTTGTGAATCGATTCCCAAAGAACCTCTTGAACAGCCAACGCCAATTTGGAAACCATATGCCAGTAAATCGATCCTAGCCCTTCAAAGCCAAAAAATGTTCCTGATCGACCCGTAAAGGATTTGTGATCAAACAAGTCTTCAAACACATGCAACAGACCCTCTTCTTCATTTGAGACCAAATTGTCATAACGAGCTGGCAACTCAGACAACGCATTTTTTAAGCTGTCCGCGTTTGTAAAATTGCCGTTGAAATGATAGACCCCTGCAGAGTCCTTTTGAATGACCTGCTTGTAGTTGTCATCTAGTAATGTTTTCAGTAGAGTTGAACTTTCAACGGCTTCTGCTGGCACATTGTTTTTCTCAAAAAAACGAGGTAGGTCTTTGTTGGGGTACAAAATATAACTGTTTTGATCCGCTCTGTAAAGCTTGCTTTTGCGCATTTGATTAAGCACCTCGTCAACCTGTACTGGGCTTAAATAGCCCGAACTTAAAACGGCAACTTGCCCTTCAAGCATTTCGTCGAGATAGGAAATAGAAACGCCACCTTGATCTTCAAATGTGATCAGATTGTAAGCATGGTACAAACCATCTTCCCGTTTGTTTGCATCAATAGAATGGTCGATAAAGGACAAGCTAACACGAATAAACGCTTTGAGATCGGCTGTACTGATATCTGTTGTCTTTGAAGAAAACCCATTATTGTAAATCTGATTTCGATAGCTACTCCCCGCTTGCCCTAGTGCATCAACAACTGACTGTCGATCTTGCTGATTCATTGGATTGGCAAGTAAACTTTCGTGTTTATTGAGCTGGTTGAAAATTTCATTAAAAAATCGATACAACTCTTCTGAAATTGCAGAAGATGCAAAGTCAGCACTATCGATCAAATTATCTAAAAACGAAAAGAAACGACGCATATAGTATAAAGTCACCATAGATGTACCGTTTCCAACTAGCGCATTGTTGGCATCGTTCCACTCGGGTCGCTGGGTGTTGAGCCAAATTCCTGCTTCAGGAACAAAATTTGACATTTTTGCAAGTATGGTTGCCAACAGTTTTTCGAGCATGTTGACGTGATACACCTCGCCACTCGGCGTTTTAAGCAAAGCACCATCAGCACCCAGAGTTTCTTTTTGTTGATCAATTTGATTGTGTAACGCCTCGTCAAAAAGTATCGTGTCCTTTGGGTTTTTGACGATGTCTTTATACGATTTGATGATATAAGGAACATGGGCGTAGACAAAATGGTTTTCCGCCAAACTATTTACTAGTTTTCCAGGGAAATGTTTTTGGATAAATTCCAAAAACTTCAACAAATAAATGATTTGATGATCTCCCCAATACCCAATATAAGACCATGGATCGTGTGGCTCGATAATTTCCCAATCAAACCCATCTTTGGTAACTCGATATGGGTTGTACCCGTCAAAGGTTGATGCATTGAGAAATCTAAAAATCATCCCTTCTATAAAAGATGGATAGGCATGTGCAAGCGCTTCCCAGTTTTGGAAAATATCGCGCCAGTTGCCTTGGTAATCTAGAATTTTTGATCCATCATTTTCGTTTTGGGTATTGATCGAAAACCAGTTCCAGGGACGACTCGGATCGCCATGACGACGACTAAATTTGAGTGGCAAGTATTCTGTGGCCAATCGTTTGATTGGAACGGATGGAATTGAGCTGATATTGGTTGCCAATTTCTCGAGTGAAAACAGGTCATCCCATTGATTGAGTTGATCTTGAAATTTTTCGAATTCCACTTTGTTCGCTTGTTGGAGATAGGGAAGGAAATCCGCTTTTTCGATTTGATAATTGGTATCAAAAATTCCTCCACGCATGATATTAAACATGGTGTTAGAGAAGTGGCGCATGATGGTTCGCTTATCATTAGTAAGCTGTACACCGTCCGCTGCTGCGCACAGTTGAATGAGCTTTTTTGTACCTTCCTGGATATCTTCATGAACTTGATCTATGATATCGCCCTTTGACATGGCTTGCGTTAGAGACCGAATGCCAATCATTGACTGGTTTACGTCAGCCACAATATGCCAGTCTTCGGCTTGATTCCCTTCAAGAGTTAGGGTGTCAACCAAAAAATACGCTCCTTTTTCGCCTTTGTTTTCCCACTCTTCTGTGGGGCTCTGTCCCCGGCGAAATGCTTCGAGTTGGAAGGATGACAATAAGTAAGTTGGGCTACTCAACCCCGAAGACCAAACGGTTGTAGCTTTAAGCGCCTCACTTGGCTCTGCTCGGTCAACAATAATCGCGCTCAGAGCATAGATCCCCAAGGCGTATTCTTTTTCCAATTCACTTTTCTTATAAGCGTCGACAAGGTTACTCTTGCTGTTTTGTAAATCGGCTTCAACCCCATAAGGGACTAGATTTTGGATTCCATCCAAAACATGAACAATTTTTTTGGTTTCGGTTAGATTGCTCAATGTTGCGCGGCGGACAAATCCAAATCGATTGCTCGAACTCCATTGGTATTTGAACGAAAGTCCTAAGTCGTGATTGATTTGCTCAAAAATCACAACATTTCCATACTCGCTTTTATACAAGTTTGTTTCAGTATCATAGACCGAGTCCGTGAGTACTGAAAAGGGCTCCCATAGAAAGGATTTTCCGTCTTGGCCAATACGCAGTATCGTTTTACTGCCTGTGGCTTCTGAGGTTTCTAAAATTTTATCGACTGTGTAGTAGGGAAACAGTGCTTGGTTACAATCTTTTCTGCCCGCAGAAAGACCACCATTACTTCCGATAAACATCCAGTGATTTGCGTCGCTGACAATACTCATAAAAAATGGTGGCATATTGTCAACGTTGCTAATTTTAAAAAACCAATCTCCTTCTATTTTTATCAGCTCACCCTCTGGTTCAAGTGGATTTGTCTGTCTTAAATTTTGTCCGATATACATGTATACAATACGTTATTATTTTTTGATCTTTAGTTATTTTATCAATTCAGTTTCAATTTCTTCAAGTGACTTTCCTTTTGTTTCAGGAAGGATTTTGATAAACAACAACACCCCTACTGTAGCAATTAGCCCATAGATAAAGAAAGTCAATGCGCTTCCCAAGTTTGAAATTTCCCAAGGGAAAATTTGTTGAATCAACCAACTGGAAAAAGAGTTGATAAAGCCAATCACCCCAATTGCTAAACCACGAAAGCGATTTGGAAAAATTTCGGAGAGCATAACCCACATCACTGGCCCAAGTGAAAACGCAAAGCAGGCGATAAATCCGAGAATCCCCATGAGAACAAGGATTGCATTCATGTCGATTGCAGCTTCCAAGATGGCTCCTTCATTGAGCGCATAGACTTGGTTTCCGATAGCGGCTTTGATGTCATTCTTAAAGATAACATCACTTTCATAGGTAACATCTTGAAATTCTGCTAGCTTATAGGTATCAATATTTTCAAAAGAGTTGATTTCAGCAGCTGAGAGTTGATAGGTTGCTTGGTTAAAACTGTAGGCACACAACAGTAAACTTATCGCAATCCCAGACATGCCAACGAGCAGTAGCGGTCGTCTTCCCATACGATCAATCAAGTAGATGGCAACTAGCGTAAACACAACTGTGGTAAAACTCAGCAAAACTCCTGAGGAAAAAGCAGCATCTGTACCGATTCCCGTTTGTTTAAATATGGAAGTGGCATAAAAATAAATTGCATTGATCCCCGTAACTTGTTGTAAAATTCCCAAGGTGATTCCAACAATCATGATGAATCGTAAAGCTGGCGCAAAGAGTTCTCGAATAGAAACTGCTTTCGAAACCTCACTATCTTCGATATTTTTTTCTATCGATTTGATTTCGAGTTCAGCTTGCTCTGATCCATGGATACGCTCCAAGACATGCTTGGCTTGGTCTGCGCGATTTTGAGTATAGAGCCAACGTGGACTTTTTGGCACAAAAAATAGGAGTCCAAAATAAAAGATGGCGGGGAAAAACTCTACCCCCAACATCCATCTCCAAACATTTTCATTGGAAAGAGCTTCACTTCCCGAAACGTTGTATTGGTTGAAATAATAATTGCTCAAAAAAGCAGCAAAAAAGCCCAAAACGATATTGAGCTGCTGAATGGAAACGAGTTTTCCTCGATTTTCGGCCGTTGAAATTTCGGCGATATAGGTTGGCGCTAAAATGAGTGCTGCACCAAAAGCCAATCCCCCAACCATACGAGCGATATACAAGGTTTCATACGAAATGGAATAGGCAGAAGTGATCGCAGAAAGAGCATATAGGAATGCTACTAATAGTAATATTTTTTTTCGGCCGATACGATCACTAAGACGACCGGCAACTAGCATGGCTATCATGGCCGCAAAAGAAGGTGAACTTACAACCCATCCTGTCTGTGCATCATTAAGATCAAACTGAGGCCCAACATAAGACATCACACCAGAAATAATGCCTGCATCAAACCCAAATAGAAAACCACCCAGAGAAACAACAAAAGCAATAAAAAGTGTTTTTTTTGTCATTCTTTGTTTTATTGATATACTCTGATATAATCAATTTCCATGGTTGAAGATGTAAAGCCCGATGCGATGGATGACTGTATGGCAACATTTAGTAATAAGTACTGATCTGAGTTAAACGGCCATGTACTTGCATCTTTTACTGGTGGGTTATAAATGTAGTGCACATAATCATCGACTGAAAAAGTCATTTTTTCTGGTGTCCATTCGAGCTTATACACATGGAACTTCGAAGAAACCGTTGATATCGTTCTACCACCTTTATTTACCGTACCACCATGAGATGAGGGGGTATGCATGGCACTTTGGATAAAGTTTTGATTGCTGCCCCAATGTTCCATAATGTCAATCTCCCCACAAGCTGGCCATGAAACAGAGCCGTGTCCTTGTTGTTGCCAGTAAGCTCCGTTTTCGTTGATATTTTTCCCAAGAGTCCAAATGGCAGGCCAAGTGCCAACCCCTGTAGGCAGCTTTGCTCTTATTTCTACAACCCCATAGGTAAAGGCAAACTTTGAGTTTAACCTTGCCGAGGTGTAGTCCTTTGTTTGACCTTGGTCTGAAAAAACTTCTTTTTTTGCAACAATCTTCAATGTGCCGTCTGAAACATAGGAATTGTCAATACGATTCGTATAATGTTGGAGTTCATTATTATACCAACCCCAGCCATTTGGTAACTTGGTTTGGTGAAACCATTTTGAATCATCAATTGGGTTGTCAACTCCAGACATATAAGTCGTACCGTCATCATCAAACTCATCTGACCATACCAAGGTCTTCCCATCTATAAGGTCATCTTGAGGGTTGTACACCCCTTCTTTCTTACAGCAAACAAACAATACAGCTAGTACCAGCTGACAAAAGATCAACTTAAAATAATACAAAATAAAACCTTATTTACAGTTTCAATACTTCAAAATCATTTATTCCTTGTAGAAGTAGATATTGTCTAAGTAAACAGTACTTATTTTAGATGCACCACTACTGTTTTCATAGATTAGCTGCCCTACGCTTGATCGAGGGGTAAGCGTCAAAGGAACACTTACACTCGTCCACCCATTAGAGGTTAATTGAGAGCTATTGACCCGCACCACTTGTGTTATATCATCGCCACGACCACCATTATCAGCTTTGTTGGGACCATAATCTTTAATCGTGATTTTTAACTCATCATTTGGTTGAACATCGTTTGGTATCAACACATCAACATGATAATGAGTCATTTCAGTAACATCTACGAGAGGGTCTGTGAATTGTTGTCCTACAAAATTGAAGTTTTCGTAAGCTATAATATTATCACCATTATAGACAAAATCTGCAGATGTTGTTGTTTGCCATGGTTTCCAATACCCATTGTAATAATCGATGTTGACATCTTCATAGGCATCACTAAAAACAGATATTACATTTTCAGCAGCATGAGTTGGAACAGGAGCCGATTCAAAAAATCCTTTGGACTCAACGATGAGTGAGCCTGTGGCATCAACCCCATTTAAACTTGCTGTGATTGTAGATGTCCCTATGTCTAGAACAGTCACTACACCATCTTCATCAACAGTTGCAACTGCTGTATCTGAAGAAGTGTAATCAAAATAGGCTGCTGCTGCTGAGACAGTTACATCTGAGCCATTGCCCAAACTAAGTGTTAGTCCCGTTTCTTTTATATCAATCTCTGAACCAGTATAGCCAGTAATTTCTTTTTCCATACTATCATATAATGTTGGTCTTGGTTGGGTGAAATATCCCAGTTTTTCAAACCGAATTTCATCGATCCAAAAGGTATACCCAAGCCCGTCAGTAGAGTCTGTTCCAGCAGAAAAAGCAAACATCCCTTTTTCTTGCACTAGTTTAGCAGGGTCTGGAAATGGAATAATGTACTGCTTCCATGTGGTTGTGAGATTGATTTCTTCCAAACCAACATTGAATTTGTCCCCTTCAAAATCAGTTCCAAACCCAAATAAGCCAATGATTGCTGTCGTTGTACCCTTCGCCCAGAAGGTTAAGGCATCATATTCCGTAAGGTCTCTACCAATAAATCTATCTTTAAAAATTCCACCGATAAATCCTCCTTCAGGATCTTCAGATCCAGGAACGTCTATACGAATTGCATTCGATCCTTTGTAGGCGTTATTATCAACGTCGAAACCATTGACATTGGCGCCTTCAGCAGGGTCAAAGGATATAAAAAACTGGTCTGTTAGACTCACTGGAAAGTCTGTAAAAACTTCTGGCGTATTTGGATACTTTGCCGAAGAAATATCATCTGAGAGTTCTCGTTCACATCCTAATGTCAGTACCGTTAGTACAGATGCGAAAACGATGATAATTTGTGATGTATATTTAAATTTTTTCATCTTAGTTTATTTATTATTTACCAATATTGATATGAACATAGGTTCGAATCTCCCATTCTGATCCTTCAGAGAATCCACTAAAATCTAGTGTTGGTGGGTTTAAAACTCCTATACTAGTGGCAGCTGGAGCATATCTTGGAGAGTATTGATCCAAAGATCTCCACGTTCCTCTAATACCTATTTGTGTATTGGGAAGTCCAAACCAGTCTTGTTTTCCAAGCGAGGTTGAAAAATCAACCATCAATTGGAGTGGGAATGTGAGGTTAAAGTCACGATGGTAATCGTATGGCCCCCAATCATTCACTTTTACATGTGATATCATTTTCATGTTTTTATAAACCATTCTGAGGTCACCACCAAATCGTGTAATGGTACGATCTGAATCACCATTTGCTTGACCATTTCCGTAATAGAAATTTCCAATCATTCCGAGCTCAGGACTGAGCTTTGAAACAATTCGGGTATGCGCTTCCCAAAGATCTTCGGCAAGTGTACTTTGCCCAAAGGCAAAGAACTGTCGATTTGCCAAAAATCCGATATGAGCATCTTGCGTAGTCGGTAGATGTTTATATACAAATCCAGCACTCATCGCAAATTTTGCATCTTCAACAACATCGTTGTTCCACTCATACATCCAAGTTCCTGGCGTTGGGTCAAATGTGAATAATATTTCTCCAGATGACATTTCTCTGTTTCCGCCACGCACTGCAAAAGGATCGTCAATTACATTGCGTAATCTTCCTGGCCCAGTGAATGCATTTGGAATTGGATCAATCAGCGGCTTTTGATATAAAAAGTTTGGTGCGATTTGCAGGTTTCCGATGAGGTATGTAAACCCAGAAAGCACATTGGTCATGTTTCCACTACCAGAATCTTTTAGTTTCCAGCCAGTAAAGGTTTTCGTCTGATCAGCGCCTCCATTGGCAACTAAGCCCATATATGAACCTTGTGCATACCAATTTAATCTACCCTTCTGATAGGTGATTTTAGCTTTTGCTCCCCAATTGTCATCAGCAATAATCTTATCAACAAATACCTGATTAAGCTCTTCATCAAAAACTTGGAATGAGCTACCGTTTAATGGGCTACCACCCCAAATTCCACCAAAGGTAAATCCGAAATTCCCAATTTTTCGTTCAAAAGCGAGTGTAGCTCGCTCAGTTGGCCATGCTGGGATAACCCCACTGGTAAGTTGATTTTCGTTCAATACACGTCTGCCACTTTCGTCATACTCAAGATTGGTAACAAGGTCTCTGTGATAAACCCCTGTTACTTTCCATTTGAGTAAATCCTTAGCATACTTTAACAAGACTGCAGGATTGGCACCCCACCACAACTGAGGACCAAATGCAGCTTTAAGACCACTGAGTGCTCCTTTGGCATCCAACTCTGCTCCTAAAATTTCTCCATTGTAGATGTCCAAGTTTGGTCCATAATAAGACTCTGGATACAAATTAAATACGTCTCCTTCATATGCCCAGTGGTAGTGTCCAGTTCTGTAGAAACCTCTTAAATCAAAGTTTTTTGCATTCCACTCAAACTCGGCATTGTAGACTTGAACCCTGTTTGGATCATTAATCGTTATAATGTCTCCAGACTTAGAAACGACTTTTTGTGGTCTTCCACGATTTTCGTAGAAAATTTCATCAATCGCATTATCTGTAACATGACCCAATACGCTTACATTTACTTCAGCACGCATTCCTGGAGCAGGTTTTCCTTCAACACCAACAAAATAGGATTGCATATGGTCAAAGCCCAATTGGTCGGGATAAACCGTTTCTTCCGAATTCGCAGTTTCTGGAGTTGTTGTTAAATCTCCTCCTGTATTAAAGCTTGTGAATTCTGCCCTGAGATTGCTAATTCGAAGTTTTTCATCACCACCCATAGCCGCTTTGTCACCACGTGCACGAAGCATCGCATCCATAATTTGGATGTTATCGAAATGGTTATTGAGAAAAGCAGCGTCTATCCCATCTGCATACGGGTTGACGGTATGCACTTCTTTCAACGCATAATATGCAGCTCTTGGATACAAGTCATACAACCCTCGTGCGTCGTTGGGTCCTTTTGCACAAATCCCAAACCACTCTTCATTCATATTGTTTTGACCCGGTTTGTAATCGAATGGATAGCCCCCGTTTGACCAAGAAGCATTGTTATCGTGAATATCTAGATTATCGGTTTGTCCGAATTTCCACCAGCCATCACTAAACTGGAATGTGCATCCACCTATGGAGTTTCCTGTTTTACCAAGTCCTGCAGCGTTCGCATAAATCTCTTTCCACTGACCAACCATAATAGTAGCTTGAGCTTGTTGGTCTTCTTTGTTGGAAAGTGCATTGAAGGCATCTGAGCCAAACTCAGTAAACAAAACAGGCTTCCCATATTCATTTTTAACACGCTCGAAAGTATCTCCAAAGGAAATACCTCGGTACATATTGGTACCATAAATGTCAACGTCTTGACATTCTTCAGCAATTATATCTAAGAATAACAAATCGCCATTACATATTGCAACAGGGCGTGAACCATCAATTTCTTTAATCGCAATTGCGGCTTGGTTCATAAGTTTGTACATGGGTCGTCCGCGGTTCTCACCAACAGCTCTGCGCTGATCCTCTTCGTCTGGAAAGTCTTCTGTTTCAGCACCTGCCCAAAACAAACCATAATTGTTTTCATTACCCAACAATATCATCAAGAGTCCTGGCGTGTTTTTAAACTCCTCCGCTAACGCAGTTATTTCTGACATCAAAAGCTCTTTGACAGCTGGATTACTATAATCTGTCACTGCTACCCAAGTGCCGTCAAGGGTTAAGCCGTAACGTCCAAAAGAATGATTGAGAATGGTGTGTATGCCATAGTTTTCATAGATATACTGAACCCAACGTGGCTGAATGCCTGTGTAGGTTCTAATGGTGTTTACACCCATATTTTTGAGCAATCCCATCTCGGCATCTAAGGCAGATTTAATAAAATCATCGGATTGATTCCATATACTAAAGGAGTAATTTGTACTTCTAGGAAAGTAATCCCAGTTCATACCGTTGATCATAAAATCATCTCCGTTGACAACAAGTTTAACTTGGTCGTTGTCGCTTTGAACTATAACTTTTGCTGGCTGTGAGAAACTAGAAAAAGAAAAAATAGAAAAAAGAATAATTAAAAAACTATATTTCATATGTCTGTTTTTAATTCACATCATTTATTGATAATGATTGAAGTTTTGTGATGTTTGATTATTTAGGAAATAAATTTAAAAAAGTTAGATTAGCAAGTCCATAAAATCGGACTCTACAATTTATATACTCATTAAATGAAATGGTGGTTTTTTTATAAATTGTCATTTTTCATCTTGTAATACGGATATCATCTTTATTCAAATTGATCATTGTATAGGAATCGTATAGGTGGAAATGATGGGGTTCAACTCCTATACAGATAGAATATAACTAATCAAGTTTGTTCCGTGTTCTAAATTCATTCGTTTTCGCAAACGATATCGTTTAATTTCAACACTTTTTGAAGATATATTTAAAAGGGATGCTATCTCTTTTGAGGAAAGGTTTAAACGCAAATAGGCACATAGCCGTAGATCATTTGGAGTTAGGCTTGGGTGTATATCCTTAATTTTCTTCAAAAAGTCTTGATCAGCATTATTAAAGGCCTCTTCAAAAAAGTTCCAATCGTCATCATTATTAATGTTTTTATCAATATGTCGTACAACTTGTTTAACCTCAGAAAGGTACTTCAAATTCAACAATTCATCTTTAATCGATCCCAGCAAGGTGTTTTTCTTAATCATGCTCATGGTTGAAATAGCAAGTTCTCGATTCTTATTTTCAATTCGCTGGTTTAATTGTTCGTTCTTCGCTTCAACTAGCGCCTTGGTATTGGACAACTCTTTTAAAGCAAGTTCTTTTTTGGTTTCTTCAACATATTTCATTTGTTGCCTTCTGTAATAACGTGTATATAAATTGTTGATTAAAAATGAAATAAAAACAAGTGCGCCGACATAAAAAGCAATTGCCCAATAGGACAGATACCATGGGTAATCAATTGAAAATGCATAAGTTACTGTATTTCCAATGGGCTGCCGTCCACTTTGGGCTCTTAAATAAAAAGTATAATCCCCAAAATCTAAATTTTTAAACTCTACAAATGAATCATCATTGTTTAAAATCCAATTTTTATGATACCCCTCAAGAAACCACTCATAATGAATACTGTTGAAATCACTAAAGTTTGGTATACTAAACTCAAAATTGATATTGTTCATCTCGGGTGGTAAGTCAATATTTCCAGAAAATGAAAGTTTGATTTCTTTTTGGTTTAAATCAGAGGATTTTACACTTGTCAGCAAAATTTTTGAATCTGGAACTTGATAATTGCTCAGATTGATGGTTAAAAAACCATTCATCGTTCCAAGTAGATAAGAATTACTTTCCAAATCTGAAATATTTTCAAACCCTAGATTTGTTTTTCGAAAATCATTGTGAATTGGTATTTTTTGAATTGAAAAAGAGTTGTCAAAAATATTTTTTTCAAGCAGCACAATATTTTTTTCAAAAAATGTCCAAATCCGATTCCGTTTATCTAAAATCATTTTACCACTACCATAAAAATCATTTTCAAACATCCTAGATGAAATGGGGAGCGGCAAAAATTCTTCATTTTCCTCAAAATAGCCAAACAAGCCATTTGGACTTAAATAATAAACGTTATCATTGAATTTAGTTAAAGTAGAATGTCTCCCGCTTTTAACATCAAGCGTCTTTACATTTTGGGCCAAACTTAAATCTTCACTAAGCGTGACATGATAAACCCCTTTATACTCATGGCTAATTAATATTTCATTATTACTTATTATTTCCATGTGTCTGGAGGAGATATCGAATCCCGAAATTTTATACCCATACAGCCAAACCCCATTTTGACGGTTGAGCACATGAATTCCGTCATAGGCGCCAACATAAATCGTGTTACGATCTATAATTTTGTGTGTCCATGCACCTATATATGAACCGATTCGAATGGCTGTATTCCCTTGTACGGTAAACGTGCCCCTATCATGCCCAACAAATAAAACCCCATTGACAATTTCCAAATTCCAATTTTGACCTGACAAGCCACTAATAGATTTAAATTCTGAGGCTGGGTTATTATATGGACGATAGAACAAACCTCGATTCGTGGCCAAATAAAGGTTATTTTGAAACCGTTTGGATGCATATACAGTACCTAGCTTCCCTTTGGTGTCATTGTAAAATTGAAAGGGAGAATCAATCAAAATACAATTGATTCCACTGTCTAACCCTAACCAAAGGTTATTGCTTTTATCTTGAAAGATTGATAAAATCGTGTTGTTGAGTAATCCCTTTTCAAAATTGTAATGCTTTATCTCTCTTCCAACTTCTGATATGATAAACAATCCATTTGTTACTGTACCGACCACATAATCCCCATTGGAAGACTGCAAGCCGCTGTAAACGAGCTCATTTGTTAAAATGGAAGTTTGAATATCCCAAGGGCGCAAATATTGATTTAAATAAGTATAAAATCCCTGTGATGAAGTCAGAATTCGAAATCCATCTGAAAGTGAGAATAACTCAATAACTTCAGTGTCTTTAAATTCTGTTTTTCCAAAAAGGTATCGAATCCCTTCTGAAAAGTATTTATATATCCCATCATTTTCGAGATGAAAAAACAACTGCTGGTTTACAACAAAAGATTTGATTATTGGTTTGTCGGGTTGGATTTGTTTAAACTGATTTGTGGATTGATTCCATAAAAAAAGGCGATTTAGCGATTGGAAAATCAATGTGTCCTTAACCTGATAAATATGCCAAAACTGTTCGTCTTCAATAAGTTGAATTTCATATTGTTCAACCAATGATTGGTAAACCAACTCTCCCGTAACCTGTTCTTCCCAGTACCCAAAATCCATGTAACTTCCTGAATATAATACCCCATCAAAGACAGCAACCGAGCGAACAATAGAGTTGGTTGGGTAAAGTGTCCAGCGTTCTGCATCATACTTTAAAATCCCTTCATTGTTTGCAATGTAGATTTCGTCGTTTTTTCCTTGCGTTAATGACCAGTTTTGGTTTCCAGCTGCATATTCCTCCATGGGAAAGCTCTGTATAGGAGGTAGTGCTTGAGTGTAAAGGGTAGTGTATGTACACAATACGCATAAAATCAATAACTTACGATAAAATATAGTCATATTCAGAAAACCAAAATTTTCCAAATGTAGTGAATTTAAAAAATTCTAAACTTAGAGAAATTACTTTATTGTACAATCAACCGACGTGTAAATTGAAAATCTAAACCTTTTATTTCAACTAGATATACCCCTTTAGATAAATCTTCCACTATGCTGATCTCTTTTTGCATAGGCCGTCGCTGTACGACTGGTCGACCATTTAAGTCATAGATATTTACCTCGTCTATATCTTTTGTAGAGTCAATAAAAAATCGTTTTAAGGCGGGATTTGGGTAGAGTTGAATTTGCAAAGGAGTGTTTTGATCAATTGATAAGGGCTGTTCTTGGTAGACCCTTATATAGTCTATTTCCATTGCTGAAGATGTAAAGCTCGCTGTAACGGATGACTCTATAGCAATGTTCAGTAAAATATATTGGTCATTGTCAAATGGCCATGTATCATCGTTTTTTACTGATGGATTGTAGGTGTAATGCTCAATATCATCTACTAAAAAAGTCATTTTTTCTGCTGTCCATTCAAGCTTATACACATGAAATTGTGAGGAAATTGTTGATATAGATCTACCCCCATGGTTGACAGTAGCGCCATGAGATGAGGGGGTATGCATCGCACTTTGGATAAAGTTTTGATTGCTGCCCCAATGTTCCATAATGTCAATCTCTCCACAAGCTGGCCATGAAACAGAGCCAAACCCTTGCTGTTGCCAGTAAGCTCCGTTTTCATTTATGTTTTTGCCTAAAGTCCAAATGGCGGGCCAAGTGCCAACCCCTATAGGTAGCTTTACTCTAATCTCTACAACCCCATATGTAAAGGCAAACTTTGAGTTTAACCTTGCCGAGGTGTAGTCCTTTGTATGACCTTGGTCTGAAAAAACTTCTTTTTTTGCAACAATCTTTAAGGTTCCATCTGAAACATAGGAATTTTCAATACGATTCGTATAATGTTGTTGCTCGTTGTTATACCATCCCCAGCCATTTGGCAACTTGGTTTGATGAAACCATTTGGAATCATCAATTGGATTGTCAACTCCAGAAATATAAGTCGTGCCATTATCATCAAACTCATCTGACCATACCAGGGCATAGCTGCTTTGTTGGAATGCAATTGAATATGTTTTTGTCTGGGTGGTGTCTTCTGAAACAACGGTTATGGTTGTTGTTCCTGGAATTGAAGAGATATCGTTTATAGAATAAGTAGCATTCACATTTGAGGTTGATACGGAAACTGTTGGTACATTGGTTTCTCCAATCGGCAAGCTGTATGTGTATGACATTGTTTGAGCAGAAAATCCAGACAGAGGGGTGTTATTAATAGAAATTGAAGAAAGAGTGGCATCATCAGTTGCATCTGAACTTGCACATTCCCCCACAACAAAGCTATATGGGTTGTTTGAATTGTTTCGTTCTCCTCCATTATATGAATAAGTAAAATAAAAATTGATTTGGGAACCTTGCGAGGCATTAATTTGGAAAGGTGTGTTAGGGTTGATGTTATTCACTGGGTGTGGTCCAGTTCCAACTCCGTAATAGAGTAAACATAGTGTGGAACCTGCATCCCCGTTCAATGGAATAAACGTAATCGTTGGATTATTGAGGTCGCTTGAAATCTCATATCGGTAATCCCCATTTTCAGCGTCTTGAGCACAATTTTGTGTTTGCGAAGGAACAGCGTTTCCACCAAAAACCTCATCAATAATATGATTTAATAATAATATGCTTTGTGAGAGTAAAACCGAAATAATGAAAACCGATCTTATCATTTCAATTAAATTTGGTGCAAAAATAATAAACCCACCATTACTGGTGGGTTTATTTAGGTTTGTTTGTTAGAAATAATTATTGCTTAATGAGCTTTGTAGAAACTTCTTTATTACCAGCATTAAGTTTTACAAGGTAAACTCCATTTGAAAGATCAGCAACATCCAAATCGAAGTTTTCTTTGTTAGGAGTTGCTTGTTTTACAACTCTCCCAGTAAGATCAAAGATTCTAACTGCATCAATTGACTCAGCAGAGATGACATTTAAAATATCTTTAACAGGGTTAGGGTAAACATTTACATTGATTTTTATATCATCAATAGAAGCAGTTGCTTCTTTGTAGAAATAAACGTTATCAATATAAATTGTAGAAGGATAAGTTCCACCCGTGGCGGCGAGAGATATAATAAGCTGAGCCAATTCATCTCGCGAAGTGTTAACAGTTAATGCGGTGATATCAATATCCCTAGATTTCCATGACCCAACTTCTGGCGCAGCGTTATAATCTTGAAAACTTGACGTTTCGACATTCCCACCAGCATGGTTTGACCATTTTGAGTTCATTGTTTGCCCCGTCAAAAGATCCCCAGCTAACCAATAATCAATATGGAAATGAGTCATACTAGTTGCGTCAATTTTTTGGGCTAAATCTGCACCAATATAATCTCCATCAGAAAGTTCAACTTTCAAAACAACGTTGCCAGCTATGGTTTCGTCTGCAAAAGTGGATTTATCCCAAGTTGTATTTTTTAGACCAACAGCTGTTCCATATGCCTCTCCATAAACAGAAATCACATCCGCTGCATTTCTTACTGGAGGCGTGGCTGGTGCATCAGTGGGGCCAGTAACTACTACAGGACATGCTGGTGCTACAGTACCGCCACAATCTACACCTGTCTCATCTCCGTCTTGAAGCCCATTTTGGTGTTGTGGTGCTGCTTCTGTTGATTTGATGTTATCAATGTAAATAGTTTGATCTACAACAGGGTCGTTCCAGCCAGTATCATCTGCTTTTCTATTTGGAAATATTGAAACTTTAGTATATGTCCCATTTGCAGTTGTAGTACCATCTGATCCTGAAGTAAATGTGAATATTAATGTTTCCCAACCTAATCCAGTATGGGTTTGTGTATTAGCAGCAGCAGGAGAGCTAAAGGATTCATCTTCAACCTTAGCCATAATACTAATAGCTGACGTGGCATGAACATCTACTGCAATCGTTTTATTCGTTGAAATATTTGCATAGCTTCCAGCTGCAAATTTAATTGTAGCTCCTTGCCAGCCATTACCACCTGGATTGGTGATTAATTTTAATGCGCTACCATTTGTTCCTCCAGTGGCCGGATCAGCCTCTATGGTGGCACTAGTTAGTGATTCAAAAGCCTCTGTATTTGGGCTACCAGAAAAGTCCTCTAAAAGTAAATTATTTGGTGCACCTGTACCACTACTAACATCTTTTTCTACCAACGAAACATTGTCAATAACTACAATTCCCGCGTCAGCACCCATGTCGAATAACACACGGTGAGGACCTGCAAAGCCTGCAACAAAATCATGAGTAATGGTTTCGTTAGTGTCCGTTAAAGTAATTGTTTCAGTTGCACTTCCATAGGGTTCTGCATTTTGTCCAATACCTGCTTTAATTGTTCGAGTATTTGCGGTTCCAGTAGAAGCTTCAAACGAAAGAGTGTATGTATTTCCCTGAGTTAGAGTAACTGCCTGAGAAAGATTTACATTCCATGAATCCCCAGCGGTTGCTACATCTGCAAAGAAATAAAAGTTATCATCAGCTTGACCAGAACCAGGATTATCATTGCGAATCTCAACATTTCCAGTCCAAACTGTAGCAGCGTTATTAGCTTCAAAGTCTCCATTTGTTAGTAAATTAACTGGCATTTGCGCTGTCACGCTAAATGAAATTAATAATAAAAGTGTGTATAATTTTTTCATATTTATAAATTTAATTGATCAATATTACATAATTACTAAAGAGATAATTAAAATATCACCTATACAAATTACTTTAGCATATACTACAAAACCTCTACACAGATAAATTAGTAAGCTGATAACAAGCGAAATAGAAATAAATATTCACTCCAATAGCAGTAAAAAATACCTCAAATCTTAAGATTCAGAGTACTTTTACAAGGTTTAGTATTTAATCAACTAATATTTTAATGAAGTTAAACAAAATCATATTTGTAGCCTTATCCTTAATTGGGACTCTTACTTTTGCACAAACCCCTGTTGGTTCTGGAAGCTACACAACATCTTACCCAGGTGCTAATGGCCCTTTTAATAATTTTCCTAGCGGAAGCCCTCAACTTTCTAAAAATGCAATAGGAAAACCTGTACATACAAATGATTGGTGGTCTAAACTACTTAAAGAAAACCATGCGGATAATCTCTTCAATTATCCCATGACCATGAAAACGACAGATAATGGTCTCATTGTTACGTATATCCCCAGAAATGTAATTGGAGATAATCAGGCGATTCAAGTTGGTCTCACTGGTTTAAACTCTTCAAACACAACTGTTTCAGATTATTCAGATTGGACCGTTACCATGAATTGGAATGATGGTACTCGAGATTTTGAAGCAACCTCGGGAATTGGTATGCCCTTTGTGTATTTTAAAAAGAATTCGTCTTCCACTGCCCAAATCACTGTCAATAGTGGAAATGCAACCATTTCAAATGAACTAATCATTGTCGAAAATGCTAGCAATGGTGCTGATTTCGTTGTTTATGCACCGAGTGGCAGTACCTGGACTGTTTCAAGCGGTACATATACATCTACACTAAACGGTCAAAATTATTGGTCAATGGCAATGCTTCCACAAAGCACAACCGACGTTGGCGCTACCGCAGAAGCTTATAAAAAATACGCCTATGTTTTTCCGACAACCACAACAACCTCTTGGAACTACAATGCCGAAACTTCCAAGATGACGACTGATTTTACAGTTAGCACCAGCATAAAAGAAGGTACAGAAACCAATGTCCTAATGGGACTATTGCCACATCAATGGGCAAATCTAGATTCTAGCTCGCCTACACCATCCGAACAAAGTTACCAATCGATTCGTGGAGAACTTAAAATGCTTGATGGCAATCATTTTAAAGTATCCCACACTTTTAAGGGAGTTCTACCCACCCTACCATATTTAGCAAATTATAGCTCAGGCTTTGACCCCACTAGTCTCAATCAAAAAATAGAACTGATTGAAAACGATGCATTGTCATCATATACAGACTCTTATAATGAAGGTCAGGCGATGAATCGGCTAATTCAGACCGCGCGTATTGCTGATCAAATGGGCGATAGTGATGCGCTGCAAAAAATTCACACAACCATCAAAGAGCGATTGGAAGATTGGTTGTCTTATGAAACTGGAGAAATCTCTTTTCTATTTTATTATCAAAATAACTGGACAGCCCTTCTGGGATATCCAGCTGGCCATGGACAAGATTCAAATTTAAATGATCACCACTTTCATTGGGGATATTTTATACATGCCGCTGCATTTGTTGAGCAATTTGAGCCAGGATGGGCAGATGACTGGGGGGCAATGGTGAATTTACTCATTCGCGATGCTGCCTCATCTGATCGAAACGATCCCTTATTCCCCTTTTTGCGAAATTTCAGCCCCTATGCAGGGCATAGCTGGGCAAATGGATTTGCGACTTTCCCCCAAGGAAATGATCAGGAATCCACCTCTGAAAGTATGCAATTTGCAACCTCACTCATTCACTGGGGAAGTGTAACTGCCAACGATGCGATTCGAGATTTAGGAATCTATATCTATACAACAGAACAATCAGCTGTAGAAGATTATTGGTTTGATATGTATGATCGAGTTTTTGAAAACTATGGCGAAATGGTAGTTTCACGACTCTGGGGGAATGACTATGATTTTCAGACATTTTGGGGAGGCGGTGTCGCCGCATCTTATGGCATTGAGTTGTATCCAATCCATGGCGGCTCTTTGTACCTTGGGCATAACCAAGTCTATGCTGCTGAATTATGGACAGAAATGGCCTCAAAAACAGGGATTTTAAGCAACGAGGAAAATCCAAATCTGTGGCATGATACTTATTGGAAGTTTCTATCACTTACCGATGCCCAAGCTGCAATTGATCTGTATGATAGTTATCCTGATCGAAATTTAAAATTTGGCATTTCTGATGCGCAAACCTATCATTGGTTACATGCCATGAATGCCATAGGGCCTGTTGATGCATCTATCACATCCAATCATCCACTTGCTGTTGCCTTTACTGACGATTCTGGAACGACCACTTACACAGCTCACAACTACAGTAATAATGCCGTTTCGGTTAGCTTTTCTGATGGTTATGTGTTAGAAGCATCCGCAAATAAGCTGACCACTAGTCGTGATCTTGATATTTCTGGATCTCTGCGTTCAGATTTTGATCAGGCTTATGTCGGCGGTAGTGTTCGTTTAACATATGATACAACCAGCACAAATATCGACAGGGTTGAATTTTATGACGGAACAACATTGATAAGTTCTGATACGAGTGCTCCTTTTGAAGCGCAAGCCACCAACCTTGGATTGGGAATTCATGGAATGTATGCAAAAGTTTATGTCGGAGCAGAATTCGGCTTGTCCAATAATATTTCTGTTCAAGTTGGGGAGCAAATTCCCTATGCCTCTGTACTTGTTATACCCGGAACAATCGAACCGGGTCATTTCGATTCATACGAGGCGGGCGTTGGTCAAAATATTGCCTATTACGACAGCTCTCAAAATAATGACGGAGACACCAGGACAGGTGAATATGTAGATACTGTTTTAGATAACAACGAAGGCGCGATTATTGGTTGGACTACTGCTGGAGAATGGTTAGAATATACTGTCAATGTTCAAAATCCAGGAATGTACTCGATAGAACTTCGCTATGCATCTGGAAATCCCAATGGTGGGGGGCCTATGCAGTTTAAATTAGACGGAGAAAGTGTGAGCGATCCGATTTCATTCCCAACAACAAATGATTGGGGTACTTGGACCACCAAAACCATAACGGAGATTCCACTTACAGGTGGAGAACAAATTTTACGCGTTGCAATAAACCAAGGAGAGTTTAACTTAGGGAGAATGACATTCACGCGAACAGGAGATTTAGGTTTTGACCCCCCTGTTGCGGATGCTGGATCCAATGTGTCGGCGACCTTGTCTAGCAGTCCTGTTTCATTAGATGGCTCTAGTACTTATGAGCCCACAGGAAAAACCGTCACTTATACTTGGTCACAAGTTTACGGTCCAACGGCATTAACTTTTTCAACTACCTCCAGTGCTACACCTCAAGTATCAAACCTCGCCATTGGTGTCTATAAGTGTATGCTGACTGTTTCTGATGGCACATATTCTTCTAGTGATGAGATAAAAATCATCGTATCGGAATCTGGAAATTCAAATCCATCGGTTTCGATTACTTCTCCTACCGACGGTGCTTCTTTTGCGGAAGGAGATACTATAGACATCACAGCACAAGCATCTGATTTAGATGGCACAGTTTCGTTGGTTGAGTTTTTTGCTGGAGACACAAAAATTGGAGAAGACTCGACTGAACCATTTGAATTTTCTTGGACCAATGTTGCAGCTGGAAACTATCAAATAACAGCAAAAACAACTGATGACGTAGGGGGCACCTCAACTTCACAAGCGGTAGCTATAAATGTTAACGAAGTTGTTTCCTGTGTGATTACTGACAACCAAGCCGCTGAGGGTTCGTTTTCTGTTGGCTATGAGATGTCTTTTGAAACCGTAGGAAACAATGTAACTTTTACAATCGAACTCCTTGATACAGACAAAACTGGCGTGGTCGCTTATCTATGGGAAAGACCAAATATAACATCAGAAACACAAATGGATCATGTGAGTGGTACAACCTTTACGAAAACAATCGGTGGATTTAGCACAGGGGAAAGCATCAACTATGCCGTCAAATTTGCCTATGCTGGTGCAGGGTTGGCAGTGACCAAAAACTTTACCTATCAAGTTGGGGATGACTGTGCCCTTAGTTATGATCAAATGTCTTCATCAAATGAGGTGTTTATCTATCCCAACCCTGCTAACAAAGAGGTGTTTGTTTCGGTCAGCCAAGGAAGTATTGACAAATTGGAACTCTATACAATAAGCGGTGTAAAAATTAAAGAAGCTAATTCCGATGATCGTCTCCAAGTGGATGAACTCGCAAGTGGTTTATACCTGATTAAAGTCTATCGAGAAGGACAACACTCTTTTCACAGAATCGTTGTTGAATAGAGCGCCATTTTTAACAGCATAACAATTGATGTTTTTAACATTCAGCGCTACGCAGCACTATCGGAGTGAACAGTAGCCCCGCCAGGAATCGAACCTGGATCTAAAGTTTAGGAAACTTCTATTCTATCCGTTGAACTACGGGGCTATTGGAGGGCAAATACCCCAAAAAATAAAAAGTGAACCAGCACGAGGTGTGCCGAAAAAGTGTATTCTTTTTCTCGAATCCAATACTGGACACCCAACTGAATGGGCAAAGCAACCAAAAACCAACCGATGTAGTTTGACAGGGGTGCAACATGATCGGTAAACGTCCAATAGTCGAATATGGGCGCAACCGGCTCAATTACCAAATCGAGTAAGACCATTAAGATCGCACCTGTTACTGCAGCTTTGAACTTGCTATTTGCAAACAGCACTTCTCCCATAGAGCCAGTAATAAAACTTAGCATCACCCAATTGGCGCCGATTAAAATCGGTACTCCAAGGATTTTAACCCCGAGGTTTTCCCCATAAGAATACGATCCAAAAATCAACCCATAGTTCACGCCTAATATCTCGACCAACATCCCAAGGGTAAAGGCCAAAATCGCAGCCCATGCCATACGGCGATCGGGGTTTTTAAGGTTGACAAACAACAACACAAGCGTAAAAAACAAATTGATGGGCGTGGTTTGTAAAAAGAACTCCCTGTTGCCGTAAAGAATTCCCAAGGCACCACTGATATGAAACAACCAAATCATACCCACAGAAATTTGTGTGGTGCGCTCTTTTGGAATTAACAATTGAATCATAGGACGGTGTTGGACACTGTGTTTGTTCCACAAAAATACAGCTTTACACCTTGCCAAAAAAAAACCCACCATTTGGTGGGCTTTTCTCTCTTGGTTGTTGTTGGTTGGTTTTACTTGATCATTTTGGTTGTTGCTTCACGATCACCAGCATTAAGCTTCACAAGGTAAACCCCTTTTGAAAGACCAGAAACATCTACGCTAAACGCCGCTTTGTGCGGACTAGCTTGTTTCACCAATCGACCGCTTAGGTCATAGATACGCATGTTATCTATGGATTCTGCCGCTGAAACAGAAACGCGGTTTGACACTGGGTTGGGGTAAATCTTAAAATCATCGATAAGAACTTTTTTAGAACTTTGTGTAATTGCAGTTACAGTTACAGACCCCCAATCAGTTGCTGGATTGGCATTAAGACCATCCCGAAACCCATATTGAACATGATTATCATCGCTCCTAGGAGTATATTCTAATGTATTTACTCCTGTTCCCGAAATTGTTAATTCGTCACTTGCCTCTGTAGAGTAATCAGGTGCTAGGTCTTTAATAAACATAACAAGAGAATACCGACTGTCTAAATCATTAGCAGTTACATCAACGCTAAAAGTAAGTTTTCCACCAGAATAATCACCAGCACTAATTTCCGTATATGAAGATGCTTCCATCCATTTATTGCCATCTGGCCCAGCTCCTTCATTATTTCTCCAATAAGAATCATTTGCATTTTCAGCATACCCATTGGTATTTGGTTTTAATTCTACAGTATTTGATCCATCAGTGCTAACATTTGCAATTATTGCTGTAATTCCCCATACACTCCCAAATAAATAGTCTCCTTTGGCTCCATTATTGTTTTCGAAAACATTCATATAGCCATTTGTGTAAGTAGTTTCATCAATCGAACTATAGGTTTGTGATGAAACAGACACTGTAAATAACAAGAAAATTAAATAGTATAAATCTTTCATAAATTCTATAAGATTTGGTTAAACAAAATTGTGGTGTTTCTACACCACCTTGGGACTAAAATAGAAAGCGTGATTAAAATCTCCAACTACTTTTTTCATAAATATAACTCCCTATCTGTTAGATAGTTATATCATTTATTGACTATAATAATTTAGAAAAAATAAGACGAAATGGCGTGAAAATCAAAGCTTGGTCCGTGTGCTTTATTCGCCCGTATTGACGAGCTCAGCAACGATTTTGGCAGACAGCAAACACAAGGGAATTCCGCCCCCCGGATGTACACTTCCACCACAAAAATAAAGCCCCTCTATTTGACGTGAAAAGTTGGGATGACGCAAAAAGGCAGCCATACGGTCATTGCTTGCTGCGCCATACAAAGCCCCTGTAAAGGACGCTGTCTTTTCCGCAATCATGGGAGGGGTTACTACAAACTCTTCTTCAATACAATCTTCAAGTTTTATCTTCAAATTCCGATTGAGCTTGTCCAATACCCGTCTCCGCAATTCTTTTGATAGCAAATCCCAGTCCTGACCTACATCACGGGGCGCATTGATCATCACAAACCAGTTTTCCTTTCCTGCTGGGGCATCGCCTTGCACGTCTTTGGTCGTGATATTGACATAGACCGTCGGGTCAGCAGCTAGGGTTTTGTCTGTAAATAGCGTATCAAATTCTGCCTTGTAGTCCTCACTAAAAAAGATGTTGTGCAAATCCAAGTCGGGAAACGATCGATTGACCCCCCAGTAAAAAATCACTGCCGAGCTCGACCTTTCTTGCCGAAGACTTTTCTCGGGCGCTTTTTGCGCTGGCATCAAATGCCGATAGGTGGGTACGACATCCATATTGGACACCACCACATCTGCTTTGTGCGTTGTGCCATTCGTCTGGATTCCGACCGCCGTTTTGCCCTCTATGATGATTTCATCAACGGCTGCGTTGTAATGAAACTGTACGCCTTTGCGTTTGGCGAGAGCAACCAAGCTGTTGGTGATATCAACCATACCCTTTTGAGGAACAAAGGTGCCATAATGCTGCTCAAGGTGTTGAATGAGGGTCATCATACCAGGTGTTTGATAGGGGTTGGAGCCGTTATAGGTCGCAAAGCGATCGTAGAACTGCACCAAATGTGGTTCTTTCAATCGGCGGATGTTGACCTTGTGCAGTGTGGTGTCGAGTTCGTAGGAAAACAAGTGGAGAATGCCTTCTAGGGTAGTTTTGTTGAGATAGGTTTGCCATTTGTGTAAGGATTGCTCTAAAAATATGGATGCCGTTCGATTGTATTTTTTCTCGGCGCGAGCAAGATAATCTTGCAGTTGGTGTTTTGGTACGCCCAATTTGTCATCGACTTCTTTCAAAAACCGATCAGTATCGCCATAAGCATTTAGTCGAACGCCATCTTCCCAGTAGTATTTACACCCAATCTCTTTGCGTTTGTACTGAAAATGATCTCGTGGATTTTCACCAGCCAACTCAAAAAGCTCATCGACAAAATGCGGCATGGTAAACAAGGAAGGACCAAAATCAAATCGGTAGTCCCCCATCGAAAAGGAAGATAATTTCCCTCCTGCGTATTCGTTTTTTTCAAAAACGGAAACCGCAAACCCCTGACAAGCCAACCGAATCGATGTGGCAATGCCTGCGATACCCGAACCAATTACGATTGCTTGTTTACTCATATCAAAGGCGTTTTTTCTTCACTTAATACTTCAAAACGATTAAACATATCTTCTTTATACCATTTGCGTTCTCTCGTCTTTTTGACAATCGTGGCGTGTGCCTGAGACACATAGGCGAAAGTACGAATCGCTTCGGCGCTTTCCCATACGCTAAAGGTCGCTTGTTGCACAAAAGGCCATTCGCCAATCCCTTTAAAAAAACCAACGCCTTTTGCCTCTTTTATCGCCTGTGATGCCTGCGGGACATGCCGCCAAAAATCGATCAGTCGTAAAGGGTTGAGTGTGGCACGGGTGATAACGCCAATGGGTTTATCGCCTAAGGGCTTTTGCGCAATAAAGGGAGACTGACCGCTCCACTTCCCATGGGTATGGATTGGGCGCAATACATAGATACGCTGCGTTGCAGACCGATCAAAAAATGCCTGTAAAACGGGTGAACTTGTAAAGGCCTGTTTTTTATCGTCTTCACTGTCCCAAACGCTGAGCAAGGCATAGGTCGAGAAATCAGGGCGCAAGCTAAAACCAGCACCAGCACCCGTCCCCAACATCTTATAAAACTGCAATCCCTTGCAGTCTTGCAAACCAGCATGTGCGCGTTGCATCTGGGTAAATGCCCAAAAGCGATGTTGATCGTACGTAAAAAAGTGAAGATAAACGACTTGCCCCATCATGATAAAGATATCACTTATCTGGATGGGATGCACAAACAATAGCCAAGTTTTAAAACCAAACAGAATTTGTAATTTGGAGACCATGAAAAAGATCATTGCCTTTGGAGCGAGTTCCTCCATCCATTCCATCAATAAAAAATTGGCGGCTTATGCTGCCTCCTGTGTGCCAAATGCCCAAGCGACTGTTTTGGATTTAAACGATTATGAGATGCCCATTTTTAGTGTTGATCGTCAAAACAAGAACGGCTATCCCCAGCTTGCCCATGATTTCAAAGACTTGCTTATGTCTGCAGATGGGATTATCATTTCCTTTGCCGAGCACAACAGCTCTTATTCGGCAGCGTTTAAAAATATTTTTGATTGGATCTCTCGTTTCGATGGGGATATTTGGTACAGCAAACCGATGTTGTTGTTGGCAACCAATGACGGTGATCGAGGCGCCAAAACCGTTTTGGAGCAAGCCCATAACCGAATCGCAAGGAAAAACCCCTACGATGTCCCGCATTTTTCACTTCCAAACTTTTCAAAAACCTTTGATCAGAATAAAGGCATCTTGGATTCGAAACTGGAAGCCCAATTCCAAAACGCTTTGGCGGTATTTGTTGGGCAATTATAAGAGCATCCACCCTGCCATACCAATCATCACTACATTTTCAATAAAAGTGGCCTAGGTCATCGGTAGGTTGAGTACCGAACCCAAACATGCACATTGAATTTGTTGTTTAGACACTAATACTTTGACAACCCCTAGGGTCGTGATGCTCAAAATTCCCAAAGTCAGCCATAATGCCAGTTGATACTTCTAAACGCATCAAAAAAAGAACGCCTAATGCAAGCTCTACAAACGGATAGACCCAACCATATAAAGGGATATATTTGGCCAGCGGGTCATATCGCCTAAAGCTTTGTTGAAACCCTTTAAGGTCAAGAAACTTAAAAAACGAAAACACCACAAAAAACAAACCCATAAAGTCGGGTAAAACTGCATTTGTCTCAAAAATGGGGTAATGAATGATTGTTGTTCCCCCAATCAGGAATACAAAAATTAGCCCCAACGGAAAGAGTTGTTTGATTTTTGAAGGCGCTGTTGATGGATTATCGACCAGTGCATATTTGGGCGGTAAAACAGCTTTGATATCATCGGTTTGGAGTGTAGATTGATGCAAAATCTCAACGATACCAGTTTTGGGATTGGCCTTGACGGTTTCCACTACTAGAAGTTGTGCAATGGCTTCCTCAACATTTGCGGCGCACCCTTGACAGGTCATGCCTTCAATATGGACGATTTGTTTCATGGAGGAACTTAAACATCCAATATACTAAAAATTCGACTACGTCAGCTGAAGCATGGGCACTTGAACCAGAAGAAGTTCGGCGTTGGTTTTGGTTTTAATCTCCACCTTTTGGGTTTCCCAAACCCCTATGGCATCACGTCGAGAAAGGGTTTGATCGCCAACCTCCACTTCGCCTTCAATCACAATCATATACACGCCATGGTCTGGACTTTGTAATTCGTAATGAAAGGATTGCCCTTGATCCGCATCGAGCATATGTATCCAAGCATCTTGATGAATCCAAACTCCTTGATCATCGGCTGATGGAGACAAAATTTGAAAAAAAGCATTTTTTTGATGCAAACTGCGAATCGGCAATTGGTCATAGCGAGGGCTTACGTTTCGCTTATTGGGAAACAACCACAACTGAAACAAATTGATATCTAAATCAGGGTTGTTATTGTACTCCGAATGCTGAACGCCCGTTCCGGCGCTCATCACTTGAATATCGCCTTCTTGGATGACCGCTGCATTGCCCATAGAGTCTTTGTGCTCCAAATCCCCTTTCAGCGGAATGGTCACAATTTCCATATTATCGTGTGGGTGGGTGCCAAATCCCATACCACCTTGTATGATATCATCGTTAAGTACGCGCAAAGCGCCAAAATGAAGACGATCGGGTTGATACCAACTCGCAAAACTAAAGCTGTGGCGAGCTTCTAGCCAGCCATGATTGGCATGTCCTCTTGAATCAGAAGGATGGAAAACGGTTTTCATGCAATTGAAATTTTAGTTTGGTGCAATCATATCCGCAACGATGTTCCCTGAAATCAGGGCTGGCGGAACGCCAGGGCCTGGCACGGTCAATTGACCTGTGAAATACAAATCCTTTACTTTTTTACTTTTGAGTTTGGGGCGCAAAAATGCGGTTTGGGTCAAGGTATTCGCCATGCCATAGGCGTTGCCTTTATAGGAGTTGTAGTCGTTTACAAAATCGAGGACGCAAAAAGATTTATTGAAAAGCACATGCTCTCTAATCGATTGATTGGTGAGTTCCTCCATTCGTGTTAGAACGATATTGTAGTATTTGTCGCGCAACGCTTGGGTATCTTCCAAATCGGGAGCGATAGGGATCAAAATAAAGCAAGCTTCTTTTCCTTTTGGCGCCATGCTTTGATCTGAAGAAGAGGGCAGGTTAACGTAGAACAATGGTTCTTTTGGCCACTCTGGTGTGTCGTAAATACTCGATGCGTGTTTGTCAAAATCCACATCAAAAAAGAGGTTGTGATGCGCCAAATTGTCCAGTTTTTTATCGATCCCCACATAAAATAGAAGAGAGGAAGGAGCAAATACCTTTTTCTTCCAATAGGCCTCGCTATATCCGCGAAGGGATGCTTGTAACAAACTTTCGGTATGATGATAGTCTGCCCCACTGATGATGATATCTGCATGGTGTATGGTATCGCCCACGCGAATTCCTGTTGCTTTTTTGTTATTTGTGATGATTTCATGCACAGGGGCATCAGTATGAAAGCTCACGCCGAGTTCTTTACCTAAAGACACCATGGCATTCACAATCTGAATCATTCCCCCTTTGGGATGCCAAGTTCCCAAGCCAAAATCGGCATAGTTCATAAAGTTGTAGAAGGCAGGTGTTTGCTCTGGTTTTGCGCCGAGAAAAAGGACTGGAAATTGCAATAGGGAACGGAGTTTTGGGCTTTTAAAATCTCGTTCCACTTGTTTGCGCACATTGGTCAAGAATAGACCTGCATTTTTGATCGTTACGGGCGTAATGAGTTCCAAAGGGGAAACCCCTGGTTTATAGACCAAATCCTCGATGGCAACATCATAGTTTCGTTTGGCTTGATTGAGAAAAGAGACCAATTTTCGACCGCTCCCTTTCTCTTCTAGTTCAAATCGATCGGCGATTTTCTCGATGCTATTGTGAACAGGGAAAACCTCGTCTTTTCCAAACACAACTTGATAGCCAGGGTCGAGGCGTTCGAGTTCGTAATAGTCGGACACTTGCTTGCCAAAGCCCGCAAAAAACCGTTCAAAAACATCAGGCATCCAGTACCAAGAAGGACCCATATCAAAGGTAAACCCATCTTTTTGAAACTGGCGTGCGCGACCGCCTAGCGAACTGTTTTTTTCAAAGACCTCCACTTGAAATCCACGCTTTGCCAAATGACAGGCAGCAGAAAGAGAGGAAAACCCAGAACCGATGATGTTGATTTTTCTCACGTCTTACAAAGGTAAGTGATGAAAATGAACCCACTGTACAATCTGCAAAAAATATGATTATTTTACCAAATTTTTATGAAATGGTCACTGTAAGTTCATTACCAGAAAGGGAAGTCTCATAGCAGTCCAAAGTTGTGTTTAGACAATCCGTACTTGCTCTGTAATCATCATGTTTACAAATAAAATTATTGTTGTTCAATAATTCCCAGCGATTTTTTAAGCCATGATTTGGACAAATATTAGAATAAGCGAGGATAGTAGTTGCTGAAGTTCTTAAAAACAACGCACTAATACCATTAGATTCAGCATTTTTCCAACCCCCAACTTCGGACAGCTGAGAAAAATTGGAATGGGTTAAATCAATGGTATAGGTAGAACCGTTTTTTGTATACCCATTATCAGAACTCCCGCCATTGTCTGTGGGTGTTGTTCCATCGCCTTTGTCTTCTTCTAAGCTATCGGCACTGCAGGCCTCCAAAAAACTCAACCCAAAAAAAGCAAAGGCAACTGTTGGGCAGACTTCCTTGAGAAAGTCTCTTCTATTTTTCATGTTTTTTGTTTTAAATATAATTAAAATAATTATTGTCGCGTTTTTCATCTTATCCATCAGAAGCTCAATTGACAAGCTAAAGAATTTGAATATCTTGCAGGAATGAATAATTTTAAAAGCATCCGATATCGTTTTGTGATTCTCTTTGCGTTTGCTTTGGGAATTGTGCATGCACAGGTCGATCCGGAAGATGTGGAAATCATTCGTGACAGCTATGGGGTTCCGCATATCTATGGAAAAACCGATGCCGATACCGCCTATGGATTGGCGTGGGCGCATGCCGAAGACAATTTTTTAACCATTCAAAAGGCCTATCTAGCCGGAAATGGAATGCTCAGTCGATGGAATGGGAAAAAGGGGATTGGTGCTGATTTTGTTGCGCAGTTGATCCAAAGCGCCGAAACCGTCGATCGCTTTTATCACACCTTAAGCAATGAGTTTATCGAAGTGATCAAGGGCTATGCAGCGGGGTTGAATAGCTATGCCAAGCACCATCCCGATGAGGTGCTGATACCAGGTTTCTTTCCGATCACACCCAAAATAATGCTGATTTATTCACAGCTACAACTTTTTGCTTCCAACCAAGGGGACAAGCTCGTGGAAGCGGTTTTTACCAATCGAATCGACCAATATGAAAAACCAATCCACGAAGACGTACACGGCTCCAATCTCATCGCCTTGAGTTCTCGAAAAACAAAAATTGACGAAAGCTTTTTGGCCATCAACACCCATCAGCCCTTGGAAGGACCTACCTCATGGTATGAAGCCCATCTGGTCAGTGAGGAAGGCACCAATATCATCGGAGCAACCTTTCCCGGTGCCCCTTGTATCCTCACTGGTGCCAACGAATATCTGGGGTGGACCCATACCGTAAACTATCCCGACAAGGCCGATGCGTACCAATTGGAGATGAAAAACAAAACCACCTATATTGTTGATGGAGAAGAACACCAACTCGTAAAGAAAAAAGCAAAGATGTTTGTTCGGCTCTTGGGCTTGCGGATTCCAATTTCCAAGACCTTTTATCAAAGCATCTATGGACCTGCCCTAAAAAACAAAAGCGGTGTTTTTGCCATCCGAACGCCAAGCACAACCAATATCAATGCCCTCGAGCAGTGGTGGCGCATGAACAAATCCCGTTCTTTTTCTGAGTTTTATTCGGTTTTGGAATGGAACGCCCTTCCGGGATATAACATTGGCTATGCCGATCGAAATGATACCATTTTTTATATCTCCAACGGGAAAATTCCCCGACGTGATCCCAATTACAATTGGCAAAAAACCATCCCTGGAAATACCAAAAAAACGTTGTGGGACAGCTACTACACCACCCAAGAACTTCCCCAAGTTATCGCTCCCCAAGCGGGCTATGTGTATAACGCCAATCACAGTCCATTTTATTCAACTGCAGAAGACGAAAACCCAAAACCCGATGACTATGCCAAAGCGATGAACTACGAAAACTATAACAACAACCGCAGTACACGCTTATTTGACTTACTCTCCGAAAAAGACAGTTTGTCTTATTCCGATTTTAAACGCATCAAATACGACCACACCCTGCCCACCCCGCTCAACTACAATTTTGTTGATTTCAATGCACTCTATGAGATGAAGCCCATAGACTATCCCGACGTAACAGACCTGTTGGCTGACATTCAAGATTGGGATCGTGTGGCAAGTGCGGATTCCTATGGGGCAGGCGCATTTGCTGTGTTATACTATACCCTTGGCAAATACTATCCACGCCTAGGCCCTTCAAAAACCTTCAATCCCTTGTTGATTCATACCTGTCTGAAAGATGCCAAAAAACATCTGCTCAAACACTTTGGAACGACCAGAATTCGCTTGGGCGATTTTCAAAAACTCGTGCGCGGCGACAAGGAACTTCCCATTTTTGGGCTTCCCGACGTGGTGACCGCCATGAGAGGGAATCCATATAAAAATGGGCAAATTAAAATCGAGCATGGAGAGTCCTATATCGCCCTAATTCGGTTTGGAAAAACAAATACCACCTATGAGTCAGTGATCTCATACGGCAACAGTGCCCGCCCCGACTCCCCACACTATACCGACCAGATGGAGATGTATCGACATTTTCAGACCAAACCCATGTCATTTGATCGGGAAGTGGTTTTGAAAAATGCCAAACGGATCTACCACCCCAAATAGGTTTGTTTAATTTTGGGGTTTATAATTAAATATTAATTTTACATGCAAAAAAATAACATGATTGTAGAGCAAATCTATACAGGTTGTTTGGCACAAGGGGCATATTATATCGAGAGCAACGGCGAAGCTGCTGTTATTGACCCCCTTCGTGAGGTGGAACCCTATCTCCAACGAGCACAGAAAAACAAGGCGAGCATCAAATATATTTTTGAAACACATTTTCATGCTGATTTTGTCAGTGGACACCTCACCCTGTCCAACAAAACCAAAGCACCCATTGTCTTTGGCCCACTCGCCGATCCAGATTTTGATGTGATTATCGCTAAAGACGGCCAGACGTTTCGCATCGGAGATGTGACCATAACCGCTTTGCACACCCCTGGGCATACCATGGAAAGCACCACCTATTTGCTTCGTGACGCCAACGGAAAAGATCATGCGATTTTTAGTGGAGACACTCTCTTCTTGGGGGATGTTGGACGGCCAGACCTCGCGCAAAAACAAGGCGAAATGACCCAAGAACAATTGGCCGAAACCCTATTTGACAGTCTGCGAAACAAAATCATGCCCCTAGCCGATGATATCACCGTCTATCCTGCACATGGTGCTGGCTCGGCTTGTGGTAAAAAAATGATGAATGAAACCGTGGACACCCTCGGCAACCAAAAAAAGGTCAACTACGCATTACGCCAAGACATGACCAAGGAAGAGTTTGTCAAAGAGGTCATCGATGGTTTAGATCCACCGCCCCAGTATTTTCCAGAAAATGTACAACTCAACCGATTGGGTTATGACGATATTGATGAGATTTTGGAAACTGGGAACAAACCCCTTCACCCAGATGCTTTTGAGGAAGCTGCCATACGCACTGGGGCCGTGGTATTGGATGTGCGCAGCGCAGACGATTTTGCCAAATCACATATCCCCAACGCCATTTTTATTGGCATTGACGGTGGTTTTGCCCCTTGGGTCGGAACACTAATCGGCGACACCAAACACCCTATTTTGCTCGTCACACCAGAGGGGCGAGAGGAAGAAACCATCACCCGCCTGTCTAGAGTGGGGTTTGACAATACCCTTGGCTATTTGGAAGGAGGCATAAACGCCTGGATCAAGCAAGGAAAAGCTGCCGAGAAAATTGACAATATCAGTGCGCAAGAATTGGAAACCCAAGTGGATAATGGGGCTGCAATTTTTGATGTGCGCAAAGAAAGCGAATACAATTCTGTCCATATCCCCCACGTAAACCTTGTGCCTTTGAACAAAATCAACCAAAACCTCAACCGTTTTGACCACGACAAACCCTTTTACCTACACTGTGCAGGGGGTTATCGCAGTATGATTGCGCTTTCGATTTTAAAAGCCCGTGGGATTCACACCGGAATCAATGTTCTTGGCGGGATGAAATCTATCAAAGAATCCGATATTTCTTTGCAACAATCTAGCTGCACGACCACAAGCTAGTTCTGAAACGCTCTTCCATGATGGAGAGACAAAACGTGATGTAAGATCGTTGTCGGAGTTGGCGGGGAATTGAGAGTTGGCAAGAAACAATAAGACACTAGAGATCGCGGAACAAAAAATCCCGCCTGTTTAGACGGGACTCTCCTCGTTGGCCTACTAGGGATCGAACCTAGACTCTTCTGAACCAAAATCAGACGTGTTGCCAGTTACACCATAGGCCAATAGCGCTGCAAAAATAAAACAAAGTTTGATAACGCCAATACTTCTATTTTGATTTCTCAACCCAATGAGAATATTGTACATTCGTAACTCCAAAAACCACAAATGAATTTTCGTGTCTGGAATCTGAGATTGGGATGGTTTGCTTTTGCGATTTCACTCCTCTCCTACTTGCTCACTGTCGAACCCACTGCTAGCTATTGGGATTGTAGCGAGTATATCGCTACCGCAGCCAAGTTACAAGTTGGTCACCCGCCGGGTGCTCCATTTTTTCAAATGGTTGGAGCTGTGTTTGCTATCCTCGCGCCCAGTGCAGAGTATATCGCCCTTTCGGTCAATATGATGTCGGTATTGTCGAGTAGCTTTACGGTCTTGTTTTTGTTTTGGACAATTACTGGGATTGCGCGTCGTTTGGTGCGCGAACACCCCGATGATAATTCCACTAAAGTCCTAGTTTTGGTCGCTGGACTCGTCGGTGCACTTGGATTTGCATACACCGATAGTTTTTGGTTCAATGCCGTTGAGGCAGAAGTCTATGCCATGGCGACTTGTATCCTATCAATCCTCTTTTGGCTAGGCCTACGCTGGGAAGCCGATATGGGCAAGCCGCGAGGCGATCGCTGGTTGGTGCTGATTGCTTTTGTTGTTGGTCTTTCCTTTGGTGTGCATTTTATGGGCCTCTTGACCATCCCTGCAATCGGGATGTTGTACTATTTTAAAACCACAAAGACCGTGACGATAAAAGGGTTTGTGTTGGCCAATATCCTCTCCGTAGCGGTTTTGCTTTTTATATTTAAACTCCTTCTTCCGAGTACACTTGCGTATTTTGGCTATGCAGAGGTGTTTTTTGTCAATCAAATTGGCTTGCCTTTTCACTCTGGAACCATCGCTGCTGGACTTTCACTCCTGGCATTTTTTGTGTACACGCTACAGTTGACTCACCGCAAACGCTGGGTGCAACTCAATACCGCACTTCTTTGCATCATATTTATACTTGTTGGGTTTTCGTCTTGGCTTATGCTTCCGATTCGTGCCAATGCCAATACGGTCATCAATGAAAACGCACCCGCAGATGCGCGTGCATTGCTGGCCTATTACAACCTCGAACAATATCCTGATACCCATTTGTTCTATGGACCCATGTTTACCGATATGTATGCTGGACAGGACGAAAATACGCCCTATGTAGACGATAAGCCCAAGTATGAAAAAGACGAGGAAACAGGTCGCTATATTATTGTCAATGCGTGGGAGAATGCGCGAATCAACAGCAACAGCAAGCACGAAGGCATATTGCCGAGAATGTGGAGCAGTGGGAATGCAACCAATTATATGACCTACTACGGTACGGTTGACTTTGATGTCAAGCCCGAGTACCGAAACGAAGAAGGTCTTGTGGAGGCAGTAAACTCGTTTATCAGCGAGTGGAACGAAGGTCGAGCAGATGTAGATGAGTATCACAATTTCCTTACGACCTATGCTGCCTATCTCGATATCGAAAAGCCCTCATTTTTTGACAACCTCCGCTATATGTTTGACTTCCAAATGGGGTATATGTATTGGCGATATTTTATGTGGAATTTCTCTGGTCGCCAAAACGATCTTCAAGGAAAACTAGACCCAATCAATGGAAATTGGATCAGTGGAATCCCACTGATTGACAACTGGCGTTTAGGTCCGCAAAATATGTTGCCAAGCGAACTGGCCAGCAACAAAGGGAAAAATAAATACTATATGTTGCCCCTATTAATGGGGATTTTGGGATTTGCCTTTTTGTATCGCAAAGACCCCAAACGGTTTTGGGTGATGCTATTGCTGTTTTTGTTTACGGGACTGGCCCTTAAAGTCTATCTCAACGAACGGGTTTTTGAACCACGTGAGCGCGACTATGCCTTGGTTGGTTCGTTTTATGCTTTTAGCATTTACATTGGTTTGGGGGTACTTGCTCTTTCCGAACGAATCCAATTCTTTCTTCGACCACGACTAGCCCTTCCCATTGTTGGGGTATTAAGCTTGCTCTGTGTGCCTGTATTACTTGCCTCCGAAAACTGGGACGATCACGATCGCTCGGGTCGGTATACCGCACAGTCGACCGCAAAGGCCTATCTGGACTCTGTGGAGGAAGATGTTGATGCCATGATTTTTACTATTGGAGATAATGACACCTTTGCCATTTGGTATGCGCAAGAAATTGAAGGATACCGAACGGATGTGCGTAGCATCAACACCCAACTTCTGGCAACTGACTGGTATATCGATCAACTCAAACGGCTTACCTACACCAGCTCGCCAATCCCGTCTCAACTCAAGCATCGCCAATATGCCTATGGCGTACGGGATTACATCAAACACGAGGCACTGCTCGACTCGGTCCGCTGGTCGTTGAATGACTTTATGCGGTGGGTGAGTAGCGACCAACCGCGTACGCAGTATAAGTTTCTCCTTGAACAATATGAGGTTTCAACAACCAGTATTCCCAAGTCAACCCAACAAATGATTTATTACCCGACCAACCAAATCCGGGTGCCTGTCAATAAAGAAAACGTATTGAAAAGTGGAGTGGTCAAGCCCGAAGACGCAGAGCTCATTGTCGATTATATCGATATCGATCTTCCCACGTCAGGGTTGTACAAAAACCGATTGATGATGCTCGACATACTACACAACAACGACTGGGAGCGACCGATTTATTTTACAGGAGGCAGTTATGACGATAGTGAGTATTTTTGGATGAAAGACTATTTACAACTCGATGGCTTGGTTTATAAACTCGTGCCGATCAAAACCCCTCTTGATCCAAACAACCCCTACCAAATGGGTCGAATAGATGCCAATCGCATGTATGATATTGTGATGGGTTGGGACTGGGGAAATTCTGACAGCCCAGACATTTACCACGATCCCGAAACAAGAAAAAATAGCATTTCTTTCCGATCTAATATCACACGATTGGCCAATGCCTTAATTAAGGAAGGACAAGCTGAAAAAGCAATCACTGTCCTCGACCTCGCCATGGAAAAAATGCCGATTGAGACTTTTGGCTATTACAGCTTGGTCACTCCTATAGCGAGTGCCTATTATCGTGCAGGGGCTACAGAAAACGCCCAACAGATTGTGCAAAAGATCGCAGCTGGCTATCAAGAATATATGCGCTACTATGCCCAGTGGGACAATGACGACCAGTTGGCGCTTATGGAAGAGCTTGTCGGGAATGTGGAGCGGTACAAAAGCTTACTGACCGAAGTTGTCCAAGCCAGAGATTACGAAACCCTAGCTGCCATATACGATCCGTTTTACGAGTCGATATTGCCGTTTAGCTATATTTATGGAAAATATGACTTCTACACCGAGCTCACCCCATTTGTTGCTGGTTTATATGCAGCTGATCAACTGAAATTGGCGCGAGAGCTCAGTGGAAATATCGCCCAGCAATACATCGACCTGCTCAATCGTTTTTTGACCCTAGAGAAAGAGCAATTGACGTATTTTGAAATGGAAATTGGCATTGAAGTCGAGGCCTATAAAAGCTTGGTGTCTACCATCAAGCGAAATGAAACAAATCCAGAAGTCGTTGAAAAAGTGCAAAACACCTATGCAGAAACGGTTGGTCAGTTTGATTTTCTCGACTAAACAAAGTCTTTCATCAGCGAAATAATGGTGTTGGCATCTTGATCTCCACTTTGTCGCCAGACCATTTCACCGCCTTTATATATCATTAAAGTTGGCAACCTCCGCACGCGAAGTGCTTCTGAAAGTTTCGGGTTTTTTTCCACATCGATTTTGATGACTTTACCGTGATCGCCCATGGCTGCAGCAACGTCACGCAACACAGCATGCATCTCCGCAGAAGACTCATCCAAATCAGAATAAAAGTTGAGGAGAATCGGAATTTTCGCATAAATGATGTCACCAAATTTTGACATAACAAGACTTTTTTTACATCATCAGGTATTGCTAAAATAGTATTTTGTTCTAAAATGAACTGAATTGATATAAAATCCAGATCGGAATTGTCATCTTAATACAGACCTTTATATTTAAATCATTCGCATAATAATTCCTATTTTTGGTATCCAACCATGGCAAACGACAAAAAACTATTCCTACTTGACGCTTACGCCTTGATTTTTAGAGGGTATTATGCGTTTATCAAAAATCCAAGAATCAACTCCAAAGGGATGGACACGAGTGCCATCATGGGGTTTACCAACTCTTTGTTTGACCTGATCAATCGGGAAAAACCCGACTATCTGGCTGTTGCTTTTGACAAAGGGGGATCGGTCGATCGGACCGAAATGTACACCGAATACAAAGCAAATCGTCCCGAAACGCCCGAAGCCATTCGAGTTGCTGTTCCCTATATCCAAGACCTGCTCAAAGCCATGCAAATCCCCGTGATTGAAAAGCAAGGGTATGAAGCCGATGATATCATCGGAACACTTGCTAAACAAGCTGAAAAAAAGGGTTTTGATGTGTATATGATGACCCCCGATAAAGATTTTGCTCAGCTAGTCTCTCCAAATATTTTTATGTATCGCCCATCGCGTCAGGGAAATGGAATCGAAATTTGGGGGGTAGATGAAGTGAAAGAAAAATTTCAAATCGACCATCCAGAGCAAGTCATCGACTACTTGGGCATGATGGGGGACTCTGTTGACAACATACCGGGCTTGCCAGGAGTGGGAGATAAAACCGCAAAAAAGTTTTTGGCGCAATATGGTTCAATGGAAAATCTGCTTGCCAATACGCATGAACTCAAAGGAAAGCTCAAAGAAAAAATTGAAGAAAATAAAGCGCTTGGCACGCTATCCAAAAAGCTTGCTCGCATCTTGTTGGACGTGCCCGTATCCTTTGACGAAAAAAGCTATGAGCTCACTCAACCAAACACAGAAAAAGTGCAAGACATTTTTCGAGAATTGGAATTTCGGCGTCTTGGAGATCGTTTTCTAAAACTGTTTTCCAACGAGGAACAAGCAGAAATCCCCACGCCTGAATCCAAAAAGAGTGCCCCACCCACTTTCGATTTGTTTAATCAACCGGGTGCAGTAGAGGTAAGCGTTGATGACACCTATAAAAACTTATCGACTAGCGAACACCTGTACCAAAGCATCCAAACCGAAACAGAACAAGAAATGTTGTTGGAGTGGTTGTTGCAACAAAAATCGGTTTGCTTTGATACCGAAACCACAGGGCTAGACGAACTCACTGCCGAACTCGTTGGCATTGCCTTTAGTTGGAAAAAAGGAACGGGCTACTACCTTCCTTTCCCTGAAGATCGCACGGCCTGTGAAACCAAACTCGCCTATTTTGCGCCCTTTTTTCACAGTCCGACCATCGAAAAAGTAGGCCATAATCTCAAATACGATATCAAGGTCTTGCAGCAACACGGTATGGCAGTTCATGCCCCCATCTTTGATACCATGATTGCGCACTATCTGATCAATCCCGATATGCGTCATAATATGGATATCTTGGCTGAAACTTATTTGGGATACAAACCACAACCCATTACCGAATTGATTGGAAAAAAAGGTCCCAATCAAGGGTCGATGCGCAATGTACCGATCGACAAACAAACCGAATATGCTGTTGAAGATGCCGATATTACCCTTCAGCTCAAAAATCATTTTGTTTCGGAATTGGCATCTGAGGAAGTTGTCGATTTGTTTACCAATATCGAATTGCCTTTGGTCAATGTTTTGGCAGCCATGGAAAGCGCAGGTATCCGTATCGATGTGACCTATCTGAATGAATTGGCGGTTCAGTTTCGAGAAGAAACCGCTGTGCTAGAAGAGCGAATCTATGAGCGAGCCGGAGAGCGATTTAACTTGGCTTCGCCCAAACAATTGGGTCCTATTTTGTTTGACAAGCTCAAGCTTGTTGACAAACCCAAAAAAACCAAAACTGGGCAGTATTCCACTGCTGAAGATGTGCTATCTTATTTGGCAAAAGACCATGCGATTGTTGCTGATATTCTGGAGTGGAGGTCGGTCAAAAAGTTGAGCAACACCTACATCGAGGCCCTTCCCGAACAAGTCAATCCGAAAACAGATCGCGTCCACACGATTTTCAATCAGGCGGTGGCAGCCACAGGACGACTGAGTAGCAACCATCCCAACCTGCAAAACATCCCAATTCGAACCGAGCGAGGCCAGTTAGTTCGTAAGGCCTTTGTCCCAGGCGATGACGAACATGTCTTGCTCGCAGCGGATTATTCGCAAATCGAATTGCGAGTGATTGCCTCATTGAGTGGAGATGCAGAAATGCAAGAGGCCTTTCAAAAGGGTGAAGATATTCATGCCAGTACCGCTGCCAAGGTTTTTGGCGTATCATTGGCAGAGGTGAGCCGAGAGCAACGAAGTCAAGCCAAAACGGTCAACTTTGGGATTGTGTATGGCGTATCGGCTTTTGGGTTGAGCAACCAAACCAGCTTGAACCGATCCGAAGCCAAGGCCTTGATTGATGCCTATTATGAAACCTATCCGCAGTTAAAAAAATATATGCGTCAGCAAGTTGATTTTGCACGTGAGAATGGCTATGTCGAAACTGTTTTGGGTCGTCGTCGCTATCTCAAGGATATCAACTCTCAAAACAGTATTGTACGCGGGGCAGCAGAGCGAAATGCTGTCAATGCGCCCATTCAAGGGAGTGCTGCGGACATCATCAAAATTGCGATGTTGCGGATCCATGAAAAACTAAACGGTTTTGAATCCAAAATGCTCTTACAAGTGCATGATGAACTGGTGTTTGACGTCAAAAAATCCGAACTCGACGCGCTAACAAGCATGATCAAGACCGAAATGGAACAGGCATACACACTTCAAGTCCCTCTCGTAGTGGATGTGGGAACAGGCATGAATTGGCTCGAAGCACATTGATTTTCTTTTTTTGATTTGCTTTTTACTCTATTAATTGTACATTTGCAGCCCGTTTTCAGTCAACTGTGACGGAACTAAACAACGTATTAAAGAAAAAGTAGTGGATTCATTAAGTTACAAAACCGTCTCAATCAACAAGAAAAACGCTGATAAACAGTGGGTTGTAGTTGATGCTGCGGATCAAGTTTTGGGGCGTTTTTCGTCTAAGGTTGCCAAGCTTTTGAGAGGTAAGTACAAGCCCAGCTTTACGCCTCATGCAGATTGTGGTGATAACGTCATCGTGTTAAATGCTGACAAAATCAAACTAACTGGTGACAAGTGGAATAACAAAACCTATATCCGCCACACGGGATATCCTGGTGGTCAGCGCAGTTTGACAGCTAGTGAAATCCATGAAAAAAATCCAACGCGCTTGGTCGAAAAGTCTGTCAAAGGCATGCTGCCCAAAAACAAATTGGGAGCAGAACTGTTCCGCAACCTCTATGTTGTTGCTGGGGCAGAGCACTCTTATGAGGGTCAAAAACCAACAGTTGTTAACATCAACGAATTAAATTAATATGGAAGTGATTCATACCATTGGTCGTCGTAAAAGCGCAGTTGCTCGCGTTTATATGTCTCAAGGTAAAGGGGAAATTACGATTAATAAAAAGTCATTAGATTCTTATTTTCCAA
>JAQWGQ010000018.1 GCA_029238125.1 Flavobacteriaceae bacterium | reverse complement strand
TAACATTCGCTTTAGGTAAATTGATATACGCCTTAAATATAGGCTATTTCATTGATTTATAGAAAGATAGCACAAAACGCTAAAAATGGATATACGAAACATATAAAAATGGGATATACGCAATGCGTATATTTGGGTGTTGGCAACAATATAAAACCAAAAATATGGCCCTAAAATTCACAACTCAATTTAAAATTAAAAACAGAAATATTGAATTTGTTGATATTCCAGTTGACAATGATGATTTACTTGCCTTTATAGGCCCGTTTTTAATAGAAAAGAATAAATCTGACCGTTTGGTTCGTAAAATTAGCAATCGGCTTAGAGATTTTTTAGCTGAATTAAACAACACATATATTAAAACTAATGATTTTAAAAATGGTAATCCTTTTTTAGACCATTTACACGAACCAAATGAATATCATTTGGGGTATTCTTCTTCAAATAAAGGAAAAGCAGTTTCAAACTCTAAAGCAGAAAATATTTTTTATGCATTAAGAAATAACAGATTTGCGAGACAGGGATTTTCTGTAACTAATGAAGCACATAACGTATTGCTTTTAGTAAAGGGAATTGGACAAGATATTATGTCAGATATTATAGCAAATGTCTGTAGAGATATTTTCTCTGAGTATACAAAATCAATTTGTTCAAAATATGGTATATCAACAAAGTCGTTTGATTTAGAATTTTATAATTCAACCAAAAAGAAATGGCAAATAAAAAAGACTGATTTGCCATTTTACAATTCAAACATAATCTTGATTCCAAAAATTATTTTATCGGGTAAGCGAGAATACTCAACACGCTATAATTGGTTTATATCAAGCAACTATTTGTCTAAAGAAGTATTAAACAAAAAGAATTTACCGAATAGTAAAATGGTAGTTCAAATGAAAGACGGCACAAGAAAAGCAATAATAAAAGAAATTTATAAACAATACCGAAAGCCTAAAAAGGATTTAATCGATTTTGTTCTAAAATACCCTAACTCATTAGATGAATTTATTGAATATGCTAAAAAACATTACCCCGAATTAGAATTAGGAAATGTAAAGTAAATACTGTTGCCAACAATGTATATAGTGCATGGCTTCCTAACGTCAGCCACGACACCATATACTAACCGTTGGATCACATTCAGCCTTTGGCTGACCAAAGTTGCTACACATGCCCTAGGCATGTTCCCGCCCCTTTGGAAATGTAATCCAACGACCCCGCTAAACCAAATTGCTTATGAGCATTAAAACCTACATACAGCCAAAGACTAGCATCGAGCAAAACGCAATCCAACATGGGCTAAAACACAATTTGGTCAGGTTCTTGTTGTCTTTTACAAATCACGAGCAAGCTCATGATTTACAAAACCCAGAGCCCAACTCCGTTTAGTGGGTTAGTTCTCTCTCATGGGAAATAAAATTTCAACATGAGAATAAAAGATAAAAAGTAAATGATAGGATATTATGAATTAATGTATCTGCATTTGGCAACTGTTGTGCCAAGTTTTATTATTGGAACTGTATTATTATTCATAAAAAAAGGAACAACTATTCACAAAAAGGCTGGTCAAATTTATATGATATTAATGTTGATAACGGCCATTATAACTTTGTTCATGCAAGCACAAGTTGGACCAAGATTATTCAATCATTTTGGTTGGATACATAGTTTCAGTTTCCTAACCATATATACAGTTCCAACTGCCTATATCGCAGTGAAAAGAGGGAATATAAAATCCCATAAAAGAAAAATGATTTTGCTGTATTTCGGTGCGATTATTATTGCCGGAGGTTTTACCTTCTTTCCAGGAAGATATTTACATGAATTATTCTTTGGTTAGAAAGATAAATTAAATACGAGAGAGAACAATGTATATAAAAAATAGGCGAAATAGTGCTAAATACAAGGGTTTTCAGCTCATGTCAAACTTTGTGCTTAACAACCGAAAAATTGGTGCTTCGAAATCGCCTACTTTTCATATACTAACCGTTAAATTAAGAACCATTGAAAAAAATGGAAATGTATCGAAAGATATAATATGGTATAATAATGAATTAGTCTTGGGAAAAACAGATTTGAATACTTTACCTATTAAAATAACTACCAGAAAATGTGTTGGATAAAGAGGATTATTACCCTATTAGTTGGTATAACAATATGGCATCTCCCCGTTCCATGGGACTTGTCACCGGATGCCTGGCATTTGTTTGCCATATTTATAACAGCCATCATAGGAGTTTTAATTGATTCCCTGTCTATTTTTACTGCATCTGTTCTCGCATTGGTAGCAGTTGTCATCTTTAAAGTCCTTCCTCCTGAACGAGCTTTTTCAGGATTCTCAGAGAGCATTATACCACTCATTTTAGCAGCTTTTTTAGTCTCAAAAGGAGTCATTAAGTCAGGATTGGGAAGACGAATTGCTTTTTTGCTCATTCGCCGTTTTGAATATTAACATAGCTATTGTTGCTTTTCTTGGATTAGCGACAATGATATTGACTAATGTGTACACAATTGAAGATTTTCGACAAGGTACTGGAGATGCACTCGAAACCTATGTGTGGTTTGCTATTTTATATATGATGAGCACTGAACTGAATGACATGGGTTTTATGAAAACCCTGGGTGCTCAAATAGCTACCTACATCAGTGATTATAACTGGGTTACGGTATATATTTTCCTGACTGTATTATATATTTTAATTCACTACCTTTTTGTCAGTCAAACAGCTCATTTACTGGCTTTGTATGCTGTTTTTTTACAAGTGGCTGTAAATGCTCAAGTACCCGCTGCACTAATGGCTTTCATGCTATCTTTCACCACCAATTATTTTGCAGCCATTACGCCCCAAGCTTCCAGTTCTAATGTTTTATTTGCTGGAAGTGGCTTTTTAACATCTGAAGATATATATAAACAAGGTGCAATCATCACTGTTTTGAATGCAGTTATCTTCCTTCTTGCAACACCATGGATTATGTGGTCATCATCTTTATAAGGAGATTTTGAATAATAAATAACCAGAATTTGAAAAACAGAAGGGAGAGATTCCTGGTTGAAATATGGATTAGCAAAAGGATGGTATGTAAAAGAAAAACGCCATACAACAATGTAAATGAGTAATGCTCCCTATCGGTCGTACTACTCGTACACAAAACCGTTGGATCACATTCATCCTTTGGCTGAAAACCAAAAAAAGCCCGCAAATGCGAGCTTTTGTACTCGAGGCGGGACTTGAACCCGCACGACCGCAATGGTCATTGGATTTTAAGTCCAACGTGTCTACCAATTCCACCACTCGAGCTTGGACATTAAAAAGAGCGAAAGACGGGATTTGAACCCGCGACCCTCACCTTGGCAAGGTGATGCTCTACCCCTGAGCTACTTTCGCGATTGGAACGCAAATGTAAGGCAATTTTCGCAAAAACTACAAGTCCTTTTTCTTCCCCAACTTCTTCCGTAAGCTATTGAGTTGCATCAATGCATCTATCGGTGTCAAGTGATCGATTTCCAAATCCATGATTTGCTCACGAATCTCCTCCAACAAAGGATCATCCATTTGAAAGAAATTCAACTGCATATTGTCATCCCTTTCCGTACCTTTTGCCCCACGACTAGCTTCTAACTTTTCGAGCATCTGCCTAGACTGACCCAAAATAAACTGAGGCATCCCTGCCATTTTTGCCACATGAATTCCAAAACTATGCGCGCTTCCCCCAGGAACCAATTTGCGTAAAAACAACACCTCATCTTTGAGCTCTTTAACAGAAACCGTATGGTTCTGAATCCGCTCATATTGCTCTGTCATTTCATTGAGTTCGTGATAGTGTGTTGCAAATAAAGTTTTGGGTTGGTGTGGGTGTTCGTGCAAATAGGTGGCAATCGCCCAGGCAATTGATATCCCATCATAGGTGCTGGTACCTCGCCCAATCTCATCGAGCAACACCAAACTGCGTTCCGATAAATTATTGACAATCGCTGCAGTTTCGTTCATCTCCACCATAAAGGTTGATTCACCCAATGAGATATTATCACTCGCCCCAACACGCGTAAAGAGTTTGTCAACAATTCCAATTTCAGCCCAATCTGCTGGGATATAACTTCCCACTTGTGCCATCAGCACAATCAGTGCGGTTTGTCGTAGCACCGCCGATTTACCCGACATATTGGGCCCTGTAATCATAATGATTTGTTGGTCCTTTTTGTTGAGCTCCAAATCGTTGGGTACATAAGACTCTTCGGGAGGCATTTGATACTCAATCACAGGATGACGCCCTTGAACTATGGTCAACGCATCACCATCATTCATCGTTGGGCAATGGTAGTTCCTCCTCTTGGCCAAGCTGGCAAAACCACATAAACAATCGAGCTCTGCCAACAAACGTGCGTTCTGCTGTATGGCTTCTATAAAAGGTACCAATCCCTTCACAAGCTCTTGAAACAAGCGCTGTTCGAGTTGAGCAATCTGGTCTTCTGCTCCGATGATTTTGGTCTCGTAGGTCTTGAGTTCTTCCGTAATATACCGTTCTGCATTGACTAGGGTTTGCTTGCGAATCCACGTCTCTGGCACCTTGTCTTTGTGCGCATTGCGCACCTCGATATAATATCCAAACACATTGTTATACGATATTTTTAGAGAGCTAATCCCTGTGCTTTCTGACTCTCGTTTAAGCATCTCGTCCAGGACTTTTTTTCCACCTCGAGCCATGGATCGATACTCGTCGAGCTCCGCAGAAAAGCCATCCACGATGGTGTCCCCTTTGCCCAATTGCGCAGGGGCGTCTTCGGATAATCTTTCCGAAATCCATTGGCTACAATCAGTGCAAGTGTCCAACCCATTCCCCAAAGACTGTAGGGCTTTCTGATCACTTTGAGATGTAATTTCTCTGATTTCAGGAATCAACAATAGCGTGTTTTTGAGCTGGTTGATTGCTCGAGGTCCAATTCTTCCCGTAGCCACTTTTGCCATTAAACGCTCCAAATCCCCTACTGCTTGGAGCAAGTCTTGCATACGCTGTCTTCGGTTTGGGTTCGCATAAAAATCAGTAACCACGTCTAGGCGTCTTTGAATGGCTTTCAAATCGGTAAGTGGTGCAGCCAACCAGCGTTTGAGCATGCGCCCACCCATCGGCGTTTTGGTGTGATCCATCACCTGTAAAAGGGTCGTTGCCTGTGGCGTGTTGGGGTGAATCAGTTCCAAATTTCGAATGGTAAATGGATCCATCCACATATGTGCTTCTCTATCGTAACGACGAATATGCGTAATATGATCCAACTGCGCATGTTCGGTTTCATTGAGATAGTACAGAATCACACCAGCAGCGACAACTCCAGCCGACAATTCAGATATTCCAAAGCCCTTGAGTGAGGCAACCCCAAATTGATCTTGAAGGCGCTCTGTGGTATAATTTTGCTGAAACACCCAATCTTCCAAAAAATATGCTGGGAACTGCGTGCCGTAGCGTTCCAGGATTAGTTTTTTCATTGGCTTGGCAACCAAGACTTCCTTGACATCCAATTGTTGAATCAACATCGACATTTCGGTTTGACTTCCTTGGGTGAGTTGAAACTCCCCAGTGGAAATGTCGAGAAAGGCCAAGCCATGTACTTGTTTGTCAATATGGAGGGCTGCGACAAAGTTGTTTGATTTTTCATCTAAAACACCTTCAGTTAAGGTCACGCCGGGAGTAATGAGTTCGGTCACACCGCGTTTCACCAATTTTTTTGTTGCTTTAGGATCTTCCAATTGATCGCAAATGGCAACTCTCTCCCCTGCCCGAACCAATTTTGGGAGATAGGTTTCTAAGGCGTGATGAGGAAACCCCGCAAGCTCTGTTTCACTCGCACTCCCTGCGCCTCTTTTGGTGAGTACAATTCCCAAAATGCCTGCTGCGCGTACCGCATCGTTTCCAAAAGTCTCATAAAAATCCCCCACACGAAACAACAACAAAGCATCAGGGTATTTCACCTTAATCTCGTTGTATTGCTTCATCAGCGGTGTTTCCTTGGATGATCGTTTTGCGGCCAAATTCAATTGTGTTGTCTTGCTAAAATACTTATTTGCTTTGGAACATTGTTTGCCGATCAAGTTGTATTTTTGATTCATGCGCAAACTCAAAAATGCAGAGCTCAACCGGTTGGATGTGAACAGCTTTAAACTGGCCCCCAAAAGCCCAATTGTTTTGGTTTTAGACAATGTGAGAAGCACCCATAATGTTGGGTCGATTTTCCGCACTGCTGATGCGTTTAGAATCCAAGAAATTTTCCTCTGTGGTATTACAGCAACACCACCCCACAAGGACATTCGAAAAACCGCTTTGGGTGCGACTGAAAGTATGCAGTGGCAATACTGCGAAAACACAATAGATGCAATTCAAAATCTCCAATCCAAAGGGATCGTCGTTTTGGCAGTCGAACAGGCGGAAGGATCAACAAGTTTGTCCGTTTTCACACCTCTGCCTGATACCACTTATGCATTGGTCTTTGGGCATGAAGTCAGAGGTGTATCTCAAGAGGTTGTCAGTGCTGCCGATGCGGTATTGGAAATCCCTCAAGAAGGCACAAAGCACTCTCTAAATGTATCGGTTAGTGTAGGGCTGGTTGTTTGGGAATTGTTTAGTTCGTTGACAAAGCGCTTCTGAGCTGATTGATCAATTCGTGGTAATCTCTGTCGTTTGTTACAAAATCAAGCTCGCTCAAGTCGATTTCAACAATTTTCCAATCTGGGTGAGAACGTTTAAATTCTTGATAGCCCTGACGCACCTTGTCCAAATATTCCGCATCAATCGCTCGCTCATAGCTCCGCCCTCTTTTTTTGATATTTGCCAATAGTCTGGGGGTTGTTTGCTTGAGTAAAATATACAAATCTGGCTTTTGCACATCGGGCATCATATTGTAGAATAATGTACGATAAAGTGCAAACTCATCAGGTGATAGGGTAAACTGGGTAAAAATCAAAGATTTGTGCACTTCGTAATCTGATACAACACCTTGACCAAATAAATTGAGTTGTTCGGACAATTCGCATTGCTGTTTAAAACGGTCCGCCAAAAATGACATTTCCAATGGAAAGGCATAGCGGTCCGCATCATCATAGAATTTGGGTAGAAATGGATTTTCAGCAAAACGCTCCAAAAAAAGCTTTGCCTGAAGATCTTCAGCGATTCGTTTGGCCAAGCTTGTCTTTCCACAGCCGATGGTGCCTTCTACACAAATGCGATTGAATTGTCTCAAAAAGTGAATTGCAGGTCGTTGTAATCCTTGGTGAAATGGAGAAATTTTGGTAGTATCGTCGCATGTCTTCGTCAGTTGAGCAACCGTTTGGTTTTGATTTGGAACTCTCTTTTGAGGAGCAATCTCACAAAGGGGTTGAAGGACAAACAAGCGATCTTGAAATCGCGGGTGAGGCAGCGTCAGATCGTCAGAGTGAAGAACCTCATCTTCAACCATGATCAAATCAAGGTCAATCGGTCGATCGTGGTACAAGCCGTCAGCAACTTGCTTTCTGCCCATTTCATTTTCGATCGCTTGAAGGGCTTTCAAAATAACTTTGGGTGTTTTTTCTGACTCAGCAACCAGACAAGCATTTAGAAAAGTGGAACCCGAAAAACCCACAGCTGGCACTTCATATACAGAGGAGCATTGCATGACCTGGCCAATTTCGTTATGAACATGATTAACAGCTTGCTGAAGATTGGCTAGGCGATTTCCCATGTTGCTTCCCAAAGCAATGTATGTTTTTTGCATTCCCACCACACAAAAGTCGTAAAAGAAATCATATTCCTTTTATATTTGTACAAATAAGCTTCTCATGCAGTTTTTAAAGAATTTACTCGCATCCGTTCTCGGAACTTTTATCGCAATTGTACTCGCCTTTGTGTTTCTTTTTATCATCATTGCTGGTGTGGCTTCATCTATTGACAGTACTGATGAAGTGAATGTGAAAGAAAAATCAATCTTGACGATCAACTTGCAAAAACCAGTCACGGATCGCAGTCCGAATCAATTTGAATTAGAAACTGCTTTTGATCTCGATGCTGAGGCCATTGGTTTGGATAAAATTCTGGCATCTGTTCGTGCAGCAAAAGACGATGAACGCATTGAAGGGATCAGCATTGAGCACACCTTTTTACAGTCTGGGATGTCACAAACCCAGGCAATGCGCGATGCGCTTTCAGATTTTAAACAATCTGGAAAGTTCATCTATGCCTACCATGATTTTTATACCCAAAAAGATTACTACTTCGCATCGGTTGCAGATTCTGTTTTTGTCCACCCCGAAGGCGGTGTTGACATCAGTGGACTTGCGTCTGAAGTTCTGTATCTCAAAAAATTTCAAGATATCACTGGGGTTCAGATGCAAGTGATTCGAAGTGGTGCTTATAAAAGTGCTGTTGAACCCTTTTTACGCGATGAAATGAGCGATGAAAATCGGCAACAAATCAAATCCCTCTTAGATAGTTTCTGGAAAGAAATGCTTGTGAAAATGGAGGAACGCACAGCTTTGAATGCCAAAAAAATCAATCAAATCGCCTCGGATTTAGATGCCTCAGTTGCTGCAAATGCAGTCAAAATCGGAGTGGTGGACAATACACTGTTGCGCAACGAGTACAGAGAATTGCTGAGAAATCAAATGGAATTGGGTGAGGACGATAAGCTCAATACCATTGATATTGAAGACTATCAACAAACTGTCAAATCCTTTCTTGGCGACGGTAAGGATCGAATTGCAGTGGTCTATGCCCAAGGAGAAATCATTTATGGAGAGGGTGGTGAATTTCAAATTGGGCAGGAGCTATTTATCCGAACCCTCAAAAAAATCAAAGAAAATGATCGCACCAAAGCTGTGGTCATTCGTGTGAACTCTCCAGGTGGTAGCTCGCTTTCCTCTGAATTGATTTATCAAGAAATCCAAGCCCTACAAGAAGAAATGCCAGTGGTAGTTTCTATGGGTGATGTGGCTGCATCTGGTGGTTACTATATTGCTGCAGGAGCAGATTATATCTTTGCTGAGCCCACAACAATCACGGGATCAATTGGCGTATTTGGCATTCTCCCCCTTGTTGAGGATTTGGCCGAAAACTGGGGCGTGCGTGCAGAACAAGTGAGTACGCATCCAAATGCATTGTTATACAGCCCGATGAAGTCTCTCACTCCGTTGGCAAGACAGGAAATCAAACAACAAATCAAACGGGTGTACTCAACCTTTTTAGAGCGTGTTGCATCAGGGAGAAACATGAGTGTAGAGGAAGTTGACGAGGTTGCACAAGGTCGCGTCTGGAGTGGTTCTGACGCTTACAACATTGGCTTGGTTGACGCCTTAGGTGGGCTTGAAGAAGCAGTTGCCTATGCCGCCAAATTGGCAGAAACAGACTCATATCGAACGACAAATTATCCCAAATTTAGCGATGATTTTGAATCCTTTCTTCAATCTCTTCAGCCAAGTCCGTTTGGGCATACTGCCATTGGAAAATCAATTCAATATTTTCAATCATTATTTTCAAAACAAACAACACAAATCGACCATATTCAAGCGCGAATTCCTTTTGATCTCAATATCCGCTAATGGACACTTCAAAACATCTCGCCGCGCAAAAACTCTATCTCTACCTCGCTGCACTGTTTATCACTTCATTGGTTGTATCAAATCTGATTTTCCAGAAATTTTTCTATTGGTATCCCTTCGATTGGGAAATCATGGGAAACAGCTTGTTCGAACTTTCTGTGGGCATTCTACCCTATCCCATTACCTTTTTGGTAACCGATTTGATCTCTGAAATTTTTGGTAAAAAAGCCGCAAGCAGAGTGGTGGTTGCAGGTATTTTTGCGTCCTTTTTTTCCATGGGCATTCTACTGCTGGCTGGCGTAGTCCCTGCACTCCCAAATTCGCCCATCGATGACACAACCTTCAACAAGGTTTTTGCCTTGTCTCCCATTGCCGTATTGGCTTCGATGATGGCCTATCTTTTTGCACAGTTTATCGATATTCGCATCTATCACTTTTGGAAAAATCTGACCAAAGGTCGACACCTATGGTTACGAAACAACTTCTCTACCTTTGCCTCCCAGTTTATCGACACCTTTACCGTTGTTGGTTTGCTATGTGTCTTTGGCGTGTTGCCATGGGACGCTTTCCTCGGTCTGTTAATTTCCGGCGTTGTGTTTAAAATTCTAGTGGCTATAATCGATACCCCCTTACTATATTTGAGTGTCAATTGGATTCGCTCCTACTATAAGCTAGAGGTCAATGAAGAAATCAAACTTTAACAGTAAATATTCCATTTTACTTGGCGTTTTTTGGCTGATATCCATCGTTGTTGGGTATGGACAAGACTTTCGCCAAAATCCCATAGACTCCCTCTATGCCCACTATGAGCGTTCGATTTCAAACAAAACCTTAGCAGGTGTTGAAACGCTACTTATTCTCAATGATTGTATTGTTTGGCATCAAGCCCAAGGGGTTGCGGATGTTGCCACAAAGACTCCTCTTCAACCCAATAGCATCTATTACATCCAGTCCATGACCAAGCCCATCATCAGTGTTGCCATCATGCAGCTTGTTGAGCGTGGCCTTTTGGCACTTGATGATCCGATTGAAATGTATATCCCCGAAGCAAAAGAATTAAGTGTGGCCCTCAACCCCGATCTTGGTGTAGATAGCCCAACGCAAAAGATCAATCGATCTCTGACCGTTCTCGACTTGCTTACCCATACCTCAGGCCTATCTCACGGACTTGGTGACAGCAAACTTGATCAGCAGCTTTTCAAAGCGATATATGATGAAACCCTAAACTATCGTACTCATGAATCCTTAGAAGACAGAGTATTCACGCTTTTATCGTTTCCGCTAGTGGCACAGCCAGGAACACAATGGTACTACAGCGCTGGCGCAGATGTCTTGGCGCTCATTCTTCAGCGAGTTTCCAAACAATCCATCCCCACCTACCTCAAGACAAATATTTTTGAACCCCTTAACATGCATGATACGGGTTATAACCTCGACGAGCTGCAATCTCGGCGCATGATGAAGCTCCACAGTAGAAATGAAAGAGATACTGTCAAACGACACGATCAACAAGTCCCAACATCAGCAAACACCATTTATGGAGGTACCCACGGTTTGTTTTCAACAGCTACTGATTACGCGCAATTCTGCTTGATGATCCTTCACAATGGAACTTGGAATGGGGCTCAAATTCTCAAAGCGGATACGGTAAAGAACATCCGAACCAATCACACCGCTAATCTATATAATGAAGAAGGAGCTGGATTTGGATTGGGGTTTTCGGTCATCTTGTTTCCTGATAAAATGAATCGTCCAGGTGGGGTTGGACAACTCCAGTGGGGAGGTTATTTCAGTACGCATTTTTTTATCGATCCAGAAAAAAAGGCCATTGGCATCGCACTAACCCAGCAGATGCCAGGTGGGGAAGACATCAACACCCCTTTTCAAAACGAGGTGTATCGGGCATTGAATTAAGCCAATGATAAAGACACACAAACCCCTTCATGCCCACGTACATTCATCACTTTGTGATCCGAAAAAATAAGGTATTGCCCCTTGACACCCACAAGGGTACCTGTAAATTGTTTTGCCTTAACAAGATTTACGCTCGTTACACTTGGTGGTGGACTTTGGAGGGGGAACTGTAAAGACAATGTTTTCTCTTGCAATGCACTGCTGGCATAGTCTTTTACTTCATCGGGAAGGTAGGACAAAGCCCGATCTCTTTCCGCGGTTAAATCTAAGGGTTTGGGGGTTTGGGTTAACATCTGTCGCCAGTTGGTTTTATCGCTGTAATGTGCTTTGAGTGCAACTTCAGTGATTCCAGCCAAGTATCGGTTTGGCACCTCCACAATCGGAATGGTCTGATGAGCCCCCTGATCGATCCAGCGAGTGGGTACTTGTGTTTTACGTGTTACCCCTACTTTAAGACCGCTCGATACTGCCAGATAAACAATATGAGGTTGGAGTTGCACCTTTTTCTCATACGTCAAATCACGGTCTTCAATGTCCAGGTGGGCCTGACTGAGCTCTGGACGCATCACCCAATCCCCTGCACTTGGCATTTCAAAAAAACAAGACTTACAAAAACCCTGTCTAAAAATCGGTTGATCAATACCACAACTCATACAGGAAAATCCCGTGTGGGTCAAGGAGATTGATTTCCCAATAAGATCATTGACACGAACAAACATAGACGGGAACGTCATATAGTAGTCAATCGGTTCGTTTAGTTCCGTTCTCATCTTGCGCAAAGGGCCTTCAATCATCGTGTTTTTTTTCGTTATTTTTGTCATAAATATACTCTATTTATGACCATTCCGTTGCTCCATTCAGTATTGTCTTGGTTCCTCAAAAAGAGAGTACATCAGATTGAGCTATTTCTCAAATACCCCAACGAGGTGCAAGGCGAATTGCTCAACAAACTCATCGATCATGCCAAAAGCACTTGGTTTGGACAGAAATATGGATTTTCATCTATTACCTCATACAAACAGTTTGCAGACCAAGTGCCTGTCTCAGCCTATGAGGACTTGGCAGATCTCATCGGTCGGACTCGAAAAGGAGAGCAAAATCTGTTTTGGTTTTCCAATATCAAATGGTTTGCCAAATCGAGTGGTACAACCAACGCCAAAAGCAAATTTATCCCTGTTTCAAAAGAAGCCCTAAACGAATGTCATTTTAAGGCCGGTAAAGATATGCTGAGCTTGTATTTTAATAACAACCCCGATTCGCAACTCTTTCAGGGGAAGGCACTGCGCTTGGGCGGAAGTAAGTCTCTTTACGAAGAAAACAACACCTATTTCGGTGATTTGTCTGCGATTATCATCGAAAATCTACCCCTTTGGGCAGAAATTGTAAGTACGCCCAGTCATAAGGTCTCCATGATGGAGGAATGGGAAACAAAAATGAAAGCCATCATCCTGGCGTGCATCAATGAGGATGTGACCTCCCTTGCAGGAGTGCCGTCATGGATGCTTGTCCTTTTGCAAAAGATTCAAGAACAAACTGGTCACCAAAATCTTTTGGAATTGTGGCCCAATGCCGAAGTGTACTTCCATGGCGGGGTCAGCTTTAATCCCTACCGAAACGAATACCGCAATATTTTCCCAAGTGATGATTTTCAATATTATGAAATCTATAATGCTTCCGAGGGCTTTTTTGGCATACAGGATCAAAATGACTCCGACGAACTCTTGTTGATGCTCGATTACGGTATCTTTTATGAATTTATTCCCATGGACACCTATGGAACATCCAATCAAACTGTGATTCGATTGTCGGAAGTCGAAGCGGGAAAAAACTATGCTGTCGTCATCACGACCAATGCAGGCCTATGGCGCTATCAAATTGGGGATACCATACGCTTTACCTCAACCAGTCCTTATCGTTTTAAAATCACGGGGCGAACAAAGCACCATATCAATGTGTTTGGAGAGGAACTCGTCATCGAAAACGCCGAAACCGCCCTTGCTGATGTGAGTAAAGCACATCAAACTTCGGTGATTGACTTCACAGCAGGTCCCGTTTTTATGGATGGGAAGAAAAAAGGAAAGCACGAGTGGATTGTGGAGTTCAAATCACCCCCTGAGGATATCGATCAATTTATGAATGACCTCGACAAACGCTTGCAAGAGCTCAACTCCGACTATGAAGCCAAGCGATACAAAAACATGACCCTCGACTCTTTAGAAATGCATGTTGGCAGAGAAAACTTATTTCACGATTGGTTAAAAGACAGAAATAAACTGGGCGGACAAAATAAAATCCCACGGTTGTCAAACAGTCGGGAATTCGTTAATACTCTACTGGAAATGAACCGCTAAGAAACTGCTTTTAGTGATTGCAGTTTTGACTTATTGAGCTTGTTTTCCGCATAGGTTTTGGAGACCCGGATCTCTTTCGCTTCTGTTCCAGGAAGCTCAAACATCGCATCGGTGAGAACGGCCTCACAAAGTGAACGCAAACCACGTGCCCCCAACTTATACTCCACTGCTTTTTCAACGATAAAATCAAGTGCCCCATCAGAGATGCTAAATTCGATTTCATCCAACGCAAAAAGCGCTTTATACTGCTTGATAATTGCGTTTTTGGGCTGGGTTAAAATCGCACGTAGTGCTTTGGCGTCTAGGGAGTCCATATGAGTCAGCACTGGCAAGCGTCCGATAATTTCTGGAATCAAACCAAATGCTTTCAAATCTGAGGGAACCAAATAGGAAAGTAAGTTGTTTGACCCGCCATAGTGATCACCTTTTTTGGCAGCACTATAGCCCACTGACTGCATATTGAGCCGTTTGGAAATGTGTTTTTCAATCCCATCAAAAGCGCCACCTGCGACAAACAGGATGTGCTCTGTATTGATTTCGATAAACTTCTGATCGGGGTGTTTTCTACCGCCTTTGGGGGGTACATTGACAACCGTTCCTTCCAAAAGTTTCAGTAATGCTTGCTGAACACCTTCTCCTGAAACATCGCGGGTAATCGACGGATTGTCGCTTTTACGAGCAATTTTATCGATCTCATCAATAAATACAATGCCTTTTTCCGCCTTGCTTTGGTCATAATCGGCCGCTTGAAGAAGTCGCGTGAGTATGCTTTCCACATCTTCCCCGACATAACCTGCCTCTGTCAACACGGTAGCATCGACAATCGCCAAAGGCACATTGAGCATTTTGGCAATCGTTTTGGCGATGAGTGTTTTGCCCGTTCCGGTTTCTCCAACCATCAAGACATTGCTTTTTTGAATTTCTACATCACTTTTTGGCTGAAGCAAGCGTTTGTAGTGGTTATAGACCGCTACAGATAACACCTTTTTGGTGTAATCCTGGCCGATGACGTAATCATCTAAAAATGCTTTAATTTTCTTGGGATTGCCTAAAGAAATGTCTTCTCGGTTGGCCTCCACTACTTTGTGCGTTGATTCCTCGAGAATAATCCCATTGGCTTGTTCGATACAGCGATCGCAAATATGAGCGTCCAATCCAGCAATCAACAGATTGGTATCGTCTTTCTTTTTTCCACAAAAGGAGCAGGTAAGTTCTTTGTTTTCCATGGGGTGTTAGTTTCTGACCAAGACTTCGTCGATCATTCCGTATTTTTTCGCCTCGGGGGCTTTCATCCAATAATCCCGATCTGAGTCATCATAGACCTTATCGTATTTCTGTCCAGAGTGCTTGGCAATGATTTCGTAGAGTTCTTTTTTGAGTTTCAAAATCTCACGAGCCGTAATTTCAATATCCGACGCCTGTCCTTGTGCCCCACCCAAAGGTTGGTGGATCATCACACGAGAGTGCGTGAGTCCAGAGCGCTTTCCGTCGGCGCCTGCACAGAGAAGTACCGCAGCCATTGAAGCTGCAATCCCCGTACAAATCGTGGCCACATCAGGACCGATAAACTGCATGGTGTCATAGATGCCCAAACCGGCATATACCCCTCCGCCTGGTGAATTGATATAGATTTGAATGTCTTTGGTTTTGTCGGTACTCTCCAAAAACAACAACTGTGCCTGAATGATATTGGCCACACTGTCGTTGATGGCAGTTCCCAGAAAGATAATGCGATCCATCATCAAACGTGAGAATACATCCATTTGTGCCACATTCATTTGGCGTTCTTCAATAATATACGGAGTCATACTACTTACCAATTGGTCGTAGTACAAACTGTTGATTCCATGCTCTTGAATCGCGTATTTTTTAAACTCTTTACCGTGGTCCATTGTGCTTGTTATGGTTTAAAGATAGACAATTTATGATTTGTATGCTTGCTTGACAAAATCTTCGTAGCTTACTTTCTTGGTCTTTAGGTTGGCCTCCGCACGAAACAGATCGGTCATTTTCTTGCTCATCAACTGATCAGAGATGCGCTTGATTTCGTCTTGATTTCCCAAAATTCGCTCTGCGATATCGTCGAGTTCTTGATCGGATACATCCGTGCGACCAAACTGCGCCATTTGCCCTTGAATCATATCTCTGGCAAAGGATTTGACTTGCTCACGATCGATTTTCAGGTCGTACTGCTCCGCCAATTTCGCCTCGATCAATTGGTATCGAATCCCGCGTTCGGCTTTGTCATATTCCTCGGCTGCTTGATCTTCAGAAATTGGATTTTCACCGGAAGTCTGCATCCATTTTCTTAAAAAAGCGGCAGGTAAATCAAATTTGGTGTTGTCAATCAGAGACTCCGTAACGTCGTTTAGCATTTTCTGATCGGATTGGGTTGCAAATTGACGTTCTGCATCTGCCATAAGTTTTTCTTTGAGTTCAGATACGCTTTTCACAGCGTCCTTCCCCATAACCTTATCAAAAAACTCTTGATCCATATCGGCGAGTTCTCTGCGGTTGATTTCTTCGATTTTACAACTCACAGTGATAGACAAGCCATGTGCCTTGTCGTGGTCCACACCCAACACATGCATCAACTTGTGATCATCGGCAAAAAGCCCTTTGGTTTTGAGTTCGATGGTATCGCCAACTTTAGCACCCAATAGTTTTTTCTTTTGGGATTTGCTTTTGATATCGTCAATAGACAAGGTGGACTTGTTGTCCACGTCCTCAGCTGTAAACTGGGCTGTAATCTCAACACCATCAGCGACAGTATCTTCGGCATGTAAGCTTCCATACTGACTACGCATCCGATCGATTTGCTTATCGATGGTCTCGGCGTCGGCAGTGATCTCATATTGTGTGACAGACTTGCGACCTTTGAGTTTTACTTCAAATTCGGGACTCAATCCCAACTCAAAGTCAAACAACATGGTGTCGGCATCCCAGTCAAAGTCTTCGCGCTCAACAGGGAGTGGATTGCCCAATAAGGCAATTTTTTCTTTGCTGATATAATTGGAAAGTGACTCCTGCAGCATTTTGTTTGCCTCATCGGCTTTGATGGCAGCACCATATTGCTTTTTGATCAATCCCATGGGTACATTGCCCTTGCGAAAGCCAGGTATGTCGGCGCGTTTTCGATAGGAAGTGAGTACAGACTCAATCTTTGGTGCCAAATCCGATTTGTCGATGGCGATAGTGATTACTGCACTTAGAGCATCAACGTCTTTGCGCGTTACTTGCATAGCATTTTGTTTAAGGAAGCGCAAAAGTACTTTTTTTCTTGCCCTTTAGCAAGAGGATGTTAATCGTCAAAAAAACGAAGCTGTTTGTTTGCTTTATAATTGTCTAATTTGACATCGATTCCAACTAAAATTGCAAACGCAAAATACTGATCTTTCCCAAACCGAAAGTTAATCGGCTTAAGTTCGTAGTCGATTTTGCTTTTTTTTGGGCTTATCCTAATCCCCGCAGATCCCAATCCGCCATAATAAAAATTTGAAAAATAACCTGACTTTGATCTATTCATAAGCTCTCCACCACCTCCTTTTAGCCCCCTTTCTGTGGTCAAAAAAACACCCCCTGTTAGTACAATTGAAAAAGCTTTGTATTTCAACAAGTCATGGTGTAACTTGGTTTCAATAGACGTGGTTCTAAAAAAAGCATCTCTTGTATCTGATATACCTGATGTTGTGTATTCGCCAAAGGTGAATGAAGGTTGCAAACGCCAGCGATTGTTTTTATCTAAAGTTTTTTGCCAACCTATGGAGCAAACCCCTCCTATTCCCTCGCTTTCCATACCCTCTTTTAATCCAAAGCCAATCGCAATTGGAATAGACATTTGGCTTGTTCGTGTTTCTTGCGCGCCAAGCTGCTGAAGTCCAAAAACGATCAAAAGTAAAAGAGAAAAATAGGTTTTCATGGGGCTGTATGTTTACAGTTATTGGTTCATTTGCAACTCACTATCATTCACAATCCCCATTGCAATCTTCTGCGTTTTCATAGTCTTCTACCGTGAGGTTAAATACTTCTTTATTCGTGTTATAAATTTTTAAATTCAGAGGGTTTCTTTTATTTTCCGAGTGTTCTTCAGTGAAAAAACTTACTTTATGAGTGCCATATATAATCTTAATTGAGTCCCTTGGGTCGTTGATGTCTCCAAAAAAATTTCTAAAGCTATATGGTGATGGGGGTAAATGATCTTGATGTGTTTTTGTTAACTCCATTCCACTCTCAATGTAATTAACAAGAGGTGGTACATCGGGAAAACCTAGCAAATAGCCTTCAATTATTACATTTTTTCCACTTTTATTTATGACAGTATAGCTGTAAAATTCACCAGACCCACAATCAGTAGCACACTGAGATAAACATAATAATAAAAATAAAAATCGTTTCATCTTCAATTTATTTAATCTTCCCAATTGGCAAATAATTCATCTAGGTATTCCTCTGTTTCGTTATGGTACAAACTTTTGATATTGTCTTTCCAAGCATTCCAATATTCTGCGCCAACTAGGGCATTCTCTAGCTGAGTAATCGAGTACCCCTCAACTTGATCTAAAGGGAAATTACTTCCAAAATCACTTCGTTGATTAAAATCATCAATCATATCCCATCCTCCTGAAGTATAGTGATTCTCTTGATCAATTGTAAAATACTGGAAATTCCCAGAGTTGTTTATTGAGCTTAGTCTTTTTTCATATTCATAATCAGGTTGGTTAAACTCGTCTCTATATCTTTTTAAGGCAAACGCAATTTCTACGGTAGTAGCCCATGTTTCTAGAAGTCGGCGGTTTCTGTTGCCCGTTGGTCCTGGATTATCACAACTTTCTGCTGATGGCAAACAAGGACTTATCCAGCCGTCCCACACTAAGTCATTATAGGACTCACGGTCTAAGTCTGAATGTGCCGCATGGGCTAATTCATGAATTGTTACGCCGTAAACGCTTTCACAGGGGCTTTCCCATTTTTTTATATGTATGTGGGCTAATAGTCCTAATGTCCAATCCCCTCTTTGATGAACGCTTGATGATGTTGCGCTTTCCTCGTAAGCACCAATCTTCATTTGGGTACTAAAAAAGTCATTTTGCGGAGGTGAAGTCAGTCCAAACCGATCTCCATAATAATAGTCGTGAGCAGCGGAATGAATCATTCCATAGTATTGCGACAAACTCCCATCTTGGATATTGTAGTTCCACGCACTTCGCTGTTTTGGCCCTCTTGTTTCTGCTTGGCCTATCGTACCACTACGAATGCTGTAGTGATACCGCTCCCATTGAATGATATATCTCGCTCTGCCACGTACGGTTCCCGTGCTAAAATAACCATTGGCATCTGTAATCCCCTGACGAACCGTAAAGAGTTGGCGAATCAATACCTGTGCACCTTCAAGAGGAACATAACTCCCCGGTGTAGTTGTGGTTACCGTTTCGTAGATTGGATATGAACACATAATCGGTTCTCTTCTTTCGTCATCGTCTTCACAAGGTCGTTCTTCATAGCCCACAATCGTCGTGGTCGTGGTACTTCCAATATTATCGTCCCAAATCATTATCGTTCCAGAAGGTGTCCATTGAGGACCTATATATCTTGATTCTGGCATTTCTGTTCCTCCTTCATCAGTTTCTTTTTTCTGTAGCTGTTCACTGTAGCCAGAAATGCTGTATGCCTTGTCTAGTAAATGTCCCAACACAAGCTCATCGTTTTTGATTGCTTGCGTTTGAAGCGCACTCACTTTAGCAAATGGAGTTGGTTTGGGATTAAAAGCAGGTAATTCCTCAGGAATAAATAATTCTTCCAGAATCTTATGAGGCACCTCCGTTGGGATTTTTTTATCGACAGGTACTGCCACATAATACTGAGGTATCTTTCTATTGGTAAGGTCTGGGCGCGTTTTAAAAAACGCATCCGAAAACTCATAATCTAAAGGGTAGTCAGACAATACCATCGTGCTATCCCTTTTGAGTATGCTTTCTTGTTTCTCATCAGCGGGTGAAAATTGGACGTAGTAGTGTGTTGGGCGTACTTCCAAGGTTTGAAAAACTTCTGCGTCTAGGTCACCATAATCACCAGCGGCCAACTTTGCTTTGATCGAGTCAACTGCCTTGGTCATGTTTTCAATGGTGTAGGATTGTTTAGCTTTTGTGCAAAATCAACCGTGAATCGGGGGTCAACTTCTTGTAAGTCTGTGTCTATAAATTCTTCATCTTGAAGACAAGACGTAAACAATAGTCCCACAAATAAAATCCTAAGTAGCCGAAAGCTGTGTACATGTTTCATGATCTGGAGATTTGATGTGAAGTAAGTTATATATTAATTTTCATCACAAAGCAAAGATTCAGATCACTTTGTTGTTAAAAATGAGGAGTTGTTATTAAAAACTGTTAAAACTATTTACTATATGAGAATCCCTTAAAAATTGTTGCTAACCCGAGCCAATCCCCAAAAAATCAGCCACCTCCGCAGCAAAGGCCGTGGGGTTTTCGGCATGGAGCCAATGCCCCGCTTTGGGAATGGTTTTGACTATGGCTTGGGGGAATTGTGAAGCGATTTGTGCGTGGTCTTGCGGCAAAATATAATCTGATTTTTCCCCTGCCAAAAACAGCGTTAGTCCGGGATAGTTCGCATCGGAGGCCATCATCACTTGCCCAACCTGGCCTTGCAACACAGGAGCGTTGATTCGCAGCGCAAAACCATCGGGGGTACGGTACAGATTTTTAAGCAAAAACCAGCGTGTTCCTTGGTCAGTTACCAACTGGCTGAGACGCTGATCGGCATTACCACGAGATTCGGGGGGATGGGTGTGTAAGTCCATCAGCCCTTCCAAAATGTGATCGTGATGTGGTGGGTAGGCCTTGGGCGCAATATCGGCAACAATCAGTTTTTCGACTTGTTCGGGATTGGAAGTTGCATAATGCATCGCCAGTTTACCTCCCATGGAATGTCCCAAAACGATGACTTGCTGCAGTTGATAATGATCGCAATAGGCCGCCAAATCCGCTGCCATATCGGGATAGGAAAACGCATCACTGTGAAAGCTACGCCCGTGATTGCGCAAGTCAATAAGGTGCACCTCAAAATGGGCTGCCCATTGCTTGCCCATGGTGCGCCAGTTGTCGGACATGCCCAAAAAGCCATGGAGGACCAACAAGGGCTTTCCCGTTCCTAGAATTTGACTATGGAGCAAGCTCATACGAGTTTGGCGCGGTATTGATTGACCACATTTTCAAGTCCAAAATAGAGCGATTCACAGATGAGCGCATGCCCGATTGAAACTTCGAGCAAATTAGGAATATGTTGATAAAAATAGGCGATGTTTTGCAAGTTGAGGTCATGCCCTGCATTGAGTCCGATTTCGAGTTCTGCTGCCCGTTTTGCCGTTTCTGCATAGGGTGCGATAGCGGCTTTAGGGTTTTTGGGAAACCCATTCGCATAGGCCTCAGTATAGAGTTCAATGCGGTCTGTTTCTGTGGCTTTTGCGCCATCGACTTGATTGGGGTCAGGATCGAGAAAAATAGAAGTCCGAATGCCATTGGATTTAAATTCTTGTATGACTTCCGTCAAAAAAGATTTGTGTTGAATGGTATCCCAACCCGCATTAGAAGTTATGGCATCTTCGGAATCGGGGACGAGGGTCACTTGTGCGGGGTTGACTGCCAAAACAAGGTCCACAAACTTGGGAATGGGATTGCCCTCGATATTGAGTTCGGTTTGTACCACCTCTTTGAGATCATAAGCGTCTTGATAGCGAATGTGGCGCTCATCAGGACGTGGATGGATGGTAATCCCTTGTGCCCCAAAGCTCTCCAGGTCTTTGGCCGTTTGTACAAGATTGGGCATATCGCCTCCACGTGCATTGCGCAAAGTGGCGATTTTGTTGACATTGACACTTAAACTTGTCATTTTCTTTTTTTGGCAAAAATACATGGAATCGAGCGGTTTGTCCACTTTTTTCGTTATTTTGGCTATAGTTATGCACGAAGCAACCGTTTATCAAAACCTCACAAAACTCAGCATTCGCAAAAGCCGCGTTGACTTTTTGTTGTCAGACCTGATACAACTTCTCGAGCTTAGTGATGTGGAAATTACGAGTCTGCATCTCGAACGTCAGCATGCAGATTGTGTAGATATTTTACTCACGGTTGACCCGCAAGATCTAAAGCATCTTTTGCCAACACTTCGCCGATTTGGTTATGAAGTATTGAGCAAGCATGATGAGGATAATTGGGAAGACAAGTTGCAGGAACACGCTTCGTATTTAGACAAATACCTCTCGATTTAGTCGCCCATGAAAATTGCTGTGTACAGCTCCCTTCAAGACGAAGCTTGCCAACAAACTGTTCGTTATCTTATAGAATCCGCTCATACAATGGGTGTCACTGTGACTTGCCATGAGGCCATTTGTAAATGGTTAAAAAACCAATCGCTTTCTTCATTTTCTACACATACTGATTTGGGTAAAGACACCGATGTCTTTTTTTCAGTTGGTGGGGATGGCACCCTACTCCGCTCATTGGAGTTGATTCGTGATACAGAGATTCCCGTGATTGGGGTCAACACGGGTCGACTTGGGTTTTTGGCGACCCTTCAAGCCGATGATATCCAAGTAGCCCTTCAAGCATTTGTAGACCGTCAATACCGTGTTGAGAAGCGGAGTTTGCTCGAAGTAGTTATCGAGGGTGCGTCGGCAGACCTTGCCGCTTTCCCTTTGGCATTAAACGAAGTTGGAGTGAGTCGAAAAAATACAACCGCAATGATTACGGTTCACACCAAAATCAATGGGGAACCACTCAATTCCTACTGGGCAGATGGGTTTATTGTTTCTACGCCCACTGGGTCAACGGGTTATTCTCTCAGCAATGGCGGACCGATTATCGACCCAAATAGTAAGTCCTTGGTGCTAACGCCCATTGCGCCTCACAATCTCAATGCGCGCCCTTTGGTAATCTCTGAAGAAGACGTGGTTGAGCTCCGTGTCAGCAGTCGCGAAGACGCACACCTATTGTCTTTGGACTCGCGAATTCACACCATTCCTACAGGACAAGAGATTCGCATTCAAAAAGCAGCATTTCCCTTACATTTGGCACGCCTAAACGATGATAGCTATTTCAAAACCTTGCGCAACAAACTCCATTGGGGAAAAGACCGACGCAATTGAGCAATAAATACAAATCTTGATTCGTTTAACATACGTAAATCCTGTACCGTGTTGAGAGTCATTTTATTGAGTCTGATTATTCCCATGATATTCGCCCATGCGCAATATCGCGAAGTTGGGCTATTCCTCGGAGGTACGAACTACATTGGGGAGGTCGGAAAGACGACTTTTGTTGAACCCTCACTCAAAACGCCCTCGGCAACCCTGTTTTACAAAAGCAATTTTTCACCGCGTTTTGCCTTTCGTGTCGAACTTGGCTTGAGTTCAATTCGGGGCATCGACTCCCTATCGGTAGAACCCTTGCGAAAAGAACGTGCCAACAGTTTTAGCAATTCGATCAACCATACATCGGCTATACTTGAGGTCAATTATTTTGAAATGGATCTCTCTGACTTTGAAAGTTCGTGGTCACCCTATCTATTTGCAGGGTTGAGTTATGTAAAATACCGTGACTTGTACTATTCCGTGAGTGAATATGTTGCCCATTATCAAAACAATAACTTTTCATTTGCGATTCCCATGGGGGTTGGTGTCAAAACCCGTTTGGGCATGAATTTTCTATTGGGTTTTGAAATCAAGGCGCTTTACACCTTTAGCGACAACCTCGATGGAAGTTTTCCTACATTTGTGGACGGAATTGATCAAAAACCAGCATTTGGAAACAGTTTAAGTAACGATTGGATCATCTTTAGCGGGTTTTCCCTCTCCTATTCCTTTGGTCGTGGTTGGTTTATAGAAGGTCTATTATGACAGCAGTTGACATAGATATCAAAAGGTTACCAAAGCACATTGCCATCATCATGGATGGAAATGGTCGCTGGGCAAAGCTGCGTAACCAACCCCGTATTTTTGGTCACCGTGAAGGGGCAAAATCGGTGCGTAAAGTTGTAGAGAGCTCTGCCCGCTTGGGAATAAAGAACCTGACCCTGTATGCGTTTTCGACTGAAAACTGGAACCGCCCAAAACAAGAAGTCAAAACGCTAATGAAGTTACTTGTCAGTGCGTTAAAGCGCGAACTGCCTTTGATGAAAAAGAACAATATTCGACTGAATGCGATTGGACATACAGATATGATGCCCGAAAATGTTCAACACGAATTGCAAGAGGTCTTAGACGAAACCAAAACAAATACGGGGCTTGTCCTGACCCTCGCCTTAAGCTATGGTGCACGACAAGAAATTCAACGTGCAATTCAAGAAATCAGTTATAAAGTTAAAAATAACATAATTTCAGTTGAAAATGTTGACGAAGACATAATAAATAAGCATCTTTACACGCAAAATTTACCAGATGTCGATCTGTTGATTCGCACAAGTGGTGAAGTCCGAATAAGTAATTTTTTGCTGTGGCAAATCGCTTATGCAGAATTGTATTTTACTGATGAGCTTTGGCCTGATTTTGACGAGACTTCCCTACACAACGCAATCACAGATTATCAACTAAGAGAACGTCGATTTGGAAAAACGAGTGAGCAAATTGCTGAATAATATCACCCCTTGGATTTTTTTGTTTCTGGCTGTATGTAGCAGTTCATTGGCACAACAAACCCCTTCTTTTGATCAGGGAAAACTGTACACTTTAGGGAAAATTGAAGTCACTGGAATTAAAAGTTTTAGCCCACAAACTGTAGTAGCCTACACAGGTCTTCGAACGGGGCAACAAGTTCGAATCCCTGGAGATGACATCAGTGCCGTGATCAACAAACTTTGGAAACTCGAGCTCTTTAGCGACATCAATTTTTACCTCACACGAGTGGAAGGGGATACTGCCGATATTGAGATCTACATTCAAGAGCTTCCAACACTTTCTGATTTTACCATCACAGGGGTCAAAAAGAGCAAACTACAAAGTTTGATTGACGACACAGGATTGAAAAAAGGGCTAAAAATCAGTGAAAACTTCTTAGAAACCACAGAAAACTATATCGTCAATAAATATCGAAAAGATGGCTTTTTGGATACGAAAGTCACGATCGAAACCAAAAAGGATACGGTTGGCAGCAACAGTGAAAAAATGCTGATTTTTATCGATCGTGGTGAACGTGTAAAAATCAATTCCATTACATTTGAGGGCAACGATGAATTCAGTGATGGTACGTTACGAAAGCAATTCAAAAACACCAAGCGTAAGTTTTTTGGTCGATTTTGGAAAAAATCAAAGTTTATTGAAGACGATTACAACGAAGATCTGAGTGCTCTTATCGACTACTATAAAGAAAAAGGGCATCGCGATGCCCGAATGGTTTCTGATACAATAATCTCCAATGACAATGAAATCGACGTTCAAGTCAAAGTGGTTGAGGGAAACAAATACTATTTTGGAGACATTAACTTTTTGGGGAATAGTGTCTATTCCGATCGAGACCTTGCCCGCCTATTGGGAATCGATAAAGGGGATACTTATAATGGGGTATTACTTCGCAAACGGATTGCAGATCCCACCAAGCCCGATGGAGAGGATTTGACCAACCTATATCAAAACAATGGATATTTATTCTCGTCTGTAAACCCTGTCGAAATCAGTGCCGAGAACGATACCATCAACTTCGAAATTCGAATTATTGAAGGGAAGCCAGCTTATTTTAATCGAATCACCGTGGTCGGAAATGATCGAACTAATGACCATGTTATCTATCGTGAACTTCGCACAAAGCCCGGCGCTTTATACAGCAAAGATCTTGTTGTCCGGTCTGTTCGTGAGTTAGGACAACTCGGTTTTTTTGATCCGGAGCAAATTTCTCCTGATTTTAAAAACGTAGACCCCAATGCAGGAACAGTTGATATCGAGTACGGACTCGTTGAAAAAGGAGCCAGTCAAATCGAGCTTCAGGGTGGATATGGCGGTGGTGGATTTATTGGAACGCTTGGGTTGAGTTTCAGCAATTTTTCGATGCGAAACATTTGGAACAAATCGGCATACAAACCTGTTCCTATGGGTGATGGTCAGCAGTTGTCCTTGCGTTTGCAAAAAAGCCGTTTTTACGAAACCTATAGTTTTTCGTTTTCCGAACCGTGGCTTGGCGGAAAACAGCCTGTTCAATTTTCAACCTCGATTTCACAAACCACCCAGTACAAATACAATTATTTCACAGGTCGTGCAAACACCAGTGAATATTTTAAAATTCGTGGCATAAATATCGGCATGGCCAAACGTTTGCAAGTCCCTGACGATTACTTTACCCTCTCTCAAGCCATTGGATATCAATATTATGATCTGAATAATTACTACACTCGCTTGTTTACCTTTGGGGATGGCGTGTCTAACAATCTGTACTATACGGTAGCCCTTTCGAGAAATAACACCTATACCAACCCCATTTTCCCCCTAGGAGGTTCTCAGTTTTCAGTAAGTGCAAAAGTTTCATTTCCATATTCGTTGGTCAATAATGTGGACTATGCGAACCTAGGAGACCAAGCTGCCTATCAAAATCCAGACGGAACCCCAGACCAAGCGAAAATTGATCAGGAAAAATTTCGGTGGTTGGAATTTTACAAATTGAAATTTTCTGGCTCATGGTACAGCAATATCGTTGACAAGCTAGTGTTGAAAACACACACTGAGTTTGGGTACCTAGGGGCATATAATACAGGTCGTGGTGTTATTCCATTTGAACGCTTCTATTTGGGTGGGGATGGCCTTTCACAGTACGCTATGGATGGGCGAGAAACAATCGCTATGCGGGGATATGAAAACCAGTCTCTTTCTGATGATGAGGGCGCCACGATTTACAATAAGTTTTCATTGGAGCTGCGGTATCCAATCACCCTCAAGCCGTCGGCTTCTATTTATGCATTGAGTTTTTTGGAAGCAGGAAACTCCTATAACAATTTTAAGCAATATAATCCGTTTGATATGAAGAGATCCGCTGGTTTTGGGATTCGAATTTTTATGCCTGCCTTTGGTCTTCTCGGAATCGATTTTGGATATGGGTTTGATAGCCCCGTTGAAGGCGATCTGAGTCCCCACGGTTGGGAAACACACTTTATCATCGGGCAGCAATTTTAATTTGTTTTGAAAAAAATCTTGTTTTTTGGGGTTTTCTTGTGCTATGCAACCTTGATCGTGGCACAAAACAGGGTTCGTATCGGCTTTATGGATATGGATCATGTGCTTGAAAATCTCAATGATTATAAAGATGCCAATGCTGCCTTAGAAGATAAAATCAGTTTTTGGAAAGAAGAAATCAGCAATAAACAAACTAAAATCGACGAGCTGCAGCAAAAATTGGATCTCGAACGCCCTTTACTTACAGAAGAGTTGATAGAAGAGAGAGAGGAAGATATTGCCTTTGAACAAGAAGAGCTCAATACCTATCAACAAAAACGATTTGGACCGCAAGGCGATTGGTTGGCGCAAAAGATCATTTTTATTCAGCCCATCCAAGATAAAATTTTGGAAGCTGTCAAAGAAGTTGCAGAAAATCGAAAATTAGACTATGTATTTGATCGGAGTGCTGAAATTTTGGTCTTCCATTCGGAAAAAAAGTACGATATTAGCAACCTTGTTGTAAAATATATCAATCAAAAAGACAAGAAAAAAGCACGAGAGGAACTCGTTGAATCTCGTAAACAAGAGCAAAATGCTGCCCGCCAAAAGGTTTTAGAAAAGCGTAAAAGAGAAATGGACTCGATACGAAAAGCGAAAACCAGTGAGCAGTAACAAATTAAACCTCAATAGAATGAAAATTAAATTTACACACTATATCACAGCAATATGCATTGCTTTTATGAGCTTTACAGCCCAAGCACAATCTAAGGTTACTCACATCGACTTTCAAAAACTCGTGAGTGAGATGCCTGGGGTTATCGCTGCTCAAGAAGAGATTCAAAAACTTGAAAAGGATTATACCAATGAGATTGAATCTTCGCTAAAAGAACTGCAAACAAAAATGCAAAATTACTCTGCAGATGCTGAGAATCAGACTGACCTAACGAATCAAAAGCGTCAGCAAGAACTACAGGGTATGGAGCAAAATATCCAGCAGTTTCGTCAAACAGCTCTCCAAGACGTGCAGCAAAAACAAGCCGACTTGCTACGTCCTTTAATTGAGAAGGCACGTGCTGCAGTCGAAAAAGTTGCGACCGCGCAAGGGTTTGACTATGTGGTGGACTCCAGTCAAGGATCTTCTGTTCTCATGGCTAAAGGAAAAGACCTGATGGCAGACGTCAAAACTGAGCTTGGCTTCTAAATAAAAAACCTCTGTATTTAAATTTTTAAAACTGCCCTTTTTAAGGGCAGTTTTTTATTTTTACATTATGGGTAATCGTCCAATAGGCGTATTTGATTCGGGGGTGGGTGGCTTGTCGCTACTGCGTGAGCTTCGATCCTTACTTCCAAACGAAAACTTTATCTATATTTCTGATAACGCATTTGCTCCGTACGGTGCCTTATCCCCCGATGATATCCGAAAAAGAAGTCAGGCGCTGACCCATTGGCTGTCTGAACAGTCCTGTAAACTCATCGTTGTGGCGTGTAATACTGCAACAACAAATGCCATCGAATCGTTGCGAAAAACATACCAGATCCCTTTTGTCGGAATCGAGCCAGCAATCAAGCCAGCTGCCCTACAAACCAAAACAGGAGTTGTTGGCATACTTGCCACCAAAGGAACCTTAAGCAGTGGACTCTTTCACGAAACCTCTGCGGCCTATGGCCAGGGAGTTCGAATCCTCGAAAAGGAGGGGAAACATTTGGTCGAGATGATCGAAAGTGGAATGCTCCAAAGCGAAGAAATGAAACAACTCTTGCAAAGCTATACGCAACCCATGATCGAGCAAGGGGCAGACCACTTGGTTTTGGGGTGTACGCACTACCCCTTTTTAACACCCATATTGACTCGAATCCTTCCACAACATGTCAAAATTGTTGACTGCAATGGTGCAGTTGCCAAACAAGTCGAACGCGTCTTGAATAAAAAAGATTCAGGTTGTGAATCACAACATATGGGGAATACCAATTACTTCTGCACGGGGGATTCCCAAACCATGCTTCAATTTGTTTCTCCTGACGATGTCAATGTACTTTCTATTCCGTAAACCAATCCGAATACATGGTATAGTTGTCGGCTATTCTTTCGATTTCACCTTTTAAGAGTTCGGCTGAAATATCCTTAATCTTTTTTGCAGGAACTCCTCCGTAGATTGTACCCGATGGCACGTGTGTTCCCTGCGTTAGGACTGCCCCAGCAGCAATAATGCTGTTGGATTCAACCACACAGTCGTCCATCACAATCGAACCCATTCCAATCAAAACATTGTCGTGAATTGTACATCCATGCACAATGGCATTATGCCCAATCGAAACACGATTTCCAATTGTTGTTGGAGAACGCTCATAGGTCGCATGGATCACTGCGCCATCTTGGATATTGACTCGGTCTCCAATTCGAATACTGTGGACATCCCCTCGAATGATTGCGTGATACCAGACCGAACAATCCCGACCCATGACCACGTCGCCAATGACAACAGAAGTCTCCGAAAAAAAACATTTCGCCCCATATACAGGCGTTTTTCCACGTACTGTTTTTAGAATCATGTTTAAATGTACAAAATCAAAGGGTTTGATGATGTGGTTTGTGTATTTTTGTAAAAAATTGCGCTATGTTTCAGTTTACCATTGCAACAACTGACCACCCCACTCGTATTCGTTTTGTAAGCAATCAACCATTGGGTGATGACCAAATCGACTTTACCAATGTTGACGATGCTGGAGGTTTCCCATTGATCCAACAATTGTTTTACCTCCCCTTTGTCAAGCATGTTCGTTTGACTGAAAATTGGATCGAAGTTGAGCGTTTTGATATTCTGGAATGGGCTGATGTGCAAGACGAGGTCGCATCACAACTCGCCGACTATCTCAATCAGGGTGGACAGGTCAAAAAACAAATGGATCAAAAGGAAGCCATTTCGGTTTATGCAGAAAGCACGCCCAACCCTGCTGTGATGAAATTTGTTTGTAGCAAACGTATCGTGGGCGAAGTTTATGAAGCTAAAAATATTGATGAGGCAGAAAACTCCCCTCTAGCTACTGAATTGTTTCATAAACCCTATGTCAAAGAGGTGTTTATGGACGAGAATTTTATATCGATTACCAAATATGAAATCGCTGAATGGGAAGAGATTGTCCAAGACTTACGTCAATACCTTCGTGACTATGTTGCCGACAACAAGGCCGTGGTGACTGGAGACATATCCCCGAAAGAGAAAGCCCCACAGATCACTCATGAGGGTACTGCTTTGGAGATCATCCAAATTATCGATCAACATATCAAACCAGCGGTTGCATCTGACGGTGGAAACATCGTATTTGATTCATATGACGAAGACAGCAAGTCCGTTCAAGTGATCCTACAAGGTGCTTGTAGTGGTTGTCCGTCCTCTACCTTTACATTGAAAAATGGCATCGAGCAATTGTTGCGCGATATGTTGCCAGGCAAAGTTGAAGCTGTAACAGCCATCAACGGTTAGCTCTTCTGACCTAAAGTGTTCTTTTTTTGTGGGCTCGTTTGGAATGCTTTGAGATAGTCCACATCAAAATAGGCGACATCTTCAAAAATCTGTTGTTCAAATGCATATTGTGCCTGTTTTAACATGTGTGTTGCACTCGGATATGATGGTTCTTTAGGGAAAATAAATTCGGCGTTGTGGTCGATAATCTCTTCGCATTTTTCAAGTCCAGTTCCCACAAAATAAACTGGTCCTTTTGCTGTCCATTTGGCAAAGCTACTCGACGTAATTACATGAGGGCTGGCAGGTTCTACGCACAGATAGTCGTGAGTATAAATTGCACAATACACCTCGTCTCTTCGAGCATCAAGAGTCGCAATGATATGACCATCGCTTGGTGTGATTTCACGTGCAACAATATCCAGAGTTGGTATTGCAATCAGGGGGATGTCATTGGCGTAGCATAGCCCTTTGGCAGCAGCAGCTCCAATACGAAGTCCTGTATATGATCCCGGACCTGAACTCAGAACAATGGCCGCCAATTCGGAAGGTTTTAGATTGTATTTTGACAATACCTTATCGATATAAGTATGCAAGAGTTGAGCATGCTGATAGTTCTCATGGTTGGATTGTGCCAAAGCGGATAGCTCGCCGTCTGCACAAAGTGCGACCGAACACTGGGTTGTTGTGGTTTCTATACAAAGCAAATGCGATGGCATGCCCAAAAATAGCAAACAAAGTGCTACCGACTATAAGTCTGCAATTGGAATTCCGAAATACAGCTCCAAAATTTTGATTTTGAAGATAAAATCATACTTGGCGCGCAACCATGCAGATTGTGCAGATTCAAATTGCAGTTTGGCTTGGCTAAATTCAAAAGCAGTTGCTGCCCCTGCTTCAAACCGGCTTTGCGCATAGCTGTATGCTTTGCTTCGCGCATCCAAGGTTTTTTGTGCAGCCACATATGCCTGTTGAGCACCTTTGCTATCGTTAAAGGCCTGATGGATGCTGTTTTCCAAGTTCAAAACCTGTTGTTTGTACTGAAATTCCGAGCGTTCTACATTGATTTTTGAGCGCTCAATATTATTTTTCAATGAGAACCCATTGAGAATGGGAATGTTGAGACTCAAACCAAAATTATGACCATCATTGAGTTTCAATTGCTCTTCAATTGGGAGTGCCGCAACGACTCTTTGGTTATAAATCGGACGAACAACAGACTCCCCTGTCGATTCAACAACACCAACCTCCACCAAGTCAAATGTATTGGTTTGCTCCAAGCGATCGGCATACGAAATTCTCGAACTATACGAATAAAAGCCCGAAAGACTAGGTTTGCTAACAGATTTGGCAAGGCGTAAATCGGTTTTGGCGATGTCGATATTTGTTAGCGCCAATTTGATATCGTTTCGATAATCAAGTGCCTTGGCGACCAAATCAATTGGGCGTTGAACCAAGATTTCTTGACCCTCAATTGCGAAGTCTTCATCTGCAATTTCGAAATTTTCATAATCCTGAATCAGCAGTAGCTGTGCCAATGACAACTTTGCCATGGTATATTGGTTTTGAGCGACAACCAATTGCTGTTCTTGTGAAGCCAAAACGGCTTGCATTTCAAAAAGATCCCCCTCGGGCAAAACCCCTGCTTGTACTTGCTCTTGTGTGCGTTGGAGTTCGAATTTGGTCAGCTCGAGTTGTGCCTTTTCGATGCCAACCGCTTCCCGACTAAATACCGCTTGCAGATATCCGTTGGCTACAAATAAGGCCACATCTTCTTTCATGTCTTCAATTTGGTATTGACTAGCGAGTAGAGCTAGATTGGCACGAAGCAATTGAAGTACATTTTGACCGCCGCGATACAGGTCAACGCCAACACTAACAGAGGCATTGGTAAATTGTGTGGTCACATCTTCCAAAAGCCCAGTCGTGATGTTTTGATTCAAACCGATATTCCAAGAGTGGTTTGCACCGACATTCACATTGGGTAAAAAGCCCCCAATCGCTTCATTTTTTGCTGCTTGTGCATCGAGGGTGGACAGGTTGGCCTGACGAATTTGGATGTTGTTTTCAAGAGCGTGTAACACTGCACTTTTGAGTGTCCACGGTTCCGTTTGTGCCTGTGTCGTATCCGTCCCCAAAACCAAAATGAAGAATGGGAATACGATCCGGAGTGTTGTTGTGATTAGATTACTCTTCATTTTCGTCTAGTTTGTCTGGTTCCTCGGTTTTGTTCCAAACCTTAATCAGATCGCTTTCTTCAAGCCCTTCTACAATTTCAACATGAATTCCATCAGAAATCCCAAGGGTCAGATCCCGACGCTCAAACGTTTGTTCTGCTGTTTGCACCTCCACATAGGGCTCTTGTGTCTTGTTGTCAAATTGAAGTAATGCCTCCCGAATGGCAGGCACGCTATCCTTTTGTTGTAGTACCAAAGATGCATTGGCGCTGTAGCCCGCTCTCACTGTAAAGTCGGCTGGTAAAAACACGTCCGCTTCGATTTTAAACTGTACCGTACCCTGTTCTTCACTTCCTTTTGGTGCAATAAACCGCAAGCTTGCGTCGAAAGCTTGATCTGGAACTGCTCCCAAACTCACCTCGAGATTGGTGCCTACGCGAATTTTGGCGACTTCGGACTCGTCCACCTGTCCTTCAAAAATCATTTTTCCAAGGTCAGCGATTGATGCGATGGTTGTTCCCGCATTAAAACTGTTTGACTCAATGACTTGGTCTCCCTCCTCTACAGGAACTTCAAGCACAGTTCCTGAAATAGTCGCTCGGATATTGGTGTTGGCTGATCTGTCTCCACCTGTTGATCCTTCACGAATAATCTGCAAATCATTTTCCATATTAACCAACTCCTGTTTGGCTTGTTTATAGCTCAATTCGGCTGCATTAAAATCACGCTCCGAAAGAATCCCCTTTTCATACAATTGCTGATTTCTAGCAAAGTCTTTTTCCGCGTTGACCACAACAAGCTTGGCATTTTCAACTCGACCTTGCGCACTGTTAAGCGTTTGCTCATTAGGAACAACTTTGACACGCGCCAAGAGGTCGCCCGTATTAACGAGATCCCCTTCCTCAACGGCAATCATTTGAATGATCCCAGGAATTTGTGGTTTGATTTCAACCTCATCCTGTGGGATGATTTTGCCAGTTACCAAAGTCGTTTCGCGGATACTTGTTCGAAACAAAGTCTCTGTTTCAAATACAGTTGATGGGGTTGCATTGGTTCTGATAAAATAAGCAGTGGCAAACAGGACTCCCCCGACGCCGATTGTGATAAGTAGATATTTCAAAAATTTATTCATTGTAATAGGTATTATTATTGTTGTTATTCTTCTCGTAGTGCATCAATTGGTTTAATACTCACTGCGCGTTGTGCAGGAATTAGGCCGATGAGTGTGCCGAGTGTAACCATTAAAATCAAAGCCGCAGCAATATAGGATAAAGGCACGGTCGGATTGGTATATGGAAAAGTCGAACTGTCAGCTGTTAGCGCGTTGATGATCGCCAGCACAAACGATCCCAAAACAATGCCCATGACTCCAGCTGTTAAACTCAAAAACACAGACTCGAGAATGATTTGACTTCGCACCTCCTTTGGCGTTGCCCCCAAAGCCCTGCGAATGCCCAGCTCTTTTGTTCGTTCACGGACAGAGATTAATAGGATATTGCCAATTCCGATAATTCCAGCAAGTATGGTTGCAACGCCAACAATCAAAGACAATAGGTTCATGCCTTTTGAAAAGCCAATGACTCGATTAAAAATCTCACCCAAGTTAAAAGACCCAAAAGCACGTTCATCTTCTGGGTGTACATTGTATTTTGAGCGCATCGCTACCTTGACATCTTCTTCCACTGCAAGAATATCTGCATCATCGTAAGCAGCGAGCGCAAACCAACTCACCTCATCGCCAGTATTGTACAACTTTCGGAAGGTCGTAAACGGAATAAATATATCCGAATCGCTCTCAAAACCACCTCCCGGTACGTATTTATGCACGCCTACGACTTGAAAAAACACGCCGCTTATTTGAATATAACCGCCTATGGGGTTTTCGTTATCTTCAAACAATTCGGATTGTGTACGTTCGCCAATCACACAAACTTTTCGCTCTTGATCGATATCGGCTTGATTGATAAAGCGACCCCCGTCATAAATAAATTTTGTGGCGATCTTCGTGAAAATCGGATAATCCCCATAAATCGAATAATCCCCGCTTTTGTTGTTGCGAACGACACGCGGGGCAGCACTCCCAAAAATTCCTCTTGCGTTTCGAGGTGCGATATACTGAAGCTCAGGAATACGGTTATACATATACTGTGCGTCTTCCATTTTGAGTTGTAGGTTTCGTCCCGTCTTAAACCCGCCATAGGGCTTGCTTGTACTTTGCGCCCATAAAAACATACTGTTGATGGCTACGTTTTGAAACTGTCGGTCAAACCCATTGTCAAGACCCTTGGCAGCCCCAGAGAGGGTGATATAGATAAAAATGCCCCACAACACGCCAACAATGGTTACAATCGTCCTGAGGCGATTTTTTTGGATCGACCCAAAAATCTCCTGCCAAGTATCTCGATCAAATAGAATTTTAAACATTATTCGTCTCTTAGGGCTACAATCGGTTTAATACGTGCTGCACGCTTGGCGGGAACATAGCCCGCAATGGCTCCAAAACCAATCAGCAAAAAAGTGGCAAAAATGGCTGTTCCGATATGTATTTGTGGATTATATATAAAAAAATCCTCCAGTTTGTCACCAATCAATGCCAGTGTACCAACCCCAGCAAGCAAACCCACATAGCCAGCTACTGAAGTAATAAAAATGGACTCGTGTAAAATCATTCCGATAATCGACTTGGGTGTTGCGCCTATGGCTTTGCGTATCCCCAATTCTTTGGTGCGTTCCCGAACAACATAGACCATGATATTGCTGATGCCAATGATGCCTGCAATTAGCGTTCCCATCCCGACAAAGGTTACGATATACTGCAATACGCTGGCAAAATCCTGGTTCTGCTTGAGGTCGCTCGCTACATTTCGAACATAAATCCCAGCTGGGTCATCTGGGTCGATATGGTGTTTTCGTTTTAAAAACCTTTTGACATTCGCCTCGAGTTGCAATGCCCCTTGATATCCGATTTCAGGACGAAACGTCAATACAATCTGATCGATTCGATCCGTTCCGCCTAACAATCTCTGTTGGGTCGTGTATGGAATATAGACCATCCTTTCCTCGTTATCTCCACCTTCGTCATAAAAAAGACCAACAACTTTGAAGGCAATGTCATTGATAATGACAAACTTACCAAGTGGATCTTCGGATTTAAATAAATCTTTTGCCACAAGGCGGCCAATCACAGCGTGCTTACTGTATTGTTCAACATCGATTTCGTTGATATAACGACCCGCATAAACCAAGGATTTCTCAATCGCTTGATGTACAGGGCCAACAGCACGTACCGTGTAAGAATTGCTCTCTGTAAGATAACTGACTTGCGAACCTCTAGAGATTCGCGGTGTAATCCCCTCAAGAAACAAGCTGAAATCCATCTCTAAGTCTTTCAGGTCATCGTTTTTAAATTCGATATTTCGCCGTGATTTAAACCCTTTATAGGGTTTGGTGGTTTGGGCAGGATAGATCCAAAGGGTATTGGTCGCATCGTCAAGAAAAAATTCTTGAAATGCGTTTTTCAGTCCATTGCCAAATCCGTAGAGTGTGACAAAGATGAAGATCCCCAATGCAATCGTAAACCCAGAAAGAGCTGCTCTTAATTTGTTTTTGCGAAGGGTTTCGAAAACCTCTAGCCAGCGATCTCTATTCCACATAGTCTTTCGCTTTTGTCTGTTTGATTTTCTTGTCCTCAACAATCACGCCATCTCTTAAATACACGATCCGTTTACACATATTGGCAATATCTGACTCGTGTGTAATGACCACAATTGTTTTGCCCTGATCATTGATTTCTTGTAGTAATGCCATCAACTCATAAGATGTTTTGGTGTCGAGGGCTCCTGTTGGCTCATCGGCAAGAAGTACCATTGGGTTCGTGACGAGCGCACGAGCAATTGCCACCCTTTGCTTTTCTCCTCCCGAGAGCTCACTTGGCACATGGTGGGTCCGTTCCCCTAAGCCGACTTTGGTCAGCTGCTCTTTTGCCTTTTTTTGGCGTTCTTTTCTGGGTAAACCCTGATAATACAGGGGGAGTGAAACGTTTTCGAGTGCAGTTTTATAAGAGATCAGATTGAATGACTGAAATACAAAGCCCAAAAACTTATTGCGATATTGCGCTGCTTTGGTTTCGTTTAATTTCACAATTGGGGTACTGTCGAGAGTATAGGTCCCTGAATCTGCCTCATCCAGCATTCCCAAAATATTGAGCATTGTTGATTTTCCGGACCCTGATGCACCCATAATCGCAACCAACTCACCTTCTGCAACCGACAAGTTGATCCCCTTTAATACGTGTAACGGGTTCGTATTGAGATTATAAGACTTGTGAATATCTCTGAGGTGAATCATAAGTAATTTAGTTTTATAGAATATGGTCTTTACAAAAAAAAGCATTAAAAGGTAATATGTATAGCATAGTAGCAAATTTTTCGCAAACTTCCAAAATCATTAGCGTTTCCAAATTAATCCATTTGTCTTCACTTGAATATTTTGTAGAAGAGCACTCGCTCCAGAACAAAATATTATTTTTTATAGAAATTACGATAAACAATAAATCCAATCGTGCCGACAAGTAGATAGGGCATCATCATCAAATAAACGATTCCATCGTTGAGTTGTTCGGCCATTTTTGCGTCTGCTCCTGATTCCAATACCGCTCTACACATCGAACATTGTGCAGAAACAAACTCACTTCCAAACAACATACTACACCCCAGTAAATTTCTCAGCAATTTCATGTGTAATAAGGGAAAATCATGAGGTAAACAACGACACCTGTAATGGTTACATACAGCCAAATGGGGAAGGCAATCCGTGCGATTTTTTTATGAGCCACAAAATCTACTAATACCGTCTTTGAATACGCCAATAACACTAAAGGAATGAGTACAATTGACAAAATGATATGTGATATCAAAATTGTAAAATAAATTATTTTTGAGGTCTGACTAGCCACAAATACCCCATCAATTATCCCATAAGGGGTTGGGTCGGAGGTCATATGATAGGCGATGTACATTACCAAAAACGCAAGGGAAAACAAAATGTTAACCTTCATTAAGCGTTCGTGTATCTTGCGCTTTCCTTGTTTGATTGCCACCAGTGCAATCAATAAAAAGATTGCTGTCAAGGCATTAATTCCGGCATATATAGGAGGTAGCTGGTCGAGCGGTTCTACATTTGGGATTCGGACACGAAACAAAATAGCAACCACAACAGGGATGGCAATTGAGGTCACCGTGATGAGTCGATTATACAGTTTTTTATTATTCATTTTCTAGCAATTTTGGGATGTCTTCCAATAGCATCTCTGTGCCTTGTTGGTCAACACCCTCTTCATCGATACCAAGATAGTAAACAATTGGATTACCCGCACTATCGGTGCGCGATCGGATAAATCCTTCTTGATCGACCAAAGCAAAGTATCCTTGGTGTTCAAAGCCCCCTGCCACATCGGGATTGATGCCTGCAAAAATGTTAAACCCACGATTCGCAAGGTCATAGATGTAACTTTGTTCACCAGTGAGAAAGTGCCAGTTTGGACTAAACACTTCGTAGGCTTCGGCGTATGTTTTGAGCTGGGTAGGTGTGTCTGTTTTGGGATCAATTGTTATAGAGGCAATTCCAAAATCGTCACGATGACCAAAAACCGCCTCTATTTTTTTCATATTGACATTCATTCGTGGACAAATCGTGGGGCAGCTTGTGAAAAAGAATTCAACGAGATAGACTTTTCCAAAATAATCTTCATTGGAAATGAGTAAGCTATCTTGATTTGTCAGGACAAAGTCAGGTACTTTTTTATTTTCCCCATTCAGGTTGACATAGACCAATTCTTCTTGAGAAACGCTCAACCGATTGGCAGATACCCAATCTTGCTGTTGAATGCGATTGACGATTTTGGGTACAAATAAAATCCCAAAAACCAAAAGAATAAAAGATATCCCAATGTATGCGTTCTTTCTCACGGCTTATATTTTTCGATCCGCGTTGTATTTCTTGAGGGCTAAACGATATTCCGCCAAAATGACTTTTACATCATCGACCATATTGTTGTGAATATCAGCAACAGAGCGTGCGTCATACCCAACATTGTCATTATCGTCCCGTCCTCTTAGAGCGCCATCTTTATCAATGATAAACACATAGGGCGATCCGTTCGTTTCATCTAACACCAAAGGGGTATTAAGCCGATCGAAGACAAGTTGAATCTGAACAGGATCCAAGAAGACAAACTTCCACCCAGCGGTATCTACTTGCGTACTTCGGGACAACTCGTCTACCAACTGTTGGCAACTCTCTTCTGTTCCTTTTGGCTGAACCATCAAAAACTGAAAGTCTTCAAATTCCTGAAATCGCTTATAAATTTTTTGATTGAGGTTGAGGGCATTCCCTTTTTGTTGAGACACCTCTGACCCCAAAAATCCAACAATGGTAATATTGTCTTTGAATTGCTCGTCTGAAAACGCTGCAACATCAACAACCGTATTGGTGACTACAGGGAGTTTTGCGAAATGATTAATGCCAGAGGCAAAGAAAAGATACACCACTAAAGGGAGTACAAATAGCACGGTAAGTACAATGTACTTTTTCAAATGGTAAAAGATTAGAAATTCCAAGATACAAAGCCGTCAGACATCACATTATAGATGTAGTCGGCTTCAAGAAGAAGAATAAAAATAAGGTAAGGAATCAGTATGAGCAACGGCAAAACAATCGAGCTTGTAAAGCTTCTTCGCTCGTCACGCAGGTGCATAAAATCCCATGCGATATAGTATGCTTTAATGATTGTGAGAATGATGAAAATCCAGTTGAGAAGTTTCATTCCCAAAAATGTATTCATCAGAACTTGTGGCTTAAAAATCCCAAGTGCAACCTCGACAATGGTGAGGATGGATAAAAAAATCAAAACGCCCCATATTTTTTGGGTAACGGACTTAAAGGTTAAACGCCCACGAAAAATTGATAACTTGTGTTCTACTGCCATGATTATACCAGATAAAAGAATGTGAATACAAAGACCCAAACGAGATCAACAAAGTGCCAGTACAATCCGACCTTTTCCACCATTTCGTAGTGTCCACGTTTTTCATAGGTTCCAATCACAACGTTGAAGAAAATGATGAGATTGATCAGCACCCCAGTAAAAACGTGAAAGCCGTGAAAGCCAGTGATAAAGAAGAAGAAGTTCGCAAATAGCGGACTTCCATATTCGTTTCGAACAAGGTTAGCTCCTTCAACGACATGTACAGCTTGGGTGATTTTATTGATCGAACCCTCTCGATCCAATACGAGTTTATGCCCTTGGCCATCATTTTGTTGGGTTTTAATCAGCAGGTTGTCATTGGCCAAAAACCCGGCTGTAATTTCCTCTACAGAATAAGTCGGCAATGTGGATTCTTTGACATACCATACGCCATTTTTGGCTTTATGTTGGGATCGATCAGTTGGGATGGATGCCGCAAATGAGCTCAGGTTGACACGCTTGCCCGTTTCCGCATTGACAAACTGTAAAATCTGCCCCCCACGAGTTTCGACAGCTCCGTACTGCCCGTTGATAAAGTTTTTCCATTCCCACGCTTGTGAACCCAAAAAGATAGCGCCCCCAACAATGGTAAGAAGCATATAAAACGCAACTTTATTTTTCTTCATATGGTGACCTGCATCAACCGCAAGTACCATCGTTACCGATGAAAAAATCAAAATAAATGTCATCAAGGCCACATAATACATAGGTGCATCTACACCATGTAAAAAAGGAAAGTGATTGAACACCTCATCCGCAATCGGCCAGGATTCGATAAACTTAAAACGAGAAAAGCCATAGGCAGCGAGAAAGCCCGAAAAGGTAAGGGCATCGGAAACGATGAAAAACCACATCATCATTTTCCCGTAGCTCGCATTTAGCGGTTTGTTTCCGCCTCCCCAAATGTTTTCATTTTCTGATTGGTTTGTCAACGTTGCGTCCATAAGAATGCATTACTGTTTTGGTTGTACAAAAATACGTGATTTATCGTAAAAAATATAGAAAGAGAAACAAATACACCCACAAAAATCCCAAAAAATGCCAGAAGGTATGTGCGAGGGAAAATCCAAGAGGATTTATCGCATATTTCCCACGACGATGATTGGTAATTACCACCAATAAAACGACGAGTCCTGCGACCAAGTGCGCAAGGTGAACCAGCACCAAGACATATAAAAACGAAGTCGTGACATTGCTTTGCGCACCAGTGAAATAGTATCCCTTATCGACTAGACTCGAAAAGCCCTGGAATTGCAAGAATACAAATGCTAGCGCTAGGGCTAGGGTCACCCATAACAAACTCGCTGTAGATTTGGGTTGTGTTGTCAACTTCTTGTTAGCTTGCCAGAAGGACACACTGCTCAACAGAATCACAAGCGTACTCCAATACAAAGACATGGGGAGACTAAAGTCCTCCAACCAGTCTGGCCTTGACTTGCTAACAACATAAGCACTTGTGAGTCCCGCAAAGGTCATCGAGATACTGATCATTGAAAACCAAAGCATCATTTTTTTTGCGCGAATATTTTTGGATTGTTCCATTATATCAATTTATCAATTACATAAATAATCTGAATCCATGAGATGTAAATCACACTGACAATCATCAGTTGTCTTGCCGACTGATGGTCGAGTTTTTGATACAGACGCATGGCAGAAATAATAAGCCCTAATCCAGACAATGCAACCAAAATCGCTGCGGCAAGTGAAATTTGTAATGAGCCCGTAATCCCCAACACTGGGAATATGGAAATTACGAGTGTCCAAACACTGTAAAGTACGGCTTGTAAAGCCGTTTTTCGATCTCGTTTCCCGCTGGGGAGCATATTGATTCCCACGCGATTGTAGTCTTCGAACATCAACCAACCAATCGCCCAAAAGTGAGGGAATTGCCAAAAAAATTGTATCATAAACAGGGTTCCTGCCTCAAGTCCAAAAGAGCCAGTAGCAGCGACCCAACCAAGCATAAAAGGAATTGCTCCTGGAAAGGCCCCGACAAAAACAGCGAGTGGTGTTTTTGTTTTCAAAGGGGTATAAACGCTGGTGTAAAGAAACATGGAAATGGCTGCAAACATCGCGGTTATGGGATTGATTGCATAGAGAGCCGACAATCCTGAAATAGAGAGAGCAACAGCAATCCAAAAAGCCGTTGTTTGGGTCATGTTGCCCGTTGGTAGAGGTCGGTTTTTGGTACGCTGCATTTGGGCGTCAATATCACGTTCAATAATCTGATTGAACGCATTCGAAGCTCCTGCTATCGCTAAGCCGCCAAAGAGAAGTAAACTCAATTCGTTTGGGTCGATCACTTCACAACCCAAAATATAACCGGCGATACTCGAAAAAACAACGCTAAAGCTAAGACGTGCTTTTGTGAGCTGCGCAAAATGTTGAGCAAAAACCAATGCTACGCTTAGAAATCCTGAATGTGAAGTCGATATCTTAATCATTGTGCAATTCGGCAACAAAGATACTGCACCTTAGTACGTTAGGCAATGATTCTGTATAAAAAAACCCGGTAAAAACCGGGTATCTATTTTATTGTAAACGGAAGGTAATCGGAATACTAAACGGAACCCGAACGGGGCGACCTCTTTGTTTGCCAGGAATCATTTTGGGTAATTTTCCAATAATCCTTTGTGCTTCTTTTTCGAGATTTTTATCTGGGCCTCTCGTCCGAACCCCGACGATATCACCGTTTTTGGCAATCACGAATTGCACATAAACTCTGCCTTGAATTCCCATTTCTTGTGCAATCTCGGGATAGCGGAAGTTTTTGCTGATGTGACGTTGAATTTTCTCTTGAAAGCAATCTCTACGCTTGTCTTTTGAAACGCGCTCGCATCCCGGAAAAACAGGCACATCTTCAATGATCGCAAATGGTACATCAACATCAAAGTCATCCAAGACTTCAACCTCTTCGATAATTTCTTCCTGTGTGGTTTCTGTTGACTCAATAATCGTCTCTTCCACTTCTTCTTCATCTTCAACAATCTCAATGATTTCAGGAGCTGGAGGTGGTGGTGGAGGTGGTGGGGTTTTGATTTGTTCTGTCAGTGGAACTTCTTCATCATCGTCATCATCTACATTGAGTTTTTGTAGCAATAAGTCTGATGCTTCATAGGTTTTCCACTCAATCGCTCGCCATGACACAAATAAAATCACACAGAGTCCAATCACAAAATAGAGACTGCTGTTTTTGTTTAGATCAGCTTTTGGATTTTTTTTTGGTTTCATACTAGATTCTTAATGGAGATAGCTAAAATAACAATTTTATGCCATTCAGCGTAATCTAATTAACGAATCTCCAAAATGCGTGCCATTGCGATGGCAATCGAGATTCCAATCGTGTTGGCGAATACGTCTAGTACATCCATTTCACGTTGAATGGGAAGAACATATTGCATGACTTCCAGTGCCAACCCGAGAAAGAAAACGGACAGGCCAACATGGATGTATTTTTGGCTTGTAAGTGTTTTGGTGCTGAGAAGCCAAAAAAAAGTCAAAGTTGCGTAATACAGCCCATGAATGAGCTTATCTGAAACCGAAAAAGTAAGTTGCTCAATTTGTTGGGGTGGCATCAGACTTCCCACAATCGCAATTGTGATCAGGACAAAGGTTATACCTCTTGCGTTTCTAACTTTGAATAAGCGCTGAATAGGCCTCATGAGTCAACAGGTTATCTATTTCATTGGTGTTTTCGATCTCAATCTTCACCATCCAACCCCGACCATAGGGATCCGTATTGACAAGTTCGGGGGTGCTAGTCAGTTCGTCGTTAAAGGCAGTAATTTTTCCTGTCAATGGTGCAAACAAATCCGATACTGTTTTCACTGCTTCAACCGTACCAAAAACCGCTTCACAATCTACCGTTTCGTCGAGTGTGTCAACCTCCACATAAACGATATCACCCAATTCGCCTTGGGCAAAATCCGTAATTCCAACAGTGGCAATATTATCTTCGATTTGTACCCATTCGTGGTCTTTGGTGTATTTGAGGTTTTCTGGAATATTCATGCTGATAAATTAAGTGTTGTAAAAGAACGGATTTTGTCACTAATTACCAAAGTTATACCGCAGGGTCACACCCGAACGGATATTGGTTTGTGGAAAAGCCGTTGAGATTGCAAATTTTGAAAAGGTATGGTCATAGAAAAATAAGGCCGTCAGATTCTGAGATAACGCGTAATCAGCGGAGAGTTTGAGTGACCACAACCGCTGCCCTGCCGTGACTTGGTTGTTGAGCAAGTCGAGGGTGCGCACGATCGTAATGTTGTCGCGAACCGATAAGTCCCCTTTGATATTGATGTCTCCCTTTAGCGTTGTCCGTTTGCCGCCAAAGTTAGTGCGCAATGGAACAGATTTTAGTCGGTATCCTATCCCCAGCGTTAGTTCTTTTCCGCTGGTTTCGGTAAGTAAATTATTGTCCAAGCTCAATGCCAAAGCGCGGTCTTTTTTGATTTCCGTGCTAAACTGGAAGCTGTTTTTGAGTTCAAAGTCTACCTTGACCAGTGGGTTGAATTGCTCAACCAAATTGATGTTTGTGTACAAGGTTTCATTGAGAAAGTTGCCGCCTTGATCGAGCTGATCTGGTCGTGTATGGTCGTAATTCAGGTTGGTTTGAAAGTTGTTCAGGGTATGACTTGCTCGATAGCCATGAGCGATGGAAAATCGCTGAAAATATTTTTTAAAGAGTTTTATTTTCATCAGCCCTGTGTACTGTAATGCCCAATTTGGAAGTGGCGTTTCACGTGTTGCGGTTAGGGGTGCAGTTTTAGGGTTTTGCCCTGTGTATGCCGCCAAAAAAGCAGGGATGAGTACTGCTTGATTGATTTTTCCATAGCCCACTGGAAAACCATCTGCGTCGATGTTGGCTGGGTCAAGACCTCGCTCATTTGCCAAACGCTGTGCGACAATCAGCCGATTGGCTTTTAAGTCATCAAAGGATTGATCGTCAACTGTTCCTGAACCAAACGCCGTGTTGATCAAAATGGTTGAGATTTCAAAGTTGCCAAAGGTATTTGGGTTGAGGGCGTTGTAACTCGCATCTGTAACGATATAGTTCTCGCCACGATTCTCAGACAGACTGCGGTTTCCGCTGATATCGAGCTGTAAGTCCTGCAGAAAACTGACTTCCGCAGAATAGGTCAAATCTGTGTTGTGCACTTGCGTAAATTGTCCATTATAACTCGGGAACTCGGTAAGCCACCCTCGCTTTGCGGCTTCATAACGGATATCGCTTTGGCTACCCAATGCAAAGGATAAACCCGGATTGGAAGTCCCCAAGAACCCAACGTTTTGGGTGTAGCCAGGCAATACTGTTCCATTGTTTTCGCTGTATGTCACCTGCACACGCTTGAGGGCAGTGGCAAGACCAATCAGCGAATTGGTCAATTGGGTTTGTATGGATTTTCGGTCTCGGGATCGTGTGTTTTTTTCGAGTTTAAGCGCACGGTAAATTTTTTGAAAATTAAAGGAGGTGTTCAAATTGTGGGTGTTTGCGTTTTGTATGGTGTTCACAACACCGAGTACATTGCCAAACTCATCTTCTACTTCATTGAGAGACTCTGACCCTCGTTGCCAATTAAAATCTGCTGAATAACTGTATGTCCCATCGATAAAATTTACAAGTGGAAGGAGTCGGAAAGGAAGGTTATACGTCAGTCCGAGTCGTTGGCTAAACTGGTTTGGGTCTCCAACATCCCAAAGTCCATCCCAAATATCGAGTTCTTGATTCACCTTTTTTGTGTTCGATGTGTCCTGATCGTAATAGTTCCGAACGATATTCTTACTCGATGCGGTAAAATCGAACCGTAGGGATTTGGTCAAATTGTGATTGAGGGTAAACATCCAATCGAACATATAGTTTCGTTGTTGCAATTTGGGCAGTGCGAGTTGTTGTCCTACATCAACCCCTTCCAAAAACACCTCTCGAAACTGCTGACTATTAAATGTTCGATTGATATTGGTTGAAAGCGAAACACTCGCAGGAACCGGATTGATATTGATTGCGCTCAGCCACTGCAAATAGCTTTTGGTATTGATAAATGAGAGCTTTGAAAAGGGCTCGATTGACAATGGTTCAAATCCATATTGATAACCAGCGCCCATTCGCAAGTTTTTAAAGCTGTAGTCTTCGATTTCGTAGTCACTTCGTTTTTCTTCGTTGTAGGCATAGGACAGATCAAAGTTCTCAATATCAAAAAAGTCTTTGCGTTGATCGGGGCCACGTTGTTTACGCACCCCAACGAGGTTAATGCTTTTCTGTTGTGACTGGCTCACAGCTTGATTTCGGATCGCATCTTTGGTCGCTTGGCCTGGGGAATTGTCGAGACGGTCTTGTAGTTTTAAATCTTGATAAAACGGATCGTATTTGGGGGTGATAAATTCTTCTGCAAAGTTGTAACTCAACGGCAACTGAACTCCCCATTTTTTGGGTAGCAGTTGTCCCACATTCACATTGGCATTAACGCCATAGCCACGGGTATCGTCTTGGTTGCGCAGGTTTGGAATTTGATCGATATTGCCAAAGCCAACTGTCGAGATATTCCCATTGAGATTTATTGTGGCGAAATCTGCAAAATTGGCGTCAAGCTCAGCCACGGAGGCCCACCCCCCTTGGGTATCAATTTCTGCCAAACGAAGCTCATTAAACCAAACTTCTCCATGGAGGTAATCGCCAGGCGATTCGGAAGGGTTTTTCACCCCAACCATTAGGGTTCTCACTTGACCCAAAGTTGGGTTACCACGAACTGCAATTTTGTATTTCTTGTTTCCAGGCAAACTACTTATGGGGGTAAACTCATCGATGGGATTGAGTTCTTCATCGAAATAAGTTGCCCCGATCAAGCTGCGGTTTTGTATGGCATTTGCCTTGGCTCCTGTGAGGAGTGACAATGGAATGTCGATGGAGTTACTTTCTGGTTGCCACACATTGTCTGCACTGAGGTTATTGGAGACTCCTTCGGTGTAGGATGTTGGCTTTAGGGGCACCTCGATTTGATAATAATTTTCCGTCATATCGGTACCAATCCGCATAAAGGCAACCATGCGCTTGTCAAAATTCTCCTGAGAGCCCTCACCTGGTAAAGGTGTTCGGTTTGGGATCGATTCCGCATGGACAAACATCTTGATTCGTTTATACTGACGCATATCGATATCGATATTTTTATATACCCCTTTCAGGTCTTTTGGTTCGAGGTCTTGGACTCGTAAGGATATAGACTGCTCATTTTGACGAATCACCGTATTAAAATTATTGAGCTGTTCGCGAACCACACCAGGTGGTAGTTTATAGTTGATCGGGATGCGATTTTCGTTTTCTAAGATGTTCACGGTACTCACGTCAACACTGGTATTTGCGCTACTGGTTTGTGCCGTGTTGAGCGGTTGGTTGTATCGTCGCCAATCGCCACGAACCAAATCCAATGTTCCAAATCGAAGTACAACTGGATCCGTAAAGCCCTTAAGCCACATTCTCATAAAGCGTACAGAACGTAAATCTGACATATTGTTGACTGCTTCAAAATAGGGACGTAAACTGGGGTTGTCATAGTATTCTGGTACAACAGGAATTTTGAATTGCAGCCAACGTGAGGTCGTTCGATCACCATTGGCAAGTTCCACATTATTATTGACCCGTACATCGGCAATAAAGGGGTGTGATCCCACTTGCATATTCTTTTGAATCGGGATGCGATATTCAAAATAACTGTCAATGGTATTCATGGTGTTGTCCTTGTTGAGGTCTTCCGCATCGGGGACCGTATAGGATCCACGATTGTTATCAGCTACTTCAAGAATCGAATTACCGTCTGTGCCATTGTAGCGCTTGTATCGATTGAGTATCGACCCATTGGCTTGTAAAAAATATTGGTAGTTATCCCCTGCTGGATCACTACTTTCAGCAGTAAACCTAGTGGAATAGATCGCACCTTCCTCTTGATCAGACAGCCCATCATAGCCCACATCTTGCAAGCCGCGGTTTGCTGCGTTTGCATCAAAAGCATAAACCAAAGACTGGGTTGCAGGGGTTCGCGCCCATCCCGTTTCGTAGGTAAGTGCCAGACCATCCGTTCCGGGCAATCCGTTTTCATACTGCTTGCGTCCATCTCGTAAAACGTCTTCCGAAATACTTCCCAAATCAAATATCAAATCCCCAAGACTTTCATCGGTTAACTCGTCATTTTCAGAAAATGTGTCGAGCAACCAAAACTCGATATACTCCACGTTGGACTGATCAAAGTTGGTGCTGCTCAGGGCACGAGTGATCCCCGCCCAATTTTCAGAGGGGTCATTGACAAAACTCCGATAGGGATTGGAGTTGTAGGGTCCTTTTTCTTCGGGATAGTATGCCAAGTCCATGGTGTATTGAACTGCCGTTTGGCCTTGCACAAGGTCTTGTTGTGGGAAAATTTCATTGATAAAAACGCGTCGTACCTCGTCTTCGGATAGGTCATTATTTGAGACTTCTGATGGCCGTTGATTGGAATAAAATACGGGATCAATGGTGTACCATGCCAGTCGTGCGCGATGGTGGCCACTACTGAGATCATCAATCGGTGCGTTGGAACCTTGCACATTGGCAGCAGGCACACTCGAGAGTGACCAAGAGAGTACATCACGCAAATCGATGTTACTTTGCGCTCCTTCAAAGTCATCGACATAGGTGGTTGCTTCTCCATTGAGTTCGGCACCTTTTGGCGTTTGGGACAACAAATAGGCAATCTCACCACGGAAGGATAGATTTGACATAACTTCCGTGTCTATGTTTGGCAGCTTGTTGACCATGCGAGTTAGGAATGGTATTTCTGTCGAAAAGGTAGAGCTCATTCCCAGCATGGTATTGTTGACTGGCTCTAGTCCATAGTTTGCTTTTTGTGTAAGCGGACGCTCGCTGAGGTTCATCACGGTAGCTCCCATCAAAAAGTTATCGCTGAATTTATGTTCGACATGAACCCCGCTAAAGCGTTTGTTCTGTTGACCAAAAAAGGAGTTGCTTTCGGTCGAAACTTCAATGGGGACATTGGAATTTTGCAAACTTTCGTTGAGTATGGTTACACGCCCAAGTTGGTAATTTACAGAGTAATCGATCCCCTCTTGAAGAAGGCGTCCACCAGCGGTCACACGAACCGATCCGCGGGGTACGTTAAAAGCTCCAAGAGAAATTCCGGCCCCTCCTCCGGTCGACTTGTAGCGCCCTTTGAGTTGGAATTTGTTTTGCGCTGCAAAGTCAATCGCCTCAGATTTGGTCAGCTTATACATCTCTGGAAAGACATATTTGTTTTGGTTGGCGTTATAGGTAGCTGCCACATCATAGTCCTCACTTGTGTCAGACTGTAAGGTGTCAAACAAAAACTCTCCAAACGGCTCTACTTTTGGAAAAATAATACGCCCATTTTCTCGGTCAACCGTAATTCCTTCGACAAAGTCAAAAAAGCCATCTCCTCCGTCCTGTAGGTCGTTGTAGATATTGAGCCGATCGATCCCAAAAACGTTGAGCAACACCCGTTGGTCAAGCCCCTCTGGCCAGATGTCTTCTGCAATTGGCGTGATATAGTTTATCGGGGAGGGATCTGAAAAGAGAAGGCTAAACACAAAGCCATCTTGATCAAGTCGGTATGCTCCAATATTGTAGATATTTTTCATCATCAAATCCCATACGGGTTGTTCTACATTGATCAAATTGCTTCGAAGGAGCTTAACCACCAAACTATTGTTGAAGACCTGTTGACTTTGGCCACTTCCGCTGGTTGAGCTCGATGGCACACCATCGCCAGCAAACTCCCCGACTTGATAGGTTTGCCCCCCGACTGTGTACTGAAAGGCAACCGCCAAAATTTCATCATTGTTGAGTCGTTGTCTCAGGGAGATATATCCCAATTTGGGATGTAGGGTATAGTCTGTTGGTTCGAGTTTTCGTGCACTTTCGAGAACCGCATAATCGATGCCCTCTTGCACCACGTCTGAGAGGGTTCCAAAGCCGTTACGCGTCGTGGCAATGTCTCGAATGTCGTTTGTCAGAATCCCACTCCCCAACTGTTCAGGACTGAGTTGGTTGGCTTTGTTGTCGGGATATCCACTCACACTCGAGGCAGTAAAGAAATTTGGATATAAGTCATCGAGACGAGTTTGATCAGCGATGGTTTCTCCCAAATCTTGCAAGGCAACAAGGTTGCGGACATTATTGGTTTGTGCATTGCGGTTGGTTACCCACACCTCAACTCGTGTGATTTGCACTGCTGTATTGATATAGGGGTAAGTCGCGATCGAAAGGTCGTATTGATCGCGGAAATATTGTGCTAAAAAGAAGTGACGGTCTTCCTCGTAATCGAGTGCAAAAAGGGAAAACTCCTCCAAACTTCCATCGGCAGAAGTCATCATACGTTGGGTTTGGGAGCGTTGTTCTGAAATCACCCCAGAGATATTGGTATTTCCAAATTTGAGGTCTGCCTTGACGCCAAATAGACTTTGTGCTCCTGAGATCAGAGAGCTGTTGAGCGGCATACTTACATTTCCAATTTCTAATTTTTGCAGGATCCCGTCTTCGTTGCCACTAAAGCCGTCTTGTAAACTTTTGACTTTATCGATTCCTCCCTTTAGCCGATCTACTTGGTTTTGAATACGCCCCACGGCATCTGAGGCAGTGGATACCGCATTTCCTACACGACCGCCTATTGACTGACTCACTTTATCGGCTGTAGGGGGGAAAAAATCAAGTTTGATTAGATTCTGAAAATCAAAGGTTGATTGGGTGTCATAATTGGCATTGACTCGAAAACGCTCTCCGATGTTTCCAACTATTCCTACACTAATACGCTGATCGAAATCAAATCCAAAGCTGCTTTGATTTCGTGGGGAAAGAGCGGGGTTCCCCGACTTTTGATACCGCACACCCAAATCGATTCCAACGGATCCTTTTGGGATAATTTGAATGACATCACTCCCAAACAATCGTCGAAACAAATCGGATCGGACATAGAGGTCTGGTAGTAAATTTTTTTGTTGTTCTGGGTCTTCTACATCTCCCGAAAGCAGCGCTTGTTTTTCATTCATATAGTCCAATGCTTCTTGACTCATCATCCTCTGGAGGTATTCTTCAGGGGTCAGTGTCAGTGGCGCATTGATGTCGATTTCTCCGGCTTTAACCGTGTAGATATACAAATTGAGAGTGGGGTCATAGGTGTATTCTTCCACAAAAGAGCTCGGCAGATTTTTCAGTGCAAGATTTTGGATAGCAGGAGATAGCTGAAGACTATCGTTCTGGGCAAACCCTTGCCAAGACAACATCAATACAGCAACAACAAGTATTTTCTGGATTGAAACCAATCGCATACAAGCTATAATTTATTCAGTGCATTGCGAATCAGGCGTTCGACACTCATTTCAGCATCCATTGAAAGAAGTTCATCAATCACCTTCACGCAGGATTTTGTTTGGTACCCTAAGACTACCAAAGCAGATAACGCCTCTTCTCTATTGGTATTGCTTGAAACCGAAGGAATTCCCGCATCGGCAACTACGTCTTGTATTTTGTCGCGCAGTTCAATGACCACACGTTGGGCGGTCTTTGCGCCTATTCCCTTAACCGACTGAATGACATCTACTTGCTCGCCCTGTATCGCCTGGCCGATTTCACTTGGGCTCAATGACGACAACATGGTTCGTGCCGTGTTGGCGCCGATTCCTGAAATTCCGATCAGCAATCGAAACAATTGACGCTCCAAGTCTGTAGTAAATCCATAGAGCGTATGGGCATCTTCACGAACTTGCAAATGCGTAAAGAGTTGGATGTTTTCCTCATCCGTCAGTTGACCAAACGTGTACAAAGAAATGTTGACCAAATAGCCAACCCCCTGACAGTCAATGACGACTGAAGTCGGTGATTTTTCAACAAGACGACCACGGAGTTGTGTTATCATAGTTTCCTCTCAAAAGTAACGATTATTTTGGCATTACAATAGTCTTTATTAACAGACTTAACGCAAAAAATCAAGGTTGCGTTTCAAACCAGAAAATTGGGTTCTTTGGACGGCGCTTTCCGCAAATAATCGATCAAAAACTGCTTCTGTGATTTCATGCCAATCGTTTTTGGTGAGGTTCATGAGTTCCGGGGAGGGTTCAAATTCGGGTTCTTGATGAGGCGTTGAAAAGCGGTTCCAAGGACACACATCCTGACACACATCACAACCAAAGGCCCAGTTGTCAAATTTTCCCTTGACCTCTTGTGGAATCGCTTCTTTGAGCTCAATGGTAAAGTAGGAAATACACTTGCTACCATCCACTTGATAGGGGGCGATGATTGCATCCGTAGGACAAGCATCAATACAAGCAGTGCAAGAGCCGCAGTGGTCTGTTACAGGTGTGTCCGCTTCCAAAGGCAAATCGATAATCAGTTCCGCAATAAAGAAAAAAGAACCTGTTTGTTTAGAAATCAAATTGGTGTGTTTTCCAACCCATCCCAATCCGCTTTTTGCTGCCCATGCCTTGTCTAGAACTGGGGCGGAATCGACAAACACACGACCGTGTATCTCTCCGATTTCCTCCTGTAGTAGATGCATCATTTCATGCAATTTGTCTTTGATGACAATATGATAGTCTTTTCCGTAGGCATACTTCGAGATTTTGGGCGCACTTGTGTCCGATTGAGATTCTTTTGGGAAATAATTATACAGCAGTGAAACCACGCTTTTTGCCCCTGGTACGAGTTTGGTTGGATCGAGACGCTTGTCAAAGTTTCTTTCCATATAGGTCATGCTTCCATGATGCCCTTGGCGTAGCCATTGCTCCAATCGAGGGGCCTCTTCTTCCAAAAACCCAGCATTCGAAATCCCACACGACAAAAAGCCGAGTCGTTTTGCATGGTCTTTTATCAGTTGACTATGTTGGGCTGCCAGATTCAAAACAAATCTCCTTGGCGGCTAGATTTGGTACGACCCAAATGACGATAGGCAAGGTCTGTGACTTCACGTCCTCGAGGTGTGCGAACAATAAATCCTTGTTGAATGAGAAATGGTTCGTAAACTTCTTCCAATGTCTCTGCACTTTCGGAAACCGCAGTGGCTAGGGTACTGATTCCGACTGGGCCACCCTTAAATTTATCCATCATGGTGCTGAGAATTTTGTTGTCCATTTCGTCCAGGCCATGCGCATCGACGTGAAGGGCTTCTAAACCATATTTGGCAATCTTCATATCGATACTGCCATCCCCTTTGATTTGCGCAAAGTCACGAATTCGTCGCAACAAGGCATTGGCTATCCGTGGCGTACCACGACTACGACCAGCAATCTCAATCGCCGCTTCATTGGTAATCGCTATGTTTAGGATATCTGCACTTCTTTCAACTATAGTTGACAAAACCTCCGTGGTGTAATAGGTCAACCGACAATTGATGCCAAAACGGGCACGCATCGGAGCTGTGAGCAAGCCCGAGCGCGTGGTTGCCCCGATCAATGTAAAGGGGTTCAGGTTAATTTCGACCGTACGAGCATTTGGCCCCGACTCAATCATGATATCGATTTTATAATCCTCCATAGCAGAGTAGAGATACTCTTCTACGATGGGGCTCAAACGGTGGATTTCATCTATAAACAATACGTCTCGCGACTCGAGGTTGGTGAGCAGTCCTGCCAAATCCCCCGGCTTATCCAGAACGGGTCCTGAGGTTACCTTTACCCCGACTTGTAATTCGTTTCCTAAAATGTGTGCTAAAGTGGTCTTCCCTAAGCCCGGCGGACCGTGGAGCAGTGTATGGTCTAGGGCATCCTCCCGCTGATTGGCTGCTTGCACAAATACTTGAAGATTATCGAGAACTTGTGGCTGACCCATAAAGTCGGCAAATTGCAAGGGGCGCAACGCGCGATCAATGTCTTGGTCTTCTGGCGTGAAATGTGCCCCCTCGGGATCTAAGTGTTCGTTCATCCATTCAAAGATAAGGGATAGTTGTTAGTTATTGACGTTCTCGAGAAATTGATCAAGAATTGCAAAAAAAACCCGCCTAAAGACGGGTTTTAAAAAGGATTGGTGCTTGTAAAACCTTAAACTACTCCTTGATAAAATGGTAATATTTTTCTTCTTTACCGCTTTTGGCTTGCAGCAAATAGGTGCCACTGCTCAGTTGCGATATATTGATGCTATGCACCAAGTGGTAGTGCTGGGCCGTTGCCACCACCTGACCCGTAAGGGCATAAACGGTATAGCTGGCTTGGGTGGGGTGGGTGTACTCCACTTGCAGATGTGACTTTGCGGGGTTGGGGTAAAGCAAAACCGACTGCTCCAAAATTTCTTCTGCGCTAAAAGTTGGATCATCTTCCAACTGTATGATTTGTACACCATCATCATTAGAAGAAACCACCAAGGCATAGGTATTTCCCCCAATCACAACCGTGGTAATACCCCGTGCGCCATCCAATGCAGGATAGGTTTCCCCATCGCTAACGCTTGCCACCGCACTCGGGCTTGCCGGATTGCTGATGTCGATGATTTGTACGCCATCATCAATAACAGAAGCCACCAAGGCATAGGTATTTCCCTCAATCACCACCTTGGTAATGCCGTGTGCATCATCTAATTCAGGATAGTCTGTTCCATCGGTAACTTTTTTTACCCTTTTCGGGCTTTCCGGATTACTGATGTCCATGATTTGTACGCCATCGTCATAAATAGCAGTTACCAAGGCACATGTGATTCCCCCAATCACAACCGTGGTGATGTCCCATGCTCCATCCAATGCAAAGTGAATACGATAATCCCCCTATTCAAAGATCGCCACCGCACTAGGGACTGCCGGGTCGCTAATGTCGATGATTTGTACGCCATCATCACTAGCAGCAGCCACCAAGGCATAGGTATTTTCCCCAATCACAACCGTGGTAATGCCAGATGCGCCCCACAATTCAGAATAGGTTCCCCCCTCGGTAACGTTCGCCACCGCACTGGGGCTTGCCGGATTGCTGATGTCGATGATCTGTACGCCATCATCCAAAACAGAAGCCACCAAGGCATAGGTATTTTCCCCAATCACAACCGTGGTGATGTCCTGTGCGCCATACAATTCAGGATAGGTCTCCCCATCGGTAACGCTGGCCGTGGGGCTAACGATTAGCTGTGCGCTGAGAATTGAAAATGAGAAAAGTAAAAAAAGTGTGTAGCTCTTTAAAGTATTTTGTTTAAGCATGATATGTAAGATTTAAGGATTTAACAGTAGCAATTTTACAAAAATATTTTAAAAAACTTTTTTTTTTTGAAAAAGTCGTCTTTGCTTTTATAAGTATATTGAATAGCTAATCGTGACTAGGGGTTGCCACAAAAAAACCCGCCAAATGGCGGGTTTTTAATGAGTTAGTAATTGGAGCTGGGGTTAATGGTGTAATTCTTCTTCGCCTTTATTGAGGGGAATGTGTTGCGGCACAAAGTCTTCTTTGTGTCCTGGCTTAGAATAGTCATAAGCCCAACGGTGTACTTCAGGGATGTCCCCGGCCCAGTTTCCGTGGAAGTGCTCAACGGGCGCAGTCCACTCAAGGGTATTTGATTTCCAAGGGTTCATCTCGGCGCGTTTTCCATAGAACATGCTATGGATGAAATTGTAGAGAAAGACGATTTGTGCGGCTCCAGCAATGAGTGCAAAAATGGTGATCACTACGTTGATATCTGCCAAGTCGTCAAAGTATGGAAAGGCCGTATTGGAGTAGTATCGTCTTGGTAGTCCAGCCATACCAATAAAGTGCATGGGGAAAAAGACACCGTAGGCACAAACGGCAGTAATCCAAAAGTGGATATACCCTAATTGTTTATTGAGCATTCGTCCAAACATTTTAGGGAACCAGTGATACACGCCCGCAAAGAGTCCGTAAAGAGCAGATATTCCCATGACCAAGTGGAAGTGAGCCACGACAAAATAGGTGTCGTGCACGTTGATATCGAGGGTGCTGTCACCAAGAATAATTCCTGTGAGTCCACCAGTAATGAAGGTCGAAACCAGTCCAATGGAGAACAGCATGGCAGGGTTGAGTTGGAGATTTCCTTTCCACAGGGTTGTGATATAGTTAAAGGCCTTTACCGCCGAAGGAATCGCAATCAATAGCGTTGTAAACGTAAATACAGATCCTAGGAATGGGTTCATGCCAGAGATAAACATATGGTGCCCCCACACGATGGTTGATAAAAATGCGATCGCCAAAATAGAAGCAACCATTGCGCGGTAGCCAAAGATAGGTTTGCGTGCGTTGGTGGCCAGTACTTCAGAAGTGATTCCGAGTGCGGGCAACAATACGATATATACTTCTGGATGTCCGAGGAACCAGAAAAGGTGTTCAAACAGTACAGGTGATCCCCCTTGATAGTGCAAAACCTCTCCTTGTATAAAGATATCGGAAAGAAAGAATGACGTTCCAAAGCTGCGGTCCATAATCAATAACAAAGCCGCGGAAAGCAATACTGGGAAAGAAACCACACCAATAATAGCGGTTACAAAAAATGCCCATATAGTTAGCGGAAGACGAGTCATGCTCATTCCTTTGGTTCGCAAATTGATCACCGTTACGATGTAGTTTAGAGAACCAAGAAGCGAAGAGGCAATAAAAATCGCCATGGACACCAACCAAAGTGTCATTCCCAATCCCGAGCCGGGCTGTGCTTGTGGAAGAGCGCTTAAGGGTGGGTAAATTGTCCATCCTGCAGCGGCTGGTCCTGCCTCTACAAAAAGAGAAGCGAGCATGATCACACTGGACAGAAAAAATAACCAGTAGGAGATCATGTTCAAAAAGCCAGAAGCCATATCACGGGCTCCAATCTGCAGCGGAATGAGAAGGTTACTAAATGTACCACTGAGTCCTGCAGTGAGTACGAAAAAGACCATAATGGTTCCGTGAATCGTCACTAATGCGAGATAGACATTGGGATCCATCACACCATCAGGAGCCCATTTTCCAAGTGTGGACTCAAAAATACCAAAGGGCTGCTCTGGCCATGCCAATTGCAAACGAAACAACAAAGACATCCCAATCCCAACAATCCCCATGATCAGACCCGTGATGAGGTACTGCTTGGAGATCATTTTATGATCTTGGCTAAAAATGTATTTCGTTACAAATGTTTCCTTATGATGATGTACGTCTGCTCCCATAGTGATTCTTTTTATTGAATGACTTCAGCAAAGGTTCTTTGCTGTGCCATCCAGGCATTAAAATCTTTTTCTTCTTCTACAATAATTTTCATTTGCATATTGTAGTGCGATGCACCACAAATCTTGTTGCAAAGTAATAAATAATCAAATTGGTAGGACTCGAGGGCTTCTTCGCCATTGACGATCAGTTCTTGACTTTTGTCGTACCGTATTTTATTGATCTTTTGGACTTTGGCGACCATATCCGGGTTTTGTCTCATTTCCTCGGTGGTCGTAGTTGGGGTAAACGCAAATTCGGTAATCATTCCTGGCACACAGTTCATCTGTGCACGGAAATGCGGCATATAAGCCGAGTGAAGAACATCTTGTGATCGCATTTTAAAGATCACTTTTCGCCCAACAGGCAAGTGAAGTTCTTGCACCACGACATCATCCAAACCGTTGGGGTCTGCAGCATCAATCCCCACGAGATTAAGCCCATCAAAATCTTGTAAAAAGCGAACGTTTGCATCCCCAAGCACATTGTCTGCGCCGGCATAGCGCGCTTTCCAGTTAAACTGTTGCGCATACAACTCCACAACCAAAGCGTCTTCATCTTCCTCAAAATTCATGATGTTTGACCAAGCATACAATCCGTAGAGGATCAGTGCCGCCAACACGATTACTGGGATGATTGTCCAGATAAACTCCAAACGATCATTGTCTGCATAAAACAATGCCTTCAGCCCTTTTCTTCCTCTGTATTTGTAAGAAAAATAATGCAGGAGCGCTTGGGTAATGATTTGAACAAAGAAGATCAGTACCATGGATATCCACATCAAACGATCATAGTCTTTGCCGTGCTCGGAGGCGGATTCGGGAAGCAATACATCTCCCCAAGCCCAAAATGAATAGATGGTAATCAGATAAATGAAGACCAAAAAGGCAAACATCAGTTTTCCGTTCCAGTCGTTGTCCTTATCGTTTGCAACTTGGCTGTCGTCCACTTTTTGGTTGAGCTGAGCCACTTGGAAGATTTTGGTAATCTGCCAAACTGCAATACTGACCAAAAGTAAAATCGCAATCGTTAACAATGTCGTCATATCGTTATTCCTTCACAAATTAATAGACAAAATGTTCGCTTTCTTTCACCAATGGGTCTCCCTTGGGCTTGAGTGGTGCCTTGGCCAAAGCCGAGAAAACCACATAGATGAAAAGCCCTGCAAATAGTGAGACACTCCCCAATTCAGAAAGTCCAAAAGACCATTGATCCCCAACCGTTGCTGGCATAATCATATTGTAAAAATCGAGATAGTGACCGATGATAATGATGATTCCAGCAATCATAATAAACCAGTTGTTTCGTTTGTAGTCACTATTCATCAGAATCAAAAGTGGGAGGACAAAATTCATCGCGACCATTCCAAAAAACAACAGATTGTAATCTTCGATTCGCGTGATGAAATAAGTGACTTCTTCTGGGATATTGGAATACCAAATCAGCATAAATTGTGAGAACCACAGGTAGGTCCAAAATACACTAAAGCCAAACATGAATTTTCCGAGATCGTGGATATGACTATCATTAACGTCTTCCAAAAGCCCTTTGGATTTTAAATAAATGGTAACCATGGCGATTATGGTTACCGCAGTTACGATCATACTCGCAAAAACATACCAGCCAAAAAGCGTACTAAACCAGTGCGGATCGACAGACATGATCCAATCCCAAGCCATCATGGATTCTGTTACGATGTAGAATACCAAAAATCCAGCTGCGAGTCTAAAATTCTTTTTGTGATAGCCAACTCCTGATCCGTTGTCTTGTGCCAAGGAGAATTTTCTGGAGTAAAAGCGATAGAGATTCCACCCGACGATATAAAACAAGGCACGGGCTAAGAAGAAAGGTACGTTGAGATAACTTTCTTTGTTGCGAATAATTTCGTCATGAGCCACGACTTCTGCATCCATCCATACAAACAAATGATTGAGATGAAGACCAGAAAGAACCAACAAAACAAATACGATTATTGATCCTGGGAGTAGATAGGCCGTGATGCCTTCCATCACACGGAATAAAAGGATTGACCAGCCCGCTTGTGCTGCTCTTTGAATCGCGTAAAAAGCAAGTGCCCCTAGGGCGATCATCATAAAAAACAAAGCGGCTACATAGGTGGCAGCCCAGGGTCGGTTTTGCAACTGATGTAAAAGGTGCTTGTCATGGCTGTCTCCATGACCACCGCCATGAGCGTCATGAGCATCATGACTCTCATCGTTACCGTAATCATTATCGTGCGTATCGTAATGGTCGTCAGCGTGATCCTTGTGATCCTCAGCATGATGAGTTTCTGCTTTATGTTCGTCAGCATGGTCATCGGCATGGGAGTCGTGTGTATCATGACCGCCATGACCATGCGCATCTGCTACCATCGCTTTGGCTTCCTCCACAGTATTCGGTGCAGAGAGAAACCCAATTCCCAAAGCCAATGCACCCACAACCATTAGGCTGAGGGAGACAATTTTTAGATTTTTAGAAAATTGATACATATACTTACTTTGTTAATTGCCCTCGGAGATGCATCACGTGTTGGGTGATTTGCCAACGCTCTTCCGCATCGATTAAACTTGCATGTGATCCCATTGCATTTTTGCCATACATCAATACGTGATACACACTGCCTTCCGTGATTTCACGATCGGCATAGCTTGGGATTCCTAAAAACTTTTCTCGTTTCATCAAGATCCCTTGTCCGTCGCCTTTCGAACCATGACATACCGCACAATAGATGGCATACAGCTCTTTTCCTTCTGCGCGGTGTGCCTCCGTTTCTTCTAGTGGCGAAAGGAGTTCGGCTTTGGCCAATTCGTAACCCGCATTGGTATTTGGATAATCATAGGGCTGCCACCCTCTTGGGATTGAACCCGCAACAGGCAGTTGAGCCGCAGTCCCATTGGCAAAGGGTGCCTCAGCATAGGTGTCATAGCCAACTGACTCATACATATCTGGGAAATACTGATAGTTGGGCTGTGACGGATCAAAGCATGATGTCATACTCAACAATGCCAATCCACAGATGATAAGACTTCCGTTTCTTTTCATGACTCCCCCTTTTTATCTTGTACTATTACCTCAATCGCACCTGTTTTTTTCAACAAGGTGACGAGTTTCTTTTCATTGTCTCCCACGGCAACCTCCATCAAAAACTTGTCGTCAGTAGTAGTTGGCATTGGGTTTTCTGCTTTCTTAAAGGGCCAAAGCCGACTGCGCAAATAGAAGGTAATCACCATCAAGTGAGCAGCGAAGAATATGGTCATCTCAAACAAAACAGGCACAAAGGCAGGCACATTTTCGAGATAGGAAAAGCTGGGTTTCCCACCGATATTTTGTGGCCAATCTTCGATCATAATGTAGTTGGTCAGCCAAATGGCAACCGATAATCCCAAGCAACCAAACATAAAGGATGCAATCGCAATGCGCGTTGGTGCAAGCCCCATCGCCTTGTCCAAACCGTGTACTGGAAATGGCGTAAAAACCTCTTCGATATGATGATTCGCTGCTTTGACATCTTTGACAGCGTGTAGCAACACGTCATCATCATCGTAAATGGCATGGATTACTTTATTACTCATCGCTTGTTGTTTTTTTGTATTTGTCACCCGAAGACTTCAATATCGATTTGACCTCTGCCTGCGCAATCACGGGGAAGGTGCGGGCATAAAGTAAAAACAGAACAAAGAAGAAGCCGATTGTTCCAATAAATATCCCAATATCTACGAAAGTTGGTGAAAACATTGTCCAAGATGATGGGAGGTAGTCTCGGTGCAGGGAAGTCACAATGATCACAAAGCGCTCAAACCACATCCCGATATTAACCACAATAGAAATGATAAACGAGAACATGATGCTCGTTCGCAATTTTTTAAACCACATAAACTGTGGGGAGAATACGTTACAGGTCATCATGGCCCAATACGCCCACCAATCAGGCCCTGTTGCTCGGTTGAGGAAGGCATATTGTTCGTATTCAACTCCCGAATACCAAGCGATAAACAGTTCTGTGATATAGGCCACCCCAACAATAGAACCTGTAATCATAATCACAATATTCATCAGTTCGATATGCTGAATGGTGATATAGTTTTCAAGGTTGATGACTTTTCGCATGATAATCAACAAGGTTTGCACCATCGCAAAGCCAGAAAAAATCGCCCCAGCGACAAAATAAGGTGGGAAAATCGTCGTGTGCCAGCCCGGAATCACCGAAGTTGCAAAGTCAAAAGATACAATGGTGTGTACCGAAAGCACCAGCGGCGTTGCCAGTCCTGCCAACACAAGAGACACCTCTTCAAAGCGTTGCCAATCTTTGGCACGACCACTCCAACCAAAGCTCAGTAGCCCGTAGATTTTCTTTTGAAACGGCTTGACCGCACGGTCGCGAATCATCGCAAAGTCAGGTAAAAGTCCCGTCCACCAGAACACGAGGGATACCGACAGATAAGTCGAAATCGCAAATACATCCCAAAGCAGTGGAGAGTTAAAGTTGACCCATAATGAGCCAAATTGGTTTGGAATAGGTAATACCCAATACGCTAACCAAGGTCGTCCCATGTGAATGATGGGGAACAATCCTGCTTGAATAACAGAAAAAATAGTCATTGCCTCGGCTGATCGGTTGATTGCCATACGCCATTTTTGACGAAATAGCAGAAGAACGGCAGAAATTAGTGTTCCTGCGTGTCCGATTCCAACCCACCATACAAAGTTGGTAATATCCCAAGCCCAACCGACGGTTTTGTTGAGTCCCCAAACACCGATTCCTGTTGAGATGGTGTAGATGATACAGCCAATTCCCCATAAAAAGGCAACCAATGCGATGCTGAAAACAATCCACCATTGCTTATTGGCTTTTCCCTCTACGGGTGCAACGATATCAACCGTCACATCGTGGTAGGATTTATTCCCTGTGACTAGTGGTTTTCGTATTGGTGCTTCGTAATGCGAGGCCATAGTTTTTTCTTTATGATGTCTCTGTATTTCTAACTTTTACTTGGTACTGCACATTGGGTTTTGTCCCGACGCTTTCCAAAAGGTGATACATTCGATCACTTTCCAAGGACTTGGCAACAAGACTCGTTTTGTCGTTGATATCACCAAAAGTAATGGCTCCTGTTGCACATGCGCTTGAGCATGCCGTTTGGAATTCCCCGTCAGCAATATCACGTCCTTCTAGCTTGGCATCCAAAATCGTTTTTTGTGTTTTCTGAATACACAACGAACATTTTTCCATCACCCCACGTGAACGAACAACCACATCTGGATTGAGGACCATACGGCCCAAATCGTTATTCATGTGGAAATCAAACTCGTCGTTGTGATTGTACAGGAACCAGTTGAAGCGTCTGACTTTATACGGACAGTTATTGGCACAATAACGGGTCCCTACGCAACGGTTGTATGCCATATGGTTTTGACCTTGACGACCATGCGAAGTCGCTGCCACTGGACAAACCGTTTCACAAGGTGCATGGTTACAATGCTGACACATAATTGGCTGGAAGGTTACCTGTGGATTCGCCGATGGCTCTTCCAAAGAACTAAAGGTCGTCAGGGACTCTCCCAATCCACTGATTTCGTTTACCGTATTGTTGTCGCCCTCAAAAGTTTCCTCTGAAGAGTAGTATCGGTCAATCCGAAGCCAGTGCATATCGCGCGACTTGCGAATCTCCCGTTTTCCAACCACTGGCACATTGTTTTCGGCATGACAGGCCACAACACATGCGCCACAACCCGTACAGGCATTCAAGTCAATCGATAAGTTGAAGTGATGTCCAACTGAACGGTCAAACTGATCCCAAATATCAACCTCTGGAGAGGTGACTACAGTTTCAATATGGTTTTTACTCACCACAGGAACAGCATTGTAGTCATTTCTATCCTTGGTGTTAAAAATTTCGAGTGTGGTTTCTTTGACGATGTCTTCCCGACCCATCAAGGTATTTTGTAACTGGGTACAAGCAAACTCATGTGTGCCATCTACCGCTTCAATGCTTACTGGCTGTACGCTTGAGAAGTCATTATATAAAGTATAGGCATTGGCTCCTATTTGCATTTCAGACTTCACCCCAGCTTGCTTGCCGTAGCCAAATGCCAATCCAACGGTTCCTTTGGCTTGACCGGGCTGAATGAGCACAGGAACAGTTAGTGAAGAGGACCCAACTGAAATTTTTGCAAGACCTCCATTAAGTGAACCATCTGACTGGGTTTCATTCCACAAGCCGAGTGCATCAGCATCCGACTTAGATACGGTGAGATAATTGTCCCAAGTCACGCGAGTGATCGGATCGGGAAGCTCATGAAGCCAAGGGTTATTGGCTTGTTGACCGTCTCCGATTCCTGTTTTGGTGTAAAGGTTAAGGGTATATCCGTCTTGTGTCGCTGCAGAGAGTGAACGCGCTGCATCGGCAACTGCGTCGCGGTACTGATTTTTTCTTGAAGAGGAGTTTCCAACGTAAAATCCATCGTGTAAGGTCTTATTCCACGACTTGCCATTGAGGATATTTTGCTCCCAATAGGATCGCAACTCGTCTCTGTAGCTTGTATCTTTTCCGAGCCAAGTGAGCAATACATCTTGAAATTGTTTGGTGTCAAACAAAGGACGGATTGTCGGCTGTGTGAGTCCGAAGTGATTGGTTTTGAATTCCACATCACCCCAAGATTCGAGATAATGAGGTGTTGCTGCTACCCATTGTGCTTTGGATGCCGTCTCATCGTTTTTCATGCTGAAAGACAAAGATAATTTGGCTTTGTTTAGACCCGCAGCAAACTGATCACCATTGGCAAGAGTATATACCGGATTCACCCCAGCAGTGATAATCCCTTGAACCGCTCCGCTATTGAGATCGTCAACAAGCTGGGTGAGTTGGTTTGCGCTGCCTTGGCGGATGGTCGTTGTGTGTTGGGTGTCGATCACAACAGACCCTAATTTTTGGTTGATTGCAAGTGTAATGCGCTGGGCTTCCACACTTGGTAAACCCGTGATTACAATTGCTTTTTTACCTGCTTTACGCAAATGCTTGGCGGTCACTTTAGCCATATCTTGAATGGCTTGCTCTCCACTTGCTTGTCCGTTTGTTAGCTCGGAATAAAGCGCTGCAAGTACTTGTTTCTGTTGTGCAGCAGACATGGGCACGCGCTTGTCAGCAGCGGCTCCAGAAAGCGTCATGTTTGCTTCAAACTGGAAATGGGTTGACATTTTTGCCTTTCCGTTCTTTTTGACAGGAACGCGAGTTTTGACATACCCTGGTGCATGTCCTCCACCTTGCCAGTCTCCAATAAGATCTGCATCAAAGGAAACGATTGTTTCCGCTTTTGAAAAGTCATAGGTGGGCAGAGCACGCTGACCATAGGCCTTTTCAAAGGCATCTAAAGCATGGGATGATGAAACCGCATCATAGGCAATGTGCTTGATGTTGCCGTACTTGGTGGTAAGTTGATCGATCAACGCCTGAGTCGAAGGGCTGGCAAACGACTGGGTTAGCAAGACCACTTGTGATCCTTCGGCTTGTAGATTGTCGAGTTGTTGACGGCTTTGCTCGAGGAGTGTTGCCCAACTGACAGGACTTCCCGACTGGGTCGGGCCTTGTAATCGGTAAGTATCATACAGCGACAGTACAGAAGCTTGTACACGAGAATTCGCACGGTAGCTGGCAGGTGCATCTGTGTTATTTTCAACTTTGATTGGTCTTCCTTCACGTGTTTTTACGAGAATACTTGCCATATCAAAGCCATCCGCAATGGTGGTTGCATAAAAATTTGAAATCCCTGGGCGAATCTCTTCAGGTTGCACGACATAGGGAATGGACTTGTGAACAGGACCCTCACAAGCAGCTAAGGAAGCGGCGGCAGTACTAAAACCAACATATTTGAGAAAATCTCGTCTGTTTGTTTTGGAATCATTCATTGCCTGATCATCCCCCAAAAAGGCATCTTCAGGAAGTTTTTCAACAAACTCACGCCCCTTGAGATCCTCGACAAACGCATTGTTGTTGTCTAACTCCGCTGTGCTTTTCCAATAGTTCTTTTGGTTTGCCATCGTTGCTTTAGATTAGTAGTGACACTTTCCACACTCCAAACCACCCATTTGGGCAATTGTGAGTTTTTCGACACCATATTTTTTTGAGAGTTCCGCATGGATTTTCTCATAGTACTCATTATTTTCCAAATCGACATTCGACTCTCTGTGACAGTCGATACACCATCCCATTGTGAGCGGGGAGTGCTGATACATGATTTCCATTTCTTCTACTGGCCCGTGACACTTTTGGCACTCTATACCTGCTACGTCAACGTGCTGTGCGTGGTTGAAGTACACAAAGTCGGGTAGGTTGTGGATACGTACCCATTTCACTGGTTGAGTTTCACCTGTATAACGCTGGTTTTCTTCATCCCAACCAACGGCTTTGTACAACTTTTTTATTTCGTTTGTGTAGAATTCTTTTGTGTATCCTTTTTCCAAATCTTCTTCTCCATTGTACTCTGCAATGTTCATGTGACAGTTCATACACACATTTAGAGAAGGGATTCCTGAATGCTTAGAAACACGGGCAGAGGAGTGACAATACTTACACTCAATTTCGTTGTCTCCAGAGTGAATTTTATGAGAGTAATGGATGGGCTGTACCGGCATATATCCTTGATCGATACCCACTTGCATTAGATAGCCGTAGGCAAAGAAAGCACTCGAAAAAAGCAATACAATCACCGTACAAAACACCAAAAAGGAATTGTTGATATAGACTTCCCAAAGCGGTTTGCGTTTTGGTCTGGTTTTTTCGACTGCTACCCCGTTTGCGATCGCAATTTTCCGCAGCGTTTTGGTCACCAAAAAGAGCATTATCACAAGGATGATAAGTACCAATACCAACACGCCCAACAGCAAGGCTGAGGTGGCATTATCTCCACCACTAGCGGCTGTGGTAGCTACCGCAACTGGAACGGCAGGTGCAGGAGGTGTGTAGTCGGTATATGCGAGGATATTGTCGATGTCTTCGTTGCTCAACTGCGGGAAGGCAGTCATCACAGACTTGTTGTACTCCTCATAAATCGCAACGGCTTGCGGGTCGCCAGACTTGACCATGGCCATGGAATTCTTGATCCAAGAATACAGCCATTCTTTTTCATATTTCTGGGAAACACCCGCTAAGGCAGGTCCGACAGCACGTTTGTTGAGCTTGTGACAAGCCGCACAGTTCATGTTGAAAAGGGATTTCCCTTTGTCGATATCTGGTTCTTGAGCGTAAGTTGGAAGGGTGAAGGCAACAGCCAACACGAGGGAAAGTAGAACGCGAACTTGGGGAACATTTAGGCGAAAAAACCTGATCATGTTTTGATTTTGGTAGTCAAGGAATATACCTTGTTTTTTACGTTTACAAAATTACGTTACAAACCCCATTTTAAAAACTTTAAAACCGCTTGAATTATAAATTTATATTTATTCTAAATTATTAATTTAAAATGCTTATAATCAATATTTTATGATCTTTTTGTTTTGAGATAATTAAACAAATTTTGAGAAAAAATTGCAGGAATTTGCCAGCAATCTTTTATTTGCAAACTATGTTGTATTTGAAGCCCATTTGTTTTGTAATTTTATTTGTGTTTGCGAGTGCTCTTCACGCGCAAGACAACGCATTGGTTGTTAAAACCCCTCAAAATCTTGACGATGTCCTCGAGCGCAAGCTGTCCTTGGACAAAAAAAGATTGGCAAAAAACCAATACACCATTCAAATTTTTTCTGGGAATTACGAAGCCGCAAAAACCCATTTAGACTCTTTTTCCCGTGCTTTTCCAAGTCGTTATGCCAAACTCTCTTTTGAAACTCCAAACTACAAAATCCGTGTCGGCAAATTCGCAACACGTCTTGAAGGAATCCAAACGCTTGATACATTACGAGTGAAATTTCCTGAGGCCTTTTTACTAAAGCCCTAAGTTTACTTGAGTTTTTTCTTGACAGCTATCTCGATATAGGCCTCGATGGTATCTCCGATTTTGATGTCGTTGTAGTCTTTGATCTGCAACCCACAATCGTATCCTTTTGTGACTTCTTTCACATCATCCTTAAATCGTTTGAGGGATGCAAGGGTACCCGTGTAAACGACAACGCCTTCACGCACAATGCGCACCAATGAATTGCGTGTGATTTTGCCATCCATTACCATACAACCAGCGATGGTACCGACACGAGAAATTTTAAAGGTTTCACGGATTTCAACATTTCCTTGAACCTCTTCTTTCATATCAGGAGACAAGAGTCCCTCCATGGCATCTTTGAGATCATTGATTGCATCGTAGATGATGGAGTAACTCCGCACATCAATTTCTTCCTTTTCTGCCAATTGTCTGGCGGTGCCAACAGGTCGCACATTAAAGCCAACAATTATGGCATCGGAAGCAGAAGCCAGCAAAACATCCGACTCCGTGATGGCACCAACTCCTTTATGGATAATATTGACCTGAATTTCTTCGGTAGATAGTTTTTGGAAGGAGTCTGTCAATGCCTCAACCGAGCCGTCAACGTCTCCTTTCAATATGATATTGAGTTCTTTAAAATCGCCCAAGGCAATTCGTCTGCCAATTTCATCTAAAGTGATATGGCGTTGGGTGCGAACCGACTGCTCTCGCACCAATTGGGTGCGCTTGGCAGCAATTTGTTTGGCTTCTTTTTCTTCAGCAAATACATTGAAACGGTCGCCTGCAGTGGGTGCTCCGTCCAACCCAAGAAGGGATACGGGTGTTGATGGTCCTGCTTCAGACACTTCTTTGCCGCGCTCGTCTTGCATTGCACGTACTTTACCACTGTGTTGACCTGCAAGAATATAATCTCCAACTCGCAGCGTACCCGCTTGTACGAGTATGGTCGACACATATCCACGACCCTTGTCTAAAAAGGCCTCGATGACTGTTCCTAGCGCAGCTTTTGAAGGGTTGGCCTTGAGTTCTAATAGCTCTGCTTCAAGCATTACTTTTTCGAGGAGTTCAGATATTCCTGTTCCTTGTTTTGCGGAAACGTCATGAGATTGAATTTTTCCGCCCCAATCTTCAACGAGTAAATTCATCGCTGATAGACCCTCTTTGATTTTGTCTGGATTTGCGTTTGGGCTGTCGATTTTATTGATTGCAAACACAATCGGCACAGAGGCCGCCTGCGCATGGCTAATCGCTTCTTTGGTCTGTGGCATGATGTCATCATCTGCAGCGACAACGATAATCACTAAATCTGTAACTTGTGTTCCGCGTGCACGCATGGCGGTAAATGCCTCGTGACCAGGGGTATCCAAAAAGGTGATTTTTTGTCCACTTTCCAGTTTTACACTGTATGCCCCGATGTGTTGGGTAATCCCCCCCGATTCGTCAGCGGTTACATTTGTTTTTCGGATGTAGTCAAGCAAAGAGGTTTTTCCGTGATCGACATGACCCATCACGGTTACAATTGGTGCACGAGTCACCAAATCGTCGGGGTTGTCCTCTGGCTCGTCGATTGTTTCTTCGATATCTGCGGTGAGAAATTCAACGGTATATCCGAATTCCTCCGCCACAATTGACAAGGTTTCGGCATCCAGTCTCTGGTTCATGGTTACCATGATCCCCAGCGTCATACAGGCAGAAATAATTTCAGTTGAGCTGATATCCATCATCGTCGCAATCTCACCGACAGTAACAAACTCTGTAACCTTGAGCAACTTGCTTTCCGCCTCAACTTGGGCTGCATCCTCTTCGGATTTTTGACGGTGTGAGTCTCTTTTTTCGCGTCGGTATTTTGCGCCTTTTGATTTGGTGGTTTTCCCTTGTAGCTTTTCTAAGGTCTCCCGAATCTGCTTTTGGATTTCCTCATCGCTTGGCTCTTGTTGTGTGGGTTGGTTTTGCCGTTTTGGTTTGGGTTTGTTTTGTTGTCCTCCACTAGGGCCCGTATTCTTAGTGATTCGTTTGCGACGTCGTTTGCGATCGTTGTTGTCGTTATTCGGCTTTGTTTCTTTTTTCTCAAACTTTTTGAGATCAATTTTGTCACCTGTAATTTTTAGCCCCGTTAGCTTTTTGTACTGCGTAGTGACCTTTTCTGTATCTGTTGTAGCTGTTTTTTCTGGCTCAGCTTGCTTTTGCTCAGTTGGTTTTTCTGGAGTAGGTTTTGCTACGGTCTCTGCTACTGGATCTTCCGTTTTTGCCGGTTCAGCTTTGGGAGTTTCCGTGCTTTTCCCATCCTTGACTTCCTCTTTGGGTTTTGCCTTTGGCTCCAAATCGATTTTTCCAACCTGGCGGAGACCCTTGAGTTCGGTACGCGCCTGAACGACTTGAGTTTTTGCCTCTTGCTCTTCTTCAATACGCTGGCGAATGGCTTCTTTTTCTTTGCGCTTTACTTCGCTGACCTCTTCTGAAGCTTCCTTTTTGTTTCGATCGGTCTGAAAAGCATCGACCAAAAGTTGGTATTCCGCTTGTGAAATTTTGGACGTAGGGCGCGCCTCTATCTCGAAACCATGTTCACCCAACTGCTCTACTGCGCGATCTAAGGAAATGTTTAACTCGCGGAGAACCTTATTGATTCGTATGGTTTTGACTTCAGACATATACTATATTGGTGTTCAAAAATAGGGATTTCAATCCGTTAACTCGAAAATTCTGCGTTTAATATGTTGCGGACTTCGACAACGGTTTCTTCTTCCAGGTCTGTTCGTTTGACCAAATCACCGACCTCTTGCTCCAAAACACTCTTGGCCGTATCAAGTCCAACCTTGCGAAATTCTTCAATAATCCATCCTTCGATTTCGTCCGAAAACTCCGTAAGTTCAACATCTTCCTCTGCCCCTTCACGGTACACATCGATCTCATAACCCGTGAGTTGACCAGCTAAACGTATATTAAATCCACCTCGACCAATCGCTTTTGAAACTTCTGTAGGATCCATAAATACTTCCACGGCCTTCTTTTCTTCATCGATTTTCATATTGGTGATTTTAGCGGGGCTCAATGCACGCGTAATCATCAACTGGTTGTTGTTGGTATGATTAATTACATCGATATTTTCATTCCCAAGCTCACGGACAATACCATGAATTCGAGACCCTTTCATCCCCACACAAGCACCTACAGGATCGATACGATCGTCGTAAGAATCCACGGCAACTTTTGCTTTTTCTCCGGGGACGCGAACCACTTTTTTGACGGTAATCAAGCCATCAAATACTTCTGGGATTTCTTGTTCAAATAGTTTTTCCAAAAACTTTGGCGCGGTACGCGACATCACAATACTCGGCTTGGCGCCCTTGAGCTCTACGCTTTCAATCACACCCCGAACGCTATCACCTTTGCGGAAAAAGTCTGACGGGATTTGACGGTCTTTTGGCAAGATGATTTCGTTTCCATCATCATCGATCAAAATCACAACACGACTGCGCACGTGGTGGACCTCAGCGGTATAAATCTCCCCGACGAGCTCGATAAATTGTTTGTAAATAATCGTGTTGTCATGCTCATGAATTCGTGCGATAAGGTTTTGACGAAGGGAAAGGATCGATCGACGACCCAAATCCGAAAGTTTTACTTCTTCAGACACATCCTCACCAACTTCAAAGTCGGGCTCAATTTTTCGTGCTTCTGTCAGTTCGATTTCTTCATTTTCCTCTTCAACTTGTCCATCTTCGACCACGACGCGATTGCGCCAGATTTCCAAATCCCCTTTGTCAGGGTTGATAATAATGTCAAAGTTGTCATCGGTGCCAAACTTACGCTTGAGTGTATTGCGAAACACCTCTTCCAAAATGGACATAAGGGTCACACGGTCGATTAGTTTGTCATCTTTAAACTGCGAGAACGATTCGATTAATGCGAGATTTTCCATTGTGTATTACTTAAATTGGATTTGAACGGTTGCTTTTTCAATTCGATTATAGGGGACTTGCAATTGTTTGACCACGGTGTGTTTTCCCTTGCCGATTGGTTTGGATTCACGGGCTTTCCACTCCAAAGTGATTTGTTCATCATCTACCTGGGTGAGCGTGGCCTTAAAATTGTCATTGTCTGTGGTGTGTACCGCCAGTTTTCTGCCGATATTTTTTTTGTATTGACGTACCATTTGCAACGGATGGGTCGCACCAGCCGAGCTCACCTCCAACGAAAAGTCATGTGCTTCCCGATCGAGTTGATGTTCGATGTGACGGCTGACTTTGATGCATTGCTCCAAAGAAACCCCATTGTCCCCGTCGAGCACCACCTGAACTCTCGATTGATCGTCGATGTGTAGATCAATCAAAAACAAATCGGGCTGTAACGACAAGGCCTCCGCTAACAATTTCTGTATATTTTCTTTAAACTCCATATATGCGAAATAAAAAAGAGGACCAAGTCCCCTTCCACAATTCGATGAAATAGGGCACAAATATAATATAATTTGTCCATTGTTTAAAATATATTATCTTTAATGTTCTAAATCTTACATCATGAAATTAATTCCTACAAATCTATTTGTGTTATTTGTTTTACTTTTTGCGTCTTTTGGTTATTCTCAGCAAAGCATCAACGGTATTGTTTTCGATGAAAACAACGAACCCTTAGCCGGAGCATCTGTATTGCTAAGCGGCACTACGCAAGGTACACAAACCAATCTAGATGGCCGATTTAGCTTGACGCTAAACGAACCGTTTCCTGAAACAATACAAGTGTCATACGTCGGTTTTTCAACTGAGACTGTGTATGTGCAATCTTCCGCTACAGTTCAGGTTTACCTCGCCACAAATCGGTTTGATGAAGTGATTGTTTCGGCATCGCGAAGAGCAGAAAAACTTCTAGAAGCACCCGCTGCCGTTTCTGTGGTAACTGCCGAGCAGGTTTCCCTTTCAGGTGGTTCCCTTTCACCCCTTCGAGCATTGACCAACTCCCCCGGCGTGGAGCTACAACAGCAAACTGGTCAGCGGATCAATATCGCCTTGCGTGGGGCGAGTGGTATTTTTTCGACCAGTGTGTTTCCAATGCTCGACTACCGGTCTCTGATTACCCCCGGCTTAGAGTATTTTGACTCCCAAAACTCTCCTCTACACGCCATAGACATCGAACGGGTCGAAGTCGTCTTGGGACCCGGCTCTGCTCTTTATGGGCCAGATGTTACTTCGGGCGTCGTGCACTTTATCTCGAAAAACCCCTTCAAATATCCTGGGACTACTGTCGAACTCGCCTATGGCGAGCGCGATATAGTTAAGGTCGGGCTGCGCCATGCTGGACATAATGAAAAAGAAAACTTTGGCTATAAAATCAATTTTAAATACAACAGCGGGAAAGACTTTACCCTCGATCCCAACGACTCAGACGATCAAAAAGTTCTCGATAAATTTAAAACCAATATCGGCAAAGCAACCTTTAACCCAGAGGGAAATATCGACACGAGCACCCCGGGTGAAGTCTTATTTAAAACCACCCAAACGCAGGATCCCGAATTCTGGTCTGGACTTTTGAATACTTCCCTTTATTTTCGTCCACAATCAGGTATGGAAATCGTCGCTTCAGGGGGATGGAATGCCGGTAATGCCATTTTTTATAACGACTTGGGCGAAGGGCAGATTTAATTATAAGGGATGGTTTGTACAATCCTATTATATCACAAACGATGGGGGCACCGACGAAAATCCAAGCTACCTGAATCGTACTGGGCTTATTGTCCCGCTAAAACGTTCGCATTTGGAAAATCAAGTGCAATACAATTTTACCCTAGAGCGGTTTTTTGAATCGGAATGGACTACGGGAATCGATTATAGAGCGGCAACCGCAAACACCCAAAACTATGTCTATGGAAAAAATGAAGACGATGACGGCTATATCATTTTTGGTGGTTATCTACAAGGAAAACTCAAACTCGATCCCAAGCTAGACTTGTATCTCGCAGGTCGTTATGATGGCTATAACTTTGTAGATAACAAAACCTTTGCCCCCCGAGCTGCATTTGTTTTTAAGCCCAACGACAAGCACAATGTCCGATTGACCTTTAACCGTACTGCCGATCCCATCCCCGCTTCTGACATCTATTTTGACCTACCGGTTCAGTCCTACGGCCCTTTTGATGTTTGGGTATTGGGCGCAAAAGACCCCTATGCCTTTGGAACCAATCCGCACATCAACTGGGTAATTCCCGGCGTTCCAAACACCCTGCACCAAGATGGTTTTCCGCTGGCTGCGGCCTATCAAGCTGTGACACCAGGTGTCCTTGAAGGACTCAGCGCACTGGCGCAAGACCCCCAACAAGCCCCCTTGCTTCCGATCATTGAAGGGGTGTTGGCAAACCCCGCCGTAGCTCCTTTGGGTTATGCCCCTGTGTACAGTAGTGATATTGAGGGAGAGCCCTTATCCCCTGAGTCGGTTAGCGGTTCGCTTATTCCCTTTTTAAACTCTTATGAATTGGGCTATAAAGGCAGCTTTAACAACAAGTTGAGTTTAGGCTTTGACATCATTTTGTACAAACGAAAGGGCAGTGTGTCTTTTCAGCAGGTCACCCCTGTGGTCACTATTCAAAATCTTTCGGAAAATCTGGGGAAAAGCGTACGAGCCAATGCGCAGCCCGCTATCGAGCAAGCTCTATTGGATGCTGGTCAACCCGAAGCTGTGGCTGCAGCAACTGCCGAACAAATCGGTGCACAAATTGAGGAGGCATACTATTCTGCGGGAGATGCTTTTTTACAGCAACTTACCGATGCAGGACTGGAATTTCATGGCATCGTGCCTTTGGTCAATAACCTTGACGAGGACACCCCTCGGATGACCTTGGGATATTACACCAATGATCCCGACAAAGTCAGTACAGACCTCGGAGCAGAAACCCATTTCAAATACTTTTTTAGTGACGACTTTATGATGCAAGGGAACTACACTTGGTTTCAGCGTGATGAGGGTGATCCTGGAGATCTGAGTTTTCCAGAACACAAAGTTCGACTTGGACTGTACTACCATCCAGAAACCCCTTTTCGAGCAGCTATGAACTATCAATGGGATCAGGCATATACCTCCAACAATCCCAACTATTCGGGAAGTGTGCCTGCCAAAAACTTGATCGATCTCAACTTGGGGTATCAAATCAATCCAGCCACAAATTTTGAAATTTCGGCCACCAACCTACTCAATCATGAGTTTCGGGCATTGCCTGGTTTTCCCAAAATTGGAAGAACGGTAATTGGAAGAGTCGTTTTCGAATTTAATTAATTTCTTTCAGACAACTGATTGATATATGAAGTAAGTAGAACAATTCCCTCCTCATGGGCAATTGTTCTACCGATTTCAGGCATTCGAATAGCAGGGTCATTGTTTTTCATTCTGTAAATCAAAATAGATTCTTCTGGCTTACCTGGAACAATTCCAAAGTTTAGGTTCCCAGATCCCTTACCTGCAGCAATTGGTGGCTTGAAAACCCCTCGGCTTCTAGGGTGAGTTTCATCATAACTCAAAAATAGACCTGTGTTTTTAGCACTTCCCACCGCCGAATGGCAGTGTGCACAATTGACATCTAGATAGGCATGGCTGCGCTGATCAATGTCTCCTGTACTTGGGTCATCCCAAACGGGGAGTTTGTCATGATCTTTTGCAGGGTCATAGCCCGTAAGAATTTTTGCTTTTGAAAAAACCGCAAGTTGGTTGTGTTGGGGGTTTTCCAAATCGGGCCGATTCAGTTGCGCCACTGTGGTGCCAATCGGAACGATGGTGTTATTGGCATTGTGGCAATTGTTGCATTGATTTCGATTGGGGATCACATAGTTTACTTCTCTACTTCGCCCTTGATCATCTGTCCACTTGACAAGTTCTGTTTTTCCGACAACATCCAAACGAGCGTCGGTCTGGGCAGTATTCCAAATATAATTGCGGGGACTCCACTTCCCTTTTTCTTTGACCAACAAGCGAGTTTCGAGCATCTGTCTGCGCTTATGACCGGATACTTGTTCTGTATGATAGTAGAAGTTTTTGATCAATATTGCACCATCGGGGAAGTCGAGCGGGCCATGGTCGGTATAGGTCATTGTCTGCTTGTTTTGCAGATAGATCAATCGCGCTTTTTCTGCATAATCCGAAAAAAGAGGGGTGTTGATTGCATAGGAATAGACCTGTTTGCTAGGGTTCAAGTCGGCCAAATTCCCTTCAAAAAATCCATATTCACTCAGCCATTTGGGGGCAGAAAGGGCAATGGGATTTGCAAGCCATTCTCCCTCTACTTTTCTGGCTTTTGGTATAGTTCTGTTTTTTTTGATGGGGAATTGCAACTCGTTATAAGCAGAGCACAGACACAAATCGAAATCAGGGGTTTAAGCATACGTATTTCCTATTCGCAAGTAAAGGGTGTTTTGTCATTTGAAAAACCATCAAAATCATCGGCTGCGTCGAGGTAAACAAAATTGGTTTTCCCATTGTCATACAGACAGATTTTGTGGTTTTCGTCTTGTAAATGTCCCCCTTCCGCGAGGATTCCGTCGTAGGCAATATCTGGAATTCGCAGTCTGTTTTTTAACATCCACAGGAGACCAAATTCATTGGAAAATGTGGGTAGTAAAAATCGGTTTGAAAAGCTATTATTTCCGATTTCAATATTTCCAGGATATGGATTATAATTAGGATCTACATTGGCATCTGGTAAAATTGGTTGGATTCCCCTTTCCAACAATTCTTGTTGATTCTCATCAGAAATTTCCTGATTTTCTTGCGAAAACATATCATAACTCACAATTGCCAGATTGAGGGTTTTGTGATTGCGAATCGTATTGCGAAATAGGCGCACGTCTTTGGTTGCCAAAATGATGACACCCGTTCCAAGAGGGGTTGCACTCACAATTGATCCTTTGACAGCAAAATTTCGCAAGTTGTTGTCATAAATCCTATTATCATACGCCCTAATTTGCTTGCCGTACATGGTGAGGCCTGGAAGGTTGAAAATCAACAAGCCACTGGTGTTTTCAAAGGACTCATTTTCATAAATTTCGACATGGCTACTGTTTTCGCTTTCAATCCCTGCTACATTGTAAAAGGCCTTGTTATTTCGGATGATGACGTTTTTGGACTGACCAACATAAATGCCTGCGTCTGATGAGCCGATGGCTTCACAACCTTCAATGATCACATTGGTTGACAAAACGGGATAGATCCCATATGCCCCATTTTCAACAGAGACTTCTCCAGTCCAAGCAGACCGAATACGCCTGATGACCAACGAATCTGTATCGCTTACTTTGAGATTGTCACCTGCCGCATCTTCAATCGCAAAATCTTCTAGAACGATGTTTCTGCTATTTGTAATTTTTATGCCTTCCGCACCAGAAGTTTGCCCTAAAAACGATAGAACCGTCTCGTCCATCCCTTGACCACGTATGGTCAAATTCGTTTTGCCATCGATGCTCAAAGACTGAGAAAGTAAAAAATGACCTGCTGGCAATTCGATGACCGAACTGTCTTGCGCCAGTACAAATTGTTCGACAAGTTGGTCTTCAATATCGATATAATCCCGATCGGGAGCATAGACAGGCATGGTGTCATTTTTGGTGAAATATACCAGTGCAATGACGATGACAAGAATCCAAAAGATATATTTTTTTGACATGATTAAGTAGGTTTTAAAGGAATAGCAATTTAAACATTATTTCACACATAAAGAAGAGCTTAGCTTAGAATTTAATTATATTCAAAAGAGTCATTACATTCGCAACTATGGAAGCTTATGCCAATGCCTTATTGATTGCCATTCCCGCCTTTATGGTTTTGATGCTGACGGAACTAATTTATGGTTCTGTGACGGGCAAACAAACCTATGTGTTTATGGATACCATTTCGAGTTTGAGCTCAGGACTGACCAATATCCTTAAAGACACGCTTGGTTTGGTTGTGATTTTGATTTCCTATCCTTGGTTGAGTCAACAACTTGCCATCACCCAAATCGAAGCGGATCTTTGGCTTTACCTCACTGCCTTTATCTGTATCGATTTTGCGTCTTACTGGTCGCATCGTCTCAATCACAAAATCAATTTTTTCTGGAACCAACACATCATTCATCACAGTAGTGAAGAGTTCAATATGGCCTGTGCGCTACGTCAAAGCATTTCAAATATCCTTGGTTATGGTGCCTTGTTTATGATTCCCGCTGCTGTTCTGGGAATTCCGCAAGAGGTCATTGCTATTTTGGCGCCCCTTCATCTATTTGGCCAGTTTTGGTATCACACCCAACACATTGGCAAGCTCGGGTGGTTGGAGTATATTATTGTAACCCCATCTCAACACCGCGTTCACCATGCTATCAATCCAATATATATCGACAAAAACCTCAGTGCAATTTTTTGTGTTTGGGATCGCATGTTTGGCACCTTTCAGGAAGAACTCGACGATGAGCCACCTATCTATGGTGTACGCAAGCCCGTGCAGTCCTGGAATCCGTTATGGATCAACTTTCAGCACCTTTGGGGACTCGCCCTCGATGCTTGGCATACCAAACGATGGAGGGACAAATTCCGCTTATGGTTGATGCCCACCGGCTGGCGACCCGAGGATGTCAAGCAAGCTTACCCAAAGGCAGTGATAACCGATGTGTACCAACAGCAGAAATATGCCCACCACTACACGCGTTCCCTCGCAAACTGGGCATTGTTTCACTTTTGTGCTACTTTGGGGTTACTGTTGATGATGCTCTACTACTTTGGGGACTTGTCCACTTTGCATACCACTGCCATTGGCGTGGCCTTATTTGCCGCCATTTTTGGATATACCAGTGTTATGGATCAATACAAATGGAGTATCGGATTTGAGTGGTTTCGAATCGCCATCTCCTTTTTTGTGTTACAATGGGCATTGACAACCATTACACCCATTCTTTACTGGGCTTGGATGGGCTATTTGATCGTTTCCAGTTTGGCGTTGGTCTCTATGCTGTGGCGAGAACGCATGCTGATACAGACGGAATCTTAAATTGGTATAAGCATTCTTTGTTAGTCGTTACCAGTGAGTAGGGATTTCGATTCGGCATTCACAATTAACGATTCAAGGTTCACTAAAAACCAATACCATTTCACGGTTTGAATCAGGTCGTGGGGAGAAAAATCTCATAAGAAAAGGATGGATTATTGACGATTTATTTTGTATTTTTCAGCCAAAAATAAACCCATTACAATGGATCATATGAAAAGTACAAACGGGGTTTCAAAATGCCCATTTCACGGCGCAACGACCCAACCGAATTTAGGTACTCAAAACAAAGATTGGTGGCCAAATAGTCTAAACGTTGACATCCTTCGTCAGCACGACACCAAAAGCAATCCGCTTGTGGACTTGGATTACAAAGAGCGCGTAAAATCTTTGGATCTTGAGGCGGTAAAAAACGATATCAAAGTGGTCTTGACAGATAGCAAAGACTGGTGGCCAGCGGATTATGGTCATTATGGGCCATTTTTTATTCGCATGACCTGGCATGTAGCCGGAACCTATCGCACAGGTGATGGTCGTGGGGGTGCTGCTACGGGAGCACAACGTTTTGCGCCACTCAATTCATGGCCAGATAATGGGAATTTGGACAAAGCCAGACGCCTGCTTTGGCCAGTGAAAGAAAAGTATGGGAACTCACTGAGTTGGGCAGACTTGTTTGTCATTGCAGGGAATGTCGCGATCGAAGATATGGGAGGTCCCAACCATGGTTCGGCACTTGGTCGGGAAGATATCTGGCATCCAGAAAAAGACATCTACTGGGGTGCGGAAGACGAGTGGCTAGGCGATAACCGCTATGGCGATACCCGCCAAGACCTCGAAAACCCTTTGGCGGCAGTGCAAATGGGACTGATTTATGTGAACCCACAAGGGCCCAACGCCAACCCTGATCCCGCTTTATCTGCGCAAGATGTGAGAGAAACCTTTAAGCGTATGGCGATGAATGACGAAGAAACCGTTGCGCTCACTGCAGGGGGTCACACCTTTGGAAAAGCACACGGTGCTGCAGATGCCGACGAATATGTAGGCCCAGAACCAGAAGGCGCACCCATCGAAAGCCAAGGATTTGGATGGGAAAACAGTTATCAATCGGGCAAAGGCGTCCACGCCATCACCAGTGGGATTGAAGGCCCTTGGACGACCAACCCCATTCAGTGGGATATGGGCTATTTAACGCTCTTGTTTAAATATGAGTGGGAATGCCAAAAAGGTCCCGGAGGTGCATGGCAATGGCACCCTGTCAATTGCGAAGAAACTGACATGGTACCACAAGTTGACGGCAGTGGGGAAAAGGTATTGCCAATGATGACCACGGCTGATATTTCGATGAAAGTCGATCCGATTTACAGAGAAATCTGTCAAAAATTTCTCGCCGATCCCGAGGCCTTTGGTGAGGCCTTTGCCAAAGCGTGGTTTAAGCTACTCCACCGTGATATGGGGCCTAAGTCCAACTATGTAGCAGGTGACTATAAAGACGTTGAATATGTCTGGCAAGACCCCGTTCCAGCTGGAAAAATCCTTTCGTCTAGCGAAGAAAGTGAAGTGAGGGCCGCCATTGCAGCAGCAGGGATCGACAACGCAATGATGATTGAAACCGCATGGGCTTCTGCCTCCACCTTTAGAGGTTCAGACAACCGAGGCGGTGCCAATGGTGCACGGATTCGTCTGGCACCGCAAAAAGACTGGGCAGTCAACCAACCCAATCAACTCTCCGAGGTGCTAGCTGCTTATGAGAGTATCTCTGCCCAAACGGGAGCAAGTATAGCAGATATCATCGTGATCGGAGGTGCAGTAGGAATTGAAAAACTTTCAGATGCCAAGGTTGAAGTTGCCACAGGCCGTGGCGATGCAACCCAGGAGAACACAGATGTGGCTTCGTTTGACTTGCTCAAACCAAGTGCTTGTGGATTTCGTAACTATATCGAAAAAGAATTTAGCGTTTCTCCCGAAGAGTTGTTGCTTGACAAAGCCCAACTTCTAGGTCTTTCGCCAGTGGAACTGACTGTGCTTGTCGGTGGGATGCGTGCCATGGGGGTTTCCCAATCTGGGGCTGGCCTTTGGGGCGATGGCAAACTGAGCAACAAGTGGTTTAAAGAGCTTCTGTCTATGGATCGCAAGTGGGAGCCCAATGGCTTTAATGCCTATAAAGGGGTTGATCGTAACTCTGGAGGAAGCGTAGGTTCCGCATCGAGAATCGACTTGCTGTTTGGGTCAAACTCGGAGTTAAGAGCGATTGCCGAGGTCTATGCGCAAAACGACAATAACGATAAGTTTGTTGCTGATTTTATTGCCGCTTGGAACAAGGTGATGAATGCTGATCGTTTTGACCTATAAAATCTCGTTGCGAAAGGCGAAGTTGATTTTTACAGCGTAGTAGTTTGAAACAATCTTGTTGAAGGCAAATCATACGAGATCGCTTTGTTTGCCAGTCTTTTGCATTACATTGTTCTACTGGTCAGTAGTTTATACTGTTTTATGATAAGATTGTATAAATTAGAACGTGTTTATGGATTCGTCCATCCATTGTAATCTATTTTCTAAATAAAACACAAGCTCTTCTATAACTTGGTCATACTGAAAATTAATTCCAGTCCACCTTTGGTAATTTCTACTAATGGCATCATTGGAAATTAATTTCGCTTTTGTGTCGTCCACAAGTCCAATGATCTCATTATTGCTAAATGTTTGTTCTCTAAGCTGTTGCCACCTGAGCTTTACTGCAGATTTAAATACATTGTCCTCCAACATCCTTGTCCACCAAAAGGGCACCATCCAAGCATCTTGTTGAACATAATTGTTGTAGTTGGCTATCCAATCATTTACAGGAACCCGGTCTTGTCTACCATAGCCAATATTTAGGTCCCAAACTGGTCCCATTTTTAGCTTTTCCCCTCTATCTTTATGTAAATAAGTACTCAACCTATATGCATCAATATTTCCTCAATACTTTCTATCATACATATAATTTCATAGCATAGATAAGTAAATTCTTTAAAAAAAACAACGGCTGTACAATTGTACAGCCGTTGTTGTCTTCATGCCGCTTTATCTGTGGAGTTGTTTTCCTCTAACTCCTTTAATAAGGCATAAGCATGTCCTTGATTTGGTTCAAGTGCTACCATAAACTCTTCGCTCATAATTAAAAAATTTTAGCGTTAAACTTATGAAACGATTGATCCGGGTGCGTTCTCTCCACCCGCGACTCTATTGTAAATCCCAGTCCACACGGGATGTAGTATCCCAAATGTACAAAAAATTGTTTACTCCCACTTAAACAGCTGGTTTCATATCTGTAGGAACCTTGGGATTCATCACAAAAAACCATAATGGAGGGACCAAACTCAGCAAAATGGAAGCGGGATAGCCCATTGGTAAATGGGGGCTTTCTTTATGGGTTTCTAAAAGCTGATATTTTTTAGCAGACTTAAAATGGTGATCACTGTGTCTGGTCAATTCATATAAGACAATACGCCCAATGTTGTAATTTGAATTCCACGAATGGTGGGTTTGAACACGTTCATACCGCCCTGATGGCGTCTTGGATCGAAGTAGGCCATAGTGTTCGATATAATTGATGCACTCCAAAAACAAAAACGAAATTAAACCTGCAGCGATGGCAAACAGCATGGCGGTTTGTGAAAACAATACCAAAACGGCAAAGAGATACAAGGGCTGGATCAAGTGATACCAAAGCATGTCGTTATAAAAAGAGAAAAACGAACGGTTTTTGGTAGAGAGAAGCTCCATTTGCTTTTTCCAAGCATCGGCATACTGTTTAGATACCGAACGAATCCAAAAAGCGTAAACATTTTGGTTGTATTTGGCTGTTGCGCCATCTTCTGGGGTAGCAACTTTTATGTGATGTCCAAAATTATGCTCGATATAAAAATGCATATAAAGACAAGGGATGTAAAGGGTTTTACTCATGGTTCGTTCCAAAAATGACTGTCGATGCCCCAACTCATGTGCGACATTGATGCCATTGGTTGCCAACAAAATCCCTGCTGATAGCGATAACCCAATCCACTCTGAAGTGGTGTAACTCTGAGTTGAGACTTGAAACAAACAATAGGATATCAAGCCAAACACAATTGGTAGATTGAAATACAGCATCCAATCAAAAAGGGTATTGATGGCTTTGCTGTTCCGCGCTTTGTCATCCAAGTTGGTCGTGTTTTTGCCCAATACAACATCTAAAAACGGCAAAACTACAAAGGCATAAATCACAGCTGCATAGGTACCTATTCCTGTTGATGAAAAAGAAATAAATGCAGCCAGGGGAACGGTATAAGCGAAAAGATACTTCAAGTCTTTCACGGCTTAAAAATAAAATAATTTTAAATATATAAATTTATTTAGTTGGCAATCAATGATTTACCCATATTCGCCATCTTGGGGTCAAAGAAAAAGGGTCAAACCAAATTGGCTTGACCCCAAGTTAACCTAGCTACTCATCACACTAATTCTTCACAACAAACTTGTGTTCTTTTGTGCTCGTATTTCCAAGCATATCTTCCGTTTCAACCATGACTTCATACACCTTCGACTCTGTAAAGGTGTTTTTCTCTGAAATGTCAAGTGTACGTGGACTAGAGTATTCTGTCATCGGACCTCCATCAATAGAGTATTTGATGCTTTTGGTACCTGTCTTCTCATCGGTTGCGCCAATGAACATCCGCACATAGTTTGGATAAACGGGTAAGCCATCTTCTGTCCCGATATTGTCCAGACTAAAATTGATAAAGATTTCTGGTGGGGAGTTGTCTACATACACCCGACCGGTTTTACCTTCCTCTTGGTTGTTGACCATGTCCACAGAACTAAACACAATTTCTTTATGACCCTCGTTTGGGATCGTAAATTCATTGCCCGCTTGTACTTCGTCATTTACAGTTGTGGTAGTTGACTGCACTCCACTGTGCTTGTCGCGTGGGATAATCGTAATCGGCGTGGTTTGGTTGATAAACAAGGTGTCTCTTGTAAAAAACTGTGGCTTGCCGTAGTCTATGGATGTATTGGGTGCTTTGTTGTCCATATAGAAGGTTCTGGTTTCATTTTCTTCTACATTGCGCACATTGTCTTCACTATTATAAGTTATCGAATGCAAACCAAGCTCGTTGGGCAAACTAAAGGCAGTGGTGTAGATCTGCGCGTCTTGTTTATCGATTGAAAAACTCGTTTTGGCAACACCTGCTTTGTTGTCTATTGCTGGTAGCTCAAAGGTCGTTCTTGTAGAAACATAATAGTATGTTGCCTCATGTTGATCTCCAATGACAACCAACTGCGTTTCTGGATTGATTTTGTCTAGATAAAACATTAGCTCTTTCATGCTCTCCTCATTTTCCACATTGTCGTCCGAGTAGAATCGCAAAGTGTGGGGACCATCCGAAAGACCCGATAGGTCGATTGGACTGCCATACACGCGCTGCGACATCTCATCAATGGTGTAGTAGGATCCCTTGACACCAGAAAGGTTGTCTGTCGACTCCAAACCAATGTTGAACGTTGGGCCTAAAATATTGTCTCCATACACATCGGAAAGGATGTAGTTCGAAACAGGCGGTGTGAGATCCAAGACAAATGATGACGAATTGGTCTGTTCTGTGTTGCCCACATTGTCAACCGAAAAGTAGTAAATCGTATTCTCCCCCTCAGTTGTTACATCAAGTGGAGACTCGTATGGCGTATAATCTGAATCATGGCTTTTGAAAATAGATTGTACGCCTGAGATCTGATCTGTACTCGAGATACTATAGCTAAGTCCTTTGCCGTAGTAATCTACGCCTTGGCTTATATAACTTGGTGCACCCCCAAATGTAATCGCTGAAACGGGCGCAAGTCCATCGGCATGCACAGGAAATAAAACCTCACGCTTTGGGGTTGCGATCTTTTTAGTCTCTGGATCAACTGCCCACTTCGAACGGACATAATTTATGCCCTCTGAGTCAAGGTACATCGGGGAACCATCTGATGGGTTAGAAGGGGTGTCTAAAACAATCGGATCTGAACCATCTGGACTGGTGGAAATTGAAAGGTAGATTGGCAGTGCTTTATTGGCATAAATCTTCGCATCGTTTTGATAAAAAACAGACTCGAAGATAGGCTTAGTCGGCTCTTGAGCGTAAGTAAAAAATGACAATAGTGAAAAAATAAAGAGTTGTGTGTAATGCATTGTTGTAGTTGTTTTTATTTTGGTTTTTAATGAAATCGTATATTTATTATTCGTTTGTAAAAGGAGTGGTCATTACCAGAATCCAATCAACAATATGAAAGCACCACCATCGTCAGGCTTACAATGAGGAACATCCAGAAAAATAAAAATTTGATTTTCATAATTAAATTTAAAGGTTAAATATTCGAAAATTTATTTAAATTAGACTAATTTTATTTTAGTTAAGAATTGTCTATTTTGAAATACATAATATCTATCCTCACGCTTATTTTTTTTGTTTTTGGAACAGGGCAAGACTTTGACTATGAATTGGTCAGTGTCGATTCTGAAAAAATATATTATACCATCATTAAAAATGAGGGGTCTTTGTTTTTCGGTACAAATCAGGGGGTTTATAAACTCGAAAAGGGAATTCAGCTCGTTGAACATGACCCGTCTGTCAAAGGTCCGACTACAACCAATCTAGAGCGGGAAACACTTCGCGTTTCTTTTATACGTGCCCCAAAAAACATCCCAATCGGAGAATTTGGTGGCTCGATCACTTCTATTCAATCCTTTCAAAATTATGTGTATGTGATTTCGAGAGGAAAGCTCTTGATTTTTAAAAATAAGTTGTATTCATTTTCTCCCTACGAAAGTGTTCGCAGTATCACAAAAAGCTACATAGGTAGTTATAATGGAATTTTTCAAAGGGGTGAAGTGCTCACTTATCCGCCATATACCAATGGACAAATCAAAGAATACGATGACATTACTTTTATTTGTTATGATGGGCTAGTTGCCATTCAAGGCGATCAGCAAGAAATCCTGTACGATGCCCCCGCAGGAAATCGAACATATGGAGCTATTGAAAATATCTTCAAATTGCCAAACGGAAATTATGTAATCGTTTCAGACCTGGGTTTATTCCTTTATAAGCTTGAAGAGAACTTGTTCGAAATGATTTATGATGGACGTGATGGTCCAGTCATTCCTTTACGAGTAAATTTTCGCAATGGTTTTGAATTTAAACCGGGTTTTTGGTTTGGACAAAATAACACCCTGTACAAACTCAATCTATCAACTTATCAAGTTTCGACCATTCAGACATTTGACGCCAAAATCGTAGACTTGGTTTCGGAAAGAGACATCTTTTATGTCCTTACAAGTAATTTGCAAATTACGAGTCTCTACTCTGACAACCATCAAACTTTTGTAGTGAATAAAATCCCCTTAGCAGCAACATTCCACACCCTCGAGCATAAGAGAAATTACCTGTTTATCAGCGGAGATAATGGTCTTTCGATTTATAATCTTTCTGAAAATCAATTGCACAACAATGTGGTTGTCGATGAGTTTAATCGAGGTGCTGTATTCAAAACAGACAACGCCATTTCACTTGGGAGCATACATGGGGTTTATCGGTTTGAAAACATCGAATTATTGGTCGACTCCATTACTACAGATTTTATGGTCAATGAGCTCGACGACTATCGAAGCGATACTATTCTTATCCTTATCGTCATTCTTTTAGGGTTTGTTGTATTAATCTATGTGCTTAAAAACAGACGCAGAAGTTACAACAATCAAGAAATGGTAATTGCAATTCAAAAGTATATCGATGGAAATCTCAATACAGTTGATATCGTGTCGATTTCTGAGAAATTCAATATTGATAATAACTTACTTTACCACCTTGATCCTGATTTTAAGCCTGGTGACTACATCAAGCAGAAAAGAAAGGAAAAAGCGACCGAACTCATTGCAAAGGGGTTGCCAATCGAAAAGATCGCCAAGGCAACTGGCTACTCTGTGTCGTATTTAAAACGCCATTTTTAGACCGCTAACAAGCGCTCTACAAGGTTCATTAGATTTCCCCTTTTTTCCACCCATATGCTAAGGCAATGACAGGAATTGTACTTAGAAGCATAACTGGAATTGGTGGATGTGCGTCGCCCATTACCAAATTGATTCAATCCGGAAGGACCCAACCCAAGTGAACGATAAACAATAGCATCGCTGCCGTTTTCGCTGCCTCCAAAATCGCTATCCTTATTGACGCAGCAACCGCAATGACAATAGCTATAGCGATAAAAGTAAACACAAAATGGAATAGGTCAGATATTTCTTTTGCCAGTTCATTTTCTGCCATACCTGAAAATTGACTATATACCAATTCTTCCTTCATTGCAGGAATAAACATCATCAAAAAAAGTGGTACAATTGCGAGTATATCAATGACAAGCATTATTGTAAAAAGTGTTTTTAGTTTCTTCATTGTTGTTTATTTTGATTAAAAAAACATTTTACAAAAAAAATGAATGTAATATTAATTGTAGATTCGCTAAAACATGGGACCGTTAAAACGAAAATATAGCTTTTCCAGTTTTGAAGAGGCGATTGCATTTATCAATCGTGTTGCGCCGATTTTTAGTCAGGAAAACCACCATCCCAAAATCACCAACTTTTACAATACCGTTGCGTTTGCCTATTACACCACCTCTGCAAATAATACGGTAACAGAGCTCGATCAAAAGATTGCAAATGAAGTGGAGGCCATCTACCAAACGCTGACTCCCCAATCCTAGTGCCCAGCAATAGGACTACCAAATATACCTACACCCAACTCGACCCAAAGCAGCATAAACAGTATAATTACAAGTAGAGTATAAACCCTTTTTTTTTCGATTTGGTATGGATCGTCGAATGATTCGAATGGTGACACTAAGGGCAAAAAGAAGCGTCCCCATAATACAAAAATCTAGCACAGACCAATTGACTTGATCTGTCCAAATCATCGCAAGAGCGGGAATCCCAAGTAGTAGAAGAGGCGATAGAAAGCGAAGGCGTGATGGATTCATGATTGATATTCGATTGGCAAAGTGTTATAAATATCGCGCAAATTTAGATAATAAAAAACCCCTCTAATGAGGGGTTAATTAATGTAAAATAAGAGATTTTACAGACTCTTAAATGGCAAATAGGGTCCTTTTATCCACTTGACAAAGGTCGTTACCAATGTATATAAAAAGTGATATACCGCTAGGGAAATAAAAAGCTGAATCAGTACCACAAGAACGGATACATAAGAAAGACCGACAGATGAAAGTCCACCCCAAGTCCAACCATCGACTGATGAGGCCATGGTTCCGCCCATAAATTCCAGACTGTAAAGCTGATTGAATAAATCACTCAAGTCTCCCAAGGATATCATGGCAAGGAACATTCCTAAAATTTCAAGTGGGAAGGATACAATATTCCCAAGTTCATTGATTATTCCGTAGCTAAATCCAAATACATCTGCATTGAGAATAAATGAAATGGTCATCACAACTGCGGTAAAAAAAGCGCCTAAAGCGGTGATAAATCCGACCGCTCTGATATTGACCACAACGATATCTTTAAAAACGAAATCAATGATTCCGCTTTTTGAAGACGCCAAACTGTCTCCTGCATTGCGAATGATTTGAGCTAAAGGAAAGGCAGCATAGATATAGAGCAAGATTGCGAGCACGCTTCCCACTTTTGAGATGCTACTCGCCCCTCCGCCCAAATGGTCCAATCCTGTTTCGATAACTGCGTATAGCATGCTAACCAAAAAGACCAAGGCAAAAACCTTGTATACAAGACCTACCCATCCTTTGACAGATTTTTTAGACCCATGTATAACGTCAGCAAAAAGTGAACTAGTTATCACTTTTTGCTGACGTTATACAGCACCAAAAGCGTAATAGAACTTCCATAAGACTTCCGGATTGGATGGAACACCAATGCAAAAGAATAGGATTATTTGAGTCCAAATCAACCTCTAAAGTGATTAGAGAAGCCATTAATGAGTATTTAGAGGGTAAAGAAATGGGATATGGAAGTTATCTTCAAGTCCAGGATAAATTTATCAACAAGTAAATTTAGGGACCAAAAAAAGAGACAGTTCACTTTGAAAAGTCTCTTTTAAGAAGTGGAGAAGATCGGATTCGAACCGACGACCTCTTGACTGCCAGTCAAGCGCTCTAGCCAGCTGAGCTACATCCCCAATTATTTCAAAATGATC
>JAQWGQ010000019.1 GCA_029238125.1 Flavobacteriaceae bacterium | reverse complement strand
TGTCGTACATGAGGCCTTTTCCTTTGAAAAAATCATACAACTCGTCAAGCAATATCCCAAGGCAAAATTTATTGCGCACCCTGAAAGCCCTGAGGATATTTTGGCAATTGCTCATTTTATTGGAAGTACATCTAAGCTCATTGATTTTGCAATAACGGATAATGCCAATGAATTTATTGTAGCTACAGAGGCAGGGATTCTACACGAAATGAACAAACGCGCACCCAACAAAACCTTTATTCCTGCACCTGTCGATGATGATACGTGTGCCTGTAGTGAGTGCGCCTTTATGAAACTCAACACTTTGGAAAAACTCTATCGTTGTATGGTTTTTGAACAGCCCGAAATTCAACTCGATCAGGCACTGATGAGTCAAGCGAGACTTCCGATTGAACGCATGTTAACCCTTTCAAAATAAATGCACACCGATGTTTTGGTTATCGGAACGGGTTTGGCTGGATTGAGTTATGCTCTACAGTTGAGTCAACGTAAACCAAAGACAGACATACTGCTGATTTCTAAGCGAGACCTTTTGGAGGGAAACACCAAATATGCGCAAGGTGGGATAGCGGTGGTTTCAAATTTTAAATCTGATTCTTATGCACAGCATGCTCAGGATACGATCACAGCGGGAAATGCTGAAAACAATCCTCGGGTAGTTGACTTTGTGGTTCGTGAAGGACCATTGCGTTTGGAGGAACTCATCGCTTGGGGTGCCAATTTTGACAAGGAAGGAAAGCAACTACATTTGGGAAAAGAGGGCGGCCATTCAGCCAATCGAATTGTTCATCATAAGGATCGATCAGGACTGCATATACTCACGACCTTGATCGACAAGGTGAGGTCGCTTCCCAATGTCACCCTTTTGGAAAAACATACCTTGGTGGATTTAATCACCGACCACCATTTGGGTGAACAAGGAGGAAATCGGTGTTATGGGGCCTATGTCATATCCAAAGACGATGAAAAGATATTAAAACTCACAGCACAAGTGACGATACTTTCGACTGGAGGTGCGGGGCAAGTCTATGAAAATACAACCAATCCCAGTGCAGCCACCGGGGATGGTTTGGGAGCTGCATACCGGGCAAAGGTTCGGATTAAAAACCTCCACTATGTCCAATTTCACCCTACGGCTTTATACCCCAAAATCAATGGCGCTACCTTTCTGATTTCAGAAGCGGTAAGAGGAGCAGGGGCCTATTTGCGAAACGAAAAAAGGGTGCGATTTATGGAGCATTATGACGATCGTATGGAACTCGCTCCAAGAGACATTGTATCTCGTTCAATACATACTGAGATTCAGAATCAAGAACGTCCCTATGTCGATTTGGACTTGTCACATTTGGATTCAAAAAGGATTCGAGACCAATTCCCTACCATTTTGGCTAGTTGTCAGCAAGTCGGAATTGATGTGTTTAAAGAGGGAATCCCTGTATATCCTGCTGCTCATTACTTCTGTGGGGGGATAGATGTTGACGATCACAGCCAATCGAGTATGGAGGGGCTTTATGCCATTGGCGAATGTAGTCATACGGGACTGCATGGAGCGAATCGACTCGCATCAAATTCTCTGTTGGAAGCGCTGGTTTTTGCTGCCCGTGCGGCATCACATAGTGCCGCGTTTATGAGTGATAATCCACTCCCAAACTCCTTTTTTGAAAAGATACCGCTGTGGAATGGTACAGAAGATATTTCCAACGAGAAAAATGGGGGCATAGAAAATTTGCGAAAACAATTACAAACGCTGATGAGTCAGTATGTTGGGATCGAAAAGTCACATCATAGTTTGGAAGTCGCCGAAGATCGGTTACACGATATTTATATGGTCACAAAAGCACTATACCAAGAGAACAAACTCACCCCACAGCTTACCACCCTGCGAAATATGGTAAGTGTTTCTTATTTGATCATCAAACAGGCACAGGAAGCCAAAGAAAACAAAGGCGTATTTTATAATCTTGATTATGTCAACTGATTTTGCAAAAACATATCAAGATCAATTGTCGATTTGTATCGATCAAGCGATAGCTGAAGATATCGGTCATGGCGACCAAACCTCACTTGCTATTTTTGACGCTGCTCATCAGTCGTCCGCTCAGTTGATTGCCAAAGGAGATGGGGTATTTGCTGGGTTGGGCTTTGTTCAAATGTTGTTTGAACGCCATGCGCCAGATGTAAAAGTGATCGGACAGCATAACGAAGGATTACCATTTAAGGCAGGGGAGGTATTGCTTCACTTAAAGGGCGCTACTCAATCGATTCTCTCCTTAGAACGCATTGCCCTAAACGCACTTCAGCGCATGAGTGGGATTGCCAAAACCACCCATTCCTTACATCAGAAGATTGCACACACCTCTTGCCAATTGTTGGACACCAGAAAAACCACTCCTAATTTTCGCATTGCTGAAAAGTGGGCTGTTGCGATCGGTGGAGGGACCAATCACCGCATGGGGCTATATGACGCCATTATGGTCAAAGACAATCATATTGATTTTGTAGGGGATATCCCCACCACGCTTGCAAAAGTCAAATCCTACTTGGATGGGCTTGAGCATCCGATTCCTGTGATTGTAGAAACAAGGAACCTAGAACAAATCGATCACTGTATGGATTTCCCTTGGGTAGAGAGAATTTTACTCGATAATATGACGCCAAAAGAAGTACAATCTGCCGTATCCCATATCGCAGGAGCCGTTTCAACAGAAGCTTCTGGAAATATCACCCCCCAAAATATTGCTTCCTATGCCGAGACAGGGGTTGATTTTCTATCCCTGGGGTTTTTAACACATTCTGCGCCTATAGTAGATATGAGCTTGGTAAAAGTTTGAGTATAAAAAAACCCTCCGAAAAGGAGGGTTTTTTATAAATCTATAGATGAAGATTAATTGAAAGTATAACGAACGCCAATTTGCGCTTGCCATCTTGAGCTTCTCAAACCATTGTCACTGACTTCAACATAATCAAAATCTGAATCACGAACTTGGAAAGTAGGTGCAGTACTCTTAGGAGCAGACGTCACCCCTAAAATTTCAGTATTTCCAGCATAGAACTTTCTTCCCCATTCCTCATTGAGGAGGTTTCCGAAGTTGAAGATATCAGCAGTGATTTGCAATGTGTTGTTGGTGTTTCCAACATTAACAGCAATATCTTGCACAATTCGCAAATCGATGATATCACTCCAAGGACCCATTTCCCCGTTGCGCTCCGCATATTGCCCTTTTCTGGAGCTCAGGTACTCATTTCCATTGATGTACGCTTCTAAAGCAGCATAATTAGCAGGATCATCGAGTGTGATCTCGCTTGCACTCGCAGGAACGTAAATCAAAGCGTTCCCTCTTGAATCATCATAAAGTAAATCATCTCCGTCATTATACACATAGGAGAAAGGACTACTTTCACTACCTTCATAGAAAACACCAACTTGTGTTTTTAGATTGTTATTCCATACTTTCTCATAGCTGATATTTGCAATCACACGGTGTCCTTGATTAAAGTCAGAGCGTGCAGTGGTAAGTGTTGAGTTTTTCCCATTTACAGTTTCTAAGTTTCTCCATTGTGAGGAGTTTTGAGAAGACGTACCATCAAAGATGGAATATGCCTCACCATACGAATAGGTCGAGCTAAACGAAAGGTTTCCAAATCGCTTACTTGCTGTAAGCGCTACGTTCCAAGCATGTCCTTTGTTTGTGTTGCTACCAAGCATAATACGGCCATAGGTGTCATCCACTTCATCTTTTCTATCGTAGTATGGACGGCTGTCAGCTCCTTCGAGGAATCCAACAGGCGCTTTCACGTTTAGGTTTTGGTAGTATAGGTCTGACAGGTTTTTGGTGTATAAACCTTCAAAAGAAACAAACCAACCGTTATCGTATTGCTTATCGACACCAAGACTCATTTTCAATTTTGTTGGCATTTTAAAGTTTTCACTAAACAAGTTGACATCCCCAGCTCTTCCGTTGGTTCCAGGCTCAACAGCAACATACTGGTCATTGATATCTGGATTGAAAACAACACTTCCATCATATACAGCTGTATTCCCTTTAATCAAACCATTATTGTCATATGACGCAGAGGGCCAAACGACAGGGAGTCTAGACATAAACACCCCAGCACCTCCACGGATGATAAGACTTCTGTCTCCTTTTGCATCCCAATTAAATCCAAATCGAGGGGATACATAGAGTTGTGTTGAAATCCCCAATCCGGTACGAGCCCCTTGAAGATCTTTTCCAGCAGCTTCTAGCAGAGGTATCGTGTGTAAATTAAAGTGTTCGTTGATTTGACCATCGCTCCAAATGGGGAGATCGAAACGCAAACCAGCAGAAACTTTCAATCGGCTATTCACTTGGATATCATCTTGAATGTACATTCCCAATTGCGCGAGCTCTGGCTGAGCTGAGCCTTGTGAATCGTCACCGATACCACCTAAAAGAGAATATCCTTTTTCGTATTGACCAGCGGGTAGACCATCTAAGAAGTCTTGTAAACCAGATGGCTTTCCGTTAGCGGGATCGTCTTCGAATGTATAATAACCAAAGTTATTTGCGAAGAATACATTCATCGCTTTAGAAAACTCATTGTAGGTTCCCAAAGTAATGGTATGTTTCCCTCTGTAAAGCTCGAGGTTATTTGTGATTGTAAACACGTCTTGGTTTAAGAGGTTTCCTGTTGAATATTGTTCAGAACCAAAACGAATGCTTCCCGAATCATCTTCGATCTTTACTTTTGGAAACATAGAGTTGTTGTACGGATTACGGTCATCGCGTACGGAGGTATAACCCAATACAAAACTGTTTGAAAAATTTGTCCCTTGATGATCCCACTTTAAAGACAAGGCAGTCGTTTGACTTTCAAACTGCTCAGAGGTGCCATAAAAGTTAATTGTGCTAGGGCTTGAACTAGCTCCTTCAATATTGTATGCATCTACATAACGTGCAGAAAGAGAAAGCTTGTTTTTCTCATCAGCATTCCAGTCCAACTTCAAAGTTACCTTATCGGAATTTAACACGGTTGGATTGTCGTTGTATGCACCAACATCATATCCATATGTTGTGCTAACAAAGTTTGCTAGATTGTCCAAATCAGCGGCAGTTGAACTCCCTTTGTAATTACTAAAGTTAAATGGCGCTGGCGTCTCATCTTCTTGACGCTCATAATTGATGAAATAAAACAATTTGTTTTCAATCAAAGCACCGCCAAGTCGAATCCCATAGGTTTGTGCGTTGAAATCTGGTAATTTTTCTCTTTCTTCTCCTTCGCCAGTCAAAATGGAAGGTGTTTTTCCTGCTAAGTTTTGATTGCGGTAGAAGTAGTATGAAGACGCTTCAAATTCATTTGTACCTGAACGAGAAACCGCATTGATTGCACCACCAGCAAATCCACCTACTTTTACATCAAAAGGTGCAATTTGAACTTGAAAGGATTCAATGGCATCTACTGAAAAAGGGTTTACTCCAGTCTGTCCTCCATTCGTACCTGAACCCGCAAGTCCAAACACATCATTGTTTACAGCACCATCAATATAAATCGCATTGTAACGGTTGTTCATTCCTGCAAGTGAAACAGAAAATCCGTCACTCCCCTCAGAAATTTGAGCAAATGGAGAAACACGAACAAAGTCAGCTATCGACCGAGAAGTTTGCGGTAAAGCATCAATCATACGACGGTTAATTGTGTTTTCAGCACCAGTTTTATTGCTAAACTGACTTACTGAAACAACAACCTCATCGAGTTCACTCATTGAAGAGGATAAGCTCGTATTAATTTGCTCACTAACACCAAGTTGTAAATACAATTCTTCCTGGGTATAGTTTTCAAAGCCGACGTAGCTTATTTCTACAGAGTATGGTCCACCTGGTCGTAAACCAGACACTCGGTAATACCCATCGAAATCAGTAGTTGCTCCATAAACCGAACCAGTCGGTTGGTGAGTAACAACAATGGTTGAGCCGATAAGAGCTTCACTCTGGTCGTCCAACACACGCCCTCCAATAGAAGAGCTAGTCAATCCTTGTGCCATGATTTGTGTACATGCCAATAGGAATAAAAACAGCAGTTGTTTTCATATTAATTATATAGTTAAATTAGTTATTCAAAGCTACAAAAAACACAGGGTGTGATGTTAACAAATAGACATGGTTTTTTAACAACCCATTAACTACAATACGTACGAAGTAAGTTCGAAGTAGAACTATCGTGCGTACTCCTCTTTTTGTTGACAATTTCTTTTAAAATTGTACTTGCCAATTGCTTGCCCAGTTCCACGCCCCATTGGTCATAACTGTAAATATTCCAAAGAATACCTTCCACAAAAATTTTGTGTTCATACATGGCGACGAGTTTCCCCAAACTTGCGGGTGTGAGCTTGTCAATCAGCAGGGTCGTTGTGGGCTTGTTCCCAGCAAAGACTTTAAAGGGTACTAAGGATTCTTCGACTCCCTCACTGCGAACACTTCCCGCTGACTTTCCTTTCATCAGGGCTTCGGTTTGTGCAAAGAAGTTAGCCATTAGTTTGTCGTGGTGATCTTGCTTGCCGTGCAGGGGTGTTTTAAAGCCGATAAAATGCGCAGGAATTAGCTTGGTTCCTTGGTGAATCAATTGAAAAAAGGCGTGTTGGGAGTTGGTGCCTGGCTCTCCCCAAATCAGATTTCCAGTTTGATAGTCAACCGCATTGCCATTGCGGTCAACACTTTTCCCATTGCTCTCCATAATACCTTGTTGCAAGTAGGCCGGCAAACGGTGGAGGTATTGGGTGTAGGGGATAATCGCTTCGCTTTCTGCGCCGTAAAAGTTATTGTACCACAAGGTGATAAGCGCAAGCACGACAGGAATGTTTTCATGCAAAGGCGTATTTGCAAAATGTGTGTCCATATCATGAGCTCCTTGGAGGAGTTCCTCAAAATGATCGGGACCAATCCCCAAGGCAATCGATAGACCAACGGCGCTCCACAAGGAAAATCGCCCCCCTACCCAATCGTTCATTGGAAATACATTTTGGGGATCAATCCCAAATTCGTTGATCATTGTTAAGTTGGTCGATACCGCTACAAAGTGATCGGCAACGGCTTGTTCTCCGAGCGCATCGACAAGCCACTGCTTGGCAGTAGTGGCATTGCTCAGCGTTTCTTGGGTGGTAAAAGATTTGGACACCACCACAAACAGCGTCGTTTCTGGCGTTACGTTTTGGAGCACTTCCATGACATGATCGCCATCCACGTTGGACATATAGTGCAAGTTGAGATGGGTTTTGTAATGCGCCAAGGCCTCAGTGATCATGACAGGACCCAAATCTGAACCACCAATACCGATGTTAACGACGTCGGTAAAAGGCTTTCCACTACTGCTTACAATGGTTCCGTCAATCACGCCTTGGCTAAAGCTTTTGATTTGATCGATAACAGCATGAACACCTGGGGTGATATTTTCACCATCCACACGAACGTCCTGATCCCTCGGGGCACGAAGGGCAGTGTGCAGCACCGCTCTCCCTTCCGTGGCGTTGATTTTCGACCCACCAAAGTAATGACTCATCGCTTCTTTGAGTTGGCATTCTTCTGCGAGTTCAGTCAATAAGGCAAGGGTCTCTTGGGTCAGGTGGTTTTTGGAAAAATCGACATAAAAGTCATCCCAGCTAATGCGAAACTGTTCTCCACGTTTGGCATCCCCTTCAAAAAGGTCTTGCAACCTTTGACCTTGCGTTTCTTTATAGTGTTTCTGAAGTTTGCTCCAAGCTGCTGTTTTCGTTGGATTGATTGTTGGTAATGGCATTGGTATTTGTTTTTTGTTCTTCAAAATAAATGCAGTCGAGTTTATCCTTCCACGGAATCATATGTTGCAAATATGCTGCTTTCAGTTCACTTGCAATGGGTTTGGCATCGGGTAATTTGGTTTTAAACGGATCGACTTGTTTTCCGTTTTTCCAAAAGCGATAGCACACATGAGGGCCAGAGGTATATCCGGTCATACCGACCGTGCCGATATAATCTCCTTGATTGACATATTGCCCCACGCGAACCCCTCTTTTTTTCAGGTGAAGGTACTGGGTAGAATAGGTGGCATTGTGACGGACGGTTACATAGTTTCCATTCCCGCGGGTATAGCCCGATTTGGTCACTTTGCCTGCGGCGGTTGTCCTTATTGGAGTTCCGACGGGAGCGGCAAAGTCTGTCCCCAAATGGGGCTTAACACGACCGTAATAGGCAATGCGACGTTTGGTGTTGTAGCGTGACGAAATCCTTGAAAAATTGACGGGTGCACGCAAAAAGGCACGGCGTAGATTTTTCCCTTTGTCATCAAAAAATTCGGAGATATTGCGGACAGAGTCCGATTCAAATTCGATGGCGTAGATCGGTTTTCCACGATGTTCAAAATAGGCAGCATGAACTCGATTGTGTCCCACAAAAACAGAGTCGTTTACATACTTTTCGGTATAAAGGACTTTGAATCGATCTCCTTTTTCCAAGCGGAAGAAATCGATCGTCCAGGCGTAGATGTCCGACATATCATAGGCCACAAGCGGACTTAGACCTTGCTCGTCTAGGGTTTCGTATAGCGAGCTGTTGATGACTCCCCAGGCCTGTCGTTCGAGGAGTTTGACTTCTTTCTGACCTTGTTTTGCCCAGAGGGAGTCAGTGAGCTTGACCGTTACATAGTCAATCGCACTGGGCTGATAAATCAAAAATTCTGGGGTTTGTAGCGAATCCTTTTTACACAAGATGGTGTAGGGCTTGCCGGTGCGGATTTTCCGAAAGTTGTATGCTTTTTTGGCAATGCTGTTGATGTTATAGATCTGCGGATAATAGATCCCGTATTTTTCCAAAATTCCCCCAAAGCTATCTCCTCGCACAACCGTATCTCTAACCACATGATAATCGTTGAGCAAAAACCCAAACTCATATACTTCGGGAACCACGGGCTTTGCGGGTTCGCGTTCTGCATCCGACCCACAGCTTGCGAGCAGACCGAACAAAGCGATAAAAAGAAAATAGAATTTATTCATTTACGATTATTTTAAATGGATGTTTTAACCCCCCAAAACTTTCCAAATCAACGTCGATTGAACCGACGCGTAAATCCGCAACGATCCGAATTGGGATTCGGTTTTTGTCGTTGCTCACCCAAAGCGATAGCCCTCCATTTTCGCGAAAGATTCGTCCTTCATCTACATAGGGTCGAAACTTGATACAAGGAACAATCCCAAACTTGGTTTTTAGGTTTTCATATCCCAAAAACCGAAACCGAAATGCAAAAGGTTCTTTGTCATAAATCAAATTCACGGCGGCAGTTTCTCCAACTTGAATCCCATCCAAATCCAAGTGGTTTCTCAAAAAATAATAGGTGGAAACCAAATCTTGTAGGTTTGGGGCATAGGTAATTTCAGTTTTGGTTTCTTTGAGCAAGTCGTGCATCAACCCCGTCTGGGTATTGTGATCAAAATCAATTTCCACATGGCGCTTGTAGCTGCCTTCCGAGATATTACGCACAAAATGAATGGGACGAACAACGTCTTTTTCAAAGTAACTGTCAAAGTAGTCGTCCACCCTAAAAAACCAGCGGGCAAATCCCGTTGTTTTTCCAGTGGCTGCAACATGATATACCGCTTGATCTCTAAAGGTTGTTTCACGGAGCATGACCGTTGCATAACTGGCATTTAAGATGCCATAGCGCATGCGAAGACGAAACCATTCGCCGTCTTGAAAGGCATCATTCACTTTCTGATCGGTGAAAATTCGATCGGACTGCATGCGATCGCCAGTCGTTGGTTGGGGGTAGGCCGTAGCCCCCAAAAAAAGCATGAGGGAACAGATGAGATTTCGAATCAAATACATCGATTGTAAAAGTAAAAAAATCTGTTGAGACGAGCTTTTAGAGAATGTTAAAAATTGAGATCTCAACCCAATTTTTATTTTTCAGGGTGAAAATGCTGATAAATTTCCTTGGCTTTGGCGGTTCCTACGGCAGTTGCGAGTTCCTCAAGCTGGGCCTCTTTGATGCGTTTCACAGACTTAAAATCTTTGAGTAGTTTGACGATGGTTTTTTCTCCAATGCCTGGGATGTTGTCGAGTGAGGAAGACACTGCGCTTTTACTTCTTCGGTTTCGATGTAGGCGCACACCAAAACGGTGGGCTTCGTTCCGCAATTGCTGAATGATTTTTAAAGTCTCAGACCGCTTGTCGAGGTAAAGGGGGATAGAGTCATTTGGGTAATAGATTTCTTCGAGTCGTTTGGCAATGCCGATGACTGCAATTTTTTGGCGCAAGCCCAAAGCGTCTATACTCAGAAGTGCCGAGCTCAACTGGCCTTTCCCGCCGTCAATCACAATCAATTGAGGGAGAGATTGCTTCTCTTCCAATAGCCGTTTGTATCGTCGGTAAATCACCTCCTCCATCGAGGCATAGTCATTGGCTCCTGTTACGGTTTTGATGATATAATGTCGATACTCTTTTTTGGCAGGCTTGGCCTGACGAAAAACCACACATGCAGCAACGGGATTACTGCCTTGGATATTGGAATTATCAAAGCATTCGATATGTTCTGGCAGGACTTGTAAGCGGAGGTCTTTTTTCATCTGATTCAGCAAACGCAAACTGTGTTGCTGGGGATCCGAAATTTTGATTTGCTTGAGTTGTTCCAATCGCCCTTGTTTGGCATTGCGCAACGACAAATCCAACAACTTTTTTTTCTCTCCTTTTTTGGGAACAGTCACACGAATATCATCGCCCAAGTCAATGGAAACAGGTAAAATCACATCTTTGGAGGTGGACGCAAATCGACGGCGCAATTCGACCACCACCACCCGCAGGACGTCCTCATCACTTTCTTCCAGCTTCTTTTTGACCTCCATATTGTGAAAACGAACAATCGACCCATAGGCCACGTGGATGTAGTTCACATAAGCGGTTTGCTCGTCGCTGATGACCGAACACACATCTACATTGCTGATTGTTGCGCTTACCACAGCAGATTTGGATTGATAATTTGTGAGGACTTCGATCTTACTTTTCTGTTTTTGTGCCTCTTCAAAATCGAGTTGATCAGCAGCAATACTCATTTTTTGTTGAAACCCCCGAATGGCCTCGCTGAAGTTTCCGCGGAGCAGCGCACGGATTTCACGGATTTGATGGTCATAGTCGGATTCACTTTGTTCCCCAACACAAGCCCCCAAGCAGTTTCCGATATGATATTCCAAGCACACCTTATAGTTTTTGGTTTCAATCGATTTTGGCCGTAAGTCATACGAGCAGTTTCGAAGAGGGTAGAGCTCTTGAATGAGATTCATCAACAGCCGTACGGTTTTAAAATTGGTGAATGGACCAAAGTATTCCGATCCGTCTTTCTGGATTTTGCGGGTGGTAAACACTCGCGGAAACGCTTCTTTTTTAATACAAATCCACGGGTAGGTTTTATCGTCACGCAACAATATGTTGTAGCGCGGTTGATGTTCTTTGATCAAGGTATTTTCCAAGATCAGTGCGTCGGATTCGGTGGGCACGACGATATGTTTGATCAATGAAATGTTTTTGACCAGTCTTTGGGTTTTTCTCGAATCGACTTGCTTTCGAAAATAGGACGACACCCGATTTTTTAGATTTTTCGCCTTCCCCACATAAATAATACGCTCTTGACTGTCGTAAAATTGATACACCCCGGGCTGACTCGGTAGGGCTTGAACATGAAGTTTTAACGCATCTTTCGACATGTGACGAAATTAATTATTTTATTTGTGTTCAATCCAAGTAAATGACCAAAGCAGAGATTCGACAACATTATCTCAACAAAAGAAAGCAACTCAGCCCACAAGAGATGGAAAACAAGCAGCGAGGACTGATGAAGCATTGTGCGTTGTTTGATTTATCGTCTTATGCGGTTGTTCATCTGTTTTTGTCGATTCAAAAACAGCGGGAACCCAACACCCAGCCCTTGATGGAGCATTTGTTTTCTTTGGGAAAAACAGTAGTTGTGTCCCAATCGGATTTCAGAACCAAACAAATGACACATTGGGCAGTTTCCCCAGACAGCTTATGGCAAACCAATCGCTATGGAATCCCCGAACCGACCAAAGGAACGCCTGTCTCCCCAAGTGCGATTGACTTGATTTTTGTGCCTTTGTTGGGCTATGATGCCAAGGGGCAACGCGTGGGGTATGGTCAAGGGTTTTACGACCGATTCTTATCGGGATGTGCTCCGCATACGGTTTTTGTGGGCTTGTCGTATTTCCCACCAGGGCCTGAAATTACAGATTGCGAACTGACAGACATCCGCCTTCACCACTGTATCCATTCGGAGGGAATCGTTCGGTTTTAGTTTTTGGGAAAAATACGTTTGTTAAATACCAGGATAATCCCCACACCAGTACTGATAGCGGTATCCGCCAAGTTAAAAACAGGTTCAAAAAAAGTAAAGGACTCCCCACCAACCCAAGGCAGCCACGAGGGCCATACCCAAGTCAACATTGGAAACTGTAGCATATCGACCACGTGCCCAAAAAACAAGGGAGCATAACCACCGCCTTCGGGAAACAAGCTGGCAACTTGCCCATAGCTATGTGAAAAAAGAAGTCCATAAAACAAGGAATCAATGATATTGCCAAGGGCACCTGCAAAGATCAGGCAACCCGCAATGAGCAACAGTTTGTGTTGCTGTTTTTTGATCGCGTCCCAAAGCATAACCCCAATGAAACTTACGGCAACAATGCGGATGAGTGATAGAAGGAGTTTACCGGTATCCTCAGAGATAAAGGGGACAAAATCACTAAAGCGTGTACCCCATGCCATCCCTTTATTTTCAATGAAAAGCAATCGAAACCAACCCCAATCTACAATAGCGTCGGAACTGTAAACGCTTAGCGGGAAAGAGAGCTTAATGTAGAATTTTGAACACTGATCGAGCAGAAGTACAGCACCGATCAAAAACAGGGATTTTTTAAGGGTCATCTATGTGACTTCTGCATGTTTTTCGCTTCGATACTCAAAGTGGCGTGTGGCACCAATTTCAACCGTTCAGGGCTGATGAGTTTTCCAGTGACACGACAGACCCCATAGGTTTTATTTTCGATGCGAATCAACGCATTTTTGAGATCGCGAATAAATTTTTCCTGACGTATCGCGAGTTGTGTATTTGCCTCTTTCGACATGGTTTCAGACCCTTCTTCAAAGGCCTTAAACGTCGGAGAGGTATCGTCTGTACCATTGTTTCCATCATTCATATATGCACTTCGAATGAGCTCTAAATCATGTTGCGCTTTGGCGATTTTTTCTTCGATTAACACCCGGAACTTTTCAAGATCCTTATCTGGGTATCGATTCATTTCGTTTGTTTTCATTTGTTCTTCATTTGTTTTTTTCTAGGCGAATCACAGTTTCGATATCATCAAATGACAGGGGCTCTCCATCTGGGTTTGATTCAACAAACTCGATGTTTTTGGCCAACACTTCACTTGTCACATAACTTTTATTGGCTTGTATTGCATCTGCCAACCGCTTGTTATGCTTCAGCGTTAGGGTGATGGTATCGGTGACTTCAAAGTCCATGTCTTTCCGAAGATTTTGAACCCGATTGACCAATTCTCTAGCAATGCCTTCGAGGAGTAAATCTTCCGTCAAGCTACAGTCTAAAGCGACCGTTACCCCTTGTTCAGATGCGACAGACCAACCCGCAATATCTTTGGATTGGATCATCACGTCTGAAGTGTCTAAAATAGTATTTTTCCCATTAATTTCAATGGATAACGACCCTTCCCTTTCTATAGTTTGGATTTGCTCTTCACTGAACCCAATGATGGCTTCAGAAACGGCTTTCATCTCCTTGCCAAATCGAGGGCCAAGGGTCTTAAAATTGGGCTTGATTTCTTTGACCAAAATCGAGGAGGCATCGTCAAGGATATCAATGGTTTTCACATTGACTTCTGCAGCAATCAAATCTGAAACCTCTTCTATGGCTTGTTTTTCATTGCGATCCAAAGCGGGAATCAACACCCGTTGAAGGGGCTGCCGCACTTTGATTTTTTCTTTTTTGCGAATCGATAGCACCAAGGAGACGATGCGCTGTGCGTGCTGCATTTTTTTCTCGAGAGCAGGATCGACAAAACCTTTATCTGCATCTGGAAAATAGGCCAGATGTACGGAGGCATACTGTTCTTTGGCAGTGGTTTTATCCAAGTCCTGATACAAACGATCGGCATAAAACGGCGCGATGGGTGCCATGAGCTTGGCAACGGAAACCAAACAAGTGTACAGCGTTTGATAAGCAGCGATTTTATCCGCTTCATAAGTCCCTTTCCAAAAGCGTCTTCTTGACAAACGAACATACCAATTGCTCAGGTCTTCAATCACAAAAGAAGAGATCAATCGGGCGGCTTTTGTGGGTTCGTAGTTGTCATATTGGGCATCTACCTTTATGATAAGCGTATGAAGTTCTGACAAGATCCAGCGATCAATTTCGGGTCGTTTGTCCAAGGGAATATCATCTTCCGCATAAGTGAAACCATCGATATTGGCATACAGACTAAAAAAGGAATAGGTATTGTAGAGCGTTCCAAAAAACTTACGTCGAACTTCGGCGATGCCTTCCACATCAAACTTGAGGTTATCCCAAGGATTGGCATTGCTGATCATATACCAGCGTGTGGCATCTGCCCCATAGGTTTCTAAGGTTTCAAACGGATCTACAGCATTTCCTAAGCGCTTTGACATTTTTTGTCCGCTTTTGTCAAGTACGAGTCCATTTGAGACCACATTTTTAAAGGCGATATTGTCAAACACCAGTCCGCCAATAACGTGTAGGGTATAAAACCATCCACGAGTCTGATCGACACCCTCTGCGATAAAGTCTGCGGGAAAGTCAAGCCCGTCATCTATTTTTTCTTTGTGTTCAAAGGGATAGTGCCATTGCGCATAGGGCATAGAGCCAGAATCAAACCACACATCAATCAGGTCGCTTTCTCTGTGCATGGGCTGTCCATGTTGACTGACAAGAATCAACGAATCGACGATGTTTTTGTGAAGATCGACACGGTCGTAGTTTTCAGACCCCATATCACCAGGGGCAAAATCGGCAAATGGATTGTGATCCATAAGGCCAGCTTCCACTGCACGGTCAACCTCTGCTTTGAGCTCCTCGATGGAGCCAATCACTTTGGTTTCTGTTTTGTCTTCGGTGCGCCATATCGGCAGGGGAATCCCCCAGAAACGAGAGCGTGACAAGTTCCAGTCATTGGCATTGGCAAGCCAATTCCCAAAACGTCCTTCACCAGTCGATTTCGGCTTCCAATTGATGTTATTGTTCAGGGCAACAAGGCGTTCCTTTTTATCACTGACTTTCACAAACCAAGAATCGAGCGGATAATATAGCACAGGTTTGTCTGTTCGCCAGCAATTGGGGTAGCTATGCACATACTTCTCTACGGTAAAGGCCTTGTTCTCTTCTTTGAGTCGAATAGCAATTTCCACATCGACAGATCTTTCGGGCGCCTTTCCTTTATCGTAATACTCGTTTTTCACATATTTTCCACCCAGTGGACCGAGCTCTTTTCGAAATCGTCCTTGCAGATCGACGAGGGGAACCAACTGTTCGTTTTCATCAAGAACGAGCATAGGCGGAACTTCGGGGGTTGCTTGTTTGGCAACCAAGGCATCATCCGCGCCAAAGGTCGGGGCAGTATGCACAATTCCCGTTCCATCTTCTGTTGTGACAAAGTCTCCAGCGATTACGCGGAACGCATTTTCGGGGGTGTCGTATGGCAGGGGCGCATCGGTCCACAATTGCTTGTAACGAATACCGACCAAGTCAGCCCCAACAATATGGTCGCCAATGAGGTAAGGGATCTGCTTTCCATTTTTCTTATAGGACTGCAAGTCATCTATGGCTTCGACTTGCTGAAAAACCTTTCCAAACACTTTTGGCACCAAGTCTTTGGCTAGCAATACGCGAATGGGAAGATGTGTATATCGGTTAAAAGTACGAACCACTACATACTCGATCGATGGCCCTACGGTAAGGGCGGTGTTTGAGGGCAAAGTCCAAGGGGTAGTTGTCCATGCCAAAATGTACAGGGGCAGTTCATCTTGCAGTTGTTTGGGGAGCGTTTCTTGATGGGTTTCAAACTGGGTAGTTACCGTGGTATCGGTTACATCTTGATAACAGCCGGGCTGATTGAGTTCGTGAGACGAAAGTCCTGTTCCCGCTTTGGGCGAGTAGGGTTGAATCGTGTATCCTTTATAGATCAAATCCTTGTCGTAGAGTTGTTTGAGCAGCCACCAAACCGACTCCATATATTTGGAAGTATAGGTAATATAAGCCTCGTCCATATCGACCCAATACCCCATTTTTTTGGTCAAATCGCTCCATACGTCGGTATAGCGCATGACGGCTTCGCGGCATGCCGCATTGTATTGGTCCACGCTGATGGATTTTCCGATATCTTCTTTGGAAATTCCGAGTTCTTTTTCCACCCCGAGTTCAACGGGAAGACCATGCGTATCCCAACCCGCTTTTCGTTTGACCTGAAACCCTTTTTGGGTTTTATAGCGACAGAAAATGTCTTTGATGGCGCGCCCCATCACGTGGTGAATACCAGGTAATCCGTTAGCAGAAGGCGGTCCTTCAAAGAAAATATAGGGGGGTCGGCCTTCACGTGTACTCACACTCGCCTCAAAGGTCAGCGCGTTTTCCCAATAGGTTTGGATATCCTTGGAAACCGCAACGAGATTCAAATTTTTATACGACGGAAAAGCCATATGCTGTAATAAGTTGCGAAAGTAACCAATTTCCCCAAAAGTTTAGGGGTTTGTGGGCTAGAACCTATACTGTAAACGCAGCCGTAAACTCCGACCCGGTGCGGAGATTCCAGACGCAAACTCTTTGTAGTGAACATCAAACAGGTTGTGGAGGTCGGCACCGACTTTGGTATTGGTATTGACGTCATAGGTAAGGCGAAAATCAAATCGGTTCCAAGAGGGCGTTCCTGCATATTCGTTTTCGCCAGTAACGGACGATACCCCAATGATAGGGGTTTCTTCTAGTCCATCCTCTCCGCCATTGCTATAGTCTTCGGGGCGTTTTTGTCCAGCAAACACAAACGACAACTGCCCATTTAGGCGTCGATTTGAGATCGATAAATGCTGGGTGCCTTGCCAAGGAAGGATCGACGGCACCGGAATTTGATCTTTACGAGTGACCCCATAGGTGTAATTGACATATCCCCCATACGTCAAATTCTTATGCAGCGGGGTGTTCCATTGTAAACTGGCGCCGCGCAGGGTTGCTTCCCCTACATTCGTATTGGCCCAAGTTTCCAATTCGTCTCCGAGGTGCGTCACGGTCTCAAAACTGCTTGACGAATCATCAAAGGGTAGCATATAGGGTTGTCGTGCGATATAGTTGTATAAAAGGGTGTAGAACAAGTTGAGCTGTACAAATGAAGTCCGCTGACCAAAATACCGGCTCACACCCAAATCTGCAGTGTATGCATACTCTGGTTTGAGTTCGGGGTTGGGCACGGTGAGCTTGCCTTGTTTTTCACGGATTTTCCCCATATCGTCGATATTGGGTGCGCGGAAACCACTAGCGAGGACTGAGCGCAGTTCCCATAAATCGTTAGGGCGAAACACATAGCCCAAGGATAGATTGAGGGCATTACTTCTATTCATCGTTTTCCCCAATCTTGCGTCGATTAATGCTTGCTCGTTCCACGCTGCTTTGAGTCGCGTGTTGGTAATCCGAGCCCCTGCATTTAAGGTGTTTTTTTGATCGATATTCAGTTTGTAATCGATATAGGCGGCCAAGGTGGTATAGAACCCATTCTTGCTTGGATAGCGCGAAGGGATGAGCGCATAATCAATAATATTGACAACATCGTTGCCTTCCACAACCAGATTTTGGCTAAAGCCAACGGATTGGAGTTCGTTGTGGGTAAATTCAAAACCATAGGCGAGTTTTTTGGACTGATCGACCGCCACATTAAAGTCCGCATTGGCACTAAACACATCCAAATCTTCAAGTTGCGTTTCTCGGAGCAAACTGCCAAATTTGCGTTGCACTCTCGACTCTTCAAGTTGTTGATAGGCCAAGGTAATCACGCCTTCTCTCAGCCATTTTTTATCCGTTGTAAAGCTGTATTTTGGGGAAATCAGCAGTCGTTTTTGGGGACCATAAAACCAGGTGGCATAGCGTAGTTCGCCATCGCGGCGTTCCACCAATTTGTCAAAACGCGGGATATCTGAAGAGCCAGAGTATTGGAGATTGAGAACCCATTTGTTGTTGGGATTTGGTTGAAAAACAAATTTTTGCATCAGATCGATTTGGTCATATCCAGTATTGCGTTGGCGGTTGGGGTTGGGGTTCACACTGGCGTGGTCTTGAGAAAAATTGCGATTGTTTTTGGAAAATTCTGGCACCAATCCCCAATCGGGATATCCATGATTGCGTTCGCGTCCCATATAGATATCGCCAAAAAGAGAATAGGTCACACTTGTCAAACTCGCCCAGTTGTCTTTACTGCGGGTGATGTCGATGTGGTTGATCGCATGTTCATGGCGGGTGTCATAGCTATTGGCGACAAAAAAGCGCCAGGGCTGGGCATCGCCAGTTCGGGGTTCTTTGGTGAAGTAATGCACCACTCCGCCGAGGGCGTCCGAGCCATAGCCAACCGATGAGGGGCCATAAATCACTTCGGCACGAGAAAGGGAAAACGGATCAATCGAAATGGCATTGTGCAGATGCCCAGAACGATAGATGGCATTGTTCATACGTACTCCGTCCACTACTAGTAAAATGCGATTGGCCTCAAAGCCCCGAATCACTGGACTCCCACCACCCCCTTGCGATTGTTGTACGCGAACCCCAGGTGCTTCTCGCAGCAATTCGGCACTGGAGTTGGGAACGACTGATGCAATGTCTCGATCCGAAAGTATAGCAACCTGTTTGGATACGCGTTTTTTCTCATCTTTTGTTCTGCTGACAGAAAGTACAATTTCTCCGAGTCGTTGGGTGTCTGGGTAGAGAGCCAGTTGGGTTGACGATTGGAGTTCTGAAATGGGCAGTAGCAAGCGTTCATAGCCAATATGCTCGAAGTGGACTTGATCTTCGGGTGAAAAAACCGATAGGTCAATAAGGCCATTTGCGTCGCTGGTTGTATTCGCCTTGACTTCGAGATTATGGGCAACAACATCTTGGACGGGATAACCCGTGACGGCATCAACGATGCGTAGGGTTTGCCCATTGAGGTTGATCAGCCAAAGCCCAAAAAAAAGAAGTGATAAATTATAAATAAACTTCATGTAATATGTCCAGTGATTTTGGCCTCGAGAATCCCTGCAAATGGATTTGATAGTACTGTATCAACAGCTCGAGTAATTGTTTTCGTCCTTTGCTTGACACCAACACCTCGCTCATCTTATCAAAATTTGTGCCTAAAAACAATTTGAATACAGAAATCGTTTCAGGGTCGTCAATCTGTTGTGTGCTTTTTTGTGCGCTAAAGCAGCCGTTTTGCATATCAAAATAGGGGTGGTTTTGATCCCGTACGTCTGGAAAAAACCCCAGATGCTTGGTGAGGGATAGCAAAAAGAAGATGTGAAAATTGGCTACATCATCTTGCATGTCAAACCAAGACAAACTGCTCGTCAGATAATGAAACAACGACGCATTTGCTTCTTCTTCTCGCAAGGCAGACGACAAAACCTCGCTCAAAAACAACACCACTGCAATTTTATCCATCTGAAATGGAATCGTTTGGTAAGGCTTACTCATCTTGATCGATTTTGGAATTGAAAGCCCCGATTTGTTTTTGTGTTGCGCAGTGATTTCGAGCTGATAGAGTGGTTGAAAAAGGGCGGTGGTTTTGTTGCCCTTTCGTCCCTGTTTACCCCCTTTGATCATATAGGATTTGATGCCATCACTACGGGTATAGCAACGCACAATCAAGCTGGTTTCGCTATAGTTGGTTTTTGATAAAACGAGTGCTTCGGTTGTGACAAGCATCAATTGATAATCATTACTTTTTCAACGGCACTTTCTAGGCCGTCATTGGTCGTCACAAAAATAAGATATACTCCAGAACGCACGCGATCACCCGCAAATGAGCGCAAATCCCATTGTACGCTTCCACCAGTGGAGGTGGTTTCAAAAACTGCGTTGCCCGCGATATCTGTAATTTTTACCACACAATCGGCTTGAAGTCCGCGAATGGTAAGCAAGCCCGTATAACCGGGGCGGATCGGATTTGGATAGACTTCGATTTCTTCCAGGGTTGCCGATGGGACGTAGGCATTGCCTTGAAACGCAACAAGCCCATTTGGCGTTCCCATATAGATTTTTCCCGATTGGGGCTCATAGGCCAAACTGCGAACGGAGTTTGTCGGTAGCGGACTGTTGTCTTTCGTAAAATGCTGCAGGGTGCTTTTGCCGTCTTCTGCAAATAAAAATACCCCAGCCCCATCTGTTGCTACCCATTTTTGGTTGTTCCCATCCACCTCAATCGCGTTGATAAACTGATTGGCGAGGAGTTCCCCAACGTTTCCACCTTCATCGAGGATCAGCGTGCTTGCAGAAAGGTCCGGTTGGGTAAACAACCGACTCGCATTGTAGAGAACCCGCAAACCCTCTGTTGTGCCGATCCACAGGTTGTCATCAAAGTCCAAGGCGACGCTTCTTACATCTAAAGTCGGCAAATTGTCTGCCACATCAAGCAACCGCAATACCGGAGTACCATTAACCTCTGAATAGCCAATCAGGCCATAAAGGGCACTTCCGAAATAGACTTCATTATTGGGAGAAATCACCAACTTGGAGTATCCACTGGCTCGATTGATCGGTATCAACCCCGTAAGGTCAATACTTTCCCAATCGCCGTTGACGGTTCGTTTTTTTAACCCCTTGCCCACAAAAGAGGTAATCGACCACATCGAACCTTCACTGTCAAAGGCCACATCTCGAATACGCACACTGCGGTAGTTTGGGTCTTCGTTGAGTTCAATCGGGTCTAAAGACTCTAATCCGCTATTGGTTTGGTTCCACAAATTGGTGACCAAACCATCATTGATCTCCAACAAACCGTCATGCATGGCGCAAGCAAATACTTGACTTGGATTGGCGGGGTTTGGTACCACACTCACAATGCTTCGTGCTCCGAGCAAGGCGCTAAACGGGAGATTTTGCCAACTCCCTCCACTGCGGTGACTCACGCCATAGGCATTGAGCGGGTAGGGATTGTAAAATCGACTAAAGGCCCCATGGGCAATCCAGAGTTCTTCGTTTGGTAAAACAGAGATTTCAAAAATATCATTCATCAAGGGGCCACTCGGACTCACGACCCGTGTTTCAGAGGGATTGTGCAACAACAAGCCACCACCTGAAGTACCGATAAACAGATCGTTTCCGACTGTTGTGGCCGAAGTAAAGCCTTGCCCACTCAAGGACCCAGATGCTGAGGCAAGGGTACGAACTGAAAGCGAATCATCGAAAGCGAGAATGGTATTGGAAAAACTAAGGACGAGTTCTGTGTCGCTCACTTCGACCCCCAAAAGCGTTCCACTTTCCCGTTGATATTCTGTAGCAACGTCATCAGTCAGCCCATAACAAACCACTTGTGATCCGGACTGAACCACACCCAAAATGACGTTGTTGACCAGCCCGACGGATTTCCACTGTCCATTTGCGATCTTGTTCCAAGCGCTTTCCAAAACGAGATTTGGATCGCTAGTGTTTGCCTTGTACAAGCCCTCTTCTGTGGCGGCATATAGATACTCTCCTACCAGAGCAGTTTGGTTGACTTGAATCGTGCTGTTGTCAACCCCAAAAAAATAGGAATCGATAAAGCGGTTGGTGGACAAGTCATATATGGAGATGCCATAGCCCGCAGACAGATAGAGCGTTTGGTCTTGAAGCAAAAAGGAATGGATGGTTTTGTCGGAGGGATTAATCGATAAGTTTCGCTGAATTGAACTGTCAAGAATCACAGATCGATCCAAAAGGTTGTGGATTCCCAACATTCCACTGTCATAGCCCACGATCATAAAATTGTCGTTTACCGCAAGTGCTCCGATTTCATCGCCGAGCAGGCCATCAACCGTTGTGATCGGAACGACTTCATTGGCGCTGGGATCATAGGAAAACACACTGTTTTCGGCTACGCCATATACCTGACCATCGCTACCGGAATGCACCCCTGTTATTTGATCAAAAGAGTAAAAGGACGACCATCCAGCAGACTGACTGTAGAGAGCATAAGTACAGAACAACAATAAAATTTGTAGGGCTTTCATATTACAGTAAACGGAGATCTTTTTCAAAACGTATGCCTAGACCACTCCTTGTGCAAGCATGGCATCTGCAACTTTGACAAAACCAGCGATATTGGCGCCTTTTTCATAGTTGACATGATCGCCATTTTGGCCATAGGCCACACAGCTATTGTGGATATCAGACATAATGGCCTGTAAACGCTCATCCACTTCTTCTCGAGTCCAACTATAGCGGAGGGAGTTCTGTGCCATTTCCAAACCAGAAACCGCTACGCCACCCGCGTTTGATGCTTTGCCAGGGGCATAGAGCATCTTATTGGCGTGAAACACTTTAATTGCCTGGGGAGTGGAGGGCATATTGGCTCCTTCACTCACACAAATACAGCCATTGACTGCTAGCTGCTTGGCATCGTTTTCATCGAGTTCGTTTTGGGTCGCACAAGGCAAGGCCACATCACACGGCACCGCCCATGGTCGTTCCCCTGCGTGGAAACGCGCACGTGGATAAGCATCCACATATTTGCTGATCCGCTCGCGTTTGTTGTTTTTCAGGTCTATCACAAAAGCCAATTTATCGGCATCGATCCCGTCTGGATCCATCACATAACCCGAAGAATCGGATAGGGTGAGTACCTTGGCACCCAACTGAATACATTTTTCGGCAGCGTATTGTGCCACATTCCCCGAACCAGAAATCACGACGCTTTTGCCTTGCAGCCCATCCGATTTGGTGGAAAGCATATTTTCAGCAAAATACACGGCGCCGTAGCCCGTGGCTTCGGGGCGGATCATCGAGCCACCCCAACTGATCCCTTTTCCGGTAAGGACTCCAGTAAATTCGTTTTTCAATCGTTTGTATTGGCCAAACATATAGCCAATTTCTCGACCACCAACCCCAATATCTCCAGCAGGAATATCCCGATTGGGACCGATATGACGAAACAACTCGGTCATAAAGCTCTGGCAAAAACGCATCACTTCTCCGTCTGATTTGCCCTTGGGGTCAAAGTCAGCACCACCTTTTCCACCCCCCATCGGGAGGGTTGTCAGGGCATTTTTAAATACCTGTTCGAATGCCAAAAATTTGAGAATACTCAGGTTGACGGACTGGTGAAACCGCAAGCCCCCTTTGTAGGGACCAATGGCGGAGTTCATTTCGATCCGAAAACCACGGTTGACACGAATCTCTCCGGTATCGTCAATCCACGGCACGCGAAAGCTCACCACACGCTCGGGCTCGGCCATGCGCATCAATATGTTTTTTCCGTGATAAATATCATGCTGAACGATATAGGGAATCACATTTTCGGCAACTTCACGAACCGCTTGCATAAACTCGGGCTCATGTTGGTTGCGTTTCTCGACATCTGCGATAAACTGTTCAATGATTTGCTTCATGGTTAAGTTTTATCTGTTAAAAATACGGATTAATTTCAATCGGCTAGCCAATTGCTTGCTTGAGGTCTTCGACCAAATCATGGCTGTCTTCGATCCCTACACTCAAGCGAATCAAGCCATCGACAACGCCCGACTTTTCCCGTTCTACTTTGGGAATCGATGCGTGGGTCATGCTCGCTGGGTGTCCAGCCAAACTCTCCACGCCCCCGAGCGATTCGGCCAAGGTAAAGAGTTGAAGTTGCTCCACTGTTTTTGTCGCTTTTTCGAGTGAGTCGTCTGTAAGAACAAACGAAATCATACCCCCAAAGCCATTCATCTGTCGTTTGGCCACCTCGTGATTGGGGTGGGTCGGAAAGCCCGGCCAATACACCTTGGCCACTTTGGGATGATCGGCGAGGAAATGGGCGATTTTCTCTCCGTTTTCGCAATGGCGTTGCATACGTACATGTAGGGTTTTGATCCCTCGCAAAACCAAAAAGGCATCAAGAGGACCGCAAACCGCACCGCTGGCGTTTTGGATAAACGACAAACGCTCCGCCAGGGCAGCATCACCTACCACCAAGGCACCCAAAATCACATCGGAGTGACCCCCGAGGTATTTGGTTGCGGAGTGCATCACAATATCGGCACCCATGGTGAGGGGTTGTTGCAAATAGGGTGAAGCGAAGGTATTGTCAACGGCAAGTAAAATATCTTGATCTGCCACGAGCTGATGCATGGCTTCGATATCCACCACATTCATCATTGGATTGGTAGGGGTTTCGACCCAGATCAGCTTGGTTTTGGCATTGATTTTTGCAGCCACATTGGCGGGGTCTTGCATATCGACAAAGTGGAACCTAATCCCAAAGTCTTCAAAAATCTTGGTGAAGATCCGATAGCTACCCCCATAGAGGTCATTGGTCGAAATCACCTCATCTCCCGGGGAGAGTAGCTTGATGACCGCATCAATAGCGGCCATGCCCGATCCAAAACAGAATCCGTGCGTGCCATCTTCGATACTCGCCAAAGCGGCTTCGAGTGCCGTACGTGTGGGATTGTGTGTGCGACTGTATTCATAGCCCTGATGCCCTCCGGGTGTGCTTTGGGCATAGGTGGAGGTCAGATAAACTGGCGGCATCACAGCGCCATAGCCCTTGTCGGGCTTTTGTCCGCCATGAATGGTTTTTGAATTGAATTGGAGGTTGTCTTTTCCCATCTCAATATGATTTGGCAACAAATGTATTGATGTTTGCGCAACCACACCTAATTTTCCTAAAAAATTCATCATCTTTGAATGAGAAATCACAGCGAGATGAACACCTACATTTACTTATCGACTTGCAATACTTGTATGCGTATTTTGAAGGAACTCAATCTGCCCCAAGGCACCAAGCTTCAGGATGTTAAACACGAACCCATCAGTCAGGCACAACTCGAGGCCCTCTATGCCGTGACCCAATCTTATGAGCAACTCATCAACAAACGCTCCCGGGTGCTGCAAGCCCTCAACAAAGCGGGAAAAACCCCCGACGAAAGGGGCTACAAACAGCTATTAGAAACCGAATATAGCTGTCTCAAACGTCCCATTCTCCACTGGGATAACAACTTTTATTTGGGCAATGCCAAAAAAACGGTTGCAGCCATGCAACAGGCCGTTCATGGATAAGCGATTCCTCGCCATATTGGCCGCCTTGGGTGGCACCACCATTTATGCCCTCAACCACACCATCGCCAAAGACGTCATGCCAACTTATGTACAGGGATTTGGCTTTATTATGATCCGACTCATTGGCGGTACAGTACTCTTTTGGGCAGTGAGTCTGTTTTTGCCCAAACAACCCATTGCTCGTGCCGATTACAAGCATTTTTTTCGCGCTGCTTTTTTGGGCATGGCCATCAATATGCTTGCCTTTTTTAAAGGACTGGAATATTCTACCCCAATCAATAGTACCGTAATTATCACCACCACCCCCATCATGGTGTTTTTGTTTTCTGCCCTACTGCTCAAAGAACAATTGGCACGATATCGTGTGATTGGCGTTCTCCTCGGGTTTTTGGGCGCATTGTCCCTGATTTTGTTTAACCAACACGCACCCCCCAACGCACCCAATATCGCTTTGGGCAACTTCTTGTTTGTGGTCAATGCCAGCGCCTATGGCTTGTATATGATTGTTGTTAAGCCCCTGAGTGAAAAATACAACACCATTCATTTGCTCAAATGGCTCTTTTTGATTGGACTGGTAATCAGCTCCCCCTTGGCATTGCCTGAGTTTTTGGCAGTGGACTGGCAACAGATTCCCATGCCGATTTGGTGGCGCATTGGCTTTGTGGTGCTCGGCACAACCTTTATGACCTATTTGCTGATGATGTATGCCATACGGCATTTGCGAGCCACGACCCTCTCCGTATTTACCTATATCCAACCCATTATGGGGATTTTATTTGCCCTTGCTGTGGGTGCCGATCAGATGAATGCCACCAAATGGCTCGCCATCGGTTTTGTGTTGGCAGGGGTGTATCTCGTGACCAAACGGGAACAAACCCCCACGAACTGAGTCCGAAGGAAAAGGTTTATCGTGAATCGAAACGCTTTGCCACCTCTATGAACGGCTAACCATTAAACTCCTGCTCACGATTTACCAATAATCCCTATTCACAATACTTATAAAAACAAAAAGTATTTTTTTCCCCAAAAAAAAAAGGAGGGTAGGCTTGGTGTTGTCCCCAAAATTATTTTACTTTGGTTTAACAAATCTTACTTATCATGAATTTATCTATACATATACGACTCTATGCTGTTATGGCATACACACTTATCTTTTTTGTAAACACATATTTTTTACAAGCCCAAGGCAACTTATCCTTTACCAAAAAAGCCATTTCTGATGCTACAAAAAGTACTTGGGGGATGGATGTAGCAGACTTTACAGGAGATGGTTATGCTGATATTATAACGTCGCATACTTTTCAAAATAAAGTTTATTTATACACAAGCAATAGTGCTTCTAGTTTTTCCAGAACAACGATCAGTACAGTCCAGCAATATCCCTACGAGGTACATGCAGCAGATGTTGATAAGGATGGGAATATGGACATTGTTATCCCATATAAGGGAAACCAAACAATACATTGGTTAAAGAACAACGGTAGCGGAGGCTTCACGGCTATTACAGTAGGAACCTCTGCAAATGGACCAGAAAATGTTGCTACTGGAGATATTGACGGTGATGGGAATATAGACGTTGTTGCAACGAGTAATGAAGGTAACAAAGTTCAGTGGTTTAAAAACAATGGGGATGACACTTTTGCAACCGCTTCAGATATCGGGACTGGTATTGCTGGAGCATCTGAAGTTATTGTAAAGGACATGAACAATGACAATCGATTAGATGTCGTGGTTGCCTTATATGATGGCAATAAGGTTTATTGGTATGAAAATGGAGAGAACGAAAGTTTTACAAGGTATAATGTTGGTGATGCGAGATGGTGTGATTCGATTCACGTTGTAGATATCGACGGCGACAATGATATGGATATTTTTGCTGGCTCGAGCACAGACGATGACTTTTATTGGTTTAAAAACACAGGAACTGCTTCATCACCCAGCTTTAGTAGAACAACAATTGACAGTGGCATTGAAAATCCAACTTCCATCGTTACGGCAGATCTTGATAAGGACAATGACCTTGACATCGTGGTGACTTCTGACGGAGAAAAAGTAATTTGGTTCGAAAATGATGGCAGTCAAAACTTTACAAAAGAGACGATAGATGGAAACTTAGTCTCCGCTGAAGTTGTTCGCGTTTTCGATATGGACAATGACGGTGATTTGGATGTAATCGCTGCTGCAATCGGTGCCTACACAGTTTGGTATGAAAGCAATGCATCAACACTCAATGTGGAGGTGGTGTATCCGCAAACGCTTGTGTTGTACCCCAACCCCACAGCGCGTGTGTTACAGCTAGACTATGTGGCAGACACGAATACGGAGTATGGCTTGTTTGACATCACAGGCAAGCGCCTAACGACTTTCACCAAAACTGGAAAGCATCACACGCTAGATGTGTCGAGCTTGTCAAAAGGCACCTATTTACTAAAGGCCACAAGTGGGTTGCAGTTTGCCTACTACCGCTTTGTAAAGGAATAATGAATTTAACAACACGCCTGCGAAAGCAGGGCTATGACCTTATTCAAGGACCCGTGCGCAATCACGAGCTCTTGCAGTTGTGGCTCAAGCGGCCGCTAGACGAGGCAGAATTGTACTACACCCATATCGACCATGCGTTTGAAAGTCCGATCAAGTTGGGCAAACGAGTCGGGCTGAGTTATGATCAAGTCACATCGACAGAAGTTGCCATTGGCGACGTGCAAAACTACTTGATGAGCGCCAATGATATTGGGTCGTTTCCCATCGCAGTCAAAGTTCATCGCATCGACTTTGATGGTGGTCAGTTTGTTAATACCACTCTGCTGAGCGATCGAAGAAACTTGTTGTAAGCAAAACGGAGAATCGAAGCGGTTCTTTGTACTTTTGTGCCATGGCGTTGTTATTTGCCTTTATCGGTTTTTTGCTCTTTCGGTTGCCCGGTGCTATCCTCGGCTATTTTATTGGTAGCTTGGTATCCAATACCAGAGTTTATACCAATATTGGCGGTACGCGGATCAACACTCGTGATTTTGAGCTGAAGTTGCTCACCTTGGCGAGTTTGGTCATCAAAGCCGATGGCAAAGTCACCCAAAAAGAGTTGGACTATGTACGGCGTTATTTTGTATCGGCCTATGGTAAGGCGCGCGCCAATGAGGTGTTTCGCGTATTTAACAATGAACTTCAAAAGACAGATGTCTCTGCCGCCGAAATCTGCAATCACTTTGCCAGCTATGCACGCTATGAAAGCCGTTTGCAGTTGGTTCACTTTTTGTTTGGCATCGCCCAAGCCGACGGTTCGGTTTCCGAAGCGGAATGGCTCAAAATCGAATCCTTTTCCCGCTACTTGAGAGTTCGTCCCATCGACTTTGAAAGCATCAAGGCGATGTTTATCAAACATGTTGACGGGGCCTATAAAATTTTGGAGGTGGACAAATCGGCCACCGATACGGAGATCAAAAAGGCCTATCGGGATTTGGCCAAGCAGCACCACCCCGACAAGGTGCAGCATTTGGGTGAGGCCTATGTGAAGGCAGCGCGTGAAAAATTTCAAAACATCCAAAAGGCCTATGAGCAAATCAAAAGTGAACGTGGGTTCTAGGTTTTTGTTAAGTTTGGCATTGCAATGAGTGATTTTTGGTTATTGGTCGAGTTGGGTTTTTCTCATGTGTGGGACTGGCAGGGGGTTGACCATTTGCTCTTTCTCACTGCGCTCTGTTTGCCTTTTTCCGCAAAACAATGGAAACCCTTGTTGTGGCTTATCACCTGCTTTACGATTGGGCACAGTTTGTCCTTGATCCTCGCTTCGCTCGAAGTGGTAGAGGTGTCTTCGGCTTTGATTGAGTTTTTGATTCCTGTGAGCATTGCCGCAACGGCGGTTTACAATATGGTTTATGCGCAGCGTGTATGGGTCAGGAGCAATCGGCTCGTGATGTGGATTACCTTGTTTTTTGGGCTTGTTCACGGGTTTGGTTTTGCTGGGTATTTCGAATTGATTCGGGATGTGGAACAATCCTTGTGGATTTCCTTATTGTCTTTTGCATTTGGAATTGAGGCTGCGCAAATCGTTTTGGGTGCATTGATGTTGTTGCTTTCTTTTGTGGTGTTGAATGTCTTGCGTCGCAACCGTCGTGATTGGGTTCTTGTGGTTTCCAGTGTGATAATTGGTATCTTGCTGCCGATAATAATTGAACGTTGGCCATGACAAAAGACCAAGCCAAACAACGCCGCTACGACACTGCCTATATGCGGATGGCTCTGGAGTGGGCCAAGCTATCGCATTGCAAACGCAAGCAGGTTGGCTCGCTGATTGTGAAAGATCGGATGATCATTTCGGATGGATATAACGGAGCCCCTACGGGCTTTGACAATCGCTGTGAGGACGAGAACGGTCTCACGAATTGGTATGTGCTCCACGCCGAGGCCAATGCGATTATGAAAGTTGCTGCATCCACCCAATCCTGTGCCGGAGCAACGCTTTACATTACGTTATCGCCCTGCCAGCAATGCAGCAAGCTGATTCACCAATCGGGGATCGTACGCGTGGTCTATGGCGAAACCTATAAAGACACTTCGGGCTTGGAGTTTCTACAAAAAGCAGGGGTCGAACTCGAGCTATTGGAAGTCCAGCTGTAAGCTTTATTTGACTTTATCTTGAATGGCTTTGGCGACCCACAATAGGGCGAGCAAAACAATGGCACATAGGCCAGCCACAATCCCGACCAATGCGACAATGCTATCGCCTTGCATGGGTGCAGAAAAGTCCACATAAAAACAATTAAAAACAACGAGACTGATGGCGAGAAAGCCGAGAACGAGAATGAGTTTTTTCATAGCGAATAATTAAAAGAGTTCTTGGACGTTACTGGCAAAAAGTTTGACGGCAATGGCGAGTAAAATGACCCCAAAGACCTTTCGAATCACACTGATGCCAGAGTTCCCCAAAAAACGTTCGATGCGTTTTGACGATTTGAGCACCACATAAACGACAAGGATATTGACGACGATGGCAACAATGATATTGGCCACAGCAAACTCGGCACGTAAGGCGAGCAGTGAGGTCAAGGTTCCTGCACCAGCGATGAGCGGAAAGGCAATGGGAACGATTGAGGCAGTTTCGGCAGACTCTTCTTTATAAAGCTGAACGCCTAAAATCATTTCGAGTGCCAAAAAGAAAATCACAATCGACCCCGCCACAGCAAAAGAGTTGACGTCAATCCCGATGAGGTTGAGAATTTCTTCCCCCACAAACAAAAACCCAATCATAATCACCATGGCGACCAAGGATGCCTTTTCCGATTGGATATGGCCAACCTTTTGGCGCAACCCAATAATAATGGGGGTGCTCCCAATAATGTCGATGACCGCAAAAAGCACCATGCCAGCCGTTAAAATTTCTTTGACATCAAACATGGTGCAAAGATACAATCTTGCGAATGAATATTGTAGCTTTGTCAGATGTTTCAGTTGGGGAATACGTTGGTATCGGAAGAGTTGCTGGAAGCGCACTTTGCTTGTGACTTGTCACAGTGCAAGGGGGCATGTTGCGTGGAGGGCGAAGCGGGAGCACCACTGGAGCAGGCGGAGGTCGATCGGTTGGCCAAGGACTATGAGGCGATTGCGCCATTTTTGGATCCTGCTGGTCGGGGTGCGATTGCATCCCAAGGTACCTCAATCGTTGCCAAAGACAAAAGTTTGGAGACTCCACTTGTGGAGGGCAAGGCCTGCGCCTATGCCACTTTTGACGAGCGGGGTTGGGCGCATTGCGGGATTGAGCAAGCCCACCAAGCTGGTGCTGTGGATTGGAAAAAACCGATCTCATGTCATTTGTATCCGGTGCGTGTAAAAGACTATGCTGTGTTTACGGCGGTCAACTATCACCGCTGGCAAATTTGCAGCTCGGGTTGTGACAATGGTGCGCAAAAGCAAATGCCTTTGTATCGCTTTGTGGCTGAGGCCTTACGCGAAAAATTTGGTTTCGATTGGTATGCAGAATTGGAGCGTGTGGCAAGCGAACAAAATAAAAAGCGATAAACCAAAAAAAAATCCGGGGCTGACGCTAAACCATATGCGACAGTTCAACGGATTGACTTACAGCAATTTATAAAACAGAGCTGTTTAGCGTTTCGTAGGAAAAAACTGAACGAATGTTAAAAAATCAGTTGCATTGTGAAAAACTATGGCTTTTAATTTTCATAAAAAAAGAGAAGATTTGTAAGGTTGATTTCTCAACACAAAAAACACGAAAAAACGAAACATAAATTATGGCAGCAGTCGAACCCATATTGCAGGATAACAAGAATCGCTTTGTAATTTTTCCAATCGAACATCACGACATTTGGGAGTGGTACAAAAAACAAGAAGCGTGTTTTTGGACTGCAGAGGAGATCGATTTGCACCAGGATTTGACAGATTGGCAAGATAAACTCAATGACGATGAGCGCTATTTTATCAAGCATATCTTAGCGTTTTTTGCTGCGTCAGACGGGATTGTGAATGAGAACTTGGCAGAGAATTTTGTCAATGAAGTCCAGTACAGTGAGGTAAAGTTTTTCTATGGTTTTCAAATCATGATGGAGAACATTCACTCCGAAACCTATTCTTTGTTGATTGATACCTATGTCAAGGATGAAGCAGAAAAGGACAAATTGTTTCGTGCGATTGAAGTTTTTCCAGCGATCAAGCGTAAAGCCGATTGGGCCTTGCGTTGGATCGAATCGGATTCTTTTGCCGAGCGTTTGATTGCTTTTGCAGCCGTCGAAGGAATTTTCTTTTCGGGTGCTTTTTGTTCCATTTTTTGGCTCAAAAAACGTGGACTTATGCCAGGACTCACATTTTCAAATGAGTTGATTTCGCGTGATGAAGGCATGCACTGTGATTTTGCAGTACACCTTCACAATAAGCACTTGATCAACAAAGTTCCGCCAGCACGAATTCGTGAAATCATCCTAGATGCCCTGTCGATAGAGCGCGAATTTGTCACCGAGTCACTGCCAGTGAGCTTAATTGGGATGAATGCCAAACTCATGACGCAATATTTGGAGTTTGTCACCGACAGATTGTTGGTCGAATTAGAGCTAGAAAAAGAATACAACGTAACCAACCCATTTGATTTCATGGATATGATTTCGCTTCAAGGAAAAACAAACTTCTTCGAAAAGCGAGTTTCAGAATATCAGAAAGCAGGGGTATTGAAACAAGAGACCGAACAGAAAGAAAAGTATTCGTTCGACGACGACTTTTAAGGTCCTTTTTCACAAATTTAACAGAGTAGTTGTCCCCATTTAGGGGGTAGTATTTTATTGTCAAAAAAGAGGAGAGATGTATGTACTAAAAAGAGATGGTCGCAAAGAGCCCATCATATTTGATAAGATCACAGCACGTGTGCGTAAGCTGTGTTATGGGTTAAATAACTTGGTTGATCCAGTCAAAGTCGCCATGCGCGTCATCGAGGGATTGTATGATGGGGTAACCACTTCAGAGCTCGATAACCTCGCTGCTGAAACAGCAGCGACCATGACCACAACCCACCCAGACTATGCACTGCTCGCAGCCAGAATTTCAGTTTCAAACCTCCACAAAAACACCAAAAAATCCTTTGTCGATACGATGACGGATTTGTACACTTACGTCAATCCGCGCACAGGCAAAAAAGCACCACTACTTGCAGACAATGTGTACAAAATCATCAAAGACAACGCAGAACTCCTCGACTCCACAATCATCTACAACCGCGACTTTGGCTATGACTATTTTGGTTTTAAAACCCTCGAGCGTTCGTATCTGCTCAAACTCAATGGCGAGATTGTCGAACGTCCGCAACACATGTTGATGCGGGTTTCTGTAGGGATTCACCTCGACGACCTCGACGCGGCAATAGAGACCTATCACTTGATGTCGAAAAAATATTTTACCCATGCCACCCCGACCCTGTTCAATTCGGGAACGCCCAAACCACAAATGTCATCTTGCTTTTTGCTCGCAATGAAAGACGACAGCATCGATGGCATTTATGATACGCTCAAACAAACGGCAAAAATATCCCAGTCGGCAGGGGGGATTGGATTGTCGATTCACAATATTCGAGCCACGGGTTCATATATCGCAGGAACCAATGGCACCTCAAACGGGGTCGTCCCCATGCTCCGTGTGTTTAACGATACCGCTCGCTATGTCGATCAAGGTGGCGGAAAAAGAAAAGGCTCATTTGCCATATATGTAGAGCCATGGCATGCCGACATTTTCGACTTCCTCAATTTGAAGAAAAATCATGGAAAGGAAGAAATGCGTGCCCGCGATTTGTTCTATGCCATGTGGATCCCCGACTTGTTTATGCGACGTGTTGAGGAAGATACAACCTGGACATTGATGTGTCCCAACGAGTGCCCGGGCTTGTATGATAGCCACGGTGAAGAATTTGAGAAAAAATACCTTGAATACGAAGCCGAAAACAAGGGTCGCAAAACGATCAAGGCGCGAGAGCTTTGGGAGAAAATCCTCGAATCTCAAATTGAAACCGGAACGCCTTATATGCTGTATAAAGACGCGGCAAACCGCAAGTCGAATCAAAAAAACCTAGGGACTATCCGCTCGTCAAATTTGTGTACGGAGATTATGGAATATACCTCTGCCGACGAAGTAGCTGTTTGTAACCTAGCGTCTATCGCCTTGCCGATGTTTGTCAAAGATGGTGGTTTTGACCACCAAGGGCTGTATGACGTGACGGTGCGTGCAACAAAAAACCTCAACAAGGTGATTGACCGCAATTACTATCCTGTCAAAGAAGCAGAAAACAGCAATTTTAGGCATCGCCCCATTGGACTGGGTGTGCAAGGACTAGCGGACACCTTTATCAAGCTCCGTATGCCCTTTACTTCTGATGAGGCCAAAACCCTCAACCAAGAGATTTTTGAAACCCTCTATTTTGCGGCATTGACCGCCTCCAAAGACATGGCAAAAGATGAAGGGCCCTATGAAAGCTATAAAGGATCGCCGATCTCCAAAGGGGAGTTTCAACACAATCTTTGGGGAATCAAAGACGAAGAACTAAGCGGTCGTTGGGACTGGGCCTCTCTTCGCAAGGATGTCAAAAAGCACGGGGTACGCAACTCCCTACTCGTAGCACCCATGCCAACGGCCTCTACCTCGCAAATCCTTGGAAACAACGAGTGCTTTGAGCCATATACTTCCAACATCTATACCCGTCGGGTGCTGTCTGGTGAGTTTATTGTTGTAAACAAGCACTTGCTTGAAGACCTGGTCAACCTTGGACTCTGGGATGAAGATCTCAAGCAAGAGTTGATGCGTGCCAACGGTTCTATTCAACAACTCGATAATGTACCCGACGAGATCAAAGAGCTTTACAAAACGGCTTGGGAAATGAGCATGAAAGACATCATTGACATGTCTCGTCAGCGTGGTTATTTTATCGATCAGTCGCAATCGCTCAACTTGTTTATGGAAGGCGCCACGATGGCCAAGCTGACCTCGATGCACTTTTATGCGTGGAAGTCAGGTCTGAAAACAGGAATGTACTATCTGCGAACCAAGTCGGCAGTGGATGCCATCAAGTTTACCCTTGACAAGAAAAAAGAGGAAAAAGTTGCCGAGCCAGTTGCAGCAGTTGCAAGCACGAAAGCCCAAGCGTCTCAACCGGCTGAAAAGCCCGTAGCGGTTGAACCACTAACTCCTGCTGAGTTGAAAGAGATGTTGGCCAAGTCAAAAGAAAACGAAGACGACGATTGCTTGATGTGTGGGTCATAGTCACACACCCAAACAGCAGACAATAGCAGAGAATTCGATTTTGAAAAGGGCTACATTCTGAACACACCAAAACAATCTGTTCCTTCAATGGGGTGTTGATAGACCGTGGCTAGTGCCATGGTCAGGCGTTCTCTTGTGTTGCGCGGATCGATTACACCATCATCCCAAAGTTCAGACGTGGCATGCCAGACACTGGCTTTGGTTTGTGCGTCTTTTTTGATGGCTTCCTTTTCAGTTTTGAGTTGTTTTTCATCCAGCTTGGTATTGGCGGAAGCGGCCGACTGGCGTTTGATGATTTCCATTACCCCCGCGAGTTGCTCGGCTCCCATTACCCCCGCTTTCACATTGGGGTACGAAAACAAAAATCGTGGGGAAAACGAGCGGCCACACATGGCGTAGTTTCCAGCACCATAGGAGTTTCCGATCAGCAAGCTGATATGGGGAACTGTACTCCCCGCTACTGCATGAATCATTTGTGAGCCACTATTGATCATTCCGTTTTGCTCATAGGATTTCCCAACCATAAAACCAGTGGTATTGTGCATAAACAACAGGGGAAGGTTGGACTTGTTGGCGAGTTGGATAAACTGGGTGGCCTTTTGGGCAGACTCAGCAAAGATGACGCCATTACTGGCAATGACACCTACAGGATAGCCCCCGATTTTTGTCCAGCAACACACCATGGTAATCCCATAGTTTTCTTTGAATTCGGTAAATTCTGATCCATCCACAATGCGTGCAATGACCTCACGGACATCAACTGGTTTTTTGAGATTGGCAGAAAGAATGCCCAACAGTTCATCTTGCTTATATCTTGGCGGTACGATGGGTTTAGGCGGTTCAAAGTGGGGAGTATGTGGTTTGAGGGTTTTTACAACGTTACGGGCAATGTTGATGGCATCCATTTCGTCGTCTGCCAAAAAATCGGCAACGCCCGAAACGTGGCTATGCATGGTTGCACCCCCAAGTTCTTCGGCATTGGTGTCCTCATTGGTTGCCATTTTGACCAATGGCGGCCCCGCCAAAAACACCTTGGCAGTATCCTTTTGCATAATGGTATAGTCCGACATGCCCGGCACATAGGCACCGCCAGCGGTGGCATTGCCAAATACGACCGAGATGGTGGGAATCCCTTGCTTGGAACGCAACGACATCTCCCGAAAGGTTGCGCCATAGTTGTTAAATACTCGATCTTGATCGGGAAGGTTTGCACCACCGCTCTCCACCAAGTTGATGGTTGGGATTTTGTTTTCTAAAGCGATTTCACCCAATCGACGGATTTTTAAACTTGTCGCATAATCGACTGTTCCTGCCTTGCGTGTGCTGAGATTGGCATTGACAATGCAAAGGCGTTTGTTGACATAACCAATTCCGGCTACGGTAGTTCCGCCAGGGCCAAATCCCCCTTGGTGGAGCATGCCCGCCAAGGGCATGAGCTCGATAAAAGGACTGTCTTTGTCAAGTAAAAGCTGAATGCGTTCTCTGGCCAAAAACTTTTTTCGTTTCCTAGCACGCTCAATCGATGCCTTGCTGCCTTCGGTTTTGGCAACGGTCAGGTGTGCATGAAGCTCGTCAACCAACACTTGCATCTCTTCCTTATTTCTGAGGAAGCGATCGCTCTTGGGATTGATTTTGGATCGAAAACTTTGCATAGGCGTTGGCTTAGGCCCTTTATTGAGGGAATACCGATGTGCAAAGGTACATAATATGCGCTACTCGTTAGAATTCGATTGGCATTAGGACTCTGAACTCTTTTTAATCAAGGGGTCAATATCGCTGTCATACTCGATATAGTAAAGCTCGATCAAGTTCATTGTTGCGGCGATCAGGTCTTTGGTTTCAGATAAAACACCAAAGAAAAGCGTGGTGTTTTTGGGGCTTGATTCTTCGGTTCGCGTACGACTAACTTGGTCTTGAATTCGGCTGTTAATCGATTGGAACAAAATTTCCTTTTTTGGAAGAATGATTTTGATCTGATCAAAGTCATTGAGGTCAAATGTAAATCGAATTTCAGAAAACAAATCTTCCAACTCATTTTCGATGGTTTTAAGGGCTTTGATTTGGGTGTATTTGATTTTTTTATGTTTGTTACTGACGTGTTTTTGACACTTTTTATTGAGGAGCTCAAGCGATTGACACATGTCTTCCAAACAATCGATTAGCCCGATAAAAAACTTACTGGCTTTTACACTGTCTTCGTCGAGTTCTTTGATAAAGTAGTAGAGCTCATCGCGAAGGGTACTGATTTCATTTTCGAGTTTTTTAACACTTCGTTTATTTTTTTTCAGGGTGTCAATATTTTCAGTGGCAAGGCCATGTATGGTATTTTTATAGATTTCATTGGCGCGGCGAACCATACGGGAAACATTATAGGCACTTTCTGCAATGAGTCCTTGCACTGACCCCGCTTCGGACATATAAAGTTCATCTTCTTCCTTGAGGGTTTTACTTTCTATTTGAGATCGGATGTAGTTTTGGTAGAGAATGATTGCGGAGAAAATCAGCAAAATAATAATCGCAACCAGCTTGGCGAAATAGATAAAGGTAACGAGCAAGGCACAAGCAGTGAATGCGATGAAGGCAGTCAAAAACCAACCTCCAACGACATTGATCACCCCAGCTACACGATAGACAGCACTATCGCTGCCCCAAGCCCGATCGGCAAGGGATGTCCCCATGGCAACCATAAAGGTCACATAGGTCGTTGAAAGCGGGAGCTTGTAAGAGGTAGCGATAGAAATCAAGACAGCAGCTACGGTGAGGTTGATCGATGCACGAACGTTATCGAAGGCGGGCAAATCCCCTTTTTTGATAACTGCTTCTTCGAGTGTTGGTTGGGTAAATTGTTTGGTAATCAGATTTTGAATTGGTTTGGGAATCAGTCGATTGATAACGGCAGTTGTGTTGACAAAAACATTGACCATTCCACGTGATAAGGCATTGGGTTCAAAGCGTTCTTCGGTTTTGTCTTGTCGGGAAAGGTCAATGGTTGTTTTGACGACTTTCTTGGCTTTGGTGGAGGTCCATAAGGTAACGACCATGACCAGACCAGCGGCGAACAAAAAGATAGTTGGTGTAGCGACTTTTGCAGCCAAGCCCCCCATGGAGAATAGTTCTGGGTCTATGCCCGAAGTCAACCACGACTGATAGGATTGCCAAGCGGCAATGGGAACGCCGATAAAGTTGACCAAGTCGTTGCCCGCAAAAGCGAGGGCGAGTGAAAAAGTTCCAACAGCAATGATCATTTTGTAGATATCCCAAAAACGAACCCAGATCATACTGATCAAAGTCCAAAACACAAGCCCGAGTGAAGACACAGTGATTAGTTCGGTTTCGGCAAATTCACCAAGGGTCATGCCGCCGAGAAGAGGAAGTGTTTCGCCAGCATAAGGGGTACCTTTTATTCCCTTAATGATGATAAAATAGGTAATGGCGGTCAGGGCCATACCACCAAATAATGCGCTCATCCATTTGGGTTTTTCTTGATAGTGAAAGCTCAAAAAGAGACGGGAAATGTATTGTACAATAGCACCAATGGAAAAGGAAAATACAATCGATAAGAAAATACCAAGTACAATTTGTGTTGCTTTGGCGACATTGATAAAGGCGATGAGCTCTTCGGTGGCATCTCCAGTGTAGATTTTCAATAAGGCCATGGCAACGGCAGCTCCAAGAAGTTCAAAAACAATCGATACCGTTGTAGAGGTGGGTAAACCAAGAGTGTTGAAAAAGTCCAACAGCAGGATGTCGGTAATCATCACAGCAATAAAAATCACCATGATTTCGGAAAAGACAAACATTTCGGGATTAAAGATGCCTTTGCGGGCAACTTCCATCAGACCACTGGAGAAAATGGCTCCTGCTGCGACACCAGCACTGGCGACAATCATAATCACGCGAAAACTAAGGGCCTTGGACCCAATCGCAGAATTGAGGAAGTTTACCGCATCATTGCTCACACCAACAATCAGGTCAGCCAACGCCAAAACAGCCAAGGCAACGAGCATGAATAGGTAGATGTTTTCCATCGTTTAAAAATGCTAAATATTTAGTCGATGTACAAGTAAATGTAAAATAAAATACCCCCCCAAAAGAGGGGGGATATTTTAGAACATATAACCAAAATTAATCATCGAACTTATTTTGTCCATCCGTTTGTCCAATCTGGCTTGCTCGCACCATTGCCAGCGCCAGTATTGTCGGTTCCTATTTTCATCCAGGAAGGCGCTGAATTTGCGTTTTCTGACGTGTACTCAAAGCCAGTTGCGCTATTAGCAAACTGTATATCGACAGTCAAATCACCATTTGCGATTCTGGATAATGCAGCTGAATCCGATGTTTTGTACTTCACGCCAAGGTCTACACCTTCAACAAACATATTGACAACCGTAACATTCCCACCACCTTCTTTGTAGTATAGCGCACCTTCGCTAACCGGACCTACAACCGTGATATTTGTTAGGGTTGTTGTTGTTGTGGGGATTGCATTTGAATCGTCTCCATTGTTTGACCCTTCGATTGCCCCTTTGGCAGCACCACTGATATACCAGTTGGTTCCGTCTCCATTCCAGCCATCAGCATAGTCGATGCCATCGTCTCCAGAGCTAGTAACAACGAGGTTTGATCCATCAACTGTTCCTCCAAAAAACTCGATTCCATCATCCCCTGCTTCATAAGCCTGTACATACTCAAAGGTGGTACCAGAACCAACCCCAAATAGAGATACGCCATTGAATTCTTTTTCGTTGGTAAATGTTGCACCAGTATATTCGACACGTAAGTAGCGAATTGACCCAGAGCTATCGTCAGAAGTCGTTCCACCATAAGTGAGGTCACCAACTTCAGTGGTTGGAGACGCCCCTTTGTTTGTGGGTGCTTTACCTGCGATCACCAGACCACCCCAGTCTCCAGCTTGTGGATCGTCAGAGCCAGAAGTCATCACCACAGGAGAATCTGCAGATCCATCAACAAATATTTTAGCTCCTTGTTCTACAGCAATATAGGCAGAAGTACCACCAGTTGCTTTGATGGTTGTACCTCGCGGGATCGTCAATTCGGCAGGTGCTTTGACAACCAATGCACCAATAAGTGAATATTCAACAGAGGCATCTAGTGTGAGGTTGCTTGTAAGGTCACCTGAAAGCACAGAAAGATCTGCACAAGGTAGGCAATCTCCTCCACAGTCGACACCTGTTTCCGTTCCGTTTTGAATGCCATCTGAGCATGTTGCAACGTCTGTATCGTTATTCAAACAAGAGACAAACAAAAAGCCAGAAAGTATAAAAGTAAAAAAAGTAACGTTCGTTTTCATATCGATATTATTTGTTACAAACATAGGATGAAGAGCCAATGGAAATGTTAATTTGAATCAGTCAAAATGTTAATGAAGCGTTAATTTAAGGTAGCGTAATGTTAAGCGAAAGCGACCAAACATAAATTAGAATGTTAAGTTGACCCCCAAGGATAAACTCCGCCCTTTTTTAAATTCCAAAACGGTTACGTTCTGTATATCCTGAATTCTTTGATAACTCGGGTTTAACAGATTTTTGGCACTCACGCTCAAGCCCACAAGTTCATTGAGCTGAAGCTTGCTCACAAAATTGAGCGTAACAAGGCCTTTGTCTACAATATTTCCTTTGCCAAGTACACCTAAGGCATAGAGTTTATCAGAAAAATAATTGGCAGAAAGGGATGACACCAAGCTCGCTCCATTTCTAAAATCTCGCTCATAAAGAAAATCTGCATTGAGTAGAACATCAGAAGCCCCTGTGATGCGATCTTCCGTATTGGTAAAGTCAACACTGAGATTGAGCAGGCCAGATGCGGCAGTTTCGTTCAGTACTTTTTCGCCGTCAAGGTCTTGTTTAGATTGCATATAAGACGCGTTCAGATTCAGACGGAAAACACGATTAAGTGTTCGATCATCCAATACGATTGGATTGCTGTAAAGGTCTTTAACCAATTCAAACTCAAGTCCAAAAACGGTTGCCTGATCCCCACTGTTGACATAGCTCAGGTCGTTACTTGCCGAACTAATCGAAACATCATTAATTGGGTTTTTGATGATGCGGCTGAAAGCGGTGACCGAAACCAATTCCCCGATACTGGGAAACTGTTCCCACTTGAGGTCAAAGTTATAGTTTGTAGAAGCGTATAAGGCAGGGTTACCTAGATAAACTTCAGTGACTTCCTCAAACTGAAAAAATGCCTTTTCCTTGTATTGTGGAAGGGTATATGTCGAACTCGCAGCAAATCTGATATTGTTGGTATCATTTAGCTTGTGAAGGACAAACAAGGAGGGTAGCCATTGCACGTCATCAAGCACAGAGGTGTCTCCTGTTGGGTCGAGGGTTGTTGACCATGAAATGCTTTGCTTGATGTTTTCATATCGAAGACCAACTTGTACTTTGGTGGACTCTGAAAAATTGTGATCCGCACTTATATATCCCGCAGTGATATTTTGCTCTCCTCCATAGGTTTGGGGAGCGAGTGCATTGGGAACATCTTTTCTTCCTCGGAAGGTGATGAGCTCAAACAAACCTTGGCTGAGGTTGCCCTGATTAAAATAGCTGTCGGTATCGTACACATCATCAATAGTGGGTTGGGCAATATTTCTACGTGGGGCATGATTGATTTGTGTGGCATCAAAGTCCACTGTTTTTTTACGCCCGACAAAACCCAAACTGAGCTTGGTATTATTTTCTTCTTCTTCTCGGTTCTGAAAATCATAGACCAACTTGGCGCGATAGCCCAATTCATCTTCAAAAAGATTTTGATAATATCGGTGTGAGTCTCCATTACTCAGGTTGTTGGCAAACGTCTTTGGACTATTTGGTTTATCCCAATCGGATGGGGATAAGGTGATTTGACGACGGTCGGGGATCAAGTTTAAAGATTGGCTGTAGGAAGCACCGCCAATAAGTGAGAGCTTGTCAAGAACCTCAACTTGCCCAAAAACCTGATTGACCAACAAAAGTGTTTGTTTGTATTGGTGACGTTGAATAAATCCACCCCCCTCAGGAGCAAAATCAAAAATATCCATCACCCCATTGTATTCCTGCAGATTTTGTGATGATGAATTGATAAGCAGATTTGAAAACGTAACCGAAAAAGAAGGGTTTAGCACCGCTAAATTCAACATGGCCGTAGTATTGGTGTCATATTGGTAGGTGGTAAAATCGAAATTTTTGTAAATCAAACCGTCCTTGCTGATACTCCCTCGGTTTACCCCACTTGTATAGCTGAAGTCGTTGTCAAAACTTGCCGTAGCAAAGAGATTCACCCTCGTAATATCAGTCAATAGTCTTCCATAACTCGCCTCAAAAGCACCACTGATATTGGTTGGGGATACCCCACCGAAGGCCTGCTCGCGGTTGAATCCTGTATCGAAGTTATATCTTTCAAGTGGGTAGTTGGGATAGGAGTTGTTGTAAAAACCAGAATACCCTGGTCCTTGACCTAGATAAAAGCTGTCCACATCAAATGCAGATTGGTTAAACCCACTTCCTATGCTCAGCTTGTAGTAGTTTTTGGATTTGCTAGTCAGGGCGTTGATGTTGATACTGGCGCCAGCATAATCACCAAAATTGTCAACATTATAAGTTTTGTCAATCGCGATCGACTCGACGATATCAGAGCGAAACAAGTCCAGTGCAATATTTTTTAATGATGGATCATTGGAAGGCAGTACAAAGCCATTGTAAGACGACATATTGTATCGATCACCAAGTCCTCTTACATAAATAGAGCCAGATTCGGCTTTCGAGACTCCCGAGGTTTTGATCACGGCATCAGCTGCATCTCCAATCCCCTTTTGTGTGAGCTCTTCAGCACCGATTTGTTGCTTGAAATTCACTGCTTTTTTTTGTTCGATAAGCAAAGCGGTTTGTGAATCACGTCGAGCAACGGTTGTGACGATGACTTCGTCAAGTGCTGATGAAGAACTTGCCAATGACACTTGAATTTCGGTTACTTTTCCACCAACAACTGCGGCGGGGACCTTTTGGGTTTCATACCCGACAAAACTAAAATGTACAAGATATTCCCCTTCTGCTAAAGCATCAAACGCAAACAAGCCATCAAAATCAGAAGTTGTGCCCACATTCACCTCAGGGATTAGTATGTTTGCAAATGGAAGAGGCTCGTTGTTTAGATCTTTGTCAAGCACCGTCCCAACTATAGAGCCAACGGGTTGAGCAAAAAGTAGATTGGATAGGGCTAGACTTAAAATTAAAAGACTATTTTTCATCTATAAAATTTATGCCGCAAATAGAGTTATTTTGACACTAAATAAATGGAGATTAAATTTAAATTATTGTTAACTAAGGATTAAGAAAATGCATTGGAAAGACCTGCTATCCCTTAAAAGACAAGGTGATACAAAAAAACGTTTACGCACAGATCAAAACCATTTGCGGAGTGGGTTTGAGGTGGACTACGATCGGATTATTTTTTCCTCTGCCTTTCGGCACCTACAAGACAAAACGCAAGTGATCCCTTTTTCACAGTCTGGCTTTGTCCACACCCGACTCACCCATAGTTTGGAAGTATCGGTTGTGGGTCGGAGTTTGGGAAGGGCAGTGGGAAGTGCCGTAATCCAAAAACACCCTGCCATGGCAGTCACTCACGGCTATCAGCCACACGATTTTGGAACCATCGTTGCTGCGGCTTGTCTGGCACATGACATTGGCAACCCCCCTTTTGGACATTCGGGCGAACAAGCCATCGGCGATTTTTTTACTTCTGGAGCTGGCGCAGCTCTGATCAGTACCCTTACAGAATCACAACAGCAAGACCTGATTCGTTTTGAAGGCAATGCCAATGGCGTTCGAATTCTTACCGAAGATCGGGAGGGCGTTCCAGGTGGCCGTCGCCGCAGCTATGCGACACTTGGCACCTTTACCAAATATCCAAAAGCATCGACCCCGATTCAACCCACTCAAAAAGTCAGTGATAAAAAATTCGGCTTTTTTCAATCCCAATCTACTTTCTTTTCAGAAGTGGCCGAGGAATTGGGACTACAAGGTTCTCAAAACACCTTTCACCGCCATCCACTTGCCTTTTTGGTCGAAGCAGCAGATGACATCTGTTACACCCTTATCGATTTTGAAGATGGCATCAACTTGGGCTGGATTCCAGAGTCCTACGCTTTGGAGTACCTTATCAAATTGGTGAAAGATCATATTGATACCGACAAGTACAAGCAGCTTCAAACTACTACAGACCGCCTTGCTTATCTGCGCGCCCTTTCGATTGGGGTTTTGATCGAGGACGCCACGCGGATTTTTATGGAACATGAAGAAGAGATTCTGGCAGGAGAGTTTCCGTATGCACTTCTCAAGAAAAGTAAATACACCGCTCAGGTTGAAGATATTATCAAATTGAGCAAAGAGAAAATTTATCGCTCCGAGGAGGTGATCGAAAAGGAAGTAAAGGGATACCGTGCGATTCATCATATTTTGGAGGTGTTGAGTCATGCCGTGATTCGACAGTCGGCTCAAAAGACTACTGCTCTCGACCGATTGGCTTTAAACCTTTTGCCTGAAACCATTCGTTTTTCACCCGAGGACCGCTATCAACAACTTCTACAAACAAGCTGTTTTGTAGCTGGACTCACAGACGGACAAGCCCTGCTGTGGCACAAAAAACTGAGCTGATGATTGACCCATTGTCTGATGAGCATTTTATGAAAAAGGCATTGCTTGAGGCCGAATTCGCACTTGAAAAGGGAGAGGTACCTGTTGGGGTTGTGGTGGCTGCACATGGTAAGATTATCGCGAGAGGGCACAATCTCACCGAAACGCTTACTGACGTAACCGCTCATGCCGAAATGCAAGCCATTACAGCTGCAGCAAATTATATCGGCGGGAAATATCTTAAAGATTGTACGCTATACGTCACTCTAGAACCCTGCAGTATGTGTGCAGGCGCCTTGTATTGGAGTCAACTCGGGCGATTGGTTTTTGGCGCATCAGACGACAAAAGGGGATATCGAGCTCACCAAACCCCTTTACACCCCAAAACCAAAGTTAGCTCGGGTGTGTGTGAAATGGAGGCGTCTCAGATTCTTCAGGTGTTTTTTAAACAAAAACGCCCATAAAAAAAGCCCTAAAAAGGGCTTTTCAATTAATCAAAATAAAATACAATTAGTCAAGGACTTCGATATCAGTGGCCATTTTGCCTTTTCTACCTTCACCCTCGTTATACGATACTTTGTCTCCTTCATTGAGGTTGACCCCATCAAGAGAAGTTACATGAACGAAGATATCTTCGCCCGTTTCATCATTGGTAATGAATCCAAATCCTTTAGATCCATTGAAAAATTTAACTGTTCCAGTCATAAATAAAATTAAAGCGCGAATATAACATTTAAATATCAAGCAGAGGGTTTTTCTTTGGATTGATTTAGGTTTTTACCAGTTTCCCTCATTTTTTCGAAGTTATCAGCTGTGAGCGTATAATCCGATAATTTTTTGTCTTTCCAACGGTGGTAGATAAAAAGAGGCATAAAAATAAAAGCCGTAAACAAAATTGTTAGCCCGATGATACGGTCTCCAAGCACAGCTTGGTTTGATTTGATAACAAAACCAGCAATGAGAGCCAACAGAATGAGGGTAAATAAGATTTGAAGAAGTCTTGTCATGCCTTGGATTGTAGAGAAAGTTCATCGAGTTGATCGTCATCCAAAGGGGCTGGTGCATCGATCATCACATCTCTTCCACTGTTGTTTTTTGGAAAAGCAATATAGTCACGGATGGACTCTTGACCGTCCAATACAGCGACAAGCCGATCAAATCCTAGAGCAATTCCACCATGTGGTGGGGCACCATAGCGGAATGCATCCATCAAAAATCCAAATTGCGCTTTGGCATCTAGTTTGCTAAAACCGAGAAGGGAAAACATTTTTTCTTGGGTTTCACGATCGTGAATACGAATCGATCCACCCCCGATTTCATTGCCATTCAGCACCAAGTCATAGGCATTGGCAAATACGGACTCCGGGGAGCTATCGAGTTGTGCGACTTGCTCTGGTTTTGGCGCTGTAAAGGGGTGGTGCATGGCATGAAAGTGATCATCGCCTTCCACTTGTTCAAACAGCGGAAAATCAATCACCCAAAGTGGTGCGAAAACCTTTGGGTCTCGAAGACCCATCTTTTCTGCCACCGCAAGACGGAGTTCGCCCAGCTGTGTGTGTGTCTGTGTTTTTCCACCGGAGAGAACGAAGATAATATCCCCTGCTTTGGCTTGGCAAGTAGATGCCCATGCAGCCAAATCCTCTTGACTGTAAAATTTATCAACGGACGATTTATAAGTCCCATCCGCATTGCACTTGACCCAAACCATTCCTTTGGCACCAATTTGGGGTCGCTTGACCCAGTCAATCCAACTGTCGATTTCTTTCCGACTCATTTCAGCACCTCCGTCAACAGCAAAACCACCAACCCATTCTTGCTGGTCAAAGACTTGAAAGCCCTTGCCTTGCGCAAGCGAATTGAGCCCAGCGAGGCGCATTCCAAATCGAATATCTGGCTTGTCCGATCCATAAGTTGCGATGGCGTCAGCGTAGGTAATCCTTGGGAAAGCAGTGGGGGTAATTCCGTGAACGTCTTGTAATAACTGTTGTAAAAGCCCTTCAAAAACGGCTAAAATATCGTCTTGCTCCACAAAAGCCATTTCGCAGTCGATTTGTGTAAACTCAGGTTGGCGATCGGCACGGAGATCCTCATCTCGAAAACATTTCACAATCTGATAGTAGCGATCCATACCGCCAACCATCAACAATTGCTTAAAAGTTTGTGGGGACTGTGGCAGGGCATAAAACTGACCTGGATTCATACGAGACGGCACGACAAAATCACGTGCTCCTTCTGGAGTTGATTTGATGAGGTAAGGAGTTTCGACTTCTGCAAAGTCTTGAGACGATAAATAGCTGCGAATCATTTGCGCCACCTTGTTGCGAAACAAAAGTTTGTCTTTGATCGGGTTGCGGCGGATATCCAGATACCGATATTTCATGCGGAGGTCATCGCCTCCATCGGTTTCATCTTCCAAAGTGAAAGGCGGAATTTCGGAAGGATTAAGGATGTTGAGCTCCTTGACCAAAACCTCTATATCCCCAGTCGGTATCGCAGAATTCTTAGCTTCTCTTTCAATCACAAGACCACGTACTTGGATAACAAATTCTCTGCCTAGCGTCTTGGCTTGTGAGATAAGGGCGGGATCACACCGCTCTTCATCGAGTACCAGTTGGGTTACGCCATAACGGTCACGGAGATCAATCCAAAGTACAAAGCCCTTGTCGCGGATACGCTGTACCCACCCAGCGAGTTGAACGTCATTGTTTACATCGGATTGGCGCAATGCGCCGCATGTGTGACTCCTGTGCATGGAAGTGATTTGTGCAAAAATAAGAGGTTTTTGAGAGAGCAGTTGTATATTTCAAAATAAAAACATAATACACATAAAATCAGACTGTTAAGACATTAATGTTAATTTAATGTTATGAGAATGTAAATTTTTAGTACCTTTGAATAATCAATTCCTAAAGACAAGAGGTATGAAAGCACAGATGATTTTAATTTTTGTATTCGTTTTCGGCTTTACATTTTCGTATGGTCAAACCACAAAAGTCGAGCGCACGACCTCTCCTCAAGTGATGAAATTCACCCAGTTTCACGACAATGGAGAAATTGCCCAACACGGGCATATTCACCGTAACAAGCTCGATGGCGTTTGGGAATCTTTTGATGCAGAGGGTAACAAAATCGCTGTCGGAAACTATGACAATGGTGTCAAAGCTGGTACATGGTTTTTTTGGACCGACGAGCAATTGATTGAAGTTGAGTTTACCAACAACAAGGTGCAAGACGTCATTTATTGGAACACTTCTGAGCGTACCGCCTCTCGCTAGTTTACTTTAGTTTTTATTCAACCGTATAGCAGCCCTTTTGCTGAGATAAAAAGCAACCGGGACAATGACTAGTGTCAAAAATGTTGCGAAAGTCAACCCGAATATGACAGTCCATGCAAGGGGACCCCAAAAAATCACATTATCCCCTCCGATATATACCTGCGGATCGCCCGTTGAGAATAGCGAAAAGAAGTTGATATTGAGTCCAATCGCTAGTGGAATTAATCCGAGTACCGTTGTAATGGCAGTCAATAAAACGGGACGTAAACGCGCCTTTCCTCCACTGACAATCGCATCAAAAATTTCGGATCTCTCCAAGTGATAATCATACTCGAGTCCGTGCTTGTCACGTCTTCGGTCGAGTAACAGTTGGGTGTAGTCCAAGAGCACCACACTATTGTTAACCACAATTCCCGCCAAGGAGATGATGCCTACCATGGTCATGATAATGACAAAAGTCATGTTGAAAACAACCAAACCAAGAAAGACTCCTGTGAAACTCATAAAGATGGAGAACAAGATGATAATAGGTTTACTCACCGAGTTGAATTGCAAGACGAGTAAGACCAATATCAAAAACAGCGCATAGAGCAAAGCGCTAGACAAAAAGGCCATATTTTCTTCTTGTTCCTCGATTTCACCTGTAAATCGATAGCGCAAGTCAGCAGGCAACTGAAAGGCCTCGATTTGGGTTTTGATTTGATTGACGATTTCAGCAGCGTTATAGCCGGGAAGGATTGCCGAGTAAACGGTGACAACCCGTTCGAGATTACGGTGTTTGATTGCACTGTATCCAGAGGTATTTTTACGACTGGTGACCGCAGCAACAGGAATCGATTTAATCTGTCCCGACCCCATATCACGAAAGGTGATATACTGATTAACAAGCGCGGATTGGTTGTATCGATCTTCTTCCTGAAAACGCACATTGATGTTGTAGTCCTCCCCATCTTTTTTATACACGCCTGCTTTTTCCCCAAATAACGACTGGCGAAGCTGTAGACCAACCTGTCCAGCACTGACACCCAATTCTCCTGCCTTTTGACGATCAACAGCGATTTTCATACTGGGTTTGTTGCGATTGACATCGACTTTGAGTTCCTCTATTCCGGGGATATTCATATCGATGATAAAGTTTCGCATCCGTTCACCAACTTCAATCAATTGTCCATAATTGTCTCCAATAACCTCGATGTTTATCGGATAGCCAAGCGGCGGACCAGCTTGGTCTTTTTCAACCGAAATGGAAACGCCTGCAAAGATGCCTGCTAGGGACTGTTGGACTTCTCTTCGCAGATCTTCACTCGATAGACCACGACGGAATTTAAATTCCCGCATGGTTGCCGTGATTTTCCCACGATGTGGCATTTCGGCTTCTGAGCCACCTTCGGTCTGTGGATTTCCAGCTCCTGCACCGACTTGAGAAACCAAAGATTCAACCATAAAATTATATCCCTCGTCCATATATTTTGGGTGGTTGACGGTTTTGATGACCACCTCTTCAATGGACTTGGTCATTTGATCCGTTTTGGCGATATCCGTCCCTTGTGGATATTCGATATAGGCGATAATTTGGGTTGGCTGGTTGTCTGGAAAAAATTCGACTTTTGGCTGTGATATGCCCACGAGCACAAAAGATAAGATTAGCATAAAAACCGTCCCAAAGACAAAGGCATAGGCATGACGGCCACGCATAGCATAGCGCAATAAGCGCTCGTAACGAATTTCCAACCACACCAAAAAACGAGTTCTAAAGCGGGTTGCCAAGTCCTTAATCCCATATTTATAAGCCCAAAACAAGAGGGTAATAAAGAGGAGTAAAGAGCCAAGTCCGCGAATTGCACCGCCCATAAAGAGAATCAGCAAGCCGAGTCCTCCGAGAAGAAGTGTCAATCTGATCAGTTTTTGACGCGATAGATTTTTTTCCTCAATATCCATAAATTGCGAAACCAATACCGAATTGAAAAAGATCGCGACAATCAAAGAGGAGCCCAAAACGACCGACAGTGTAATGGGGAAGTAAATCATAAACTGCCCCATGATGCCCGGCCAAAAGCCCAAAGGCACAAAAGCAGCTACAGTAGTTGCCGTTGAAATGATAATGGGAAAGGCAATTTCACTCAGCCCTTTTTTAGCAGCTTCCAAACGAGGCATGCCTTCCTTTTCAATGAGTCGATACACATTCTCAACAACTACGATTCCATTATCGACCAACATTCCCAAGCCCATCACCAAGGCAAAGAGGACCATGGTATTCATGGTATAGCCCAGGGATTGAAGGATAAAAAAGGAGATAAACATGGACATCGGAATGGCAAACCCAACAAATAAGGCATTGCGGAACCCGAGGAAAAAGGTGAGCACGGTCACCACCAAAAGAACACCAAATAAGATGTTGTTGATCAAGTCATTAACTTGATTAATGGTAATGGCAGAGGTGTCATTGGAAATGGTTACGGCAATGTCTTGCGGAATGATGGTCGTGCGGGCCTCATCTACAATCTCTCGTATGGCTTCAGCGGCTTGAATCAGGTTTTTTCCCCCTCGTTTTTTGACGTCCAACATCACGACCGACTTACCAAAGTCACGGGCATAGGTTGTGGCATCCATATCCTTAAACCGAATGGTGGAGATGTCTTTGAGATAAATCGCTCCGCCTTCGTTTTTAACCACAAACTCACCCAAGTCTGCGGGGTTTTGGATTTCTCCGATCACACGGATATTACGACGTTGTCCGTTGGCGATAATACTCCCTGCGGATACAGTCGAATTTTCGTTTCGAATGGCTTGGATGACATCTCCAAAGCTCACTTTTGACGCCATCATTTTATGGATATCAACGGCTACCTCGACCTCTCTTTCTTGGGTACCGCGTATATCGACCTCTTTGATTTGATCGATTCGCTCGATTCGCTCCTCTAATAGTTCTGCATAATCGTTTAGCGCATCTAGGGTGTAATCGCCCTCTAGGGTAACATTTACGATTGGAAATTCCTCAACAAAATTGAGATCAAATACATTGGGTTCAAGTTTGGCATTGTTGAAGGTCGGCCAATCTTCACCCGAGACTACGGCATCGACTTCGTCTTTGACCTTTTGTTTGGCGAGATCAACGTTGATGTCCTCGTCAAACTCCAATACAATCATCGAATAATCGTCTTGTGAAGTGGAGGTGATTTCGACCAAATTGCTCACTCCCTTTACCGCCTCTTCCAAGGGGTCGGTAACAAAACGCTCAATGTCTTCTGCGGTATTGCCAGGGTAAGGGGTGCTGATATAGATATTGGTTTCGGTAATCTCAGGAAAGTTCTCACGCGGCATGGTCAAATAAGCCGAAAGCCCTAAAAACAACAACACTGCCATAAAGACATACATGGTGTTGCTATTGCGAATCGCCCATGAAGAAAACAGAAATTCTTTTTCGGAGGAGTTGGAGGTCTTTGCCATTGTTATTCGATAATTTGTACTGGTTGATTTTCTTTCACAAGTCGGGCACCTTCGCTGATAATCGTTTCCCCATCTTCTAGCCCCTCTATGACTTCTACCATTCCGTTCTCTGCATAGCCCCTTTGGATAAACACCTTTTGAGCTTGATTGTCCTTATCAATCACAAAAACAAACTCTTCCCCAGAAGCATTTTCAGAAATGATACTCCCTGGAATCAAAAGCGCTTGGGGGTTGATATAATCAAAAATATGGAGTGTGCTAAGTAGGTTGGGATTGACCTGAATGCTTGGGTCAAGATCAACGGTTACGCGAAAGGTTCGATTTTCAGTGCTGACATGGGTCGCTCGATGAGAAATACGCGCATCAAATGAGGTGTTTAGCACAGGGATATCTACTTGTACTGGCGTGCCTTTTGATACGGTTGGCAAATAGCGTTCTGGTACATCCGCCTCAACATACATTTTTTGTGTACTGACCAGCCGAAGAAGTGGCATGACACCTGGGCTGACCACCTGACCAACTTCCACCATGATATCGTCAATTTGCCCAGCAAATGGGGCACGAACCACTGCTTTTTCCAGTTGTTTATTGAGTTGAGCCAATTGACTATGTTGACTTTCATAATTGGTTTTGGCTTGTAAGTACTCGATTTCAGATCCGATTTCCTCGTTCCACAAGCGTTCCTGGCGCTCAAAGACGGTTTTTGCCAAAGCAGTTTGCGCCTCTTGCAAACGTATGGTTTGCTTCAATCCGCCATCATCGATGCGCAGCAATACTTGTCCTTTGTTTACACGTTGTCCTTCTCGAACAGAAATCGAGGAAACGGCTCCCATTATTTCGGGTTGTAACAGCATATTTTGATCTGTTTTCACGATCGATTGAAGTGAAATGCGGTGTTTGAATTTGCTAGGGCTGACGGTTAATACAGACACCAGCGCACGTTTTTTGGTGGTATCCAAGCGGTTGAGAGCGCCAGTAACCAAGCCGAGCTCATTTCGCAGTCCTTCAATCTGACCTACGAGTCCAGATCGCTTTTGTTCGAGACCTTCAACATCTTCATTGCTAATCAGATCTTGGGTTGTTGGTTCTTCTTCACTACTGCAGGAGATCAGAGCAAAACATGAGATAATAAGAACTAGGTATTTCATTTTTTTGAGATTTCAGTTGATGAATGATATAATATGTCGAGATCAGTTTTTGAGTTGATGATGTCTCGCATGGCATTGAGATGTTGATTTTGAAGTTCGTAAAGCTGGAGTTGCGCTTGTCGGAGCTCGAAGCTGCCAGTTACACCTTCAGTATATTTAATTTCGTTTTTTCGCTCAATCCGATAGGCGATTTCCAAACTTTCTTGACTCCTGAGAAACTCTTCCAGCGCCAAGGTAAATTGATTGTGTGCACTTGCTTTTTGTAAAAGAAGCTCTTCTTCAACTTGTTCAAGTTGGGTCTTGGCTTTGGCAACATTCAGCTTGGCTTGGTCGGTGCGCGATTGACCTGCACCAGAGTTGAAAATGGGCATGCGAAGACTCAAACCAATGGCAGAGCGACCATACCACTGCTGTGACTTTTCAGTAAAAGTAAAGTCGTCGTTGTAGGCGTCATAGCCACTTGTGATAAAAGCTGAAATGGATGGGAGTGCTCGAAAACGCTCGAGTTTGAGTAATAATTCAGAAGAACGTAAATTGTTTTGTGCAATTTGGTATTCAATATTTTTGTCAATATCCCAATCTGCCAATTCATGACCAGTTTCACTCTGTACACAGAGCCCCATCAGGGTATCGGCCAATGCGATTTTGTTCGTCAAGTCTCTTCCCAAAGCCATGTTGAGCATTTGGTGGGTGATTGGGATGAGTCTGTTGATGTAGTCCAGTGCACTTTGGATAGAAGAACTTGTGATTTCTAACTGTTCTACCTGCTCGACTTCAACCAAGCCCTGAAGATATACTTTGCGAATATCGTGTAGGGTTCCTTCGAGGTTTTTCAGGTTTTTTTCCAAAATTCGTTTGCGCTCTTCTGCAAGCAGAACATTGACATAAGTATCTGTTACCAGACGTTTGACTTCCAATTCACTTTTTACCTTACTTTGTCTAGAGATTTTTAAAAACACAGTCGATGCTTGGAGGCCAACGAGATAGGAGCCATCAAAGATCAATTGGTCCAAGCGGGCGGAAGCATCAACACTTTGCTCGGTACCAAATTGGACTGGGTAATACTCCCCAGGAGATCCGCCAAAATAAGCACCCGGAACGATAGAAGTTCGTTGTTCTAGGTCTTTATTGTAAGCAGCAGAAGCACTGATTTGAGGTAAACCAGTTGCAATTGTTTCCCACTGGCGTTCTTGCGCAATTTGAATATCATAATTGGCATTGACCACGGCTCGATTGTTCTGTAAACCCTCCGAGATAGCATCGGTCAAACTGAGAGCTTGTTGGCTCCACCCTAAGGAGGAGAGCAGAAGCGAAATAAAAAGGATGAATAAGCGATTCATGATTTCGTTTTAATGTATGAGGACAAAAGTTTCATGCCATCTTCTGTTACGATGGCACGTAAATGATAATCTAGATAGTTTTCCATAAGTTGTTCAGGACTGTATTTTTCGATCGGGAACATATCCACGTTTTTGATGCCCACCATCCCATTGAAATACATCCGAGAAATAAAGTCGATATCGATAGAAGGCCGAAAAAGTTTCATTTCAACACCCTTGGTCAAACTCTTTTTAACGGATTTTGTCATAAAGTCGAATTGCTTTTTCTGGAGTTCGTTGTGAATGTTTGGGTAGTATTTTCTCAGCTGATGTTGGGGGGATGCTTTTTCACCTTTCAGTTGGTGCATGATAAACATCTTGACTTCGTAGAGTTCTGAAATCGGATTGTTGGTTTTTTCACGAATTTTCGTAAGGTTGGTCGTGATATAGCTGTACATTGAAAACACTACGGATTGAACCAATGCTTCTTTATTTGCGAAAAACGTATAAATTGTTTTTTTGGAAATCTTCATTTCCTCTGCAATGTCGTCCATGGTCACACTCTTAAAACCAAGCGTGAGAAACAACTCCGTGGAAGTAATAACGATAGATTTTTCTAAGTCAATCGATTTCATAGCGGTACAAATATAATGGAGGAAACGCAAAAAACAAAAAAAGTTTCCGGAGTTTACAAATTTTTACTTTAGTCTAATTCTGAGGTGTTGTACCTTTGTTTAAATTTGATGTACATGCGTTCAGTACAATCGTATCAAGAATTATTTTCCACCCACCTGTCTTCTTTGAAGTTTGAAAAGGAACCTACAGGGCTTTATGAGCCCATTTCATACATCATAAAACTCGGGGGGAAAAGACTACGCCCTGTTCTTGCACTGATGGCGTGTGAGGCGGCAGGGAAAGAACCCATTTCCGCGCTTGGTGCAGCTACAGCGGTGGAGTTATTTCATAACTTTACCTTGCTTCATGACGATATTATGGACGAGGCATCGTTGCGCCGCGGACAGCAAACGGTTCATCAAAAATGGGATGTCAATACTGGTATTCTTTCAGGAGACGCTCTTTTGGTAATGGCCTATCAACAACTCAATACGTATGATGATGTCTTGTTTTCAAAGCTGACCAAGTTATTGAGTGAGACAGCACAATTGGTTTGCGAAGGGCAACAATACGATGTTGATTTTGAAACCAGAGACAATGTCAGTATGGATGAGTACACTCATATGATTCGATTAAAAACGGCCGTATTGCTTGGTTGTGCCCTTCGTATGGGAGCTTTGGTCGGACAGGCGTCAGCTAATATAGCGGATAGTTTGTACGAGTTTGGGGTTAATCTCGGCATTGCCTTTCAACTGCAAGATGACTTCCTGGATGCGTTTGGAGACCCAAAATCATTTGGCAAAAAAGTAGGAGGGGATATTATTGAAAACAAAAAAACGATTCTCTATCATCTGGCGAGTGCTCATGCCAACGCCAAGGACTTGGCAGATTTTGAACAACTGATGTCTTCGACTCCGAAGGATGAAGACCAAAAAATTAATGATGTCAAAGCCATTTATGAATCTACAGATGCCCGTCGACGTACAACTGAACAGATGATGACTTATACCAAAAACGCTCTGGATGCCTTGAACCAATCGTCTCTAGCGGACAACCAGGTTGCTTATTTTACTTCGTTTGCAGAGGAATTAATGGTGCGCACCAAATAGACGTCTAAAAAATTGCTTGACAAATAGAAGTGTAGGGAACGAACGCATAATCATGAACTCTTGCAAGAAATCACTTTGTTCGTCTAGGAATCGAAAAATTCGTTTCGGACTATTGTTGCGAAACATTCCTGAAAACAAGCTTGCCCCCCTTTGATTGTAGCTCGCCAGGATGTCTAAAAAGAGGAGGTCATACCACCAAAATCGATTTTTTTTTGCAAAACCGATCAAGGGTTTTTTGGCAGCGATGTGAGCCACCAAAGCAGTTGTTTTTCGATTGATATTTTTAAAAGTAAAGCCCGTACTCGCTTTGGTCCAACCTCCTGCTGAACCAATAAAATGAACATTTTTAGAGTTGTTTTCCCAAAAGGGGTAAGAACACATCGGAATACTCCCTTGCTCGACTTCGATAAGCTGATAATCCGTAATGTTTTTGTCTTGGAGGTATTCTCGAATCGCATCTTCATACTCTGTTTTGTCCAGCAGCTCTTTTGAAAACAGTGTGTATTCAATCAAAGCCTCGGTTTGCGTATAAGGAAGTACATACATAAAGCGAGTTTCTTTGTATTGTGGAACAGTAAAGTCCATAAAAACGGCAGTCTCTGTATCGAATATCGGACGAGGCGTTTTGATGTACCACCCTAAAAAATGTTGCTGTAGAACAGGATATCTGCTTTGTTTGTTCAGGACGCTCCAATCAAAAATACTATTAAAAAGAGTTGAGCACCGATAGGTCTGCTTGTCTGTATTCACAATCACATGCGTGCCCTCATCGACAAAGCCAGTGCACTGTGCATACTCGATTTGAATCGATTTGTTTTTCGCCAAGGATTGATGAAGACGATCATAATACGGTTTACTCCGAAGCATTTTGTATGAGGCACTTCCTAAATCTATGATCTTGTCAACATTTTCGCTCTTGAATTGCACTTTTTTCCACTGGCTTTGGAGCAAATCATCCCATTCTCCCTCACCGGTTTCCCAATAGCACCATGTGCGGTCATTTCCTTTCTGTTTGTTGCTTTCGAGGATAAGGATAGAGGTGTTTGCATAAGCAGTATGATTGCTCAAACGATAGGCCAACTGAAGACCTGAGGCACCGCCACCCAATATGATAAAATCTAGTTGTTGCAATCCTTGTTCTCTGATGTACAAACATACAAAATTTAAAAGCCCAAGTATTTAGTCTTATCTAAATAAAATATTTAGACTCATCTAAATTTAATATATTTGCTAAGAAATGCAAACCTTATCAACAGAAGACTACCTCAAGGCGATCTATCACGCTTCTCAATCTGCTAGTGGGACTGTGGCTACTACAAGTATTGCCAACAAAATAGGTGCTAAGTCCTCCTCGGTCACGGATATGTTTAAAAAGCTCTCGGATCAAAAGTTGGTAAAGTATCAAAAGTATCAAGGTGTTACTCTGACCAGTGAAGGGGTTAAAACGGCATTGCGAATTGTGCGCAAACACCGTTTGTGGGAATCTTTTTTGGTGTCTCATCTAAATTTTAACTGGGATGAGGTGCATCAGGTTGCCGAACAGCTTGAGCACATTCAGTCAGAGAAACTGACCAATGAGCTTGAACGATTTCTGGACTATCCCACTCACGATCCGCATGGTGATCCCATACCCAATAGAGCGTTGTTTATGAAATCCTACAACAAAATTTTACTTACCGAACTTCCGCTAAACAAGGAGGGGATTTGCGTAGGGGTGAAGGATAACTCGTCTGATTTTTTGCGTTATCTCGATAGAAGGCAGATTGGGATTGGAACCCCTATACTGGTGTTGCATCGCGAAGATTTTGACCAATCCCTACACATACAAGCAGGGAACTCAACGCTGATGATTACCCAAAAAACAGCTGAAAATATTTATATAAAACCGTAAATTCATGTTACAAGAAATTTTTTCTTTTTTTGAGCAAACTCCCCCCGTATTAGGGGCTTTTTACGCCACATTATTCACATGGGGGATGACCGCACTTGGCGCGTCTTTTGTATTTTTCTTTAAGACCATGAACCGTGCCTTTTTGGATGGAATGCTGGGTTTTACTGGTGGGGTCATGGTGGCGGCGAGCTTTTGGAGCTTGCTAGCCCCTGGAATTGAAATGAGTCCAGGAGAGGGATTTGTGAAAGTGATTCCAGCAGCTGTTGGGTTTGGCCTTGGCGCCCTGTTTATTTTTGGGCTAGACAAGGTTCTTCCGCACCTTCACATCAATTTTCAAAAGCCCGAAGGTGTGAAAACCCCATGGCATCGATCAACACTGCTTGTTCTTGCCATAACCCTCCATAATATTCCTGAGGGATTGGCAGTAGGCGTACTGTTTGGTGGGGTTGCCGCAGGGGTGCCAGAAGCGTCGATTGCAGGTGCGGTCGTCCTTGCGATTGGAATCGGGATTCAGAACTTCCCAGAAGGGGTTGCGGTCTCGATGCCCATGCGCCGACAGGGGCTGAGTCGTTGGAAAAGTTTTATGTATGGGCAGTCTTCGGCTATCGTGGAGCCAATTGCAGCTGTGATCGGAGCATTGGCAGTTACCTTTTTTACACCAATCCTACCCTATGCGTTGGCTTTTGCTGCAGGGGCTATGATCTTTGTGGTTGTGGAAGAAGTGATTCCCGAAACGCAACAAGATAAATACACAGACATCGCAACGCTTGGATTTATCGGCGGGTTTATTGTGATGATGATCTTGGATGTGGCCTTGGGCTAGTGGCATCCACAATCTTGACCACCACACGAAGTTGTTTTCTTTTTGGGCAGAAAAAAACGTTTAACCAAAAACCCTATGGATAGTCCAACAGCGATAATGGTAAGGATGGTGTTCATTTGGTAAAGGTATTAAAGAACTTGAAAGGTAGCAAAAGCCGCTAAATAGGCAATGAGAGTCATCACAACGAGTTGGATTGCTGGCCACTTCCAACTGTTTGTTTCTTTCTGCACGATTGCCAAGGTACTCATGCATTGCATGGCAAAGGCATAGAAAATCATTAGAGACATTCCTGAAGCAAGCGTAAATACTGGTTTACCATCTGCGTGAACTTCGTCAGCCATGCGATTTTTGATGGTGTCTTCTTCATCAGTCCCTACATTGTAAATGGTAGCAAGGGTGCCGACAAACACCTCACGTGCGGCAAAAGAAGTCACAATGGCAATTCCGATTTTCCAATCATAACCAAGAGGAGCAATGGCGGGTTCGATAAACTTCCCAACGTACCCTAGATAAGACTGTTCGAGCTTATAGGCACTTATTTTTTGTTCCAGTTCTGTTGGGGTCAATCCTTGTTCTTGCCCAACAATCGCTTCAGCATCGCCAAAACTGCTGCTTGGACCGTTTGACGCGAGCACCCATAATAAAACAGATATTGCAAGAATAATCTTTCCAGCTTCTAAGACAAAAGACTTGGTTTTGTTATAGACCGCAATGCCAACATTCCGAAGAATGGGAATCCGGTAGTTTGGCATTTCAACCACAAAGGCGGTTTTATGAGGAAGCTTTAAAACCAATTGCAAGACATAAGCACCTGCCAACGCCATCCCAAAGCCAAGTAAATACAATCCCATCAGGACAAGACCTTGTAAATTGGCACCCAAAACCCTTGTGTCTGGAATCACCAGTGCAATTAAAATCAGATAAACAGGGAGTCGTGCTGAACAGGTTGTAAAGGGGGTGACCAAGATGGTAATCAGGCGTTCTTTCCAATTTTCGATATTTCGGGTCGCCATAATTGCTGGAATCGCACAGGCAGTACCTGAAATTAGAGGAACCACACTTTTTCCACTCAGGCCAAATCGCCGCAGTACACGATCCATCAAGAAAACCACCCGACTCATATATCCAGTCTCTTCTAATATGGATATAAAAACAAATAAAATGGCGATTTGTGGAATAAAAATCACCACGCCACCCAAACCGGGAATGATTCCCTCTGCAATAAGTTTGGGAACAAACCAAGAAGGAAGGTTGGTCTTTGCCCATTCGCTCATCGACACAAATGCACTATCGATAACATCCATCGGGTAGCCACTCCAATCATAAATCGCTTGAAAGATGGTCAATAGAATCACAAAGAAGATGACATAGCCCCAAAACCGATGGGTAAGCATACGATCTAAGCGATTTTGAAAATCAGTTGCTTGCTCGCGATTAATTTCTAAACTTTTTTTAAGGACTTCATTGATAAACTGATAGCGTTTGATGGTTTCTCGCTGTTGTAAACGCTTTAAAAATGAAGTTGAACGAGTGTGATCCCCATTTGTAGATTGGATGGAATTCCGGTCAATATTGGCAAAGTTGACATCTTGGGTAATGACCAGCCAGAGTTTGTAAATCGACTGATTGGGAAAGGTCTTTTGGAGAGAAGCAAAATAGTCAGGGTCGATGTCTCGAAAATCTAGACAAGAGGAATATTCCAATTGGTTGTGGTTCGCAATCTGAGTTTTTAGGGAATCAATTCCTTCCTTTTTGAGGGTGCTGGTCAATACAATTTTGGTATTGAGTTCCTGTTCCATCATCTCAACATCTAGCGAAATTCCCTTTCTCCGCATACGATCCGACATGTTTACAACCAGTATGGAAGGAATCCCCAGGTCTTTGATTTGGGTGAATAGCAATAGATTTCTTTTGATGTTTTCGATATCAGCAACAATGACCGCCACATCGGGGAAGTCTTCATGCTTTCGGTTCATCAATAGCTCAATGACGACATTTTCGTCTAGCGAAGACGCGTTTAAGCTATAAGTGCCAGGGAGATCAAAGACGGTTGCACTCAATTCTTTGGTCAAGCGACAAAAGCCTTCTTTTTTTTCTACGGTAATTCCAGGGTAATTCCCCGTTTTTTGTTGTAAGCCCGTGAGCAAGTTGAACACAGATGACTTTCCTGTATTTGGATTGCCAATCAGCGCAACTTTGATGCGCTTGCTCATTCTGTAGTTCTTTTTACTTGAATATGCTCTGCGGTTTCTTTGCGAATGGCAACCTGTGCACCATTGACATTCAAGAATAATGGGCCTTTGAAGGGAGCGAGTTGAAGAAGCTCAATTTGATTGCCAGGAAGACAACCCATCTCGATGAGTTTAAGGGGAACCAGATCGGTATTGAGGTCTTCAATAATCGCTTTTTCTCCCTTGTTGAGTTGGGCTAATGTCATGGAAACACTTATTTAGATTAAATTTAAGTAAGCAAAACTACGCATATTATCGGGACGTACAAATTTATTTTTCTTGACGTAGGATATCGATGTCTGTTCGGATTTGATCCATGGCTTCGCGTTGGGTACCGTCATAATATCCGCGAATTCGTCTTTGCTTATCGATCAATACAAAATTTTCGGTGTGAATCATATCGTGTTCGTCGCCGTTTCCATCTTCTTGTACAACCAAATAGGATCGCCTTGCCAGGTTGTAAATCTCTTTTTTATCGCCAGTGAGCAAATTCCATCGGCTATCGTTTACCCCTTTTTGTTGTGCATAGGCCTTGAGGGTTTCGGGTGTGTCGATTTTAGGGGTTACGCTAAAAGAAAGAAGTTTGATTTCTGGAAGATCGTTTAGCAAAGATTGTAGATACACCATATTTTCGGTCATTATCGGGCAGATGCTGGGACAGGTGGTAAAGAAAAAGTCAGCCACATAGATATGGTCATCATAATCGAAATGAGTAATGTTTTCTTTGTTTTGGTTGGTCAGCGAAAAGTCATCGATACGATGGTATTTTTTGACATACTGAATCGATTCATCTACCAAAACAGGATCGACCATTGCGGGCTGGTATATTGGAAGCACAGGGGTTGGTTGAAGTGCCCGAAAAAACAGCAAAACGATGGCTCCTGACAAAATGCCAAGCACCCAAAAAAACCGTTTATATCTGCGAAAAAATATCCACATAGAAATTGTTTGTAAAGGTACACAAACCCCTCCAATTTGCCCACAATATCACGATTAATACGATGTTGTTAAATGAAGTAAAAAGATTACATTTGAACCGCAAAAAATAAATATGGATCCAGTTCTTATCAAAGTCATACAATTCTTTTTGTCTCTTTCTCTTCTTATTGTTCTCCATGAGTTGGGGCATTTTATACCAGCTCGTTTATTTGGGACTCGCGTCGAAAAGTTTTTCTTGTTTTTCGATATCAAGTTTGCCTTGTTTAAAAAGAAAATCGGGGAAACCGTTTATGGGATCGGTTGGCTACCTCTAGGGGGTTATGTCAAAATCTCAGGAATGATCGATGAAAGTATGGACAAGGAACAAATGCAACAACCCCCACAACCTTGGGAGTTTCGTTCCAAACCAGCTTGGCAGCGACTGATTATCATGCTCGGAGGGGTGACGGTTAACCTTATTTTGGGAGTCTTGATTTATATCATGATAATGTTTGTCTGGGGCAAAACCATAGTGACAGAAAATAATGTACCAAACGGATTGGAAGTGAGTCCATTGGTGGAGGAGCTCGGCTTTCGAGATGGGGATGTCATCCTCTCTTTTGATGGAGTTCCCCTTGAAAACCTCAATGATGCTTCTCGAATTTTGTTGGTTCGCTCTCCAGAAAAGGCATATGTACGTCATGCCGATAGTACAACAGAAACCATAGCGATACCAGATGATTTTGGTCAACAACTATTTGCATCTGGTGAACGTCCTTTTTCTGCTTTGGTATTGGCAAAAATTATGTCTGTTGAATCTGAATCACCCGCCGAAATAGCAGGATTACTTCCTGGTGATATTATCCGAGGGATCAATGGTGAGGATATCAATTCTTGGCAAGAAGTGCTTCAAACGTTTGCGGATTACAACAAAACTGAGGTTGCGCTTCGTGTTGAGCGTGACGGTCTGATCAACAGCTACTCCATGGCAGTTCGGGAAAACAACACCATCGGTATTCGTGTAGAATCTCCAGAAATCTCTGCAACAGAACTCACCTATAGCTTTGACGAAAGTATCTTGGAAGGAATTCGTTATGGCTACTGGACCTTGTATGATTATGTGGCGCAGTTCAAGTTTGTTTTTACCAAACAGGGTGTATCTCAACTCGGTGGTTTTGGAACGATCGGGAGCCTATTTCCTGGGACTTGGGACTGGCAGGCCTTTTGGCACACAACGGCACTGATCTCAATTATATTGGCTTTTATGAATGTTTTGCCCATTCCCGCTTTGGACGGGGGTCATGTGATGTTTTTGGCTTATGAAATGATTACGGGTCGCAAGCCACACGATCGCGTGATGGAAGTCGCGCAGATGATCGGTATCTTTTTGCTGCTCGGGCTCTTTGTGTATGCAAATGCGAATGACTTAATTCGCTTTTTGGGGTAAACAGACAAAAAAAAGGGTTTGAACAAGAAGAAAAAACGAATTATATTTGCCAGCACATTCCTCCTTAGCTCAGTTGGTTAGAGCATCTGACTGTTAATCAGAGGGTCCTTGGTTCGAGCCCAAGAGGAGGAGCAACTTATAATGATAAAACCGTTATACTATTATAGTGTGGCGGTTTTTGTTGTTTCAAAGCTCCACAACCCTCAAGGCATTAAGGAATACTATTTATTTTTTACTTTTTTAAAAATAAAAAACGAATAGACCAGTGGTACAATAAAGATTAAAGCTGAAATAGCAAAAAAGAGGTTCAGATTCATCTTTAACTCTAATATTTTCTTGAGATTACAACTATTATCCCACCTATAAACCACATTTGACCTCCTAATGCATGAGTTTTATTCCAAACATTTTCATCTTCTAATGTCCAGGGTGTTCTTAAACCGATAAAATAATTCGGTTTAATAGTTTTGAAATAATTGCCTAGTACTAAATACAATACTCCGACTGCAAGAATTATAAAATTTGGGCTAAATACAGATTGTTCTTTTACAGAATAAATTATAAACAAACTTAATAATGACATTAAAGTAATCACCAAAAATTTAATTTTTTGGAATTTACCTCCCATGCTATTCAACTTATTTTTTGGATCAATTAGTGGAATCACCAAAAAAATTAGGTAAGTCATTAATGTTAAACTAAAAATGATCGGTAATATCTCCTGTTTATCTCCGTATCTATCAATTTCCATCTGAGAATTCCAATGCAATGGGACTTTTTCAGGAAGGTCACCCCATATATATGAGATATAAATAAATGGTAAAACTACAATCAGTAAAAGTGGTAAAACTTTTTTCATTTTAAATACTTTATTTTTTTAAAGTCATAAGCCAACTAATCAAATCCTCAAAAATGGTGGTGTTTAATGAGTATTTAATGAACTGACCTTTTTTCTCTCCATAAATTAAATCTGCTCTTTTTAGAATATCTAAATGATGGGAAATACTTGGGTTAGAAATATCAAATCTTTCAGCAATCTCCCCTGCATTCATATCACTCTCCTTTAACATCTCAAGAATTCTTCTTCGAGTATCATCATTTAGCGCTTTAAAAAGATAATTCATCGTTTAGTTATTTAGACAAATATCTAAATATTTATTATAAATTCCAAAAACTTAGGAAATAACTAATGGCTCTTGAATTACTGAAACCTTAAAACCTAATTCACCGATAGATTTGGTTGTGCTGCAACTTTGAATAATAGGGGGAGCAACTTATAATGATAAAACCGTTATACTATTATAGTGTGGCGGTTTTTTTAAATATCACCCTTTAAGCATCTTGTGAAAAAAGGAAAATCATCTGTAACGACATAGTAGTAAATACCTTCAGGGAATTCTGGGGTTACTCCAAATCGTCCATTACATTGATCTAAATCTCCAAGTCCTTCTACAAATTCATAATCTTGTGTAAAAGCACCCATTTGAATAGGGGTATTTGGATTGGTTGTTCCCTGACCAGGACCTCTGGCCAAACTAGTTAAAACCATAGGCCTATTGGAATCAGGATCTGTCTTTAACCTATAACTAGGTTTTAAAGATTTGATTGAACTATTTGGATCATTAGGGTCGGAAAAACCATATCTAGCATAAACTGGAAACCCATCTGATGCCCATCCAACTATTGTCATCCCTTGACGATCACCAAGAAAATCTACCAGCAGCTCTGGCATCCCGTGATAATGATATGCGCCATTAGGCTGAACATGTGCATGATTCATGTCATCTCCAAAATCAAAAGTGTCATGACCTAATGCCTCAATATTCCAGTTTCCTTGTCCTTGCGCTAAACTACATTCGCCAGCATCATTACATCTTCCTGCTGTAGCAGGATCAAATTTGACACTATTTAAAGCATATGCAATTACTAAAGCAGGACCCGTAACCTCTAATCCATTTTCTGTAATTATTTCGGGACAAAGGGTAAATCTCTTATTTACATTTTGCTCTGAAATTGTATTTGGATTATCAGCATTTGGAAATATTCCTACTTCATGATTAGGAATCCCATTTCCGCTTAAAATTCTATCAATACCATCAGAAGTCCATGAATATCTACTGTAATTATTCACGGACTCATCATCATTATAGATTTCTTCTTCAATGTCGACTAAAATTCCAGCAGTTGAGTAATCTCCAGAACAGTATGAATCGTTTTGTTCCTGAGATTTTTCATCTTTACTACATGATAATATGAGTACCGCCAAGAATAATTTGAAAATCCTTTTCATTTAATGGGTTTACCCACTTAGACCCTAATTTAATGAAAAAGTTTAAATTTTGATCAAATAATTTGTGCCTTTCAACAACAGGGAGCATCGTGGAATGATAACGCTTATACTTGTTATAATACAGCCGTATTTGATTTATATCTATCGATAATTATATTGAACAATTCGGTTTTATCCTTGACATTGACGATGGGGTTGTCGAAGCGCTTTATATTATGATGACTCCAAAACGCTAACTCTATAATCACAGGACTTAATGAAAGCCCCTTCTCTGTTAAGATGTAGTAATTTGTTTTAAGGTTATGAGCAACTTTTACTTTCCTAATAAAGCCATCTTTTTCTAGCATTTTTAGTCTATTGGATAAGATACTAGGGGCAATAGACTCATCACTTTCTGAGAACTCCTTAAAGGTTTTTTTATATTCTAATAGCATCATTTTTATGACAACAAGCGTCCATCGATCACCTATGATGTCCATAGCTGAGGTAACAGGGCAATCACACCTAAAGATTTTATCTAGAAATGACATCATTATAAAACTTCTTGAATATTACTATTAAATAAATAGTAATATTTTATACTTTTACTATCAAATCAAAAGTAATATATATTAATCAATAATTGAAAATATGAGTAAAAAAGTATTTGTAACTGGAGTGTCTGGATATATCGGATTACATTGTGTAAAAACCCTTTTAGAAAAAGGATACAATGTAACGGGAAGTGTCCGCACTGCTGAGAAAGAAGATGAAGTAATATCTACTCTTCAATCAGCATCGGTTTCTATTGAGAACCTTTCCTTCGCTCGGTTAGACCTAAATTCTGATGACGGATGGGACGCAGCCCTGACAGATTACGATTTCGTTATGCATCTGGCCTCTCCATTTACAATCGAAAACCCAAAAAATGATTCAGATATGCTCGCCCCAGCAATCGATGGAACACTAAGGGTATTAAAATCTGCAAAGAAGAATGGAGTAAAACGAGTAGTATTAACCAGTTCTACTGTTGCAATAATGGGAGGCAGAAAAACAGGGGTAATCACACCTGAAGACTGGACTGACTTGAACTCAAAAAATTTAAACACATATTTTAAAAGCAAAACATTGGCCGAGCAGGCTGCTTGGAATTTTATAGAAAATCAATCTGGGGGTCATAAATTAGAATTAGTAAGCATTAATCCGGGTGGAGTTTTTGGCCCACCCTTAGGGACGAACGTCTCGGGGGCATCCATGTCAATGATGGTTAAAATTTTAGAAGGTAAAACTCCTATGGTTCCAAATATGTCGTTCCCAATGGTAGATGTACGTGATGTGGCCTATCTACATGTTGCAGCCTTAACAGAGCCCAAAGCAGCGAATCAACGTTTTATTGCAACTGAAAAAGTAGGAAGAAGTTTTCAGTGGGTATGCCAATTTCTTTTAGACAATGGATATAAAGGCCCTAGCACCAGATTAGCACCAAACTTTATGTTGAAACTCTTGTCCATTTTTGATCGCGAAGCTAAAGGGATGTTAACCATGCTCGACATGGAACTTAGTGCGGATAACTCTAAAACAATGGAGGTGTTCAATTGGAAGCCAATTCCGTTTGAAAAAACACTCTTAGAAACAGCTGAAGCGGTCAAAAAGATTATATCGCAATAACTGAGAAATGGGATTACATCAAGAACTAAAAGGATTCGGTTTAAATAAACTTAACCTATTAGTAGACGGAGTTGTGCTGCAACTTTAAGTTACAGGGAGAGCAAGTCTAACCGCTACACTACACATTGTTAAAGCCCACTGGTATAGGTGGGCTTTTTCTTATGTATGCAAATTCGTTATATAAAAAAGCCCATCTGATCCAATGGGCTTTAATAAGTCGTTGTGAAAATTGATTTTAAGGGAATTAAAACCAAAAATTTACAACCAATAAGAATAATTATTCTTCATTTGGCATGACTGACATAACTAATCCAGTCGCATCACCAAAATCACCACCTTCAGTAATTTTTCCATTTTGATCAAATGTTAAGTAGTGATACCACAAACCTTTAAAGCTCTTTCCAGAAACTGAGTGAGTCCCAGACCAATGGCCATAGGTTCTAACACTACCATTTGGAAGACTAGTTTCAGGATCTACGCCAGGAAGATAATTTTGAGCTTCCCAAGAAATATCTTCCATAGCATCTTGCCATCCTTTTAAATATTCTCCAAGCTCTTCTTTATTCATTAGAGGCCCTCCATAAAAGGCACTTTGGTATTCAACATTATCTGCATAAAAATCCATTGTAGCATCAAGATCTTCTGTAACAAAAACATCAAACCACTGCTTGGCTATTTCAAGATTTCTTTCATAGTCAGGATGTTGAAAATTAGAACAAGAAGTAAAAAATATTATTGAAAATAAAAATATTAGTTTTTTCATTTTATTGTTTTTTAGTTTATGTGCATAAATAAACAACTAAAAATTTTATTTCAATTCTAATTTCAGAAAAAATAAAACCATAGATTTTTTGTTAAATTAAAAAACCTAGGCAATTATTCTTTATCCGCAAGCACAACAATTGGCGCGTCTTTTTCTGCTAACCAAGAGGTAGTGAAAATTAAATCCTCAGACCCTAAGTTTTGAGAATAATGCCAGGTGTTTGATGTTCCAATAAAGACTTCTCCAGCCTTAAAGGTTTTTGTAACATTAGTGGATTTATTAGGACTTTTATCATCTAGAGAAGCGGTTGTGTCAAAATTTACAGTTAGTTCACCTTGAATAATGTGTGCTACGCATTGGTAAGGGTGGTAATGCCAAGGGGAAGTAAAATCAGGCGCCCAAACTTTTACTTGAGCGGTAATAGATGCCTCACCACTTGGATATACCAATGCATTCCCATTAGGGTCTGCGGATATGTTTGTCATTAAATCGCCATTTACAAAAGTAGTGGCAATGTCATTTGTGGTTTCTGATGTATCCTTTGCGCAGTTACAAGAAGTTATTGTGGCTATAAGAAGAATTGTAAAAATTGTGATAATCGGTTTTTTCATCGTATTGTTTTTAGTGGTACTAATTTAAGGAATTAAACCATAGGCGTATCTTCTTTGAGTTAAGCTACTTTTAAACTTCTCATAATGGATAACTTAATACACGAATAGTTTTAGTTCTGCTGCATCTTTAAATAATAGGGAGGAGAGACATATGTCGTGTAGTGGTTTTTACTGTATCAATAAAAACTCTATATTTATTTAAATTAGAACAGACATAAATGAAAAAAAATATATTAAAAATAAGAGCTCATGATGCTATTGTGGGGGTACTGTATTTGGTGAGTGTTGGTTTAACATTGTATACTAATAATCTGGATTTTTTATGGATAGCGGTAGCTGTTGGAGGTCTTCAGCTCATTAGTCCTATAACAAAGTTTTGCCCAGTTTATTTTATTCTAAACAAACTTATGCCCAACACTGACCCGATTCAGAATGGTAAATAAGTCTTAATCCTTAAAAGATTTAGTTTTGTTTCAACTTCCAATCATAGGTGGAGCTATCTCAGACAAGAGGTCATTTTTGACCTCTTTTTAATTTCATTTCTATTGTAACATATTGTTTTTCAAATCATGTTATGATTTCGTATTTTTAATAAATGAATAAACATCACGCTTTAGTGTTGGGAGCTACTGGTGCAACGGGTCGTGAGCTTGTCACGCAATTGCTTGCACATCCATCATTTGCGTCCGTTTCCATTTTTGTTCGAAAGAAACCAGTCCTAAAGCACCAAAAACTCAATGTCCATGAAATCGATTTTTCAAAACTGAACAGCTACAAGAATCTCGTTGTTGGAGATGTTCTTTTTTCTGCTTTGGGAACCACGCGAAAAGATGCTGGCAGTAAACCCAAACAATATGAAGTGGATTATACCTATCAATATGAATTTGCGAAAATGGCTTCAGAAAACGGCGTGAAACACTACGCTTTGGTGTCCTCATACGGCGCAAACAAAGATGCTTGGTTTTTTTACCTCAAATTGAAAGGCGCTTTGGAAGAAGAAATTAAAAAACTTCCATTGAAGAGTATCAAAATCTATCAACCGCCAACTTTAATTCGCCAAGCGGATTTACTCCGGCCTGCAGAAAAAAGAGGAATACGTATATTGAATACACTAAATCGGTTTGGGATTTTACAATCTCAAAAACCCCTATTGGTCTCTGTTTTGGCTAAAAAAATGATTGATGAAGCTCTTCATAACAAACAGGGCAAGACCACGTATCAACCAAAAGACATCGAAATGTAATTATTCTTTTGATATATATTCTTGCTGACTCATACTGCGGAATAAAAATCAATTTGTTGGGGATGAAACTTTTTTAAATGCTTTATCAAAATATCGCTTCAATAACTCTACCCGTGAAAGCTCGCGGATTTGTATCATTTGGGTTTGATTGTTAAAGTAGGCAATCTTCTTCTTCTGCATTTCTGTTTAACGTTTACTTATCAAAGTTAAACAAAAAAAGAGAATAATCAAATTAATTTTCTATATTTATTAAAATGCAAAAAATCCGTGTAAAAATATGCTGTATTTGTAACGTAAAGGAAGCCAAGCTCGCCACTGCGTATGGGGCTTCTGCTTTGGGGCTTGTTGGACATATGCCAAGTGGGCCTGGGGTAATTTCTAATTCGAAAATTTCAGAAATCACCAAATCAGTGCCTCCTATGGTTTCGACCTTTTTGTTGACCAGCGAAACAAAAGCAGCAGCGGTTATTGATCACTACAAAAAGGTAAACACTTCGACGATTCAAATCGTTGATGCATTGGAAAGTAGGGATTATGAACAAATAAAAAATGAACTTCCCCATGTAAAAATCGTGCAAGTTGTTCATGTACTGCATGACAAATCTGTGGCGGAAGCAATCGGTGTTTCTAAATATGTAGATGCAATTCTGCTGGATAGTGGCAATCCGAATTTAAAAACCAAAAAACTCGGCGGTACAGGACGCACACACAATTGGGATTTGAGCCGAAAAATTCGAGATCAAATCGATATTCCTGTGTTTTTGGCTGGGGGAATCAATTGCAACAATGTCAAGCAAGCCATTGAGCATGTACAACCTTTTGGTGTGGATTTGTGTAGCAGTGTGCGCACCAATGGGAAGCTGGATGAGAACAAGCTGAGGATGTTTTCCGAGGCCATACAATCGATTCATCATAATCAATCATCAATATGAAAAATGTGTTTTTACTCTTTGCGATCGCAGGTATCGCAGCCCCATATTATTTTATTTACAAGTTTATTGAAGCCAACAACTGGGAGTGGTCAACGCCCCTCTTTTTTGAGCAAATTAACGCCAATCCTGGTATGAAAATTTTAAATGCTGACCTCACTGTGGCAGCGACAACGTTTTTGGTTTTTATTATTTACAAGCGCAGCATCAACGTATTGTCAACAAAACGCTTTCTCACCTATTTTGCTTCACTGTTTTTGGTAGGGTTTTCATTGGCTTTTCCGCTGTATTTGTATCACAATTATAAAAACTGATCAAGCTCCTATGGCACTTTTTGGCATGCTATTTGGTAAAATCATAAAATGAAATACGCCATCATTTGCTTTCTTGTATTGATCACCATGTGTGATAAAGATGACGACCAAACCTCTTGCCTCAAGGAGCCAAGTTCACTAGACATTGCCTGTATAGAAATATACGAACCAGTGTATAATGACAATTAATTTCTTCATTGCTTAATGAGTTTTGCTTTGAATGTTTTGTTATCAGCAAGTATAGTGACTAGATAAGTTTGTGAGGCAAGATTTTGAAGCTCAACACCAATCTCAGATTGATTAGAAAAGTCTTTTTGATAAATGGTTTGACCAAGTGTGTTTTGAATAATCAAGCTTATTGATGAGAATTCCTTTTCAAAACTGGCCTTGAAAGACTCAACAAAAGGGTTAGGGTAAACTGTTACTTGAAAGCTGTCTTTTGGAGCTTCAAAGAGATATGAGCCTTTTAAGGGCTGAACAAATCCCTGTGTGATGCTATAGCCTTGTGAGAAATGATTTCCAACTACTGAGGCCTGTCCAACAGAAAAAACAACTCCATTATTTGAAGACCCACCTCCAACTCCAATGGTTTGGTGATGTAGTTGAGAGAATCCTAATAATGGTAATAGGAGTAGAAATATTTTCATGACTATAAAAATAATAAAAAGTTGTTAGCTATGTATATATTTTACGGTGCTCAAAAAAATATTTGGCTAATTTCATGATGAATTTGACCCTTTTGAGCCAACCTCACAGGGGGTGACACACGTTCAGTTTCTAGCTGGGGAGCAGAATAATAGGACCCATACACCTTTTTAAACACATAATTTTTAGATGAACAAGTTGTTTAGATCTATTGATATTTTGGATGACAAGAGCCTTACAATTCTTATGGACAACACTAGATCAAACCTTTGGATCCTTAGACACTTTAAAGATCTTACTATCTCCAATAAGAACATATGCTACCAAGTTAATAATGGGCATAGACAAAGAAAAAACACCAAGTATCCATACAGATGGATGAGAAAAAAGTTTAGTAATACAGCTGAGTTTCTGGATTACCTAGACACCAAGGCTTATGACATTCACTATATAGAGTTTGAGTTTACAAACGGATGGCATATTAAAGAAACTTCTAATGCTTTTATAGACTTTCACACAAATTCAGTTCATGAGCGTAATGAGCTTCAAAAAAAACTAATTGAAATTAGTGGGTAAATGGTGCTGGATCAGCAAATTTTAATTAAAAAATAAGCAATTACATCTGAGTCAGCAAATGTCGAAAAAAGTGGCATTTTAACCTGTACAATACTGTTAATTTAACATGAATTTTGTATATTATAGTATAGGCCTTTTCATTTAAGATAAGGATCACCCTAGAGGGCCCAATGGGTAGTTATAGGGTCAGAAGTTGGATTGTAAGGATAAGAGCTAAATAGTGCGCTGATAACAGAAATATACTATCCTGAGTTTTCTCCAATACCTATGAAAATTGTTATTATATAAAACCTGATATGGGGTGGATGAGCTGCCAATGCTAGTGAATTAACACTGATTACTAAATCATCCCTGTGGTAGAAATGGACTGTCAGGTGGAAATTAATAATTTAAGAGTGTAAGGTTTTTTAATTTCACAAAAAAACCTAGGGATTTATTTTATCTTTTTCTGAAATTAGAATTGAATTAAAATTTTCTAAGGAAGTGTAGTAAACTGCAACTCATTTCCATAAAACACTCCATTACAATCCTCACCATAAGCTCTAAAATAATAGGTAGTATCAGGTTGAAGGTTGTACATATATGAATCATATGATCCGTTTAAACTTCCATTTTCAGAGAAAAAATCATTCTCAATTGTTGGATTTGGGGAAGTACTCCAAACAACACCTCTAGATTTCATTTTAGTAAATGAGGTAATTGTTCCGCCTGATTGAGCTTGTTCAGAGCTAATATTAGATGCTGCAACGGTTTGGATATCAATAGGCGGTATTAAACTTGGATCCTGGAAGCAATAAGAATCATCTAAATTATTTGATACATTAATATCCCCAAAAGTACAATCAAGCCCATCGTTTACTAGTACAAACAGATTACAAGGTAAGTCATTTAAATCTAATTGTTGGTTGTTTGCAACGTCTAGGCTTGTATAAACCTTGTGAAGTGAATCAAAATTAATGTCATTCAAACTTTGATTTGAATTTAATAAAAAGGAATTTGAATTGTAAACTTTATCTCCAGTTGTCTCTAGTTTTGGCATGAGTACCTTAGAAAGGTTGATATTATTTTGAATGGTTAAATTCTTATGAACCGTTAAAAGTTCAGGAAATATTATTTCAGGAAGAGATTCATTATTTTCTATACTTATTTTATAAAAATCTTCTAGACTTGGCATGTTAATTTCCTCCAGTAAAGTATTTTGATAGATAAAAATATAAGGCTCCATCCATTGATTCTTATCTTTGACAAAATCAGATGAAACTAAACTATTAAAACGAACACTTTTTAATGCTTCGTTATTATGAATTGTTATATCACCTGAAACTACATTTTTTAATTTATCAAAAATTATTTCTTCAAGTGATTGATTATTGTTGATTCTAATAGTTGCTTCTAGATCTAATTCAGTTCCAAAATTAATTGTTTTCAAGTTTGAGTTATTTCTAATATTTAAAGTTCCAGACTGATACCCATCATAATCTCTGCTTTTGTAAAAATTATTAAGATTAATTACTGAGAGTAGATTATTTTCCCTTATAGAAAAATCACCACAACAATCAATAGTAATCATTTCCAACTTTTCTAAATTTAATTCATTTAGACTTTCATTAAATCTAATTGATCCGCCATATTTAATTAATTGAAGCTCTGGCAATAAAAACTTTTCAATATTGTTATAATCAACATTTAGCCTATTTGTTTCCCTGAGTTTTGGCGCATTGAATTCCCTTAAAGAGTATTCATATTTCAAAGTAAAATTTCCCTCAACCCTATCTAAACTAGGGAAATTAACAATGACTATATTACTGTAGTTTGGTGACCCATACTCCCAATTTAAATTTCTTAAAGAGATTATATTTTGAAATGTTATCTCAGAAGTAGTAGTGATTGTATAGTTTTCAGGGCTAAAATCTCCTGACTCAGTAGAAAAATTATAGATATGGTTTCTATTTGGGTCTTCATTAGCAATTGCAATTTGATTACCATAAACGGTATCCCCACCAATTGTGGTTACAAAGGGTCTTACAAATAATGAGTCTACAGGAACTCCAACCAAATCCAGTTCAAAAACAGGAGGGACTTCTTTCCAAAACCCACCATCATAATAAGCTTGCTCCACTTTTGGATCCGAAGTTGTAGCTCCACCACTAGTATTATAACATAGTCCAGCGGATGCTATATTTTGAATATTATCAGTTACTATTTCTGCTCCAAAGGTTACATCATTGGCAAAAACAATAGCCTCAATGTTATTGATTAGAGTTACATCAATTGAAGAACAATCAGAAATACTTAACTCCATAGAGTCCTCCAATTCTTCAAGACTGCCACATGAGTCATTTTGTGCTTTTACAGCAAGAGTTACCGAACCAGAGTTAAAATCCTCATTTGTTGGTACATATTTAGGATTGGGAGAGTTTGGATTATCAAAAGTTCCATTTCCACTAGTTGTCCAATAAATGTTGGTTGCATTCCCAACATTTCCTGCTATTTGAAAGATCTCACCTGAACAAATTGTTGCATCAGCACCTGCTTCAGCAGTTGGATAACATGTGCTACAATCCGTAAAACTTATGATCCCTGTAATTGACACAGCATCACATGTTCCTGGTGGTGTTTCAATGGTGTAAGTTGCAGATGACCCATCAATTAATGAGCTATCAGGTGTCCCAGAAATTATGATTCTATTTCCAACAATTGAAGAACTTATTCCAGGGGGGAGTCCAGTCACTGTAGCGCTGTTTTGAGAGTTTTCAATCAGATACTCTATTGGATCAATAGGTTCCAATAAGCAAGCACTCATATTTTGTTCCCCAATATCAAGAATAATTTCAGGCGCGGGATCAAAAGTTATTCTTCCATATGCAACTCTATTAGGACCATTTGATTGAGGTACTTGAACTTGGTACTCAAAAGTACTTGTTTGCAATAGTTGTTGTGTAATTTGCCCTGATATGATTAATTCATTGTTTGTTAGCTCAAAATTTAACCCAGATGGTAGCCCAATTACTGTTACTCCAGAAACAATTTCAGAAAACGAATAAACAATAGGTTCTATTTCAACATTAGCACACACAGATTGGTTATTGGTGCCTGACGATGAAATTAATATTATGCTAGTATCATCTGGAGTAATGACAGTGATGTCCCAGCTTGTACCATTCCATATCCATTGAAGATAATCTCCATTTTCAACTCCATCAGGAAGCTCAAATGCAAAATCATCCCCATCCTCACCATCTGCTCCTTTAAGTGAGTCTATAAAATCTTGTTCTGTTCCTGTGTTGCCAAGATCCAACCATATTTCATAGGCTGATTTTCCATCAATTCCTTGAACGCCTGACCCAGGACTATATAATGCAAATGGGACAGCAGTAAGTACTTCACTGCTGATCAGCTCAAAACCTGTGCAGGAACCAGTCTTATCTAACTCAACCATCAATGACTTTGAATCTGAGGTCCATGCAATATCATTCCATGCGTTAAAACTAACCTGTTGCCCTGTCCCGATCACTTCATTCACCATTCCAAATAAATCAGTTGTTGTGACAACATATTCTTTATACTCCTCATTGCCAAGAGCATCTAAAATTGTAAAGGCTAAACATATTTGTGTATTTACCAAAGGAGATTGAACATTGTTCACTCCAGGAAGTTCTTCAACATTTGTGTCAAGTATTAGTGCCTGATAACTAATTCCATTTCTACTTTGTTGTGCAAACAAAAAATTTGCTGATACAAAAAGAATTAATAAGAGTGAAATTTTATTTTTCATTCTTCATTAATTATTAGTTCAACATCCACTCTGCGGTTTAAATCATATAATGATTGACTAAATGATAAAGTCTCACCCATTGGATTTACCTCAAACAAATCAGGGCTAACTCCCATTTCAATCAAAACATCAATAACACTTTGAACCCTTTGAATTGATAAAGCTTGGTTTAATGATGTATTTCCAGTGGCTGAATCAGCATACCCACTTACCTTTATTTTAAAGTTTGGATTCTCTTCAACATAAGAAGATAACTCCTCAAGTTTTGTGTAAAAACTTCTTGAGACTTTAGATTTATTTTTTTCAAAAAACACTGCTACCAAACCAAAAGGATATACAATAGATTCATTGTTGATGATTGTGATATTTGAATCCCCTTCATTTGTAATAGTCTCTTCATCTTTTTCTTCTACCTCTTCCTTTTCTTCCTCTTGTGCCTCCTCTTCTTCTTCTTCAGTGACCTCTTCTTCTTTTTTAGGAGATTTTAAACGTATAATTAATCCAAAATTTTGAGACAAAAAGTTAAGACTTTCAGGACCTTGTTCTCCAAGTTTTATACTTTGTTCAATTGAATAGCTGGCAAGGATAGTCCACATAGATGCATCTTCAATCTTTAAAGTTGCTTGACCTCCAAAGTTTTGCCATAACCCATTAAATTCTTTTTCAGATCTCAGTCTATATTTAGAACCTCCAATTTGTTGTTCTCCAAACATTAAGGTAGATAGTCCTGCTTGAGCCTTGATATTAATCCTATCATTAATTTTAAGAATATTTGTATTTACAAATAAACCACCGTACAATGCATTCCAATTGTATGCTTGAGCTTGATTACCTCCTGTAGCATTGTGTTGTTGCAATTTTATACCATAAGTGAATGGAGAAGAAAATAATGTGTCAAGTTGTATTTTCAAATAGCCAGCTAAGTCAGCTTTAACATTTGGATTTGAGGCATTAGAGGAGTTTTCATAATTATAATTAGAATAACTAAGGCCTCCTTCAATTTCAACGGTTTGTGAATGAAGGTAAGCTGTTAGCAAAACAAAAAACAAAATTTTTTTGCTCATTCTCAAATATAATTAATAACTGTCATTTTACTGCCAGTTAGTGGGTATTTTGTTTAAATTTGTTGAGTGCACTTTACTAAGATTATAAGGCTTTAAGTCACCTTTTTAATCTGTAAACTGATCATTTTGAAATAATTGGGGATGTAGCTCAGCTGGCTAGAGCGCTTGACTGGCAGTCAAGAGGTCGTCGGTTCGAATCCGATCTTCTCCACTTCTTAAAAGAGACTTTTCAAAGTGAACTGTCTCTTTTTTTGGTCCCT
>JAQWGQ010000015.1 GCA_029238125.1 Flavobacteriaceae bacterium | reverse complement strand
AGAACGTGTATCAATTTTTTCAGTAAATGTATATGTCTTCATATGGATCAAATCAGTAGTCTCCTAGTGTTTCAGGGTTTTGTTCAAGGGCTTGAGCAAGTTGATCATCATTTGGTGCTTTGCCATGCCATGCATGGGTGTGCATCATAAAATCAACACCATTCCCCATTTCGGTGTGGAGGAGTATACAGATGGGTTTTCCCTTATTTGTTTCGTTTTTTGCTTGTTTCAATCCCTCGATAATCGAAGTAATATCGTTTCCATTTTTAATCGATATCACTTTCCAGCCAAAGGCCTCAAACTTTTCTTGCAGATCACCCATGTGAAGCACATCATCTGTACTTCCATCGATTTGCTTGCCATTGACATCGATTGTTGCAATGATATTATCAACTCGTTTTGACCCAGCATACATGATGGCTTCCCAGTTTTGTCCTTCCTGCAATTCGCCATCGCCGTGTAAGCTGTAGATTAAGCGACCATCATTGTTAAGTGATTTTGCTGCTGCCGCGCCTAGTGCCACCGACATTCCTTGTCCCAAAGACCCAGAGGCAATTCGGATTCCGGGTAGCTTTTCGTGTGTGGCTGGATGACCCTGCAACCGAGATTCCAATAATCGAAAGGTATTGAGCTCTTCGACAGGGAAAAAACCACTTCGCGCAAGAACGCTGTAGTAAACCGGTGAGATGTGGCCATTGGAAAGAAAGAATAGGTCTTCATCAATGCCATCCATTGAAAAATCGGCATTGTATTCCATAATCTCCTTGTACAGAACCACAAAGAATTCAGCACAGCCAAGCGAACCCCCAGGGTGTCCAGAATTTACTTTGTGCACCATCCTTAGGATGTCCCTTCGTACTTGCTGTACAGTATTTTCAAGTTGTTGTATTGCGTTCATGCGATTTATCAATAATGCTGGTAAAAATAAGTCAAGAGAAGGGCTTACAAAAGGGATTTGATTAATATTTTAAGTTAACAATCAACATTTTGTTAAGAACAAAGATTAGCTCAGTTACGATGTTTATCTTTACCAGCTGTGAAATTCGTTTGTCATCATACCGAATCTGGATCAAATGCACGTGCGGGCACCATTACGACTGACCATGGTGTGATTGAAACCCCGATTTTTATGCCAGTTGGCACCCAAGCTACTGTCAAAGGAATTTTGCAAAAAGATTTGAAAGATGAAGTCAACCCCGATATCATTTTGGCTAATACCTATCATTTGTATTTAAGGCCTTCCACAGGAATTCTAGAGCGTGCAGGTGGTATTCATCAATTTATGAATTGGGATCGAAATTTGCTGACAGATAGTGGAGGGTATCAAGTATATTCTCTTGCTGCCAACAGAAAAATTGAAGAGGGTGGGGTTCGATTTAAATCACATATCGATGGATCTTCCCACTTCTTTACGCCTGAAAAAGCAATTGACATCCAACGTTCGATTGGGGCAGATATCATTATGGCGTTTGATGAATGTCCTCCTTATCCTTGTGATTACAACTATGCAAAAGACTCGATGGCATTGACTCACCGTTGGCTTGACAGATGTATTCATCACATGAACAACACTGACCCAAAATACGGGCATGAGCAATCTTTGTTTCCAATCGTGCAGGGGAGTACTTATAAAGATTTGCGAATCGAATCAGCCAAGTATATCACAGATGCCGACGCTCCTGGAAATGCTATTGGAGGCCTTTCAGTTGGGGAACCAGCAGAAGAAATGTATGCGATGGCAGATGAAGTTTGCTCCATACTCCCAAAAGACAAGCCCCGATACCTGATGGGAGTGGGGACTCCAATCAATATCTTAGAAAATATCGCACTTGGCGTGGACATGTTTGATTGTGTCATGCCAACTCGAAACGGAAGAAATGGCATGCTGTTTACATCTCATGGCACGATCAACATCAAAAATAAAAAATGGGAAAATGACCATTCTCCCATTGATTCAGAGGGGTTGACTTCCATAGACACCTACTATTCAAAAGCTTATTTGCGTCATTTGTTTGCGGCAAATGAGTTTTTGGGAAAGCAAATTGCAAGTATTCATAATTTAGGGTTTTATTTGTGGTTGGTTCGGGAAGCAAGAAGACACATTCTAAATGACGATTTTGCCGACTGGAAAAATAAAATGGTTCGTCAAATGAACAACAGACTGTGATGTTGAATACCCGGATTCTAGATCGCTATATTATCATCAAATACATTGTTACTTTTTTGACAATGTTGATTCTGTTCATACCCATTAGTGTTTTGGTTGATTTATCACAGAAAATCGATAATTTCAACCAGCATGAAGTCCCAACTTCTGATATTATCTGGTATTATTACAATTTTATATGGCACTTTGGTTTTATTTTATTTCCCATATTTTTATTTCTATCCGTCATCTGGTTTACCTCCAAGCTATCTTCCAATTCTGAGGTGATCGCCATGTTGGGCTCAGGGATTTCTTTTAACAGATATCTTCGTCCGTTTTTAGTCTCCGCTCTTCTGATTTCTATCGGCGCTTTTGTTGCTGGTCAATTTATCGTGCCAACAGCGAGTAAAAACATCAAAGAGTTTGAGTTTACCTATTTTAAATCCTCAAAAAAAGATCGAGAAACCCAGCAGCTTTTTAAGCAAATCGGGGAGGGGGATTTTATTTACTTGAGTCAGTTCAATCCAACTCGCCAATTGGGATATAATTTTAGCTATGAGCGTTTTGATGGCAACCGAATGACGTCCAAAGTTATTGCGAGAAATATTCGATGGGTTGAAGAAGACACACTCTATCGACTAACGGATTATTTTAAACGATCGTTTGACATCAATGGCAAAGAAAGAATCGAATCCGCATCTCGCTTAGACACCCTAATGCCCTTTACGTTTGAGGACATATCACCCTTAAACTATGCAGCTCAAACCCTGACTTTATTTGAGCTCAATCGTTTTATTGCGAAAGAAAAAGAAAGCGGAAGCCCGCTGATCAATCGCCACCTTCTCGTGCGACACAAGCGGTGGTCGATTATGGTTGCTGCATTTATTTTAACAATTATTGGGGTTGCCGTTTCCTCTTTTAAAAGACGAGGGGGGATTGGGCTGAATTTGGCACTTGGTGTCGTCCTTGCTTTTCTCTATATCTTTTTTGACAAGATATTTGAGGTTATGGTTGAAAAGTCCAATTACACAGCAGCACTAGCTGCATGGATTCCCAATCTTATTTTTGGGATCTTTTCCATAGTGATATTACGATATGCCAAGCGATAAACTCAAAAGCATTCTCCACTTTCATGGGATTGTTTTCATTTTTGGATTCACAGCTATTTTGGGAAAACTCATCTCTATTGATGCCGTGTCATTGGTATGGTATCGTATGGTGTTGGCGACTGCTGTGCTGACTCTGTTTATGTGGGGTTTCAAGATTCCATTTCGTCTTTCCAATAAACAGCTGCTCATTATGATGATTTGTGGTGTTTTGATTGCGCTCCATTGGGTGTTTTTCTTTCACGCAGTCAAAGTGTCCAACGTCTCTGTAACGCTGTCAGTCATGTCTGCGGGAGCATTGGTAACTGCATTGATTGAGCCCATTGTATACAACCGATCGGTTGACATGAATGAAATCATATTGGGGTTGGTAGTTGTTCTCGCTTTGGGGATGATTGTACAAACCGAATACCGCTTTATTGATGGAATGCTCTTTGCCTTCATTGCGGTTCTTTTGTCTGTTGCATTTACGCTGATCAACGGAAAGTTTGTGCACAAATCAGATGCCAGAGTCATGTCAGTTTACCAGTTGGGAACAGGGGCCATATGTTTGAGTGTTATTCTTTTTTTTCAAGGTAAATGGTCTGTTGACTTATTTTCAATTAGCCAATCCGACATGCTTTGGATTTTGATTTTAGCGATAGTCTGCACCGCCTATGCCTTTGTGGTTTCCATAGCTGTAATGCGCCACTTACGTCCGTTTTCATTGATGTTAGCGATTAATATGGAGCCCGTTTATGGCATTTTACTTGGGATACTTATTTTTGGATCTGATGAGAAAATGAGCTTACCATTTTATATCGGGACCCTACTGATCTTATCGTCTGTTTTGATGAATGGATACTTGAACCTAAAAAAAGGAAAAAGTAGCGATAACAACTAAATCAAAATACTATATTTGTTAGAGCAAAATACAATCCGCTATGGAATATTTGGATTTTGAACAACCCATTCAAGAGCTTGAAGAGCAACTCCAAAAATGTGCTGTGATTGGCGACGAAAGTGATGTCGATGTGACCACGACTTGCCAACAAATCGAAGACAAGCTGTTATCCACCAAAAAAGAAATTTACGGAAACCTGACCCCGTGGCAACGTGTTCAGCTTTCGAGACACCCGCAACGTCCTTATACCATGGATTATATTCAGGCACTCTCTGGAGAGACCTTTTTAGAATTACATGGCGACCGTACTGTCAAAGATGATAAAGCCATGGTTGGCGGATTTGGCAAAATTGGTGACCAGAGTTTTTTATTTATTGGTCAGCAAAAGGGATACAATACAAAAACGCGCCAGTACCGTAATTTTGGAATGGCAAACCCAGAAGGATACCGAAAGGCACTTCGCTTGATGAAATCTGCCGAAAAGTTTGGGATTCCTGTTTTGTGTTTGGTTGACACCCCTGGTGCTTATCCAGGCCTTGAAGCGGAAGAACGAGGTCAGGGTGAAGCAATCGCTCGAAACATCTTGGAGATGTCACGATTGAAAACACAAGTTATTGTAATGATTATCGGGGAAGGTGCTTCAGGCGGTGCATTGGGCATTGGCGTGGGAGACCGCGTATTTATGCTCGAAAACACTTGGTACTCTGTGATTTCCCCCGAGTCATGCTCGTCTATTCTTTGGCGAAGTTGGAAACACAAAGAACAAGCTGCTGACGCTCTGAAACTCACAGCAAAAGATATGAAGCGTCTCAAGATTATCGATACAATCGTAAAAGAACCTTTGGGTGGTGCTCATCGCGATCGGGCACAAACTTTTTCAACAGTCCAAAGGAGTATTCTGAAAGCATACAGCGACTTAAAAGACACCCCACTTGATCAGTTGGTCCTCGAACGACAGGAGAAATTCTTTCAAATGGGAGTTTACCAAGAATAAGTTTTTGGGATATTAACATTTTTTTAAACTTGTTAACAACTTATCGTTCGTCTTTTTTGATGCGATCACCTACTTTGATGAGGAATATTTATCTACATTTATATCGTGGAAAAACAGAAACCTATTTCGCAACAAGCACGTCAAGGAGCTCAGATTGTTTCCTTACAAAAAGGCAAACTTCCTCCCCAAGCAATTGACTTAGAAGAAGCTGTTCTCGGTGCGATGATGATCGACAAAAAAGGAGTCGATACTGTGATCGATATCCTAAGCCCAGCGGCGTTTTATAAGCAGGCCCACCAGCACATCTTTGAGGCCATTGTGCATTTGTTTTCAGATTCCAACCCGATTGATTTGTTGACGGTTTCCACCCAACTACGAAAAAATGATAAGCTCGAACAAATCGGAGGTGATTTTTATTTAATCCAGCTCACTCAAAAAGTTTCTTCCTCTGCACACATTGAACACCATTCTCGCATTATTCTTCAAAAATTTATTCAGCGAAGTCTGATCAAAATCTCAAATGAAATTATTGAGAATGCCTATGACGACACCAAGGATGTCTTTGACATGCTCGATGATGCCGAGTCGAAGCTATACGATGTCACGCAAGGGAATATCAAAAAGTCAACGGATACTGCGCAAAGTTTGGTGATTCAAGCCAAAAAGAAAATCGAAGAAATCTCTAACCAAGAGGGCTTAAGTGGAGTTCCGTCTGGATTTTCCGATTTAGATAAGTTGACTTCTGGTTGGCAATCGAGCGACTTGATTATTGTCGCTGCTAGACCTGGTATGGGAAAAACAGCTTTGACCCTGTCCATGGCTCGAAACATATGTGTTGACCATTCGATACCAGTTGCCTTTTTCTCTTTGGAGATGTCATCTGTTCAGTTGATCACGCGATTGATTTCCTCCGAAACTGGCTTATCATCCGAAAAGCTACGAACCGGAAACCTTGCCGACCACGAATGGAAACAACTCAATGTGAAGGTAACCGCTCTAGAAAGCGCACCTTTATTTATTGATGATACGCCATCATTATCCATTTTTGACTTACGTGCAAAGGCAAGACGTTTGTCTTCTCAATATGGAATTAAACTAATTGTTGTTGATTATTTACAGTTGATGACAACTGGCACTTCTAATAAATCTGGAAATCGTGAACAAGAAATATCGATGATTTCACGAAACCTTAAAGCACTAGCCAAAGAGCTTGATATCCCAGTCATTGCACTATCGCAGTTGTCACGTGCAGTAGAAACTAGAGGCGGGAGCAAGCGGCCATTGCTTTCCGATCTTCGTGAGTCGGGTGCGATTGAGCAAGATGCAGACATTGTTTCATTTATCTATCGTCCAGAGTACTATAAGATTGATGAGTGGGATGATGAAGAACGGACCCCTTCGGCTGGTCAAGCAGAGTTTATCGTGGCCAAACATCGAAACGGTGGCTTAGATAACATTCGTTTAAAGTTTGTTGCTTCTCTTGGAAAATTCGAAAACCTCGATGCTTTTGATGCCCCTGTTGAATTTCAGTCCAAAATCAATCGGGATCAAGAAAGCCCATTTGAAAATCCCCGCATTAGCCCCGACGATGCTTTCGATGGTGATGATGGAGTGCCATTCTAAAAAAAAAACACGCCGAAGCGTGTTTTAAATAAACCTTTTATAAGAGTAAAATTACTTTACTTTATCAACTACAGCTTTAAAAGCGTCTGGGTGATTCATTGCAAGGTCTGCTAAAACTTTTCGATTTAACGAAATGTTATTGGCCTTTACTTTTCCCATAAACTGGGAATAAGACATCCCGTGTAAACGGGCTGCGGCATTGATTCGAACAATCCACAATGAACGAAAATTTCTCTTCTTGGTTTTTCGATCTCTGTATGCATATCCCCATGCTTTTTCAATAGCATTTTTGGCAATTGTCCATACATTTTTACGTCGCCCAAAGTATCCTTTGGCGTGCTTCATCATCTTTTTTCTTCGGGCCCTAGAGGCCACTGCATTTACGGATCTCGGCATTTTTATTTATTGTTTTGAGGGAGGTGGCAAACGCTTTTGCTCTTTTAAACCCACCTCAGGGTTATACACCAGTTTTTACTTCAATCGAAGTTGTTGTTTTACATTACTAACGTCGGCGTCATTCACCAATGTTGAATGTGTTAATTTTAATTTTGTCTTTTTTGACTTTTTAGTCAAAATGTGACTTTTGAATGCGTGCTTGCGCTTGATTTTACCTGTTCCGGTTAACTTGAAACGCTTTTTTGCACTCGATTTTGTTTTTTGCTTCGGCATATTTTCCGTCTTTATTATTTTTTAGGATTCAACAACATGATCATCCTTTTCCCTTCTAATTTTGGGAGCTGTTCAACTTTTCCATATTCTTCAAGGTCTTGCGCCAATCGCAGTAACAAGATATGCCCTTGCTCCTTGAAGATAATAGAACGACCTTTGAAAAACACAAATGCTTTTAGTTTCGCTCCCTCTTCTAAAAACTTAATAGCGTGTTTTTTCTTAAACGCGTAATCGTGCTCATCTGTTTGCGGTCCAAAACGAATTTCTTTGAGCACAACTTTGCTCGCTTTGGCCTTTAAACTTTTTTCGCGCTTTTTTTGTTCGTACAGAAATTTCTTGTAATCAATGATCTTACAAACTGGGGGAGATGCATTTGGTGAGATTTCTACCAAATCCAACTCAAGTTCCCGCGCAATTCCCATCGCTTTTGCAAGCGGATAAACGCCCATCTCTACGTTGTCGCCAACAAGACGAACCTCTCCTGCCATGATCTTGTCATTGATCTTGTGTGGGTCTTGTTTGATTACTCGTTGAGGACCTCTGCCTCTTCTTCTTCGTATGGCTATAACGCGTGATTTATGGTTTAAATTCTTGAACTTCTTTTTCTATGGTGTTCTCTACCAATCGAATGAAGTTATCCAGAGACATAGCTCCGTGATCTTTCCCGCCGTGCTCTCGAACCGAAACCACAGATTCCGAAACTTCTTTTTCTCCAACAATAATCATATATGGATATTTTTGAAGCTCAGACTCCCGAATTTTTCTACCAATGGTTTCGTTTCGGTTGTCAACGAGGGTGCGAATTTCGTTATTTTCCAATAATTGAGAAACTTTTTTCGCGTATTTTTCGTATTTCTCACTCACGCACAAGATAATAACCTGATCTGGTGTGAGCCAAAGCGGGAAGTTCCCAGCCGTATGTTCGATGAGGATGGCAACAAATCGCTCCAAACTACCAAAAGGGGCACGATGAATCATCACAGGTCTGTGAAGGGCATTATCACTGCCTTTGTAAGTGAGATCAAATCGATCAGGTAAGCTGTAATCCACTTGAATTGTACCCAGTTGCCAACTTCGTCCCAAGGCATCTTTAACCATAAAATCGAGCTTGGGTCCATAAAAAGCGGCCTCCCCTGTTTCGATGACATAATTAAGTCCTTTTTCTTGCGTCGCATTGATGATGGCTTGCTCTGCTTTTTCCCAGTCTTCAACTTTTCCAATGTATTTCTCCGGGTTTTCTGAGTCTCGAACGGACACTTGTGCGGTAAAATCAGCAAACCCTAAAGAGCTAAATACATATAAAACCAAGTCGATGACGGCTTTAAACTCACTGTCCAATTGATCTGGAGTGCAGAATATATGCGCATCATCTTGTGTAAACCCTCTAACTCGAGTCAGTCCATGAAGTTCTCCGCTTTGCTCGTAGCGATATACCGTTCCAAACTCTGCATAGCGTTTTGGTAAATCGCGGTAACTCCAATTTCGTGCATTAAAAATTTCGCAATGATGTGGGCAATTCATTGGTTTTAGCAAAAACTCTTCATCTTCTGAAGGGGTTTTGATTGGCCGAAAACTGTCGGCACCATATTTTTCGTAATGACCAGAAGTCGTGTATAGCTCTTTGTGACCGATATGGGGAGAGACAACCTGTTCATACCCAGCTTTTCGCTGCGCTTCTTTGAGAAAACGTTCAAGTCTTTCACGAAGAGCAGCACCTTTTGGGAGCCACAGCGGAAGACCTTGACCGACTCTTTTGGAAAAGGTAAATAGATCCATTTCACTTCCGAGCTTTCTGTGATCTCTTTTTTTAGCTTCTTCGATGAGTTGAATGTGTTCTTTAAGTAGCTTTTGTTTGGGGAATGAAATCCCATAAATCCGTGTGAGTTGCGGTTTGGTTTCGTCTCCGCGCCAATAGGCACCAGCGATATTTGTGAGTTTTACGGCTTTGATAAAGCCAGTGTGCGGTAGATGCCCCCCTTTACAAAGGTCTGTGAAATTGGCATGATCACAAAAGGTAATATCGCCGTCATTGAGATTCTCAATGAGCTCAGTCTTAAATGGGTTTTTTTCGTTTTGATAATACGCCAATGCTTCTTTTTTGGTAACAGAACGCATCGAGAAGGCATGTTGCTCACGTGATACCTCAATCATGCGTTTTTCGATGGTATCAAAATCTTTTTCGGTAACGGTATGACTATTCGGATCAATATCGTAGTAGAACCCTTGCTCGATAGCAGGTCCGATGGTGAGCTTTATTCCAGGGTAATGCTCTTCAAGAACCTGTGCTAGTACGTGAGCAGAAGAGTGCCAAAACGCCTTTTTTCCTTCGGGATCGTTCCATGTATATAGAATTAAACTGCCATCGACTTGGAGTGGGGTAGTCGCTTCAATAACTTCAGCGTTGTATCTTGCTGACAATACATTTCGCGCAAGCCCTTCGCTAATGGAAGTCGCGATCTCTAGGGGAGTTGTCCCTCGGCTCACTTCTTTAATTGCTCCGTCTGGAAGTCGTACTTGAATCATTAGTTGATTATCAAAGCCACAAAGATAATACGATTAGGGGCTCTTTCAAGGGGTAAACTTAGTTTTCATTAAAGAAACCCTTTACGAGGAGTTTTATCCCGCGAAATCCATACAGTATCGCAAGGATACAAGCAATCAGTCCAAGACCTAAAACAGGAATGAAAAAAGGATGGTCTTCATTTCGTGCGGCTGAGGTGTAAATCACAGGACCAGTGAAGGCAAAGAGGATTGCGATAAAAAGACGTGAAAGTCCCTTGAAAAGGAGTTCTTTATTCATTTTTCAAATGGTTTAACACTTTTCGAACACTACCGTGAATGCGCAACAATTCAATCGCTTTTCCTTCACTTACCAAGCTTGATTCACAAACCATACGGACAGCTCTTTGGTGTAACTTCTTATTGGACAACTGCATATCCACCATACGATTGCCTTTGACATGACCCAACTTGATCATCAAAACGCTTGAGATGGTATTGAGAATCATTTTTTGAGCAGTACCAGCTTTCATGCGAGAACTTCCTGTTATCACTTCGGGACCAACCACTGGGGTCATGGGGTAGTCAGCTTGTTCTGCAATTGGACTTCCTGGATTACAGCTGATACTTGCGGTGGCAACTCCTTTGGATTTACATGTTTGTAAGGCGCCGAGCACATAGGGAGTTGTCCCTGATGCTGCAATTCCGACAACCGTATCTAAACTAGAAACATGATGTTTTTCCAAATCTTTCCATCCTTGACTCGGATCGTCTTCAGCTCCTTCGACAGCGGTTCGAATGGCACCATCTCCACCAGCAATTAATCCGATTACACGATCTGGTGAAACACCAAAAGTAGGTGGGCACTCCGAAGCGTCGAGGATGCCCAAACGCCCACTCGTTCCTGCTCCGATATAGATTAACCGACCACCTTGTTGCATTTTAGGTAAGGTCGCATCGATAAATGAGTTGATTTGAGGGAGTATTTTTTTGACGGCATTTGCTACCGTTTGGTCCTCCTCATTTATGATGAGACTGAGCTGTTCCACACTCATTTGTTCGAGCTTGTCGTGGTTTGAATCGGCTTCTGTGATTTTTGTGAAGCGCATAAACAAAAGTAACTATTCGGCTGTAAATGGAAGAGAACTGTATTCCACAACTCTAAAATAACCCAAAGCATCATCAGTTTCTGTTGAACTTGTGAAATTTCCCAATAGAGTTGAAGTTGCAGTGGCAAAAGGTCCGCCACCACTCTGACCGCTATGGCTCAACAAAATTTGCATATAGGTAAAGAATGCTACATCTATGCCAACCATTCGTATGGTGATTTCCTCATTTTTGGGGAACAGTTCATCATAGAAAAAGGAGAACGTAAACGCTTTTCCATCGTAAAATCGATCTCGAGTGACAATTAGGTTGTTATCGGAAAAATCAAACAAATAGAAATTTCCCAGTCCTGGCAGATCTGTGAGGGTTATCAATACTTCTGTTTCATTGCCACTAAACAATTGACCATCTCCTTGTATTGCACTATCAAAAGTGCCAGACAAAACCAACTCTTCTTTGGCAGTGTAGCTCACCCCATCTACATCGACGATCAATTGATATTGTTTGTCAGTCATGATCTCGGGAATATCCAATGTATATAAACCATCTTCGACATGATTGGCAACCAAGGTTTCATTGTCGTATAGTAGTGATACAGAGGCATCTTCAACAAAAAGAATATCAGAGCTGTAAAAGTCAGTTGTTTTGGTAACAAGCACGCGCAATGTGGCCATTCCACCTCCTTGGGGACGCCCAAGCTCCGCATCGATTACGATTTGCTCAGTTGCTTTCGGAAGATCGATGGTGACAACATCTTCACAAGAAACGCATAGGATAGCCAGTAAAAAGATTATTTTTTTCATCACCAATCAATTCGATACATTACAGAAGGTACAATTCCAAAAATGGAAAATCGTACGGCTTCATTTTGCTGTGTTTCACGATTTTGTCTAAAGTTGATACTCGCAGCATTTTTGCGATTATACACATTGTATATGCCAAAAATCCAACTTCCTTGACGATCTTTTTTTGGGGGTATTTTCAAGGTTGCTGATAGATCCATGCGGTGATAGTCATCAAATCGGCTGCTGTTGCGCGTTCCATAATTTGGTATGCGTAAACCACCAAATTCATACTGCCCCACAGGGTAGGTTGTTGGCTGTCCAGTTTGGTATAAAAAGTTAGCATTGAAACTCCATTTGTCGTTGAATTGATAACTTGTGTTGATACTTAAGTCGTGTCTCTTATCATAGGCATTGGGATACCAGTTGCCAGCATTAATTCCAGGGTCGCCAAGTCCCAATCCTGCTGTTTTTTGTTCAGACTTTGACCATGTGTAAGCCAGCCAGTATTGCAATTTTCCAACTGACTTTTTAATTAAGAATTCCGCACCATATGCACGAACAAGACCTGGTAAAGTCACTTGCTCGACAGCATCGTTAGCAACCAAATCGGCACCGTCGATATAATCGAGTCGGTTTTTGACTTCTTTATAAAATGCCTCAATCTCAACACTCTGCTGACTTGGCGTTTCGGTGACATAGCCGATTGCCCACTGATCAAGTTGTTGCGGTTTGAGGTGTGGCCCACTGGGTGCCCAGATGTCTAGAGGCGTTGGCGAGCTGGTATTTGAAATCAAGTGGAGGTATTGATTGAGTCGGTTGTAAGACGCTTTCAAAGCACGATTTCCCATGGCATATGACAAGGTAAGTCTCGGCTCTACATGACTGTATGTCGCAGAAGATTTACTAGAGGCATATTCTGCTGTTGGAATCCCTTTTTCATAGATGCCTAATGCGGTATTGAAGCGAGTTGATTGCCCATTTTCATAGCTAAACAATCCGTCTTGTGGCAATCTTGTAAAATGATTGAAACGCAGTCCAAATTGAAAAGAAAAAGAGGGAGAAATATCTTGAGAAATATCCGCATAAATGGCATGCTCTATAGCGTACTTTTTTTGCAACTGTTCCGCATTGATTCCGGAGTCCAACCGAGCGGGTTCTATATAGCCAGGGTTAAAGGTATAATAGGTTGATTGTAGACCAAAGTCAAGATTGGTTTTGTCGTTTGCAAAATAAGAGAAATCATACTTAAGGTTGAGATTCTGAATGCCAGAATTCCAATCAAAACCAGCGAAATCAAGTAATAAACCGTAATAGTAATCACTGTAAATCAAAGATAGATTTGAAAACAAGCGGGGTGAAAATAAATGGTTCCATCTGAGATTAAATACCGCATTTCCATAGGTGTTGACAAAGCTATCATCAACATTAAATACATCACGGCCAAAGTATCCAGACAAGTAAAGTTTGTTCTGATCGTTGATCGGAAAGCTCATTTTTGTATTTAAGTCATAGAAATACGCACTGTTTGGATTGTCGGTGAGTTTGAGAAAAAGATGCGCATAAGTTCCTCTTCCTCCAATCACAAAACTCCCATCTCCAAGAGGTCCTTCGGCAAGCAAACGACTTGTTACGAGTCCAATCCCACCATTCAGTTTAAACTCTTCTTTATTCCCTTCTTTTTGATAGATGTTTAAAACCGAGGATAGTCGACCGCCATACTTTGCGGGAATACCACCTTTGTAGAGACGCAAGTCTTTAATCGCATCGGGATTAAACACGGAAAAAAAACCAAATAGGTGAGAGGAATTGTAAATGGTTGCTTCGTCCAATAGGATCAGATTTTGATCGGCAGAACCACCACGAACATTAAAGCCAGATGCGCCTTCACCTGCACTGGTTACACCAGGTAGTAACTGAATCGTTTTGAGTACATCTGGCTCTCCAAAAACCGCGGGTGTTTGCAAAACGGTTTTTGAAAGGAGTCGATTCACACTCATTTCAGGTTTTTTGATGTTCACCCTTTCTGTATTATCAATCAAAACAACTTCATCGAGTTCCTCGGATGCGGGAGTGAGAAGAATATTTTGTTTGGTATTTTCGATTAGAGTTAAAGGAAATTGGAGCGTTTGGTACCCGAGATATTGTACCGAAATCGTGTAATCTCCAGGGGGTACACTGATGGAATAAAATCCATAGTTATTGGTGATCGTTCCTGTGTTGAGTTCTGGGATTATTATGGTAACGCCAAGAAGTGTTTCTTTAGAAAATGAATCAGAAACGTCTCCACTCAAGGTTACGCGTTCTTGTGCGGGTAATAAATAAATCCAAAAAAGGAGCAGGAATACACAACCGATACGGCGCATTTCAATAGCAATTTCGGTAAATATACAATTTAATAGGATGTTCTTAGATGCTCAATCTCCTTTATTTCCCAAGCGCCATTTCAGAAAACTACCAGCGATAAACATCCAAATTAAATAGACGCCAGTGGGGAGTCCCATCTCAAAATTGTTTCATGGTCGAGCCACTAATCACTTGATTTTATTTGTAAAACTTGTATAAGTTTTACAGAAATGTATAATGCACAACTGGCAATTAGACCGTTGGTTATAAAATTAAAATCAACATTAAAAGAGTTCGTCTCAATAAAGTTAGAAAATTGTTGAATTATAAATAAAATCAAAAAATACATAAGAAACCCTGATTTTTCTTTGATCAATATTTTTTCCCAATTAAAGGATTGTTTAGGGTGAACATAACATAGTTTTTTAGGCATAAAAACAGGTGTCATTTCTGCCCATTTTAGATAATCGTTTCCAAACTTTTGCTTTAGAAAGAACTCCTCTGCATAAATGATTCTCTCGTAGTATATCCAAAATACAAATGTGAATAAAATAAATAACCAAGCAACGTTGATATACAAAATCACTCCCATCCACATAAAAAAATTACCCAGATACAAAGGGTTTCGAGTGGTAGAATACAGTCCTTTTGTGTTTAATTCATTCGCAACTTGCCCTTCCTTTGTATTTCTGCCCGAAGTATTCTTTGGAGTATAGCCAACAGTATATATACGAACGATGAGTCCAAATAATCCAACGTAAATCGAAACGGAATTCATAAAATCAGTAAACATTGCAACCGTTGGTGAGTTGGAAGGGCTATTCTCGATATAATACGCTTTTATTACTAAAGCAAAAACGAGGAAAATGATTGGAAGATACCCTCTGTATTTAAACAGGTAGTCTCCTTGATTTTTGAGTTGTTCTTGTAAAGTCATAAGATAAATAGGCTAAGGCCTCTAATTTTTAATAAACCAAAGAATCGGTTTATCATTGATATGTAGTTTATAGGTTCCATTTGAAAGACTTTTTACTGAGATGACCCCGTTGACTGTCAGTCGACCTACAAGAAACTGTACCCCTTTATCATCGTAAACTTGATATGAGGAGTTTTTTTGGGAGTTTGTGACTTATGTTTAGAAAATTACCGACAGGGGTGGCATGCCACGAAATTTCATCGTGTTTGCCTTTCAAAAGCTTAATACGGGAGGTTTCTTCTTTTTCATTGAAAGTTTTTATGGTTGATTTGTATGGCTTCTCATTATGAGCGTACACAACAATATCTTGTGCTTGTAGTGAGTATAACGCCAAAGCAATCATAAATAGGAATAGGGGCAATGATTTCATTTGAATAGATTGAGGTTAAGTTGAATAAAAAGAATCGCATCTGAAAAAGCAGATACGCTGGGGAAGTAATATGTTTGGATATTGTAGGTTGTTCATTTTAAACTAGATTTGGGTCTGTTTAGTACAAATGTAAAAAAAAAGCAACTCAAAAAAGCTGCTTCAATATCTTGTTAAAAAATCATTTTCCTAGCCAAGTGTTTTATTGAGCTTGGCTTTAATTGCATCTAAAAATTCTTGTGTACTCAAATAGTGCTCTCTTTTGAGATTCTTTTCATGAATAAGTAATGCCAAGTCTTTGGTCATTTTCCCACTTTCTACCGTCTGAATACAAACTTGTTCTAGTATTTCACAGAAATTTGCAAGGTCTTGGTTATCATCAAGTTTAGCACGATGAGCAAGTCCACGAGTCCACGCAAAAATGGATGCGATTGGATTGGTAGAAGTTTCTTCTCCTTTTTGGTGGAGACGAAAGTGTCTTGTTACCGTACCATGTGCTGCTTCTGCTTCCATGATTTCGCCATCTGGGGTAACCAATGTAGAGGTCATTAAGCCCAGTGACCCAAATCCTTGCGCTACGGTATCCGATTGCACGTCACCATCATAGTTTTTACAAGCCCATACAAAACCACCATTCCATTTCATGGCGGCAGCGACCATATCATCGATTAAACGGTGCTCGTAGTGGATACCAGCTTCTTCAAACTTCGATTTGAATTCGTTTTGATAGACCTCTTCAAAAATGTCTTTAAAACGACCATCATAAGCTTTCATAATGGTGTTTTTTGTGCTCAAATACAAAGGCCACCCTTTGCTTAAAGCACGATTCATACAAGATCGTGCAAATCCATAAATGGACGAGTCGATATTGTACATACTCATTGCGACTCCACCTTCTTGAAAGTTATATACTTCCCAGCTTTGAGCTTCGCTTCCGTCTTCTGGTGTAAAGGTCATGGTGAGTTTTCCTTTCCCCTTTATGACAGTATCGGTCGCTTTGTACTGATCACCAAAGGCATGACGTCCAATACAAATGGGCTTTGTCCAACCTTGCACATACCGCGGAACATTTTTCATGATAATGGGCTCACGAAATACAGTCCCGCCTACGATATTGCGAATCGTTCCGTTTGGGGAACGCCACATTTTCTTTAAGCCGAATTCTTCTACTCGATTTTCATCGGGGGTAATGGTGGCACATTTAATACCAACTTTGTACTTGTTAATTGCATTGGCAGCGTCAATCGTAATCTGATCATCTGTTGCATCTCGGCTTTCAAGACCCAAGTCGTAGTATAAAAGCTCAACATCGAGGTAGGGAAGTATTAATTGGTCTTTGATGAACTTCCAAATGATTCTTGTCATTTCATCTCCATCGATTTCAACGACAGGGTTTGCAACTTTAATTTTGGACATGATTTTGTTTTTGGTGGCGCAAATATACAACGCGACAGTCAAAAGACATAGGTCTTTACGATAGAATTCGTTTTCTTTAAACGATCCGAACTTATCTCTTAATAAAAATGGGAAATCAAAAAAATACCTCCTAAAAAGGAGGTATTTGTGAAATGAAAATTATTAATTCTTTCTTTCCTTGATTCGCGCTTTCTTTCCACGCAATTCACGGAAGTAAAAAATACGAGAACGACGTACTTTACCACGACTATTAACCTCGATCTTTTGAATTGTTGGGAGGTTGAAAGGAAAAATTCGCTCAACCCCAACAGTGCCAGAAATCTTACGGATTGTAAAAGTTTTGGTGCTGCCAGTGCCTTTTATTTGGATTACAACCCCCTTAAAAAACTGGGTTCTTACTTTTTCGCCTTCGCGAATTTCATAATAAACAGTGATGGTGTCACCTGCTTGAAACGCAGGAAAGGATTTTTTCTCGACGAATTCATCCTGAACATATTGAACTAAGTGTTCCATGGTTTTTAGCTAAAAATAACTAAGAGCAACATTCACGACCATCGCCAGCGGTTGAACCTAGGGTCTGCAAAATTAGATATTTTTTTTTAGTGTGCAACCAAACACCTTTTAAATTATTGCAAGACTATTCTCTCATTTTCGGTACAGGGGAAATTGATACATAATGGTATAGTTTAGTCCAGCACCCCAAGGGCTAAAGTCTGAAACACGATGAAAACCAGGGGCATAAAGGTTGTCAAAATTATCGACTTCCTTATCGTTGATCAAATAATTCATCCGCACACTGATTCCCATATACAGATTGGTTAGCAGCTCAGCTTTTACGCCAACCAAGATTTCAAACCAAAATGCACTTAGATTGTTGTAGTCGATAGGGTTATTTAGTGGCTTGTACAACTCTTCTTGCCAGAAGTGATTAAGTTGTCTTACCGCATAACCATGGAGTCGATGCTTGTGTGTACTTGTACCTAACCGGAATCCTGTCAAGAGTTGATTTTCCATGCCTTGCCAATTTCTAAATAAATTGATATCTAGCCCTAGCTTGAGGTATTCACCTGAGGTCTGAAAATCGAGCGACTCACTGACCACTCGCTTGTCCTCCATTCCGGCTTCCCCTGCGAGATATAGGTTGTGTGTTAATCGGTAATCAGCGGTGAGCTCGAAACCCTTATAGCGATCTTCCACAAAAGAACGAATCGGCTTGCTCATGTCGATCCCAAAACGAAGACTATATCTCTCGGTGTATTTGGGAATGCTATCCTGGCCATAGCCAATGCATACCATAAAAAGGAGCAAACTGCTAATGGTAGATTTTAACATGGGCTAGGGTGTCTGTGATGACTTCATTTGTTATAATCTCAATTGAATTTACCCAATTGGCGGGTTGGTCAAATTCAATGGTATGGATTTGAAACGTGCTTTGAAATCCACATGCTCGACTCAAATAAATATCTTTCGTTAGGTAATCAATTTCTATACGATCTGTAATTCCATCAGAAATGGTTAAGTCTGCATTAATTTTACTGGCATTGACTTGAAGAGGAAATGCAATCGAATCGGTATTGATAAATTCAAGAGGAGTTTGATCGCCCAAACTCATAATCCATAAGGTGTCTACAGCTTTAAATTGATTCGGTTGACTTGAATCGAAAAATCGAAAAACAAGTTGTGGAGTCGATGGGTTTGCTTCACTACACACGTCATCTGGTTCACAACTGGAGTTGAGAAAAAGAAGCAAAAAGAAAAACCAGATTTTACGCATGGATCATCTCCAAAAGTACAACATTTTCTACGTGTTGAGTGTGTGGAAACATATCGACTGGCTGCACTTTTTGGATTGCATAATGATCTTTTAACAAATTTAAATCTCGTGCCTGCGTAGAGGAGTTGCAACTCACATAAACAATTCGCTGTGGTTGAATTGTGATCAATTGCTGAACGACATCTTTATGCATTCCTTCGCGAGGAGGGTCTGTAATCACAACATCGGGTGTCCCGTGAGTAGCGATAAAATCATCGTTAAAAACTTTTTTCATATCACCAGAAATAAAATTCAGATTGGACAATTTATTTCTTTTTGCATTTTCTTTTGCAGCAGCAATGGCTTCTGGGATGGCTTCGATACCGACCACACGTTTTGCTCCTTTAGCGACAAACTGAGCAATGGTTCCCAAACCTGTGTACAAGTCATATACGATTTCATCGCCTGAAAGCCCTGCAAAGTCACGTGTAATTTTGTACAGTTCATAGGCCTGTAACGAGTTGGTCTGATAAAAAGATTTAGGTGTAATTTGAAAGCGAAGCCCTTCTATTTCCTCTTCAATAAATGGACTACCAGTATACAAGATCACGTCTTGGTCGTAGATGCTGTCATTTGCTTTTTGATTGAGAATGTATTGAAAAGAGTTGATTTGAGGAAAATTGGCAAGGATTGCCTCAAACAAGGCTTCCCTTTGTGCAGGGTGGTCTTCAAAAAACTGGATGACGATCATGATTTGTCCAGTTGTAGCTGTGCGAATCATCATGCTCCGCAATTGGCCAGTTTTCTGTTTAAGATCAAAGTAAGAGATTCCGTTATCCATGGCATATTGATGGATAAAATTTCGAATTTTATTACCTGGTTCTTGCTGGAGGTGACATTCTTCAATATGAACAATTTTGTCCCACATCCTCGGTTTATGAAATCCCAAGGCATTTCGGTTTATGACTTCCCCAGATTCAATTTCTGCTTTGGTAAGCCAACGATTATTGGAGAAGCTGTACTCCATTTTGTTGCGGTAATTGTATTGCGACTTACTGGGGATAATCTTTTCTAATTTAGGAAAATCGAATGACCCGATTTTTACAAAATTTTGATGGACTTCTTCTTGTTTGTGCTTGAGCTGACCCGGATAGGATAAATGTTGCCACTGGCAACCCCCGCAAACCCCAAAATGACTGCATTTGGCTGAGATTCGATCTGGGCTGGGGGAGATCAATTTCTCCAGTCTTCCCTCAAAATAACTTTTCCTTTTTTTGTAGATATAAACTAGTGCAACATCACCCGGAATAGCATCTTTTACAAATACAACGGCACCTGAAGTTGTTCGACCAACTGCCATGCCTTTCGCAGCAATCCCTGTCAGGGTTAACTCAATAGATTGTTTGACTTTCATTTCGGTTACAAAAATAGATAGGTTCAATGGATTTTATGATCTGAAAAGCACACTAAATATTTATTATTTTGTAATTTCATTTATTAATTCCTAAAGTCAAAATCATGAAAAATACTTTTTTACATCTGGTATGCGCATCTTTGATGCTTATTTTTTCCTTTTCATTTGCACAGTCAGATGAAGAAGAAACCGGACTCAAATCTGCTTTAAACGGATTTTCTTTTCGCAGTGTCGGTCCAGCTTTTATGTCTGGACGTATTGCAGATATCGCTATAGACCCAAACAATGAAAACGTCTGGTATGTTGCTGTGGGTTCGGGAGGAACTTGGAAAACAACAAATGCAGGAACCACATGGACCCCATTGACAGATAAGGAGTCCTTTTATTCAACAGGTTGTATTACCCTTGATCCGAGCAATTCGTCAGTTGTTTGGCTGGGGACTGGAGAGAACGTTGGAGGTCGACATGTCGGAATCGGTCATGGGATTTATCGCAGTACGGATGGCGGTTCATCTTGGCAGGATATGGGCTTAAAACAGTCCGAACACATTTCTAAAATTATTGTTCACCCCGACAATTCTAACATCATTTGGGTTGCTGCTCAAGGACCATTATGGAGTTCAGGGGGAGAAAGAGGATTGTATAAATCCATAGATGGAGGTAAAACATGGACAAATAAGCTCGATATCAACAAGTGGACAGGTGTTACGGATCTTGTTATTGACCCAAACAATCCAGACGTACTCTATCTTGCAAGTTGGCAACGTCACAGAAATGTCGCTGCTCATATGGGAGGAGGCCCTGGCACTTCTCTCTACAAAAGCGTTGATGGAGGAGAAACTTGGTTTAAAATAGATAATGGATTACCCTCATCAAATATGGGTAAAATCGGATTGGCAATTTCTCCAATAAACCCTGAGGTGCTTTATGCCGCAATCGAACTCGATCGCCGCAAGGGAGCAGTTTATCGCTCATCAAACAGTGGGGGTAGCTGGACAAAAATGTCGGATACCGTTTCAGGTGGAACAGGCCCTCATTACTATCAAGAGTTGATCGCCTTTCCACATCATTTTGATCGAATTTATTTGATGAATGTCCGTGCACTGGTTTCTGAAGATGGTGGTAAGACATTCTATACCATGAGTGAGGCCAACAAACACTCTGATAATCACTCACTGACTTTTAAAAAGAACGATCCCAATTACCTTCTTTTTGGGACTGACGGAGGGATTTATGAATCGTTTGACGATTCTAAAACTTGGAAGTTTGTCAACAACCTCCCTTTGACCCAGTTTTACAAACTCGCAGTTGACGATGCAGCACCATTCTACAATATTTATGGTGGTACACAAGACAATAATACACAAGGCGGTCCTTCACGAACCTTTCGCACCAACGGGATTACCAATGGAGATTGGTATGTGCTATTAGGTGGTGATGGTCATCAGCCAGCCACAGAGCCTGGAAATCCAGACATCGTATATGCGCAATGGCAACAAGGCAACTTGTATCGAATCGATAAAACAACAATGGAAGCCATTTATATCAAACCACAAAGTGGAATTGGTGAACCCTATGAACGTTACAATTGGGATGCACCAATCCTTGTGAGTCACCATGACCCCAAGCGATTGTATTTTGGCACTCAACGTGTTTGGAGATCGGATGACCGTGGGGATAGCTGGTCTGCGATTTCTGGTGATCTGACAAAAGACGAAGAGCGTTTGGCTCTGCCGATTATGGGTCGTCAGCAAAGTTTTGACAACCCCTGGGATGTTTATGCGATGTCAACCTATAATACCATTACCTCGTTGAGTGAATCAACCACAAATCCTGACCTTTTGTACGCAGGTACTGATGACGGTATCATTCAGCATACGAATGACGGGGGTAAAACATGGACCAAAATGACAGTTGATAAGCTGCCAGGAGTTCCGGCTTCCGCCTTTGTAAACGATATAAAGGTTGACCTACACAACGATCAAGTGGCCTATGTGGCGCTCGATAACCACAAGTATGGTGACTATGCACCATACCTGTATAAAACAACGAATGGAGGAAAAAAATGGATCTCGATTACCAATGGGATTCCTAAAGGAACACTGGTCTGGAGAATCGTACAAGATCATGTCAATCCCAATCTGTTGTTTCTGGCAACTGAGTACGGGGTTTACGTGAGTTTGGATCAAGGGAATCAATGGCATAAGTTCTCAACTGGACTTCCTACGATTTCAGTACGTGACTTAGCGATTCAAAAAAGAGAGAACGACTTGGTTCTTGCTACTTTTGGACGTAGTTTTTATGTTCTAGACGATTATAGTGCATTACGCGAATTGTCGGAAAAAAGTGTAGAGAAGGATGCTTTACTTTTTCCAGTGCGAAAAGCCCTTCAATACAACCAAACTCGTGGAGGCACTTCTAGTCAAGGTGGATCATTTTTTACAGCCAAAAATCCAGATTATGGTGCTCTATTTACTTTTTATCTCAAAGATGGGCATAAGTCGATTAAAGCTACACGTCAAAAAATGGAAAAAGAGCTTAAAGACAATGACATTCCGTTTCCTGGATGGGAGGCTTTAGATGCTGAGAAAAATGAACCAAAGGCAGAGGCAATTTTGGTTGTTCGTGACGCAACGGGTGCCGTAGTTGACCGCATTTCCGCTAAGTTGTCTAAAGGAATTCAGCGTGTAAGCTGGGATTTAAAAAAGCCCTACGCCACTGTCGTTGACGCCAATACCAAACAAAAATCAATCAATGCATGGCGCTTAGACGTGGAGCCAGGCACCTACAGTGTTAGTTTGCACAAGCGAGTAGGCGGAGTTGAGACCGAGCTTGTAGGTGCTCAACCCTTTGAGGTAGAGCGCATTCGAAAGAATGTTTTGGTTAACCCACTGGCTGATCAACGCCAAGCGTATATCGACAAAATATTTGCCTTAGACAAGCAAATCGAATTGGCTGACCATGCTTTTGAAACCGCTGGCAAGCGGCTCAAAACCCTCAAAAAAGCATTAAAGTTTGTCGATGGTGATAAAGCAAAAATTACGGCTGTACTCTATGATTTGCTTGAGGAGAAACACAAAATCTCTCGTATGTTAGACGGTAATTCATCCAAAAAAGAAGTTGGGGAAAAAGATCAACTGACCTTGAATTATCGATTGTATTTTGCTGCCAATGGCCTTATGGGGAACTCTTACGGGCCAACGCCACTGCATATGGAGAGTTTTGCATTGGCGCAAACCATGTTTGACAATATCAAACCCAACATTGATGATTTTGTGCGTAATGTCGATCAATTAGCCACTCAAATGGAAGCCGCTGACGCACCCACTGTGGTGGACTAATCTCTATACCGATTGGTAATATATACCCCTAGGAACAGCTTTACTTAGTAATGCTTACTTTCTAGGGGTTTGTTTTTGTGGGATCTAGTGTATAACGTCAGCAAAAAGTGAACTAGTTATCTGCAAGATTTTTTTTAAAAATCTGCAAAGAAGAACTCCGAAGTGAAGTAAAGAAAGACAGTAGGTTTTTCATGCGTATGTAACAGATTTGGAGTCTATGCTATATGCAAGTTAAGTAAATTTGTTTAATAAGCACTCAACA
>JAQWGQ010000022.1 GCA_029238125.1 Flavobacteriaceae bacterium | reverse complement strand
TTTTTGTTTGTAAGAAATGGTAATATTATATATAAGATTTTTCTTATATATAAGAAGTTTCAATTAAAAAATTAGATAATTATTTAAATTTTAAATCTAAGTTTTTAAATCAATTAACAAAAAAAATTGTCAGTCCTAGCTATGGACAGAGTCTTGTGATAGCTCCCTACTTGGGCGTTCAAAAATCGGATAACACACAAGTCTACTTTCTAATTTCCCGTTGAATAACTTGATTTTACGAGACGTTCGCAAGCCAAAGTTTTTGAGACCCTCCAAACTCGCAGTTATCATCCATACATCTGTGTTGGGGTAATTTTGTTTGAAGGTATCTCCCATTTGTTTGTAAAAAACATCGGCATCAACGGCCAATCGTTCGCCATAGGGTGGATTGGTTAGGACGTGAAGATGTTGTTCAAGAGTATCCTTTTTTGTTTTGAAAAAGTCTCTTCTTTGGATGCTGATATAATCCGAAAGATTTGCTGCTTCTATATTTTGTTGTGCTTTTCGTACAGCCGATGGCGCTTTGTCATAACCCACAAGAGGCACAAAACATTCTTTGACCCTATTGAGCATGGCTTCTCGGATGGTTAAAAATAAATCTGCATCATAGTCGTTCAATTTCTCAAACGCAAACTGCTTACGGTTGATTTGTGAAGGGATGTTGCATGCCTGCATGGCTGCTTCAATGAGCAGGGTTCCACTCCCACACATGGGGTCGAGGAACGGGCTAGTATGCTTCCAACCAGAAAGCGTTACAAGCCCTGCGGCTAACACCTCGTTGATCGGTGCAATATTTGTCTCGGTCCGATACCCACGCTGATTTAGCGGCTTACCTGAACTGTCCAACGAGACTTCCATTCCTTTGGGTGATAGATGAATAAAAAAAGTGATGTCTGGATCTTCCCGTCCAACATCTGGTCGTTTACCAACTCGTTTTCGGAATCGATCGACAAGAGCATCTTTGGCACGTTGGGCAGCAAACATCGTATTGCGAAACATGGGGACAGACTGGGTAACCTGAATGGAAAAGCGCGTATCGATATTCATGTATTCTTCCCATGGAAGTCGTGACAAACTGTGATAGTATGAGTCAGCTGTCTTGACCTTGTCAAAATAGATGGGTTTTAAAATTCGCAATGCCGTACGACAACACAGGTTGGCCTTGTATAAAAAGCCCGTATCACCCCGAAAACGTACATTTCGCACCCCTTGTTTGACAGATGTTGCTCCCAAAAATTTGAGCTCATTTTCCAAAACTTGCTCTAGCCCAAATAAGGTTTTAGCAATCATATCAAACTGGTCCTGCTTCATATAGCAAAGGTAGGAAATCGTTTGCTGGATTAGACAAAAGGTCAAAGGAATGACGAATAAATAACAATTACTGATTCCCTCATAACTATTGCTTATTTTTGCATTTATGCACAGTGTTAGAGAATGGTATTCATCTTGGTTTGATTCGCCCTATTACCATTTGCTTTACGCTCATCGTAATCATCAAGAAGCAGCCGATTTTATCAAACGACTCCTCGATTTGATTCAACCTGCCAAAGACGCACACATCCTCGATGTAGCGTGTGGTCGTGGGCGCCATGCTCTTGAACTGCATCGGCATGGGTATGCGGTAACTGGGGTTGACTTGTCTCCAGAAAACATCAAGTATGCTAAAGAAAAAGCCAAAAATAAGCAGGCAAGTGATGCCTTGCAGTTTAGGGTTCACGATATGCGTAATCCCTTAGATACACAATTTTCGCATGTGTTTAATCTCTTTACCAGCTTTGGCTATTTTAAAGATCCAAAAGACAACATTCGTACGCTAGAATCCTTTCGTGCGCAGTTGGCGCCCAATGGTGTCGGGGTAATTGATTTTTTAAATCCAAGTTGGGTTCTAGCCAATCTTGTTAAAGAAGAAATCATCGTTCGAGCTGGGGTGAAGTTTTCGATTCAACGTTATACAAAAGGCAAATGGCTTTGTAAAGACATTCATTTTCAGGTCGATAAACAAAATTATCAGTTTCAAGAGCAAGTAGAATTGTTAGAAATCAACGATTTTATTACTTTGTTTTCTCAAGCAAATCTCCAATTGGTAGATTTGTTTGGCGACTATCAACTCCATGCATATGACAAAGAGTTGTCCAACCGACAAATCCTTATATTTCAATGAATAACTATCTTCTTCCTATCGCTGCTGTGATTCTTGGCGGTTTGTCCATTTTGATTTGGAAACCAAAAGAGCTTCGTTCAGTCAAACTTTTACTTGCATTCAGTGGAGCTTTCTTACTTGGTACCACCCTTACCTCTTTACTTCCATCAGTATTTGCCAACGGAAATGAACATACTAGCTACTGGATTCTCGCTGGGATTATCATCCAGATTCTTTTAGAACAATTGTCAAAGGGAGCTGAACATGGCCATATCCATACAAGCAACAACAGAATTCCTTTAACTCTTTTGGGTGGCCTTTACTTACACGCTTTTATTGAAGGATTTCCAATCCATCAACACAACGATTTGTTGTGGGCAATTGTCATTCACAAACTTCCAATAGCGATGTTGCTTACCCTTGCAATATGGCAGACAAATTTCAACTTTTCTAAAAAAGTGATGATTCTTATCGGATTTGCAATCATGACCCCCTTGGGAAGTTATCTCAATTTCTACACCCCCATTTTACAGCCATACAGTGTCCACATCACTGCTCTAGTTGTCGGGGTTTTACTTCATATCTCAACCACGATATTGTTTGAAAGTACAGAAAACCACAAGTTCAACATCTCAAAACTTTTGGTCATTGTAATCGGTATTGGTTTATCTATTCTAAAACATTAACAAATATTTATGAAATAGAGTAATCTAAATTGCGTTATATATGGACAAGTCCTAAATAATGCTTAGAACCTTAATTCTTCTCTGTAGTTTTTTTGTTATTGCCCAACAACCTGTATTTGACGGTGTAGTCTCCGCCGAAGAGTGGCATGATGCACAACAGTTTTCCATCCCATACGAAATAGAACCTTCTGACAACGGCCCAGCGCATTACAAAACAGAAGTGTTCGTGCGTCAAGTCGGCAATCATTTATTTGTTGGATTTATTGCATTTGCAAATATGAATGAGCTTCGAACTTCCATACGAAGTCGAGACCAAATCGGCGGAGATGACAATGTTGCCATCGGAATCGACACCTATGGAGATGGTCGAAACATGATTGTCCTTGGCTCAAATCCAGATGGAAGTCAGTTCGATTTAAAAATTCTACCAAACGGCAACAATGATGAATACAATCTATTCTACGAAACCAAGGCCTCCAAACACGATAACGCTTATCATGTAGAATTTAAAATTCCGATAAGTGGACTTCAATTTACCCCTGCTAATACAATGGAATGGGCTGTGGTGTTTGGACGTTCGGGCTATGCAAATAATACAAGAATACAAATGATCAATTTTGCTTATGATCGCTCAAATCCATGTGTGGTTTGCCAAACCCCAGATCGGATTACACTACATAATGTAACCTCAAATAAAAGGTCTAATATCTTGCCCTATATCTTTTTGGGACGAGCTGGTTATCGAGAAGATGGTCGTTTTCAACAACAAAAACCGAAAGGCACAATCGGGCTTAGTGGACTTTTTGACTTGTCGAGTAACACAACCTTAGAATTGACACTCAATCCCGACTTTTCACAGATTGAAGCCGATGTGTCACAAATCGACGCGAATAACACCTTTGCATTATTTTTTCCTGAAAGACGCCCCTATTTCAATGAAGGCAATGACATCATCAACTCCAATCAGCAGGCAGTATACACCAGGAGCATCAACAATCCGATTGCATCAACAAAACTCATACATCAGGGGAAAAATCAACGATTATACTGGTTAACAGCATATGACGAAAACGCACCCTACCTCATCGCTGGAGAGAATCAATCCTATTCTGGTGAGGGAAACGAGGCATGGGCAAATATACTCAGCTATCAACGCACGTTTGAAGGGGGCTCACATATAGGCCTATTGTCAACAAATCGATTTTTTCATGGCGGTGGTCACGGTCAACTCATGAGAATAAATAGCAGAGTGCGTATCGCAGACCAGTATTCATTGAATGTAGAATGGAACTTTTCATCTGTTGAGGAGCCCATACAAGACTGGATTAATAATAGTGACAAACAAGGAAAAAAAACAGTAGCGTTAGATGGTGAATCAAAAAATGGAGACGGATTATTCGTCTCCGTGGATCGAAAAACCAAGAATTGGAACACCATTTTTAACTACTCGCAGTACACTCCAAATTTTGAAACACCTTTAGGTTTTGTCACGAAAACAACATTCGAAACGCAGAGATTGTTCAGCAGTATGTGGCATTTCCAAAAAGCAAGGATGCACGTATTCAGCAATTCGAAGTGAATTTGGGTTCGGAGTTAAGTTACAATTACGAAGGAACACCCAAATATGTTGACCTATTTAGTAACGCCAATATTGTGTGGAAAGGAAATTGGGAGAGTCAATTGAATATTGTACGTATTCTGGAAGAAGAGTATGAAGGGTTTGTAGGGAAAGAAATGATGCAATACAGTATGTATAACGGTTACAGCCCAAGTGAATCAATTCGCTTACGGTCATTCGTGTCGATCGGGGACGAATTGAGGTATGACGAAGAAAATCCAGCGGTTGGCAAACAGTTATTCATCGGCTCGTTTAACAGTTTTCAACTCACGCCAAAACTGAGAATTGGTCAATCGATACGTTATTCACAAATGCGATCAAAAGCGGATAACAGTTTATACTACAAAGGAATTATTGCACGATTCATTACGAATTATCAATTTAATAAAGACTTGTCGTTTCGTCTTGTGAGTGAATACAATGAATTTGATGACACCTTATTTATTCAACCCCTATTGAAATGGAATCCAAATCCATTTACAGTATTATTTATTGGAGGCAGTCAGGGATATGGAGAAGGTGAAATTGCTGGCAAGCTCGACATAGACAGCAGTCAATTGTATTTTAAATTTCAATATCTTTTTGAGATTTAGCCAAAGTAAAACAGCGTAGAAATAAAAAACCCCTTCACTAAAGTGAAGGGGTTCGAAGAAGGCGGCGACATACTCTCCCACCAATGGCAGTACCATCTGCGCTATTGGGCTTAACTTCTCTGTTCGGGATGGGAAGAGGTGAGCCCCAATGCAATAGCCACCTTATCGTTGTCCGAAATCTTG
>JAQWGQ010000008.1 GCA_029238125.1 Flavobacteriaceae bacterium | reverse complement strand
CTACTTGCAGTAACAGATTTAAATGAAACAGGGTCATTAAATGTATAGCTAACCGTGTTGTTCACCTCATCCACAGTTCCAGTATAGGATATCCAACTATCATCATCTGACTGAAGTTCCATTACAAGTTCATTTTCAGTTATTCCATTGAGTTCTCCTTCAAGATAAGAGAAGGTAAGTGTGCCTGTAAAACCAGACAGTAGAGCAGAAGAGCTATATACACGAGAAACAGAGCTATTGTTGCCTGCAGTAGCAGCAGTAGCAGAACGTGAGACATCATTAGCACCACTAATCACATAGGTGTCAGATGGCGCAATTTCCAATCCATCAAGAGTTATAGAACTGCCAGACGAAATAGAAACAGACGAACCAGCATCAACAGTTAAAATTTGACTAAACAGAAACGGACAAACCAAGAGTCCACCCAGAGTAAGTAATTGTTTTTTCATTTTCTAAAAGTAAAAAAAAAAAAGAGCCTTTAACTAATTATTTAAAACATGTAGAATTAAATCAGTCTCGAAATAGTTCGATATCACTCCCCTTTGCTCCACTTTTTATTCCCAAGAATAATTTTTTATTCTTGGGAATATTTTTTTTTGAAAACAACTAAATCATCACCAAAAAAGTTCGACTTAACTCCCTTATGCTCCACAAATTATTTCAAGAATTAATAATTTATTCTTGGAAACAACTTTTTAGTAAAATAGTTAAATCAGACCCAAAATAGTTCGATTTCACTCCCCTATTCTCCACGGGTATAATTCCCTAAAATAAAATTTATTTTAGGGAATATTTTTTTTAGACTAATAATTCATAAAGATATTTAAGCATTTAAGTTGAAACTTTATTTCTGAATTAGTGTATAAATATAAAAATTACAATCATGAAATTTATTTTAAACTTCTACATACTGATATTTATATTGTCTTGTGCTAAAGATGAAAACCCTCAGCAAATACAAACCCAAGGTTTTAACATGCTATTGATTGGAAATAGTTTTTTTAAACCTTATGCTGATCATCTCAATAATCTCGCTTCTGAAGCTAACCTTAATGAACACAATAGCACTGTAGTTAAAAGAGGTGGAGAATATGGATGGCCAATTAATTTATGGAACGACTCAACTACCGAGGAACATCAACTCATTAAATCCACATTGGATCAGGGTAACATCGAAATTTTTGGAATGACATCTGGTTACGATATTGATTCTGACAATCCAACTGAAGGTCACAGTGCATGGATAAGATATCCATTACAGAATAATCCAAATATTATAATTTTCGTTGCTATTGGTTCATTTGACTTTCCAAATGGAGATTCTAATGGTACACGACCAGATTGGGATACGTTCGCATCAGACAATGGCTTCAACTCTATTCAAGAGTTTTATGAGTATTACATAAACGAGGTTATACACAAAGAAATAGTGGATGAACTTCGATTAGAATTCCCTTTTACAAAAATATTTACCATTCCGACAGGATGGGCTACTAAAAATTTAGCACAGATGAATTTAGATAGTCAATTGTTAGATGATATAAGTATGGTTGGTCCAAAATCAAATTCAATATTTACAGATGAAAAAGGACATCAAGGACAAATTGTTATCGAAACAGGGACAATGATATGGCTAAATAGTATTTACAACGTGGATTTATCTTCATTCAATTACGATACAGGGTTTACTACAGACCTTCATGCTATCGCTCAAGACATTATTGATAGTCATGATTCAAATTACAAATTTTAAAAACACCCATATCTTCAGTAAAATAGTTCGACTTGACTCCCTTCTTCTCGTCTGATTATTTCGCCAGATAAGGATTTATTCTTAGGTGTGTTTTTTCAAACATAGTAATGGAAAATTATGGAATGATTTTAGTACTTTTACTGTGCTATGAAACTAAATTTATCCACCTCTGGGATTACATTTACACGACATGTTTCCAAAAAGAAAACTCCGTTCGAGCGTCTTTTTGAAATTTTCAAAGAGCTGATTACTCATACCTCTGGAGATTTTGAGGAAGCCATTGATTGGTTGCGCGAACTGGATAAAGAGTACGGACTAACAAACTCGGAATATACCATAGATGATTTTGTCGAAGATTTGCTAAAACGTGCTTATATACAACCAAAAGGAAAAGGTAGTGGAGAAGGCGCGGGTATGTCACTCACCCCCAAAACAGAAAAGCTATTACGCGAACACGCATTGAAGCAAATTTTTGGAAAACTCAAAAAAGCAGGAAATGGCAACCACAAAACCAAAAGTACTGGCCAAGGAGCAGACGATACTGGCGAGTTTAGGGCCTATCAATTCGGTGACCCATTAGAGAAAATCTCAATGACCGAAAGCTTGCGTAATGCACAAATACGTTCCGCAGGTGTTGACTTTACATTGCATCACGACGACCTTGTAGTAGAAGACAGTTATTACAATACACAAATGAGCACTGTTTTGATGATTGACATCAGCCATAGTATGATTTTATACGGAGAAGATCGCATTACGCCAGCCAAAAAAGTAGCCATGGCACTGGCAGAGTTTATCACCACACGATATCCAAAAGACACGCTCGACATTTTAGTGTTTGGAAACGATGCTTGGCCAATTGCGCTTAAAGACATCCCGTATTTGCAAGTAGGACCTTATCATACCAATACTGTTGCAGGTCTTACCTTGGCCATGGACTTGTTACGCCGAAGAAAAAACAGCAACAAACAAATCTTTATGATTACCGATGGAAAACCAAGTTGTTTAAAAAACTCCGATGGCTCCTATTATAAAAACAGCATGGGACTAGACGATCTTATTGTGGATAAGTGCTACAATATGGCACGGCAGGCACGAAAACTTCACATCCCCATCACCACATTTATGATTGCACAAGACCACTATTTAAAAGAGTTTATCCGGAATTTTACAGAAGCTAACAAAGGAAAGGCATTCTTTACAGGACTAAAGGGCTTAGGCGAAATGATTTTTGAAGATTATGAACAGAACAGAAAAAAAAGATTGAGATAAATGAAAAAGAGTACTACACTGGGGGCATTAAAAAAATCAAATTACAAACCCCTTTCCATTCAGCAAGAACTGGCACAAAACGTGAGGGCGCGTATGCAAAATGGCCAACCGACATTTGAAGGACTTTTGGGCTATGAAAATACGGTTATTCCCGACGTAGAACGAGCATTGCTTTCGGGGCATAGTATTAATTTGCTTGGTTTAAGAGGGCAGGCCAAAACCAGACTGGCTCGGCAGCTCACGCAATTATTAGACGAATGGGTTCCGGTGGTCGAAGACTCTGAAATAAACGACGACCCCTTAGATCCGGTTAGTAATTTTGCTAAGGAACGAATTGCAGAAAAAGGAGATGACACCCCCATCACTTGGCTACATCGTGACGATCGCTTCTTTGAAAAACTAGCCACACCAGACGTAAGTGTAGCCGATTTGATTGGCGATGTAGACCCCATAAAAGCAGCTAACCTTAAACTGTCTTATGCCAATGAGCGCGTAATTCATTTTGGCATGATTCCAAGAGCACACAGATGCATTTTTGTTTTAAACGAATTGCCTGACCTACAGGCACGAATACAGGTAGCACTTTTTTCTATTTTACAAGAAAAAGAAATTCAAATCCGCGGGTTTAAACTCAGATTACCAATTGAAACCCAATTTATATTTACCGCCAACCCTGAAGATTACACCAACCGCGGAAGTATCGTGACTCCACTTAAAGACCGTATCGGTTCTCAAATTTTAACGCACTACCCGCACAACTTGGAAACAGCAAAGGCCATAACCAGACAAGAGACCCAGGCAAATAAAGCAGTGCAACAGGCCATTCACGTTCCTGAATTGGCACGTGATATTTTAGAGCAGATCGGTTTTGAAGCAAGAAAAAGTGAATACGTAGATTCCAAAAGTGGCGTGAGCGCACGTATGAGCATAACGGCTTTTGAAAACCTCATGAGTGCTGCTGAAAGACGTATGCTGATGTCTGGCGAACAAAATACGTCCATTAGAATGTCTGACTTTCTGGGGATTATTCCTGCGATAAATGGGAAAGTAGAATTGGTCTATAAAGGCGAACAAGAGGGGGCAGAACAGATTTCTTTCCACTTAATCAATCAAGCTGTAAAAACCTTATTTCCAACATATTTTCCAGATATAAAAAAACTTGAAAAGCAAGATGAGGAAGGGCCTTATGATCTGTTATTGGGATGGTTTTATGGGGATAACGAATTGTTTTTGGAAGACAATCTTCCAGAAAGTGTTTATCAAGACACTTTAATGAATGTTCCTAACTTAAAAAAACTAATTGCAACTCATCAAGCAGATTGTCCTACTGAAGACCTTTTCTTTATGATGGAATTTTTACTGTGGGGGCTAGAAGCAAACAAAAAACTAAATAAATACAGAACGATGGAAGGGTTTCAGTTTAAAGACGGCCTTGGAAATTTATTATCAGGAATCTAACTCTGGTCAAACGCTTTTAAAATAGTTTATCTCAATTCTCATATTTTGCAATTTTTCTTAAACATATAAAATAATGCTAGCGGATATTTTTTAAACCAGTTAAGTTTATCCTTAATAACCACCATGTGATAATTAGGGAAATTTACGTTAAATTTATTAGCGAAATAATAATTTTATGTATCGTTTCAATACCAATGATTATCTACTAAGAATACCACTATTCATCATTTTTTTCTGGTTTGGATTGCTCAAAGTAATTGAACTATCGCCGGCTCGAGAGTTAATTGTAGACACTGTCTATTGGATGCCCTTTTTAAATCCTGAGCAATGGGTAATCGTTATTGGCTATTGGGAAATGGTTATAGGCTTGTTTTTTTTAACAAAAAAAACGACGTTCTATGCCATGTTACTCCTCTTTTTACAAATGGGTGGAACATTCATGCCTTTAGTTTTATTGCCTTCGGTTACATTTCAAAACACTAACTTTTTTTTACCTACACTTGAGGGGCAATATATCATTAAAAACATCATTATTATTGCCGCAGCACTTGTTGTTGGAAGATATTATCTAAACCAATCTTTTTTTGGGCGAATTTTAAAACGTCAACAATAAATATACCTTGTATAATTGACTGGGTTAGGAGCTATGCTGGTTCAAGCTTTAATTGCTCCTGCTAGCATGATTGTTTTTTCAAAAAATGTAAAACATCAACCAAACGAGAGCTGGAACATTGTGCTTGATGAAGAGGAAAAGGGCATTTATAAATACATAGATGAAAATGGAGAATTCGATATTTCACCAATACATTAACTGACAATTACATCAATATTTATTCACCTAGTATATTCTTGTTTAGTTATCCAATATCGGTGTTTGGCTGATCAATTGCATTTCTGGAAGGTTTGAGATGTCGTATTGGTATAATTCCGTATCGCCCACAATCAAAGCATGCGGGTAGTCTATGATCACATCGTAGGCAAACCGTACGGGTGCGCTATTCACGATACTAGGTTTTGTTGGAGTACTCACATCAACTATTTTGATGCCTGCTGTTCCGTCACAGATTATGAGATGATCGTTGTAAATTCCCAAGCCATGGGGATTATACATATCTTTTCGAGAGACTACCGAAAGATTTTGAGGATCTTGAATGTCTATGATTTGAAGCTCATTGATATCGGTAAAACAATTGGTCCCTCCACGCAGCGTCACATAAGCATAGTTTGTGTCTGCCACAACAGGGTCGCAGCTTCTCATATGTTCAATTCGGTTGATGTAACCAGGGTCTGCTGCATCTGAAACATCATACACAAGCATTCCATTGACTGAACCGACAAACAGCAGGTCGTTCAATTGAAATAAAGTTTCGGCTTGTGTTTCAGTATTTTTTTTGATCCATGGACTTGGTTTATAATCATTTCCGATTTGGAATAGAACCAGTTCATTGAAATTAATGGTATATAAATAGCCGTTTATCGGCAAAAATCGCGTCATAGAACCCGCCGTACTTGTTTGTTGGGCTCCATCTATGTTACCATCTTCAGAAGAAAGTGCAACTTCTGTTATCGCACTATCACTAAAATAACGATAGCCGTACAAACTACGTTTTTCACGGACGGTTTCAGTTTGCCAATCCACAACAATCCCCTTGGTTTTATCGGGATATTCACGGTATTCAATATATGAATTGAGCTCTTCCCAAATCTCAAATGGAAAGTTCCAAAAGGCATCGTAGTCAAATACATTTTCAACAGTGTAGCTCTCTTTAAACTTCGGAGATAATACATCACGAATATCAAACACTGCCAAAGAAGAAAACATATCGACATAAAGATAATCATCGACAATAGACATGTCCAAATTACCAGGGATAGCAAGGAACGAAAGGTTTGTTGGGTTTGAAGGGTCAGTATGATCAACGATGTGAATTCCCTCCATGGGTTCGTTGACAAACACATAATTTTGATAGGTAATAATTTTACCTAGAGACGTTTGTTCTTTAGGTTCTTCAACAACAACTTGGTCTGTAAGTGAAGATGCCGTTTCGTAGACTGGTGTAACGTAGGTCACATCTACCCATTCTTCGTCGGTGGTATTGACACTGTCCCACTCACAGGAGGCAGTAAAAAAAATAGCGATTAAAAATAAAATTTTTGTTTTCATGGGTTTGTTGATATTCAAACAATAACCAAACATCATGCCAATACATCTGCACCAAATGAGCTATTCTGGATACACTTCACGTAAATGATGGGCATTGATCAGCTTCTCAACCAAGACTTTTTTGATACGTTCAATTTCACGCAAACTGATATCCGCTTCAGCAAATTGATTTTCCTCCGCTTGTTCTTCAATGATTTTTTCCACGAAGTTTGCGATACCCTCTGCTGTTGGTTCTTGTAAACTTTTTGATGCTGCTTCAACACTGTCTGCCATCATCAAGATTGCAGTTTCTTTAGAATATGGCTTTGGTCCTGGATAGCAAAACAAAGCTTTATCTATATTTTCATCTTCCTTTTTCGCCTTGTGGTAAAAATAACGTGTAGGTGAGGTGCCATGATGAGTGCGGATAAAATCAATAACACGATCTGGTAAATTGTTTCGCTTGGCAATTTCAATACCTTCCGTAACATGATTCAAAATCAGGCGACTACTCTCAAATGGATCAAGCTCGTGGTGAGGGTTATAATTGCTAGATTGATTTTCACTAAAATACAATGGGTTATTCATTTTTCCAATGTCATGATATAAGGCCCCGACTCGAACAAGTAAGGCATTTGCATCGACCTCATTAGCGGCCGCCTCGGCTATATTTGCTACCTGCAAAGAGTGATGAAATGTGCCCGGTGCATTCTCTGAAAGGGTTCGAAGTAGTTTCGAGTTGGTATCTGAAAGCTCGAGAAGAGATAAATCAGAAATTAGCCCAAAAATCTTTTCAAACACATAAACCAAAGGGTGTACAAAAAGTATTCCCAATCCGTTAATCAACAAAAGTCCAAGGTGATCCAGCGATACTGTTGAGAGATTTGCTTCATATATCAAATGAAAAGATACATAGGTAATCACATAAGAAGTCACAATAAGCACTACAACCACAAAGAGATTGGCGCGCTTATATAAGTCCGTGACAGACAAGGTGGCGATTGCTCCAGCCACGAGCTGCATAAACAAAAAGGAGAAGTCACTTGGTACCATAAAACCAATGAGTAACAAGCCCATCAGAAAAACAAAAAAGGCAAGTCGTGTATCAAAGAAAGTTTTGAGCAGCAATGGAACGATACATAGTGGCACTACATACACAAAGTTGATGTTGTTCGCCATGGCTAATTTGATGGCTGCCACCATGATTAAAATTGTTGAGAACACAAAAACAAGTTTGGTGTTATTTTCAAAAACCAATGGGCGATAGCGCCATAGAAATAAAAAAATGAGAAAAATAATCAGCGACACAAGAAGAGAATATCCTACGATGATAGACTGTTCGCTTGAAGCCCATAAATCATTGAGGTATTCAACTTTTAAGGAGCTTAAGATTTGATATCTCCTTTGATCGACCACCTCTCCTTGCGCAATGATGCGCTCTCCTTCAGCAACCACCCCACGGGTAGGAAGAATAAGCGAAAGTGATTCTTCTAACTTTTGTCTTGTCAGGATAGAATCAAGCACAAGGTTTGACTCGATATATTCGTTTAAAATCAATCGGTTAGAAGCGTTGGCGATTACACTGTCCAGAAGAGGACTTTGATTTGAAAATGGAAGTGAATCATTTATTTTCAGATCTGAAAATAACAGTTTTTTTGCGCTGTTGTGTTTGACAAGCAAAATTGGCTTTGCGCTTTGTACCGCAAACGAAGCGTCAACAAGCCCGGGTGTATAGAGACTTGTCAGGTAACGATCCCATGCCCGTAGCAAAACTGATGAGGAAATCGGAGTTCCCTGTTGACGAATCCACTTTCTCGTTCGTTCAAAAGACCGTTGTTCAGCTAAGGTATCCCTCGTAAAGATAAGTGGGCTTTCTTGCTCTATAGCAAGACGTTCACTGGTAAGCTCTTCCTCTGATTTAGCAATTGGGAAATCAAAAGGAGCGAGAAGTGTTTCGTATGGCCAGGGCTTTCCGGTTTGGTAACTGTACTTAAACCCTCCACTACGTGGAAATAGATAAACCAAACAGACCGTCGTGATCAAAAAAAGGATGATCTTATAGATAAAAGACTGATGTTTGTAGAAAAATTGCATAGCTGTCTTGTCTGTCAAAAATACGTTTTCTCCTTTTCTTTCGCCAATCGATTCCAATTTGTTTGTATTTTTGGCAAATGCAATATGGAATTTGCCCACTGAGTATTGTCCCTTTACGGGCAGAACCAAAAAACGCTAGCGAACAAACTTCACAACTGCTCTACGGAGAATTTTTTACCATTTTAGACCTTCAAAAATCGTGGTCAAAAATCCAGAACGAAAGTGATGGATATCAGGGGTGGATCAACAATAAGCACTTTCAATTTATTGAAAAAAACATCTTTCAAAAACTCCAAGCTACAAAAAAGAGATATGCAGCAGAGCTGGTTGACTTTATTTGGAAAGAGGATGATATCCTATTTCCGACCCCGATTGGAAGTTTAGTGAGTTCAGCCCAAATCCTTGGTCATCGATTTGAGGGAAAAGAGCTGGTTGAAACCAAACCAAAAAGCAACCTTGTCAGTACAGCACTTCATTACTTGAACAGCCCCTATATGTGGGGTGGCAAATCACCTTTTGGTATTGATTGTTCTGGTTTTGTGCAATGTGTTTATCAACTTCATGGCTTTCAATTGCCTAGGGATGCTTACCTCCAAGCCGAGCATGGTCAAACCTTAGGTTTTATTGACGAAAGTGAGCCAGGCGATCTAGCATTTTTTGATGATCACGAGGGAAAAATCACCCACGTAGGTATCATTATGACTGACTACCATATTATTCATGCATTTGGGCAAGTGAGGATTGATCGCTTAGATCAAACTGGCATTTTTAACAACTCCCTCAATACGCACACACACAAACTTCGTGTGATTAAGAAAATTTTGTAGAAAGAATGATCTGGAAACTATTGCCCTAGAGCTTCGAGCTTTTCTTTCATCTTTTTAAAGTTGGCAGCATCGCCAATCGTGCCAAAAATATTTTTCAAAGTAGACAATGCCTCAACATTTGAAGGGTCGACTTTAGTTAGGTTTTCTAATACTGGTACAGCTTCTAGAAACAACCCTTCTCTTTGCTTTTGCAATTGTTCATATTTGATATTATCGGCGCGTGAATTCCCCAAGGAGTTCATTTTTTCAACCAACTCTGGTTCGCCTTCCAAAATCAGAGCTGCAAGGTTGAGGTACGATGCGGCATAAGATGAATCTAATTCGATGGCACTCTCGTAATATGAGCGAGCTTTAGTTCGATCTCCTTGTTCAGCGGTTATCACACCTAGATTGAAGTATAGAATGTGATTATTCGGGTCTTTCTCAATTGCCTCTTTCATCAAATCAGCAAACTTCTCCTTGTCACCCAACTGAATGTACAAGTTTGCTTCTGTAAGAATCAGACCAACATCTAATGGATTAACTGCACGAGCATCTTTAATTGCCCCAATCGCCAAATCATTTTTTTTTTGCTGAACATAAATCAGCGCAATGTTTTTGATGATTTCTGGAAGTTTAGATTCTGTCATTTCCGTTCTAAAATTCGAATACGCTTTCAACTTTTTGAAAAGAACATAATTTTCAGCAGACAATTCAATTTCCTCTCCAGTTTCATTTTCGGTAGCATAGAACTTTTCTACTGAACCCGTATAATCTAAATCTCTGAGTTCTTGATAATAAACAAGAGCGCGATCAAAATCCCCGCCATTAACTGAACTAGAAGCAGCAAAATACAAATAATCTGCATTTCTCTCTTTGTCAATATTATAAACCATAATTAACAAGTCTGAAGCCTCGGCGTAGTTCTCATTCTGATTTTCTTCAATCGCTTTATTAATCGCTTCTAAACTTAAATCATTCATCAATTTGTCAATCTCTGCTGTGTGCTTCGAAGACCCATTTTCAGATTCGAGTTGCCGAGCAGAATCAAAAGCAGTAAAAGCGGATTTAAAATCTTTTTGACCGCCATATATTTTTCCAGCTAAAAACTGATATTGTGCCTGATATTTAAGCTCCGAATTCTCGACAACAGACTCTAGAGACATCAATTGATTCAAAGCAGTATCATAATCTTGACTCTCCACGAGTTTGTCTACTGCTTTGAGTTCTTTTTTTTGTCCATAAACGGACAAAGAAAGTATCAAAATAAAAGGGATAAAGGTTTTATTGAACATTGGATTTCATTTGATGGTTAATCTTTAAGATTCATTTTCGGTTTCAGAAGTCATATCGACTTCGATATCTTCGACGTCATCAATTTCTTCGTCATCTTTCAGCACTTTTGCAACAGCGGCGATTGTATCATCATCACGAAGATTGATTAGGCGAACTCCTTGGGTTGCTCTACCCATGACACGAAGACTTTCGACCTCCATGCGAATGGCAATACCTGATCGGTTGATAATCATTAAGTCATCGCTGTCTGAAACATTTTTGATCGACACAAGACTTCCAGTTTTATCGGTAACAGAAATGGTCTTGACTCCTTTTCCTCCCCGATTGGTCATACGGTAGTCTTCCAATTTGGATCGCTTTCCATAGCCATTTTCAGAAACAACCAATATATCAGAGTCCATATCATTTACAGAAACCATACCGATAACCTCATCTGCATCATTTGCCAGTCGGATACCGCGAACTCCTGAAGCATTACGACCCATCGGTCTGGTTTTGTTTTCTTCGAAGCGAATCGCTTTACCAGACTTCACCGCTAACACAACTTGCGATTGACCTGTTGTCAGCTTTGCTTCCAACAAAACATCCCCATCCTTGATCGTAATAGCATTAATTCCGTTTGATCGAGGTCTTGAATACTGCTCCAAAGAAGTCTTTTTTACTTGACCTTTCTTTGTCGCCATGATGACATAATGAGAGTTGATGTATTCCTCGTCTTTCAAGTCCTGTGTACAAATAAATGCCATGACCTTATCATCTTGTTCAATATTGATCAAGTTTTGGATAGCGCGACCTTTTGATGTTTTGGATCCTTCTGGGATTTCAAATACGCGTAACCAAAAACATCTTCCTTTTTGGGTGAAAAAGAGCATATATTGATGATTGGTACCAACAAATAAATTTTCTAAAAAGTCTTCATTTCTTGTCGTTGATGCTTTTTGACCAACACCTCCACGGTTTTGCGTTTTGTACTCTGCCAGAGGAGTTCTTTTAATATAGCCCGCATGAGAAATGGTAATCACAACCTTTTCATCTGGAATCATATCCTCAATGCGGAATGATCCGCCCACAAAGTTGATTTCTGATCGACGATCATCTCCATATTTTTCAACAACGTGACTGGTCTCCGTTTTGATGATACCCATACGGCGATCTTTGTCGTCAAGAATATCCTTCAAATCTTCAATCGTAGATAACAGTTCGTCATATTCTGCACGCAATTTGTCTTGCTCTAAACCTGTCAACTGTCGCAAACGCATTTCAACGATGGCTTTGGCTTGCACCTCCGAAAGACTAAATTTTGTAATTAACTTTTGTCGGGCTTCTTCTGCATTTGACGATGCTTTGATCAATGCGATAACCTCATCAATATTGTCAGAAGCGATAATCATCCCTTGAAGAATATGTGCTCGCTCTTCCGCTTTTTTGAGCTCAAAAGTCGTTCGGCGTACAACCACTTCATGACGGTGGTCGATAAAATGCCCGATGAGTTGCTTGAGGTTTAATAATTCGGGGCGTCCATTGACCAGTGCAATATTGTTTACACTGAAAGATGATTGCAATGAGGTGTACTTGTACAGCATATTGACAACAATATTGGGCACAGCATCTCTTTTCAGAATATAAACAATTCTCATTCCCTTTCGATCGGACTCATCACGAATGTTTGAAATGCCCTCAATTTTTTTGTCATTGACAAGTTCTGCGGTCTTGCGAATCATTTCTGCCTTGTTGACCTGATAAGGGATCTCTGTTACAATAATACACTCACGACCATCTACCTCTTGAATATCGGCCTTCGCTCGAAGTACAACACGACCTCTACCTGTGTGAAATGCTTCCTTAACACCCTCATATCCATAGATAATTCCCCCTGTTGGAAAATCAGGAGCTTTAATATGAGTCATTAACTCGTCAATTGTGATGTCAGGATTGTCGATTTGAGCAATAATCCCTTCAGCTACTTCTTTGAGGTTATGTGGTGGCATATTGGTCGCCATACCTACAGCAATCCCTGAAGCACCATTGATCAACAAGTTTGGCACTCGTGTTGGAAGAACGGTTGGTTCTTTAAGAGTGTCATCAAAATTGAGCTGGTGATCAACGGTATCCTTGTCGATATCGGCGAGCATTTCTTCCGATATTTTTTGCATCCTAGCCTCGGTATAACGCATAGCTGCTGGGCTATCGCCGTCAATTGAACCAAAGTTTCCTTGACCATCAACCATCAAGTAACGCAAACTCCACGACTGCGCCATACGAACCATAGTGTCGTAAACAGAACTATCACCATGTGGGTGATATTTCCCCAATACTTCTCCAACAATACGTGCAGATTTCTTGTGTGAACTGTTTGAACGAACTCCCAAGTCATGCATTCCATACAAAACACGGCGATGAACGGGCTTCATTCCGTCACGAACATCTGGTAGTGCACGTGATACGATGACAGACATTGAATAATCAATGTATGCCGACTTCATTTCATCCTCAATATTGATTGGGATTAGCTTATCTTCGGTAGACATAAAATACTATGTAATTTTATCAGTTTTTAAGGTAATGCTAATGTACTGATTCGATATGTATTAGTTGATTAATATTTTGATGTTTTTAAACAAATTTATTAACACATTATTCAAAAAATTCACTCAATTTTTATTCATTTTTCCATTGTAATTCTATATTTTTTTTGTTGATTAGCATATCAATGACTTGATTGTGAAGTCGAAAAAGAAAATTTAGTATGGATGATAACTTTTCTCCACGTGTAAAAGACGTGATTAGCTACAGCAAGGAAGAGGCACTCCGGTTGGGCCATGACTTTATCGGCACTGAGCATCTTATGCTTGGTATATTACGCGATGGTAGCGGCAAAGCCATATCGATTTTAAGTGCCTTGGAAATTGATTTGGATTATTTGAGACGAAAGGTTGAAATCCTCAGTCCTGCCAATTCTTCTCAAGAGCAACTGACCAACAACAAAAAGAATTTACATTTAACTCGTCAAGCCGAACGTGCTCTAAAAACAACTTTTTTAGAAGCTAAACTTTTTCAAAATCCTTCCATCAATACAGCGCATTTGCTCTTGTGTATATTGCGAAATGAAAACGACCCTACCACCAAATTACTTCACAAACTACAAGTTGACTATGAGACGGTAAAAGATCAATTCAAATTGATCTCATCTGATGAAAGTGAAGATATTATGGATGTATCTATGTCATCTCCGATGTCCGAAGAATCAGAAGATGATGCAAGTCCAAAGAAAAATAACCCGTTCACTTCTAGCGAGTCGAAATCAAATAAAAAATCGAGTACTCCTGTCCTTGACAATTTTGGTAGAGACCTCACTGCCTTAGCAATCGAAAATAAGCTCGATCCTGTAATCGGTCGATCCAAAGAAATTGAGCGTGTATCTCAGGTTTTGAGTCGACGCAAGAAAAACAATCCATTGTTGATTGGAGAGCCTGGGGTTGGTAAGTCGGCTATTGCCGAAGGGCTTGCACTTCGTATCACCCAGAAGAAAGTTGCTCGTGTCCTCTACAACAAACGAGTCGTAACCCTTGATCTGGCAAGTCTTGTCGCTGGCACCAAATACCGAGGACAGTTTGAGGAGCGTATGAAAGCTGTGATGAATGAGTTGGAAAAAAACGATAATATCATTCTGTTTATCGACGAAATTCACACCATTGTTGGCGCTGGTGGAGCGACTGGAAGTCTGGACGCTTCGAATATGTTTAAACCTGCATTGGCGCGAGGAGAAATTCAATGTGTCGGAGCGACTACCCTAGATGAGTATCGACAACATATCGAAAAAGATGGCGCACTCGAACGTAGGTTTCAAAAAGTAATCATTGAGCCAACTTCTGTAGATGAAACCATTGAAATCCTCCAAAATATTAAAGACAAATACGAATCGCATCACAATGTAAATTATACCGAAGAGGCACTTGTGGCTTGTGTGAAACTCACAAATCGATATATGTCAGATCGATTTTTACCAGACAAAGCGATTGACGCTTTGGATGAGGCGGGTTCACGAGTGTACATCAACAATATGGATGTGCCAGAAGAGATTGTTGATCTTGAACAAAAACTAGAAGACGTTCGTGAAGAAAAAAACAGCGTTGTCAAGAAACAGAAATACGAAGAAGCTGCCAAACTTCGTGATGATGAAAAACGAATCGAAAAGGAATTGATCCTCGCACAAGAGGAATGGCAAGAAGCGCAAAAAGAAAATCGAGTTACTGTAAACGAGTCGGATATCGCGGATGTCGTTTCTATGATGACTGGAATCCCCGTCAATCGTGTAGCGGAATCGGAAGGCATTCGTTTAACAAATCTAGCTGATGAAATTAAAGGTAAGATCATTGGACAAGATCAAGTCGTTGAAAAAGTGGTTCGTGCGATTCAAAGGAATCGAGCTGGCTTGAAAAACCCTAAAAAACCGATTGGCTCTTTTATCTTTCTAGGCCAAACGGGAGTTGGAAAAACACAGTTGGCAAAAGTCTTAACGACCACTCTATTTGATACCGCTGATGCCCTGATTCGCATCGATATGAGTGAATACATGGAAAAATTCGCGATTTCGCGATTGATCGGAGCACCTCCTGGCTATGTAGGATATGAAGAAGGGGGGCAACTTACCGAAAAGGTCAGAAGAAAACCCTATGCTGTTGTTCTACTCGACGAAATTGAAAAGGCACACCCAGATGTGTTTAATATGTTGCTTCAAATTCTCGACGATGGTTTCATCACAGATTCTCTTGGCAGACGTGTTGATTTCAGAAACACAATCATCATCATGACCTCAAATATCGGAGCTCGTCAGGTGAAAGATTTTGGTTTAGGAGTCGGGTTTGGAACGGCAGCTATTAAAGCCCAAGCCAATGACCACACAAAAAGCGTTATTCAAAATGCATTAAAGAAAACATTCGCTCCTGAATTTTTAAATCGAATCGATGATGTTGTGGTTTTTAACAGTCTTCAGAAAGAACATATTGCTGAAATCATCAAAATCGAATTACAAGAACTGGAGGGTAGGATTCATGAACTTGGTTTTTCACTGAGCTTGTCCAAAAAAGCAATCTCTTTTCTAAATGAAAAGGGCTTTGATGCTGAATTTGGCGCTCGTCCACTCAGTCGTGCCATTCAGAAGTATATCGAGGATGTTCTCGCAGAGGAGATTGTCAATGGCAAAATACCAAGAGGTGCTATGCTTCAATTTGATTGGGATGGAAAAAGTGAGAATTTAACCCTTTCAATTGCGCATGAAAAGAATCCTGCAAAGTCGTAATCTCTCGTTATTTCTATGGTAAATCTTCTGTTTCATTTTTGACTCAGATTATTTTTTATAAATCCTAGCATTTCAACCTATAAAATTGATATTTTTGCGCTTTGCTAAGCCAAAGACTTGTTTCTGTGGCTTGTTTGCAACGACCTAAAATATGATAATAGCAAAATTTGGTGGAACTTCAGTTGCCGATAGTAGCTGTATTTCTCGTGTACTGGACATTATTCAAAACAATGCCGAGCAACAAGTTGTTGTCGTCTCAGCTTTAGGCGGTATCACAAATATGATTCAAAAGTCTGCCCAGTGTGCAGCGAATGGAGATTTAAAATACCAAAAGATACTTTCTGAAATTGAAGATCGTCATTTTGCATGTATTAAAGAGCTGATCCCTATCAAGTCACAAAGTCAAGTCTTGAGTCATATCAAACAACAAATCAACGCATTGAGTACGCTCCACGAGGGGGTTTATCTCCTGCGAGAATTATCGCCAAGAACCAAAGATCATATGCTTGGCTTTGGAGAACTCCTCTCCTACTACATTATCGCCAAAACAGCAATTGCGCAGAATTTAGATGCTGGGTTTGAAAACGCTAGACACCTCATTTTCACCAAAAATGACATCGAAAAAAATTCAGTTGACCACCAGAAAACGTTCGATTCTATCCGTTCCTATTTCAAAAACCCAAAGCATCGAGTGACCATTGTACCTGGTTTTGTTGCGAGTGATGAAGAAGGTGCTCCAACCACGCTTGGTCGTGGTGGCTCTGACCTCACTGCAGCACTAATCGCAAATGCCTTGGATGCCAAGCAACTTGAAATCTGGACAGACGTAAGCGGCATGTTTACTGCTCATCCGAAATATGTCAAGCAAGCACGTGCTATTAAACAGTTGTCCTATCACGAAGCAATGGAACTGTCACACTTTGGCGCAAAGGTGATTTATCCACCCACACTCCAGCCCGTGACCAAAAAAAATATCCCGGTCATTGTGAAAAATACATTTCACCCCGAAGACGAAGGAACACTAATTACAAATAAAAAGACTTCGAACGGAGAGGCTGTACGTGGCATCAGTTACATTGAAAACATTGCTTTGCTCACTCTTGAGGGAAGTGGAATGATTGGGATTCCAGGGTATTCAAAAAAACTTCTTTCCGTTCTTGCAAAGGAAAAAATCAATGTAATCATGATGACGCAGGCCTCATCAGAGCATTCGATTTGCATTGGGATTGAAAGCAGTATGGCCCCTCTTGCAAAAAAAATGATTGAAGACGATTTTGCCTACGAGATTAAAACACAACGAATCAATCCAATATCGTTGGAAGACGAGCTTTCGATTATTGCTCTTGTTGGAGAGAATATGAAAAGTCATCAAGGGATTAGTGGAAAAATGTTTAGTGCACTAGGGCGAAACAATGTCAACGTTAAGGCAATCGCTCAAGGGGCATCGGAGAGAAACATTACCGCAGTTATTGACTCTTCAAATACAAAACAGGCGCTGAACATCTTACACGAGGCGTTCTTTGAAAAACATATCAAACAAATCAACCTATTTATCACAGGGGTTGGAAATGTCGGGAGTAAACTAATTGAGCAACTTCATAATCAAAGTGAATACTTGCAAAGCCAATTGAAATTGAATATAAAAGTTGCAGGCCTTTCAAACTCTCGAAAAATGTTGACCGATGCGGAAGGGATAGACTTAAGCAATTGGGAAGACCAACTCGCAAAGGGCGAAAAAGCGGATCCAGATGCATTTTTTGAAATTGCGAAAAAGCTTCACCTACGTAATTCGATATATGTTGACAACACCGCCAACGAAAAAATTGCTCATACGTATCCGCCTTACCTTAAATCTAGTATTTCTGTGGTAACATGCAATAAGATCGCTGCCGCTGAAACCTATGCGTATTACAGCAATCTCAAGCAACTTGCTCGAACCTATAACGCACCATACTTGTTTGAAACAAATGTAGGGGCTGGCCTTCCGATCATCGATACCCTTAACCACTTGATTGCGTCTGGAGACAAAGTCCATACCATTCAAGCCATACTTTCAGGAAGTTTGAATTTTGTGTTTAATGAATTCAACGACAAAACGACTTTTAGAGAAGTTGTTCAGCAAGCCATGGATGCAGGGTTTACAGAACCAGATCCCAAAATTGACTTAAGTGGGGTTGATGTCGCGCGGAAGATTTTGATTTTAGCTCGTGAAAGTGGTTTAGAAATGGAGCTTTCGGATATCGAAAATGAATCCTTTTTACCAAAAGCATGTTTGGAAACCAAAGACAATGACAGCTTTTTAACGTCTTTAGATGATCATAATGACCACTTTGAGAAGCTATTCACAGCGGCTGCTTCCAAAAATTGTCGCTTAAAATATGTAGCAGAGCTTGTCGATGGCAAAGCTAAGGTTGGCTTAAAAGAGATTCCCGTTGGACATGACTTCTACAATTTGTCTGGCAGTGATAACATCGTATTATTCTATACCGACCGCTACAAAGATCAACCGCTTATTGTTAAGGGAGCCGGTGCCGGGGGCGAAGTCACTGCCTCTGGTATTTTTGCAGATATCATTCGAATTGCAAAACAGTAAGTATGAGTCATGTTTCTGTTTTTGCTCCTGCTAGTGTTGCCAATATTTCATGTGGTTTTGACGTTTTGGGTGTTTGCCTTGACAATGTAGGTGATACCCTTCATATTGAAGAAACATCAAAACCTGGAATCGAGATTACAAAAATTATCGGTCAAGATTTACCCCTTGAAGCGACAAAAAATGTAGCTGGTGTAGCAGGCCTTGCTCTTTTAGCAGACTATGGTCGTGATAAAGGGTTTCAAATTCAAATTGAAAAGGGAATTAAACCTGGAAGTGGGATTGGAAGCTCTTCAGCAAGTGCAGCTGGTGCCGTGGTTGGAATCAACCATCTTTTGGGGAACCCTTATACGAGAGAGCAGCTAATTTCTTTTGCGATGGAAGGTGAACGTGTTGCATGCGGAACTGCACATGCGGATAATGTCTCGCCAGTTCTTCTCGGCGGTTTTACCCTGGTTCGCAGTGCTAATCCTTTAGATGTCGTTACGCTCAACTCTCCTCTGGAATTGGTGGTTACCATCATTCACCCAGAAATTGAGGTGAAAACTGCTGACGCACGTGCAGTTTTGCTCGACAAACTACATCTCAAACAAGCCGTAGCACAAACTGCGAATCTCGGTGCACTAGTTACTGGTTTATTCAAAGAAGACTACGAGCTTATCCGCCGTTCGCTGGTTGACCATATTGTGGAACCTGTTCGGTCTATGCTTATTCCTAGGTTTGATGAACTCAAGAATAGAGCAAACGAAGCTGGTGCTCTTGGAACTGGCATCTCTGGTTCTGGACCTTCAGTCTTCGCACTGTCAAAAGGGATGGATACCGCCCAGAAAGTTGGTTTAGCCATGCAAAAAGTATATGATGAAATCGGGGTACCCTATGAAACTCACATCAGTCCAATCAATGCGAAAGGCGTAAAAATACTGTAAGGAAAATGCAATATTTCAGTTTAAACAACAACACTAAAGCAGTTGGTTTTGAAAAAGCAGTACGAACAGGGCTTGCTCCAGATCGAGGATTGTATTATCCACAGCAAATCAATCCACTAACAGATTCGTTTTGGGACAACTTTCTGTCCATGAATCACCATGAGATTGCGCTAGCTGCTATCGAGCAATTTGTAGGAGATGAGATTCCAACAAAAGAGCTACAAAAAATTGTGGAGGATACGTTAACCTTTCCATTTCCAGTTGTTGAGCTCAATCAAAATCTAGCAACACTAGAACTTTTCCACGGACCTACAATGGCTTTCAAAGATGTTGGTGGCCGTTTTATGGCGCGTTGTTTGGGATATTTCAATCGATCAGCGACTGATAAAGTTACTGTTCTTGTTGCAACTTCAGGAGATACGGGCGGTGCAGTTGCCAACGGTTTTTTGGGTGTTCCAGGTGTTGAAGTTATAATCCTTTACCCAAAAGGGAAAGTAAGTCATATCCAAGAACTTCAGCTGACAACACAAGGTCAAAATATCACAGCTTTGGAAGTTGACGGGGTATTTGACGATTGTCAAGAGATGGTCAAAACGGCTTTTCTCGATGAAACATTAAAACCACATCGCAATTTGACTTCTGCAAACTCCATCAATGTTGCACGTTGGCTACCACAATCATTTTACTACTTTTTTGCGGTACAGGAATTGATCAAAAGAAAGATCAATAATCCGTTTGTATTCTCCGTTCCGAGTGGAAATTTTGGAAATATCTGCGCTGGGTTTATCGCAAGAGAGCTAGGTCTTCCGATTTCTCATTTTATCGCGAGCACAAACCAAAATGACACCTTCCCACGATATATGGAAAATGGAATCTTTGAGCCAAAACCATCTGTTCAAACTATTTCAAACGCAATGGATGTTGGAAACCCGAGCAATTTTGATCGGATAAGTAAACTCTTTAACCAAGATTTATATCGGCTCAAAAACATTTGTTCTTCCTATCGTTTTTCTGATAAAGAAACACAAAAAGCAATGCAAGACCTCTACGAAAACTCTAGCTATATCGCAGATCCTCACGGAGCTGTCGGATACTTGGGCTTGCAAAAGTATTGCGAAGATAATCCAGATGTTTATGGCGTGTTTTTAGAAACCGCACACCCTGTAAAGTTCTTGGATGTGGTTGAAAAAGCAATCAAAACAAAAGTAAATATTCCGCCACAAATCGAAGCAATCATGGGTCGGACACCCGAAAAAACTTCAATATCTTCTTATCGCGAACTCAAAGATTTCCTAATCGATAACGCTGTCTAAAACTGGCAACACAAATTCATCTAGGGGGCTATCTTGAGCGATCATTTTTTCAATTTTGTCAATTTCTCGAGGTGCTGCTGCTGATAGGTTTACAGGTCCGCTTGGCGTGATTAAAATATCATCTTCAATGCGAATCGCTATGCCCCACCATTTTGGGTCGCATGGACTATTTGGAGGTATATAAATTCCTGGCTCAACAGTAATGACTGAATTGGCTTGTAAGGGACCATAAGTACCTGGATCATGAACATCGAGTCCGATATAATGAGATGTTCCGTGGGGGAAGTAAGTTCGAACCTCTTCTGTTGATTGTATAATTCCCAGTTCAGTTAAGCCCTGTTGGATGACAGAACGAGCCACACGATGAGGGTCAGAAAATGAAGCTCCAACCACAGATGCTTCTATCCCCGCATTTTGTGCTGCTAACACAAGGTTATATATTTCAGCTTGTTCTTTCGTGAATTTTCCATTTGCAGGTATGGTCCTGGTCACATCGGCAGTGTAGTTCTGAAATTCAGCACCTACATCCATCAACACAAGCTGATTACCCACCATATCAGAAGTATTTGCAGTGTAGTGAAGAACACAGCCGTGAGCACCTGCACCAACGATAGAGGGGTAGCCAACGTGTTTCGCACCATACTTTTTAAACACAAACTCATGTATTCCCTGGAGTTCACGCTCTGAAATCTCTGGATGAATTGCTCTCATTACCTCAATCTGTCCAATCGCTGACATCGCAACGGCCTGTTTGAGTATGGCAATTTCTTGTTCGGTTTTAATTTCTCGTAAAGAACCTATAATTGCAGGCAAAACCTCCTGATCAGTAGTTACCGTACTGTCCTCAGGTTTTGAAAGTTCATTTTGTTCAAATATAAATCCTGTAAACGCTGCCTGAAGAGCAAATAAGTCAAATGCATTTCTGGGATGGTCTCGGACATCGTTGAACGGTGGGAAATGATAAATGGTATTAATTCCTTGTAATGAAGATAAAAAAGAGGAAAAGCGAGTCGTACTCAACACCTTATCAATTCCAAACTCTCTTTGCGTGGCTTCTGGACCTTTGATGCCTCCCTCCCATAGCGCATAGTAGGGATCACGATCACGAACAAAAAGGATTTCTTGGGATGATGAATCTCCAATTTCGGTGGGCGTGCCGAGTAAAACGAGAACTGCATGGGCTTCTTGAAAACCCGTGAGATAGTAAAAATTTGGATTCTGATGGTATGGATGATCTACATCATTGGATCTGTTGCGAATTGGAGCAGAAAAAATCACCGAAATACTATTTGGAGGTAGTTTATCAAGTACCATTTGCCTACGCTCTTTATGAAAGCTGATGTCAAGAGCAGGTGGTGCTTCTGACTGAGATTGAAGAGAGATGGCAGACAAGAAAAGGAAGAAAAAGAAAAGACGAAACATTATTAACATTTTGTCCAAAATACATAAAATCCACCTATTTTTGAAAAAACCCAAATGAGAAAAACACCACTTTATCAGTCTCACATAGCACTTGGTGCCAAGATGGTTCCTTTTGCTGGCTTTGAAATGCCTGTGCAGTACACTGGAGTCGTACGAGAACATCTCGCTGTTCGTCATCAGGCAGGGCTTTTTGATGTTTCACACATGGGAGAGTTTTTGGTCAGTGGGCCAAAAGCAATTGATCTCATCCAATATGTTTTTAGTAACAATATTGAACGATTGGATATCGGACAAGCACAATATGGCTATATGCCAAATGCAAAAGGAGGGATTATTGATGATTTGCTCGTGTATCGTATTGACAACCAGAGCTACTTACTCGTTGTGAATGCAGCGAATATTGAAAAGGATTGGAATTGGTTGGTAACCCACAACAAGGTGTTTGGCGCTTCGCTTCAAAACCAGTCAGATCAATGGAGTTTACTGGCCTTGCAAGGCCCTAAGGCAACGTCTATTCTAGCAAAACTCACAGACACAGACATCAGTAGCATCCGATTCTATTGTTTTGATTACGGAAAAGTTGCTGGAATAGATCAGGTTTTGATATCTGCGACGGGCTATACGGGATCTGGTGGCTACGAATTGTACGTCCCCAATGAAGGGGCAGAAAAAATTTGGAATTCCCTAATTCAAAATGGAGCAGAACCATGTGGACTAGCTGCTCGAAATACCCTTCGAATCGAAATGGGGTATTGTCTTTACGGAAACGATATTGATGACACCACCTCTCCCCTATCTGCGGGATTGAGTTGGTGTACCGCATTCTCCAAGGATTTTGTCAGTAAAGATCAAATTGAACAACAGAAAGAAGCTGGAATTCCCAAAAAGAGAGTTGGATTTGTCCTTAATGAACGTGGTATTCCTCGACAGGGCTATACCTTGGCAGATGAAAGTGGGAATAACATTGGCATCGTGACGTCTGGAACACAATCTCCATCCCTTGAAAAAGGGATTGGCATGGGCTATGTAGACCGAAAACAAGCAATAGTCGGAAACACCATTTATGTCGTTATTCGAAGTAAGCAGATTCCCGCCACAATCACCTCACTCCCCTTTTACCATGCAGAATGAAACGAGTTCTACTTTTTGGCGGAAGTGGATTTTTGGGGCGTGCACTCTTCAAGGAGCTACACCCTTATATGGATGTGTATGGCACGTATTGTAGTCAAACTCGTTTCGCAAACAACAATCGTTATACACATTATGACTACCGTGAGGATTCTCCATTAAAAGTCCTGCGCAGGATCAAACCAGACGTTATCATTTCTTGTCTTCGTGGTGATGCTGATGAGCAGTTTGTTGCGCATGATATGATCATAGATTTTGCTTCTAAACATGAAGCAAAACTCATTTTCCTGTCTTCTGCAAATGTCTTTGACGGTTTTTGGCACTACCCTAGTTACGAACATGATAAAACTTATTCTGAAAGCACTTATGGCCTACTCAAAATCAAAATTGAAAACAAGGTTATGCGAATGCCACCTTTCAGTTGGGCAATTGCGCGATTACCGATGGTTTTTGGAAGAAATACACCAAGAATCACGGAGCTGAAAAAAGCAATCGAAGAACAAAGTCCTTATGAAATATTTCCCAATACGGTAATCAATCTCACAACAGATTATTTTGTTACGCAACAACTACATTACATTATCAATCGAAATTTATGGGGAATTTTCCATTTGGGGAGTTCGGATTTAATTCACCACGATGAATTTATTTCTCAGCTTGTCGATGGTCTTCATTTGAAAACAAAACCCATTTACAAACATGTGTATGCGAGCAACCATGACCGCTTTATTGTGGCACTGCCAAGAGACAATACCCTTCCTGAACACCTCTGCTTTTGTTGCGATGACGTGCTTCAAAACATCCTACAAAATTCAATAAAATAAGCTGTCAGCTCATTCCGTTTTAAAAAAAGAATTAAATTTAAATGATTCGCACCAAATCTGATCTGCAACCATGAAAAAACCGTAGCATCAATTCGAACTTTCACTGACATACTGTCTAGAATTGATATGCGTTAGGTTTTCATAAAAACCAGATTTTGATTGGTGAATATAAATCTGTTAAAATCACAATTATGAGCTTATTATCTGAAAATGTAATCCCAGGAAATCGTGGGAAAGTGTTTGGTACAAATGCCAAAGAGCCGCAAACCCCAGAGAAAATCAAATCTGCTTTAGAACTGATCGACTGAATAAAGGATGTGACTCTACATCTCGATATCTATCCAACAGAGCTGACCATACACACCTTTAAATGGTAACCGTAAAAGAATATGGGTTTCACGTCATTCCAAAGCATGATTTCCCAATATGACTAAATCCGATTCACATTTCATTATGACTTATGCAATGTAAAATGAATTATATTTGGTTTTGAGCTGTCCAAGTCTGCTTAACCATCGATGATATTTTTTCAATCGCAGCCGTCCTGAATAGCCACTAAATTGTAATTTTCTTTTTAACCTTAAAACCTAAATCATGAAATCATTTATCAGATCATTCGTCATCACGTCAACCCTATTTTTAATGACTGTTGGACATGCCCAATTCTGGAACTATAAAAAAGTGACAGGCAATGGAAATCTAACCACAAAGATAATCAAAACACCTACATATGACCACATCAAATCCGTGGGCTTTATGGACATAAAACTCATTCAGGGAAATGAGGGAGAAATCTCTGTAAAAACTGACGAAAACCTACATGAATGGATTGAAGTCAAAGTAAAAAAAACACCTTGGTTTTGGACATCAAAGACAACGTGAATATTCGCACAAAGAAAGGGGTTCATATCACGGTTCCATTTGAAGAGATATCGGGGGTAAGCTTGGTTGGTTCTGGGGATATCCACTCAGAAGATACGATAAAGGCATCTGCATTCGAAACAGAGCTTGTTGGTTCTGGAGATATTGATTTGACAATCCATACCTCGAAAGTAAAGGCAAAAGTTACGGGCTCTGGCGACATGACATTATCGGGATCTACAGACGAACTTCAGATACATGTGACAGGCAGTGGCGACTTTGATGGAGAGAGTTTAACATCAAATCGTACAGATGTGTCATGTACAGGATCGGGAGATGCTGTGGTCGTTGCCAATGCAAATCTAAATGCCAAGGTCCATGGCTCTGGGGATATCGAGTATAAGGGTACGCCAAGTCAAAAAGATATTCGCATATTTGGGTCGGGAGATGTTGATCAGTATGCTGACGACATTTAACCCTTGCTCCAACAGTAGCCAAAATTAATTGCAACAACTCGTTTTGCTGCAGTTGCATAAAAACGCACGGCTTTTTTATCTTTGTTGTCATGGGAAGGGCATTTGAGTTTCGCAAAGCACGAAAAATGAAGCGTTGGTCTGCCATGGCAAAAACCTTCACGCGCATCGGAAAAGATATTGCGATGTCAGTCAGAGATGGCGGATCCAATCCAGAAACCAACTCACGTCTTCGGGCGGTTATTCAAAACGCCAAAGCCGCCAATATGCCAAAAGACAATATTGAGCGTGCCATAAAACGGGCGTCAGATAAAAGCACCGAAAACTATAAAGAGGTACTCTTTGAGGGGTATGCCCCGCACGGGATTGCGATTCTGGTCGAAACTGCAACTGACAACAATAACCGAACGGTTGCCAATATCCGTAGCTATTTTAATAAGTGCAATGGAAATCTCGGCACTTCTGGTTCGGTGGAGTTTATGTTTGACCATACTTGTAATTTTCGAATTTCGCCCGACGGACTTGATGTAGAAGAACTTGAGTTGGAGTTTATCGACCATGGAGTTGATGAAGTGTTTGTCGATGATGATGGGATTTTGCTTTATGCCCCGTTTGAAAATTTTGGTGCTATTCAAAAAGAACTCGAGCAGCGAGATATCCCCATTCTTTCTTCTGGCTTTGAACGCATACCAACCACCACCAAATCACTTTCCCCAGAGCAGACGGAGGAAGTTGAAAAACTACTCGAGAAAATCGAAGAAGATGATGACGTGCAAAACGTTTATCACACCATGGTCTAGGACATCAATTTTTTGGCGCGCTCCAAGTCTTCAGGGACATCAATCCCCACACCCTCAAATTGTGTTTTGATCATTTGAATTGTCTTTCCCATTTCCAAATATCGAATGGCTTCGATTTGTTCGGCCAACTCTAAGGGGGTTGGGGCATGCTCATAAAAATCGATCAGTGCGTTTTTACGAAACGCATAAACCCCTACATGCTTATAGACTGTGGCTTGGGTTTCTTTTGTTCGCTGATGGGGAATGGCAGAACGTGAAAAATACAACGCCCGATTGCACAAGTCCGTGATAACCTTAACAACATTTGGATTGTTCATTTCGTCGGAAATTGGAATCATCAACGAGGCGAGATCAATATCTTTTTTAGCGTCAGATTTAAATACCTCAATTAACGACGCCAATCCTTCAGGGCTTATAAATGGCTCATCCCCTTGCACATTGATAACAATGTCTACATCTAAATCAAAAACTGCCTCCGCAATGCGGTCACTCCCACATTGATGGTCTTTTTGACTGCGAACGACATCACCTCCAAAGCCCAATACAGCTGATTCGATTTCGCTGCTATCAGTGACTATAATTACGCGGTCAAACAAACCCGATTGGTGTACCTTCTCATAGGTGTGTTGGATCACGGGTTTGTCGTGCAAGTCGGCAAGTAGTTTACCAGGGAATCTACTGGCAGCATATCGAGCTGGTATGGCAGCAATGACTTTCATAAGGCAAACTTAAGTGAAATCAATCATTGATAAAGTCTTCTCCTTTAAAACCAATCAGAAATAAATGTTCAGACGCTCTTGTGATTGCTGTATAAAGCCAGCGGTAATAGTCAACAGAGGGGCCCTGAGGCAAATATGGCTTCTCAATAAAAACACGTTTCCATTGCCCTCCCTGTGCTTTGTGACAGGTTAAGGCATAGGCGAATTTAACCTGTAAAGCATTAAAAAATGGATTTTTCTTGACCTCTGGATATTGCTTATATTTCGGTAAATGAGAATAGTCTTGACGAACCTTTTTATACAACTCGTTCGATTGCTCATAGGTCAATGCGTGCCCTTCTGCATCCAAAGCGTCTAAAATCAAAACGGTATCAAAAGCGTCTTGATCGGGGTAATCAACCAACTGAACGTGAACCTTGGCAAAGCGGAAGCCATAAAGCTCCTGAAAAGATAAAATTCGCAAGATTTCAATCACATCACCATTCGCAATAAAACCCGCTTGACTTTCAGGAGTTAGCCAAAAATAGTTGTTTTTAACCACCAAGAGTAGGTCTCCAACTGCAAGGTCATTTTCCAAACTCATGATTTGCGATCGGATTTGGCGGTTGTACTGATTTGCTCTTTTATTTGAACGCACAATGATCGTTGTCTCTGTCCGCCCCACGTCTCTGTAGCCATCTTCAAGTGCCCCTTGAATATCAAAACCATCCTGCAAATGGGTTATATCAGTTTTATTTCGAATCAGAAATTGAAAATGATCATCGATGTTTTCATGCATAAGGTTTCTCAAATTCGTGGCATTGTGAAGGATTCCAGAAGAAGCATCTTGCCGAAGAACTTCAGAAAGTTCAACTTCTGAAACTTCAGCAGAAAAGTGAAGGGATAAATAGTCTTGGTTTAAAGCTGGGCTAAGCTCTTGCTTTACAGGGGGCAATTGGGCGGTGTCGCCCACAAAAATAAGTTTACATCGATCTCCCTGTTGCACATAAGAAATTAAATCTTGTAAAAGTGAACCATTTTGAAAAAGTTGAGCAGAAGATTGTTCGTCGCCAATCATGGATGCCTCGTCAACAATAAAAACCGCTTTTCTAAACTTGTTTTTCTGAAGGGTAAATTGAATTCCGCCTTGCTTATTTTGTTGGGCAAAATAAATTCTTTTGTGGATGGTATTGGCTTTGGTTTTGGCATATGTTGACATGACTTTGGCCGCCCGACCTGTTGGTGCCATGAGTACCACTTTATACCCCTGTTTTTGAAGCGGTTTGAGCCAGGAAGCGATAAGGGTAGTTTTTCCTGTACCAGCGTAACCTTTGAGCAATAAAATAGAAGAGGAAGAGCTTTGCTCCACAAAAACAGAAAATCGGCGAATGGCATTGATTTGATCCGTGGTTGGCGTATAAGGGAATTCTTTATGAATATGCTGCTGGAGACTCATGAGTTGATGTGAGCTGTAAAAGTAAGTCCTTTTTAACTTTATCTATTCAAAAAAAATTGTAGTTTTGTTAGCATTCAAATTCAAAAATCATGAAAGTCGGCATTCAAGCAGTACTCTGGATTTTATGTGTCTTTTTTGCCTATAAAATTTACGACTCCATCAATGGCCCAATCGCTTTTAATAATACTAAAACCGAAAGGTACGCAAAGGTAATTTCGAAACTCAAAGATATCGGAAATGCACAAGCAGCTCACAAAGATATATTGGGATATTATAGCAATAATCTTGATAGTCTAGTCGCATTCATTGACACAGCACAATACACTTTAACCCAAAAAAGAGACTCAAGTTTTTTGGAGTTTGACAAAGTCTATCGTATCGATATGCTTCGTGAAGTTATTGTTGTTGATACGCTCGGTTTCGCATCTGTAAAAGATTCCTTATTTAAGGATTCAGAGCGCTATAAAAATATGATGTTTATCCCTGTCAAAGAGCAAGAAGACGTGCGCTTTACGCTCAATACTGATATTTTGGACAACAACGGCTATAGGCTCCCTGTATTTGAAGTCAAAGTCAACAAGGATATTATCCTTCATGATCAAGACAAACACCTTGTCGCACTTGAAAAAGAAGTTGTCTCTGTTGATGGTGTGAATGGTCCCGAAATTACGCTTGGTTCATTAACCGAAGTAAGTACAAGCGGAAATTGGCCAACAACCTATGACTCAGCAAAAGAATAATATCGGTTCGAATACAAACCATGCACTGTCCATTCTGATCAATAGGAATGGACTTTCTTTTTTGATATCTGATACCAATCGCAAGGATGTTATTTCTCTAAAATCTCACGATTTTGTTGATCATTCTCCAGAAGAAGAATTACATCACTTTATTTATAAATACCTCACTGAGCAAGAGGTTATTGGACAGACATTTTCAGATGTTCGTGTTTGTATCGTAAACAACCTCTCTTCTTTTGTGCCCCTATCCCTATTCGATAAAAACAAAAAAGAATCATACTTGGATAGTCATGCAGACGTTAGAAAGCAAGACTATATCTCATTTGACTCCCTAACATCTACTCAAGTTGCCAATGTCTATATCCCTTATGTCAATGTAAACAATATGTTGCTCGAGTCATTTGGTAAGTTTTCCTATGTCCATTGCAGCAGCTTACTTCTTGAGGTTCTATCCAAACAAGACATTGACAAAAATGAACCCTATTGGTTTGTTCATGTACAGTATGATTTGGCCTATTTCTTTCTAATGAAAAAGGAAAAACTACACTTTTACAATGCTTTCCAGTGGAAGAATGAAAAAGATTTACTGTACTATACAATGGCGATTGCAAAAAATAATGCGATTGAATTGGAGAAAGCAATCCTATGGATAAGTGGGCGTGTACGACCTGGAGACGAAATCCACCAACTCTTGTCAAACTATGTGTACAAGACAAGCTTTTTCAGCCCTTCTAAAGATCTCCATTTTTCGAGTTCAAAACCATTGCATCCACATGTCCATACGCTACTACTCGAACTTCCGACATGCGAATTATAGCTGGAACACATAAGGGAAGACGATTAAGAATCCCAAAAAACCTCCCTGTCAGACCAACAACAGATCGAGCCAAAGAAGCATTGTTTAGTATTCTCAATCATAAATTGAGTTTTGAATCGGCTCGGGTTCTTGACTTATACAGCGGAACTGGAAGTATTGGATTTGAGTTCTGCTCCAGGGGCTGTCCAAATGTGATTGCAGTAGACGGAGATCATAAATGTTCAAGGTTTATTGCGAAAACTGCTGAAGAATTCGGACTCTCTGTCCAATCCATTCGATCAACCGTTCAAAGCTACCTGAGTAAATGTGTGACAGATTTTGATATCATATTTGCTGATCCGCCGTATGAGGACGGGCAAGAGGAGTTTCAAATGATAAAAGACAACACACAAACACGGAAACTCCTTCGATCTGGGGGTTGGCTGATCTTTGAGCATACCGAACAACTGGACTTTAGCTCTGATGAAGCATTTATAGAAGCGCGAAAATATGGGAGTTCTGTATTTAGCTTTTTTCAATTTACAGCTTAAGACTTGCCTGCGCGAAATAAAAGCTCTTTTTCTTCTTTGGTTAAACTCGCATAACCAGACTGACTAATCTTATCAAGAATCTCATCGATTTTTTCTTGATTTACGTCTTTCTGACTTGGTTTTGGTTTTGGTTTGGGGGAGCGATATACTTTGCGAACACGAGTCCTTTTGAATGTAAACAGGGCGGAAACAGACTTCCAAAAATTTGAAATCCATTGACCGAAATCATTTCCTCTAACGATGCTACGTTGATATAAAAATCCAATCATTGCACCACCCAAGTGTGCCAAATGACCCCCGGAGTTGTTGACAGGGATTTGAATCAAGTCCAAGGCAATAAACAACAAGCCGATGTAGATCAATTTGATGTTGAACACAAATATTCTAACGTCTTTATAAGGCATATAGCTACACATAAAAATCAGAACAGCCATGACGCCTGCCGAAGATCCGATCAGTCGAGGAGATTGCCCTTGAAATGCAGGGAAAAAATTATAACTTAAAACAAAGGTTGCTCCCCCTAACAAAACTCCTAAAAAGAAGGTATTGACAAAGAGCTGTGGCTTGAACAGGTTTACCATCATGCGACCCGCAAAGTGAAGTAAGATTAGATTCCAGAAAATATGCCCGAAATCACCATGAAAAAAAGCATAGGAAACAATTGTCCATGGACGATAGAGCAAGTCCTCAAAACTAGCGGACAGTTGAAACCAAGTAAAAAACTGATCGAAGGGAACAGAAAAAAGAAATAACACTGTTCGAAAGAGAAAAGGCAAAACAAAGCAAGCGACCAAAATAACGATAAACCGCTCGACCACTCCAAAAGTTTGGTATCGATATTTCATCTGGTCAATAAAATTCATAAATCCCAACGGTTATTGTTAAACTGCTGCTTTTTCCAAAACCACATCATCGCATAACCAGTTACAGCTCCACCAAGATGAGCAAAATGTGCAATTGGCCCTAAAGAGTACGAACTAAAACCAAAAAAGAGATCACTCCCTAAAAGAATCGGAACAAAGTATTTGGCTTTAATGGGGATGGGTAAAAAGATAATCATCAACTCCGTATTTGGAAAGAGGAAGGCGAATGCCACCAGAATTCCATAGAGTGCACCTGATGCACCAACCATTGACATATTGAATGCGGTCAGAAGTTGTGTGAGTTGACTTTGTGAAATTTCGTTTAACCAAGCGGTATTATATTGTCCCGCTTGCATTGTCTTTGTCAGGTCAGAGACAGAAAAGCCAGCACCAACAAGTTGCTCTACAACTTCACTAATCTGCAAATAATTAATTCCGAGCTGAAGAGCAGCAGCCCCAAGGCCAGTAGAAAAATAGAAAAGTAAAAACTTATTTCTCCCCCATATTTGTGCTAGTGTACCGCCAAACATCCATAAGCCAAACATATTAAACAAAATATGATTGACTCCTCCATGCATAAACATATGAGTTGCAATTTGCCAAGGCGCAAACTTTGGGTTTTGTGGGTAGTGTAATGCGAGTAAGTCATAAGCTGACCCTCCCAAAGTCATAGAACCCAAAAAAAACAATACATTGACAATGATCAGTTGCTTGACAATATCGGGAAGGGATCTCATAGATTCAATTTGTTTTGGATATCGTTATCTGTCATCGATGCAAATATAGCTTTTCCTTCTGGGCATCTTGATGGCTCATCACAAGAAAACAAATCTTCGATCAATCGACTTTGAGCCGAAGGATGTAGGTCCGTGCCAGTTCTAATGGCACCATATTTAGACATTGTTTTTGCCATCATCTGACTGAGGTGACTCACCTCCACTGTGGGATCGTTGTCTAGATTCTCCAACATATTGGATAAAAACTCAGGAACGGAGTTCGGGGATAAGCTATTGTGGATCGCTGTGATTTCTAAGGAGTTAGAATCGGCATTTCCAAAGTTGAACCCCATGAGCTCTAGGGTTTTTTGATGGGGCGTAAACTCAGCAAATTGCTGTTGGTTCATTTCGACCTGAATGGGGAAAGCAAGTACTTGAGAAGGAACACTTCTCTGTTTGATTTGACGAATTAGAGATTCATACAAAACCCGTTGGTGAGCACGTTGTTGATGAATGATAATCAAACCCTCAGCGTTTGTGGTAATGATATATTTTTTATGAAATTGCAGTGTAGGGGAATTGGTATTTATACGGTCATCATCGAAGATTTGCTCATTCTTGGAAGGAATTGTCACATCTTGTAAACCTTCATACAATGGCTCCCAATCGTTTCCTTTTTGATTCTCGTTAAAGGGATTAAAATTTCGATCAACCTGTATACTTGGTGATTTTGTTGGTGGTTTGCTTCCCACAGGAACATCAAAAGATTGATTGCGATCAAAATCGAGTACGGGACCAACATTAAACTGCCCCAAACTATGCTTGAGAGCCGATCGCATAATGGCATAGAGTGCATGATCGTCTTCAAATTTGACTTCCGTTTTTGTGGGGTGTATATTGACATCTATTGTTTCGGTGGGTACTGTCAAGTAAAGCATATAACCAGGTTGCATATTTGGACCAAGCAACCCCTCAAAAGCTGCTAACACCGCATGATGAAGGTAGGCGCTTTTGATAAATCGATCATTGACAAAAAAGAATTGATATTGTCGTGATTTTTTTGAAAACTCTGGCTTAAAAACAAATCCATTTAACTGCAAAATATCAGTTGATTCTTGAACTGGAACCAGTTTTTCATTGGTGTTTTTGCCAAAGACCTGAACGATTCGCTGCCGTAAATTACCCGGCTCCAATTGGAACAAAACCGCATCATTACTGAATAGCTCAAATCGGATTTGATGATGCACTAAAGCAATTCGTTGAAATTCATCTATGATGTGGCGCTGCTCAACATTGTTTGATTTTAAAAAATTTCGTCTGGCGGGTATATTGTAGAACAAATTCCGAACTGCAATTGAACAACCTGTTTCGGTTGCGACTGCTTGCTGGTCTTTAACTTCACTTCCCTCAATACTGATTTCAGTTCCAATTTCTGCATTCTTGGTTTTTGTACGCAGACGAACCTGTGAAATCGCGGCGATACTTGCCAATGCTTCTCCTCGAAAACCTTTCGTTGTAATTGAAAATAAATCTTCTGCCTTTTTGATTTTTGAAGTGGCATGTCGCTCAAAACACAAACGGGCATCGGTTGACGTCATTCCTTTCCCATCGTCGATGACCTGAATCAAGGTTTTACCGCCATCCTTTACAATCAGTTTGATTGATGTTGCTTTTGCATCAACTGCATTTTCAAGCAATTCCTTCACCACTGAAGCTGGCCGCTGTACGACTTCACCAGCAGCAATCTGATTGGCAACATGATCAGGGAGTAAAGAAATAATATCTGGCATTCCTAGGATTTAAAAATGGAAAGATCAAAGTCAAGGATGTACAAAGCGATCAGAATGAGTGTGGCAAGTACAATGAAAAACAAGCGAGAAAACCCCCTATTCGACCTGTTGCGACTGTCAAGTCGAGCAGCTTGCCATTGTGCACCAAAATCATTTGAATTACTCATATCTCTATATTTTGAAAATGTAGAATCAAAATCATAGGGTGTATCATTTTTTTTCCCCTTATAAAACCTTGGAGTATAATTAAAACGTCGATTGGTTCGTTGTTTGAAAAAATTGATGCGCACAGTATGAGGTTAGATAATTACTATCGAAACCCAAAAATACAAAATGTAACGTGTTTACTGACAAACAATCATTATGTATCTTTGCAATCTATGAAAATCGAAAAGATACAACGCTTACAATCTCTATTGAAAACCCCAAAACAGGTGGTCATTGTTCCCCACACCAATCCAGATGGTGATGCGATCGGTAGTAGCTTGGGATTCATGCATTTTCTTCGTCAAAACAAGCATGATGCACATGTGATAAGTCCAAATCAGTATCCCGATTTTTTGAAATGGGTTCCCGGCTCATCCAATTTGTCTATCTATGAGGAGAATCCAATCATTGCAAATGAAAAAATTGCACAAGCAGACCTCATTTTTACTCTCGATTTCAATACCCTTAGCCGAATTGGAGAAATGGGTGTTCAAGTGGCAGCAAGTCAAGCACAAAAAATCATTATTGATCACCATCAAGAGCCAGACGACTTTGCAGACCTTACGTTTTCATACCCTTCATTAGGATCAACTTGTGAGTTGGTCTACCACATCATTGAAGGTCTTGGGGGTAAAGACAATATTAATGCTGATCTGGCCACCGCCCTGTATCTCGGTATTTTGACCGATACTGGCTCTTTTCGATTCCCATCTGTGACCCCCACAACACACCGGGTTGTTGCGAATCTCATCGAGAATGGAGCAAATCCCAGTGAAATTAATCGCCGTGTAAATGACACTGCTCATCTGGGAAGACTTCAACTTTTGGGAATTGCCCTCAATAATTTACAATATGATGACAGTCTACGTACTGCAACCATCACGCTTAGTCATGAAGAGTTGAAAAAATGTAATTTCCAAAAAGGTGACTCAGAAGGAATTGTCAATTATGGTTTGAGTATTTCAAACTGTATATTGGCTGTGTTGATGATTGAGCACCCCACGGATGGTTTTGTAAAAATGTCATTTCGATCAAAGGGAGACTTTTCTGTTAATGAGTTTGCACGTGAACATTTTTCTGGCGGTGGACACACCAATGCTGCCGGCGGAAAATCGGATCTTTCATTGCTAGAAACGCATCGTATTCTTCTCAAAAAACTAAAACAATGTCAGCAAGACTTACAACAAGCATAGTCTTTCTCTATTTTGTCTTTTTCCTTGCCGCTTGTGATCAACAACAAGCACGAAGACCCGTACAGCAATCCAAAAGCCAACATGTTGAAAATTCTGTTCAAAAGAATCAATTACAATTGGCTCGCGAGATTGAAATCATTGAACAATGGATCTTAGCTCAAGAATCCGCTTTTTCAGAAACCAATCACGGCATATATTACAGCTTTGATAATCCAAAAAATCGTCCCGTACTAGACACAGAAAATCTACAAAAAATATTTGTCCGTTTTGAGCAATTCGATGGCGTGCCAATTTACGACTGGAAGGTCTTCCAAAAACCCATGACCAATCAAGAAGTGCCGCAAGGAGTTGTCTTGTCCTTGCCGTATATTCCCATTGGCGTAGAAAGTACACTCGTCTTAACATCTTTTCTTGCATATGGCTCAACTGGAGACGGATCATTAATTGCTCCTTATACGCCAATTGTTGCACGTATTTATATACCTTTAAACCAAAATAAATAATCATGAAAATCAAATACTTTTTCACTGGAATTCTATTCATAACTTTAGCAAGCTGCTCTCCCAAGTTGGAAGATGGCTTGTATGCCAAATTCGACACCAATAAAGGAGAAATTCAACTGAAATTAACTTTTGATCAAACCCCAGTTACCGTAGCCAATTTCGTGTCTCTAGCAGAGGGGACAAACCGACAAGCAGACTCTACATTTACTGGTAAAGCATACTACGATGGATTGATTTTTCATCGCGTCATTGCTGATTTTATGATTCAGGGCGGAGACCCTACGGGAACAGGCCAAGGAGGCCCTGGCTACAAATTTGACGATGAAATTGTTTCGGATCTCAAACATGATGGACCCGGGATATTATCAATGGCAAATGCAGGCCCTGGCACAAATGGAAGTCAATTTTTTATCACGCACAAAGAAACCCCTTGGCTCGACGGAAAACACACGGTTTTTGGTCGTGTGATTGAAGGGCAATCAGTAGTCGATTCGATAGCGCAAAACGACACCATCATTGCAGTTCATATCATCAGAAAGGGAAAAGAAGCGAGAAAGTTTGATGCAGCAGCTACCTTTGAAAACTATTTTCTGGAAAAAGACAAGTTCAAAAACGAAAAGCGGGACGCCTTGTCAGCATTAGAACAATCAGCAACCTACACCGATAGCGGATTGGGTTATGTGATCACCACAAAAGGTGATGGCGAAGCGGTTGAGATAGACAAAACCGTAATGACTCACTATGCCGTGTATTTTGAGGATGGACGTTTGCTCGACACCAGTATTGAAGACATTGCAAAGGCCTATAAAATGCACAACTCCAAACGTCCCTATCAGCCGATCCAAGCCCGTGTTGACGCTGATGCTGGAATGATTACTGGCTTTAAAGAGGGGTTGCGTCTTTTGTCGGTTGGCGATAAGGCAACACTTTATTTGCCATACGAATTGGCATATGGTGCCAACGGAGGACGTGGCATTCCTCCTCAAACCAATCTTATTTTTGAGGTCGAGGTTGTAAGCTTAAAATAATCTTGTCTTGCGGATATATCGGATTTTAGTCCTTTCTCTTATTCCGCAATGGTTTTTGCTGCAATGGGCTAGGCAATCTCCTGAAAAGGTAGATTTGTTTTACGCCATGGGAATATATAAATTCCTATCTCCTTTTACAATGACGCTCAGCAGTTGGATTCCATTTTCTGTGGGTGACTTGCTGTACATAATCGTTGTACTGTATTTGTTGTGGAAACTGATTTCTTTACGGTTTCCCATAAGGTGGTCAAGCACCCTCAAAGTCCTAGGGCTTATGGCCTTGTTCATCTTTATTTTTCATGTACAGTGGGGATACAATTACCACAAAACTCCCATTGCCGTTACGCTAAATATCAAAACCGATTACTCTACTTCGGACTTGGTTGGTTATACTCATAAACTGATAGAGGAAACAAACACCCTACACAGTAATTTGTCTGAGAGCGACTCCACTGCATTGGTGGTCCCTTATTCAAAAGATGAGATTTTTGATATTGCTGTTCACACCATACGAAAAACGCACCCCTACCCTGTTGCGAGCATCAAAGGATCGCTACTGAGTTTTCCCCTCAGCTATATGGGCTATGGGGGCTACCTTAACCCATTTACTTTGGAAGCCCAAGTAAACACGCTGCAACCCAAGGTGAGGTTACTCACGACCTCAGTACATGAAATTGCACATCAGCTGGGCTATGCAGCCGAGGAAGAAGCCAATTATATTGCCATACAAGCCGCCCTGCAGTCTGAATACCCATATATGCAATATGCAGGTCATTTCCTTGCCTTACAATACTGTTTGTCTGAAGTCAGGAAACGAGATGCAAAGCAATACAAGGCCATGGTAGCAACACTACAACAAGGTGTTATGGATCAATTTCAAGAAATAGCCGCATTCTGGGCAAGCTATCAAAACCCGTTTGAACCCCTATTTAAAAAGAGCTATGATAGCTACCTCAAAGCAAACAACCAAACCGCAGGAATTAAAAGCTATAATTTGGTGGTTGGATTGCTGTTAAATGAAACCCCAAACAAGTAGTTGCGAGGTGTAATGCCCCAAGTTGTTGAGTGCTTATTAAACAAATTTACTTAACTTGCATATAGCATAGACTCCAAATCTGTTACATACGCATGAAAAACCTACTGTCTTTCTTTACTTCACTTCGGAGTTCTTCTTTGCAGATTTTTAAAAAAAATCTTGCA
>JAQWGQ010000034.1 GCA_029238125.1 Flavobacteriaceae bacterium | reverse complement strand
TTGGTTAGAGATATAATAATGTTGTTGAAGGAAGCCGTAACATGTGCTTCTCCAAAAGACTCAACAACAACTTTTCTTTTTTTAGAACTCGTCTTCGCCATAAATCAATGATTACTTGGTTACTTTCTTTTTGTTTGCAACAGTTTTGCGTTTTCCTTTTCGTGTTCTAGAGTTATTTTTAGTTCTCTGCCCACGGAGAGGAAGTCCAATTCGATGGCGAATGCCTCTGAAGGATCCGATGTCCATCAAGCGCTTGATGCTCATCTGAATTTCCGAACGAAGTTCTCCTTCTATCGTGTGTGCAGAAACCGCTTCACGAATTCTTCCAATTTCGTCATCATTCCAGTCCGAAACCTTTTTGTTTGCATCCACGCCAGCTTTTTCTAAAACCTGCTGTGCTCTACTTTTACCTACACCGAAAATGTAAGTTAAGGCGATTTCACCTCGTTTTTGTTTTGGAATATCTACTCCTGAAATTCTTGCCATAATTACCCTTGTCTTTGTTTGAATCGTGGATTCTTTTTGTTAATGACATACAAGCGCCCCTTTCGACGTACAATCTTACAGTCTGCGCTTCTTTTCTTTAATGATGCTCTAACTTTCATAACTAGTATCTATATGTAATCCGTGCTTTTGTTAAGTCGTACGGACTCATTTCAAGTTTTACTTTATCTCCTGGCAACAACTTGATATAATGCATACGCATTTTACCAGAGATGTGTGCCGTAACAACGTGACCGTTTTCCAACTCTACCCGAAACATGGCATTGGATAAGGCCTCAATAATCTGTCCATCTTGCGCTATAGCAGGTTGCTTTGCCATGATTATCCTTTTCTTTTATTACCCGTTGTCATCAATCCGTCATAATGACGGTTAAGCAAGTACGCATTGACTTGCTGAATCGTATCGATAGCAACTCCAACCATAATCAATAGTGAAGTTCCTCCGTAAAATAGTGCCCAACCTTGCTGCAACCCCAATAATTGGTATGCAACAGCTGGCAACACCGCGATTGCTGCTAAAAACAACGACCCAGGGAAAGTGATGTGCGACATCACACGATCCAAAAAGTCAGCGGTTTCTCCACCTGGACGTATGCCAGGTATAAATCCTCCATTGCGTTTTAAGTCATCGGCCATCTTGTTGGTAGGTACCGTAATCGCAGTATAGAAATAGGTAAAAACAATGATTAAAATTCCAAACAGGACATTGTACCAAAGACCAAAAATGTCGGAGAAAGATGCCTGCATCCATTGACCAATGGCATTGTTGCCAATCGCTTGTCCAAGGTATGCTGGTGCAAACATAATTGCTTGCGCAAATATAATTGGCATAACACCTGATGCGTTGAGTTTTAATGGAATGTATTGACGAGCACTCCCTTGATTTTTTGCATATCCTCCAGCTGCTGTCCGACGTGCATATTGAACTGGAATTTGACGAACCGCCAAAACCAAAAGCACACAGAGCCCATTGACAATAATCCAAATCACCAACTCGACTAAAAACATGATCAAGCCACCATTGTTTTCAGTTACTCTAGAAACAAATTCTTGCACAAAAGACAATGGCATTGTAGCAATAATACCAACAGTAATCAGTAAAGAAATTCCATTTCCAATTCCCTTATCTGTAATTTTTTCACCCAACCACATCGCGAATATGGTTCCTGTTACCAGTATGATGACCGAAGTAACAATAAAGGTAGGCCCTTTACCGAGTAAGAATGCAGAGTCTGGAACCCCAAGCGCACCCAATCCATACAGATAAGCCGGTGCTTGAACAACACAAATCGCAATGGTCAACCAGCGTGTTATCTGATTGATAGTTCTACGGCCACTTTCACCTTCTTTTTGTAATTTCTGAAGATAAGGAACGGCGATTCCCATCAATTGAACAACAATAGAAGCAGAAATGTAGGGCATAATTCCCAAAGCAAAAACAGAAGCATTTGCAAATGCACCCCCTGTAAAAGCATTTAAAATTCCCAAAAGCCCACCGCCGTCTGTGCGATTGGCGAGTTCGGAAAGTTGAACCGAATCAATTCCTGGAAGAACTACCTGTGCACCCACACGATAGACAAGTAACAAGCCCAATGTGAGACCCACACGGTTTCTCAACTCTTCAATTTTCCAAATATTTTTTATCGCTTCTAAAAATTGTCTCATAATCGATTAAGCATCTATCGCTTCTCCGCCCGCAGCTTCTATGGCAGCTTTGGCAGATGCTGTGAATTTGTGTGCTGTTATCTTTAATGGCGCTGACAATGTGCCGCGACCTAAAATTTTAACCAAATCGTTTTTTCCTGCAAGTCGTAAATCAACAAATTGAGCAAGAGAAATCTCTTTTTTTACTTTTTTGGCATCTACCAACTGCTGTAAGATATCGAGGTTAATCCCTTGATACTCCTTTCGGTTGATATTGGTAAATCCAAACTTGGGAACGCGACGTTGCAAAGGCATTTGACCACCCTCAAATCCAATCTTTTTGGAATAACCAGAACGTGATTTGGCTCCCTTATGACCACGTGTTGCTGTACCACCGGTTCCTGATCCTTGACCACGACCGAGTCGTTTGTTAGCAGATTTTACAGCTCCCTTAGCGGGTTTTAAATTTCCTAATTCCATAATTTATAGTTGTTCTACAGAAACAAGGTGTTTCACTTTATCTATCATTCCAAGCACAACAGCAGATTCATCATGCTCAACAGAGTGACCAATGTTTTTTAATCCAAGTGCTTTTAGCGTTCTCTTTTGGTTTTCAGGACGCTTGATGTAGCTACGCGTTTGTGTTACTTTAATTTTTCCCATGTCATTATCCGTTATAAACTTTTTCAAGAGAAATACCACGTTGTTTGGCGATCAGGTTTGCGTTACGCAATTGTAGAAGCGCATCAAGGGTTGCCTTAACAACATTGTGAGGGTTGGATGATCCTTGAGATTTAGAAAGTACGTCATGTACCCCAACTGCCTCCAGTACGGCACGAACAGCACCCCCAGCAATTACTCCAGTACCTTCAGATGCAGGTTGTAGATATACGCGGGCACCACCAAATTTTCCTTTTTGTTCGTGAGGAAGCGTTCCTTTGCGAATCGGAATACGCACTAGGTTTTTCTTTGCATCTTCAACGGCTTTTGCGATTGCTTCGCTAACCTCCTTAGATTTTCCCAATCCATGTCCGACAACACCGTTCTCGTCGCCCACAACAACAATCGCAGAAAATCCAAAAGCACGACCACCCTTGGTTACTTTTGTCACACGCTGAACGCCAACTAGACGATCTTTGAGATCTAACCCTCCTGGCTTGACGAATTCTATATTTTTATAGTTCTGATACATATTTCAATTAAAATTTTAATCCTCCCTCGCGAGCACCTTCTGCAAGCGATTTAACACGTCCGTGGTACAAATATCCACCACGGTCAAATCGAATCGTAGCCACACCAGCAGCCAATGCCTTTTCAGCGATTAGTTTTCCAACCAAACCAGCTTGTTCGGTTTTCGATGACCCTTTTCCAGTCACATCCTTATCACGAGACGATGCAGCAGCCAGAGTTTCTCCAGTTTCATCGTTGATGATTTGAGCATAAATTTCTTTATTACTTCTGAAAACAGACATGCGTGGTTGATCAGACGAACCGGAAACGGTTGCCTTAAATCGACGTTTGATGCGAAATCTTCGTTGTGTTTTCGATTGTTTCATATCTTTTTAATTACGCAGATTTACCTGCTTTTCTACGAATTTGTTCTCCAACAAACTTGACACCTTTTCCTTTGTAGGGCTCTGGCTTGCGGAAAGAGCGAATCTTGGCAACCACAGCACCTAACAATTGTTTGTCGTGAGAAGTCAGTTTTATGATTGGATTTTTACCTTTCTCAGATATCGTTTCCACTTTCACTTCGTTGGGAATCTCAAAAACAATATTGTGAGAAAACCCTAAAGCAAGATCTAATTTTTGTCCTTGATTCGAAGCACGATACCCAACTCCGACAAGTTCTAGTTCTTTTGTAAACCCTTTAGAAACCCCTTCAACCATATTATTAACCAAAGCACGATATAAGCCATGTTTTGCTTTATGGGGCTTGACTTCAGAGGATCTGCTTACTATCAGTACGGCATCTTCTTGGGAAAATGTAACTGAATCATATGGCTGACTGAGTTCTCCCAACTTCCCTTTAACGGTAATTTGGTCAGATTGTATATCAACGACCACACCTTCTGGAATTGCTATCGGATTGTTTCCTACTCGTGACATTTGTACTTATTTACTGTTCTTTTAATATACGTAGCAGAGTACTTCTCCACCAACATTTTCTTTCTTTGCTTGTTTTCCAGTCATCACCCCATGAGATGTAGACATGATAGCAATACCAAGTCCATTGAGCACACGTGGAATGTCAACAGAACCTGTGTATTTACGAAGCCCTGGCGTACTCGCACGCTTCAGTTTCTTGATGACAGGGTCTTTTGTGATTGGATTGTATTTCAATGCAATCTTAATCGTCCCCTGAGCGCTATCATTTTCCTGCTTATAGCTGAGAATATATCCCTGATCAAAAAGGATTTTAGTAATCTCTAATTTCAGTTTTGATGCGGGAACTTCAACAACACGATGTCCTGCGCTATTGGCATTTCTGATACGTGTTAAAAAATCTGCTATTGGATCTGTGTTCATACTTATTTTTTTACCAACTGGCTTTTCTTACACCAGGGATTAAACCTTTATTTGCCATTTCGCGAAACATCACTCGTGAAATTCCAAACTGACGCATATAGCCCTTTGGACGACCAGTCAATTTACAACGATTGTGCATGCGCACAGGCGATGAGTTTTTTGGAAGCTTTTGCAAAGCTTCATAATCACCAGCTTCTAACAATGCCTTTCGCTTTGCAGCGTATTTTGCATTGAGTTTTGCACGTTTGACCTCGCGGGCCTTCATCGATTCTTTAGCCATATTAATTGTTTTTAAAAGGCAAGCCCAAATGAGCTAATAATGATTTTGCTTCTTTATCAGTTTCTGCAGACGTCACAAAAGTGATGT
>JAQWGQ010000024.1 GCA_029238125.1 Flavobacteriaceae bacterium | reverse complement strand
AACTCCCAAAAACCGATTTGGATCAACGGCAGAACTCGGAATCTATGAGATGCAGTCCAAAGGACTTCGTATTGTTCAGAATCCAAGTGAGTTGCTTATTTCGACCAATAGCAGTCAGTTGAGTGGTCACGCCATTGCTGCAACACTAGAAGGAATGCGACCCATGTTAATTGAATGTCAAGCACTTGTAAGCTCAGCGGTCTATGGGACCCCACAGCGAAGCAGCACGGGCTTTAACGTTAAGAGACTCAACATGCTTTTGGCAGTATTGGAAAAAAGAGCTGGATTTAAATTAGGTGCAAAAGATGTATTCCTCAATTTGGCAGGTGGTATCCGCATCGACGACCCAGCTCTTGACCTTGCAGTTGCAGCGGCTATATTGTCGAGCAGCTTGGATGTTGCTATACCCGAAAAATATTGCTTTGCTGCAGAAGTTGGACTCTCTGGCGAACTGCGCAACGTCCCCCGTGTGGAGCAACGAATTCAAGAGGCCGAAAAACTAGGTTTCACAACCCTGGTCGTCGCCCAAAAAAGCAAACTCCCCACCTCCAAACTCAAAGTAATTGCACTCGACAATATCCGTGGATTGGTGGAGTTGTTGTTCTAAGGCGCCGGATTAGAAAATTGCTTGTGAACTGTATCGATTTCGTCTAGAATTTCCTCTGACAAGCTCAGCGCTGCCGAAGCGATATTTTCTTGCAGTTGCGTCATGGTTGTCGCCCCAATGATATTGGAAGTCACAAAGGGTTGGTCGGTCACAAAAGCCAATGACATTTCTGCCAAAGACAAACCGTGTTTGTCAGCAATGGCAGCGTAAAGCTCCGTCGCTTGAAGAGACTCCTCACTGTTGTATCGTGCCATTCTGGGAAAGAGTTGAAGACGGCTATTTTCGGGGAGTTTTCCGCCGCGATACTTTCCCGACAAAATCCCAAAAGCCATGGGAGAATAGGCCAATAACCCCAACTGCTCCCGATGAGCGACTTCGGCATTACCGACTTCAAACTTTCGGTTGAGAAGGGAGTATGGGTTTTGAATCGTTTTCATACGAGGTAGGTTTGCAAACTCCGAAAGTGCCAAATACTTCATCGCTCCCCATGGGGACTCGTTGGACAGCCCGATATGTCGGATTTTACCCGCTTTGATACAATCGTCGAGGGTTTCTAAAATCTCACGAAAATTGTCTTCCCATTGCTCATTTTTGTCTGGTTTATATCCGAGAGCACCGAAAAAATTTGAGTTTCTTTCTGGCCAATGCAACTGGAATAAGTCGATGTAATCGGTCTGAAGTCGTTGCAAGCTCCCGTCTAGGGCCTGCTGAATACTATCGGGGGAAAACCCTGTGGTTCGGATATGTGCGGTATAGGCCCCTGGTCCTGCGATTTTGGTGGCTAAAACCACTTGTTCCCGATTGTTTCGCGAGGCAAACCAATTGCCAATGATTCGCTCTGTTTCGGCATAGGTTTCTGCACTTGCAGGTACCGGATATAACTCAGCTGTATCAAAAAAATTAACGCCTTGGTCTAATGCATAATCCATTTGTTCAAAGCCCTCTGCGGCTGTGTTTTGATTGCCCCAAGTCATGGTGCCTAAACAGATTTTACTCACACGGACATCCGAGTGAGGTAAAGTTGTGTATTTCATATATCCATATTCAAAGTGACGCCAACAGGACAGTGGTCAGAATGGATAGCTTGGGGTAGAATAAATGCTCTTTCAATATGTTTGGTTAGGGGCTCGGACACCATGGCATAGTCAATACGCCAACCCTTGTTATTAGCGCGGGCATTTGCACGGTAGCTCCACCAACTGTAATTGTGTGGCTCTTCATTGAGATGACGAAACGAATCGGTAAAGCCTTGTTGCATAAACTGATCTATCCACGCACGTTCTTCAGGCAAAAAGCCGGATACTTTTGCATTACGAACGGGGTCATGTATGTCGATGGCCTCGTGGCAGATATTATAGTCTCCGCAAATCACCAAATTTGGATATTCGTTTTTGAGTTCGTTGATATAGGTTTGAAAATCATCCATGTAGGTAAACTTAAAGTCCAAACGCTCGGAATTGGTTCCCGAAGGCAGGTATAAGCTCATGACTGATACCTCGTCGAAATCGACACGGAGGTTGCGCCCTTCGCCGTCCATATAGTCAATGCCTGTGCCATAAACCACCTCGTTTGGTTTTTGCTTGCACAATACCGCCACGCCGCTATATCCCTTTTTTTGGGCGGGATACCAATAGTTGTGGTGATACCCCAATTCTTTAAACACACTTGGGTCAAATTGATCGGGAGTGGCTTTGATTTCTTGTAGGCAAAGGACATCGGGGGAAGCTGCTTTTAACCACTCCAAAAAATCTTTGCGCAAGGCAGCGCGAATGCCATTGACGTTATAGGAAATAATTTTCATGATTGCTAAAATACAAAGATGGCTAGACATGAATTTAAAAAAATGTTTACCTTTTATTCATGTTTGTCCCATTTCCAAATCATGAAAACGATATGCCTACTTTTCCTGTTTTTTAGTTTATCGCGACTGCAAGCCCAAACAATCGATAAATATTCTCTATCGGTTAATGGGACGTTAGATGTGATTGATGATTATTATGCCGAAGGCATTGAGCTTAATCTCTTTCGCAACAAAACGCTTTATAGTATCGGCTATTATACTGGGGATGAATATGTGTTTTTTGGTGACCAACCCGATGAAATTTACCGCCAACTCAATCTGTTGATCGGGAAGTATAATGACTCTAAAAATCAAAAGTTTCGCTTTCAGTACCAAGCTGGGATTGGGCTGTTTTGGGCAACGCTAAGAACCGATGAAATCAAACACGAAATTTTTTTGGGTAATACCTATTTTACAGAAACTGTTCGCACGATTGGTGTGCCCTTAAAAATTGGGGGGCGGTATATGCCCTTTTCGTTTATGAGTATCGGAATCGACATTCAAGCCAACCTAAACTCCAAACGGTCAAACACGCGTCCGATGTTGAGTGTCGAATTTGGAAACATCCGATCCAAAAAATAGCACCAAACGTCTCAACTGGCACAATTATTGAAACAATTCGAAAAAACCTAAATCTTAGATTATGAAAACAACTTGCTTTACAATCCTCGCTTTATCCCTTGCGTCATTTGGTTTTTCCCAAACCAGTTATGGTGATTTTATAGACGATTCCCCAAAAAATGAATTTCAAATCAATGCTTTGAATTTACTGATATTTAGCGCATTAGACTTGAGTTATGAACACATTATCAATGACGAATCGAGTCTTGGCGTGAGTATGCTGATTTCCTTGGATGGTACAGACCGATTTGGCGATTATAGTAACCCCTATTATTATGAGGGCTTTACAATAAGTCCGTATTATCGGATTTATTTTGGGAATAAACCCTATGCTGGCTTTTTTGTCGAAAGTTTTGTGATGTTTTCCAAAGGGCATTATGATTATTATTCATCGTATGACACAAATTGTTATGACTGTCTGACTTTTGATGATTACTATTCAACGTATAAGTTAAAGCCCTTTACCGAACTGGGGATTGGCTTTGCTGTTGGGGCGAAGTTCCTGACGAGACGAAATTTTTCAGTATCCATATTTGGAGGGGTTGCCCGTAACTTTTTGACATCCCACGGCCCTGGCGTCGCACCAAAAATAGGTGTCTCATTGGGCAGACGTTGGTAGTTGTTGCGCTCTGATGGTAGTCAATACAATTACTATTAATATCTTTGAGTGAGCTAAAACAATAAAAATGAAACTGATTTTCTTTTTATTCACATGTCTTTTTCTATTCACCACTCTCACTGCGCAAGAGCAAGAAGAAGAGGAAAAGGTAATCAAAGTTGAAATCGTTAAAGATTCTTCTTTTGAAGCCGCTGATACTTTTGGAAATAACGAGATTAGAGTTAACTTTTTAGATTTACTTCTTTTCCCTGCATTCCATGGGTATTATGAAAGAATTGTCGACGAAAATTCTAGCTATGGAATAGGACTATTTGTCAATTTTGGTGAAACTTTAAGTTCCGATGTTGTCCAACGTCGTTTTGCGATTTCCCCATATTATAGGTTATACTTTTTAAATAGAAGAGACTACGGCACCAAGGGAATATTTGTGGAGGCATTTAGTTCGTTTGCCACTTCCAAAGACAAAAATAGTAGTAACTACGATGAGATTACAGACCGTTATATAGAAAGGGATAATATTTTTAGAGTTTCAATTGGGGTTACATTTGGAAGAAAGTGGATTAGTCGATCTGGATATACCTATGAACCTTTTGTTGGAGTTGGCAGATATTTGGATAATCAAGGTTCGAACGGAAGTAATCCCGAAGTGCACTTTAGGTTTGGCCTCTCAATTGGCAAGAGATACTAGTTTTGACTCGTTTAGAGTAACCAATTCTTAAGATTCAATTTTGCGTTCAGCAGTTGTGGCAAATCTTTGACTGCCACCCGAATTTGCTCCATAGAGTCCCTTTCTCGTAGAGTAACCGTTTGGTCTTCCAAGGTTTGGTGATCAACTGTAACACAATATGGCGTTCCGAGTGCGTCTTGTCGTCGGTATCGACGGCCAAGCGCATCTTTCTCATCGTAAGCTGTGGAATAATCCCATTTTAGATCCGCAACCAAATCACGGGCAAGATCTGGCAAACCATCCTTTTTTACCAAAGGCAAAATGGCTACTTGTGTTGGTGCTAGTATTGCAGGTAAACGAAGTACTGTTCTCGAACTTCCATCTTCAAGTTGTTCCTCTTGCAAACTGTTTGAAAGTACTGCCAAAAACATCCGATCCAGTCCAATCGAAGTTTCTAAAACATAAGGCGTGTAACTTTCGTTGCGTTCTGGATCAAAGTATTGTAATTTCTTTCCTGAGTATTCTTCATGACTTCCAAGATCAAAATCTGTGCGGGAATGAATTCCTTCCAACTCTTTAAAACCAAACGGAAATTTAAATTCAATATCACAAGCGGCATCGGCATAATGCGCTAATTTTTCATGATCATGAAAACGGTAATTCTCTTCGCCCATCCCCAAAGACAGGTGCCAATTGAGACGTGTTTTTTTCCAATGGTCATACCACTCTTTTTGCGTCCCCGGAGGAATAAAAAATTGCATTTCCATTTGCTCAAATTCTCGCATGCGAAAGATAAACTGACGCGCTACAATTTCGTTGCGAAATGCCTTTCCGGTTTGGGCAATCCCAAAGGGGATTTTCATTCGTCCGGATTTTTGTACATTCAAAAAGTTTACAAAAATCCCTTGGGCTGTTTCTGGGCGTAGGTAGAGATCGGTCGCATGATCGGCAGAAGCACCGAGCTTGGTGCCAAACATCAAGTTGAATTGCTTGACATCCGTCCAGTTTTTTGAACCAGAAAACGGGCATACGATTTCCAATTCTTCGATAAGTGCTTTGACATCGGCAAGGTCTTCCGCTTCTAAAGACTTGGCCATACGAGCGCTGATTGCACTTGCCTTTTCTTGATAGCCAACCACGCGTGGGTTTGTTAACACAAACTGCTCTTTGTCAAACGCATCCCCAAAACGCTTGGCGGCCTTGGTAACTTCTTTTTCGATTTTGCCTTCCAATTTGGCGATATAATCTTCAATTAACACATCGGCACGATAGCGTTTTTTGGAGTCTTTATTGTCAATCAATGGGTCGTTAAAAGCGTCCACGTGACCCGACGCTTTCCAAGTTGTGGGATGCATAAAAATGGCAGCGTCTAGTCCAACAATATTCCCGTTGAGTTGCACCATGGATTTCCACCAATAGTTGCGAATGTTGTTTTTGAGCAGTACACCCTGTTGCCCATAATCATATACGGCACTCAGCCCATCATAAATATCGCTCGACGGAAAGACGAAGCCATATTCTTTGGCGTGGGCAATCACTTTTTTAAACTGGTCGGTTTCAGACATGGCGCAAAAATAAGCTTTCTTTTGTAAATTGAATGACCAATTGATGCTCCATGCTTACGCTTTTTGATGACTTGATCCAGACCCTTTTTCCGTCCTACTGCCTAGGTTGTCGCAGGGCGATACCCCCAAAAACCACGCTTTGTCTCCATTGTTTGGGCGAACTGCCAGCAACCAATTCCCATCTCAGCAACTCCAATCCCCTCGTTGAGCTACTCCAACAACTCGCTCCCATTTCTTATGCCACCTCTTTATTCTTTTTTGAACAACAAGGGCTTGTCCAGCAACTCATTCATCAATTGAAATATATGAACAGAGAGCAACTTGGAAGTCTGTTCGGTACCCAACTCGGCCAAAAGCTCTCCGACAGTCCCTTTTTATCCTGTGACCTTGTTGTGCCCATACCCTTACACAAACGCAGGCATCGACAACGGGGCTATAACCAAGTTTCGAGATTTGGCCAACGGCTTGCCAAACAACTTCAAATCGAATATGTTTCGCAAAATTTAATCCGCAAAAAGGCCACAAAAACCCTGGTCCGACTCAACGCCCACCAGCGGATTGCACAGATCAAGGATGCCTTTTCCATTGTCGATACCTCTGTTTTTGCTGGGAAGCATTTGCTTCTGGTCGATGATGTGGTCACAACTGGAACCACCTTGTCTGAGGCAGCAAACTGCTTGTTACAGATTGATGGTGTACAGGTTTCTGTAGCTACAATCGCGTTTGCCAAGTCCCCCCTTCCTTAGTCCTGAAAATAGTCGTTTCTTTGTAGTTGATGAAACACACTTTTTCACTGGTTTTGTGGAGCTTGATCGCTTTTTTGTTTGTGCAATGTGCAAAGCGTGGAAATCCCACTGGTGGGCCAGAAGACGAAACCCCGCCGGTTTTGTTGCGGGCAGTTCCCAAGCTGAATGCAACACAGTTTGATGAGGATCGCATTCGACTGTATTTTGACGAATATGTAAAACTCAACAAACTCAAAGAACAGCTTATTATTTCTCCACCCCTCGACCCGGCTACTTATATCATATCTCCACAAAGCACTGCTGCCAAGTATGTGCAAATCGAACTTATGGATTCGCTCCAAGCAAACACCACCTATAATTTTAATTTTGGGCAAAGCATTGTCGATAACAACGAAGGAAATCCATATCCGTATTTCCGCTACGTCTTCTCCACTGGGGATTATGTCGATTCCCTTCAGGTGCGTGGCACGATTGGAAATGCCTTTGGGAGAGAAGCCAAAAACTTTGTGTCCGTGATGCTCTATGCTATCGATAGCACCTATGCCGATTCCCTCATCTATAAACGTCCACCTGACTACCTTTCCAACACGCTCGATAGTTTGGCGGTTTTTGAAATTGACAATATCCGCGCTGGACGCTATTTGCTTATTGCCCAAAAGGACGTTGCAAACAATTACACTTTCGATCAAAACGTTGATGATATTGCTTTAGCCAATGACTTTATCGATTTGCCCACAGACAGCTTGTTCCATTTGGATTTGTTTCGAGAACAAACCAACTTTTCATTGGGACGTAGCTTTCAAGCAGGTCAAAATCGAATCGGTTTTGGTTATTACGGTGACCCGACCGGTTTGGAAGTACTTCCACTAAACCTTCCCGACAGTGTGCAGTCCGTGCAATCTTTTGATAAAAAAACGGACACCCTATATGTTTGGTACAACAACCTCAAAGCCGACTCTTTGCAGTTCGATGTTCGCCATGACACGCTTAAATTTCAACGTACACATCAAATTCGAAAGGCAGAAGTGGATTCTCTCACCATATCCCCTAGCATCACAGGCGTTTTACATTTGAGCGATACCCTGCGCATGGAAACCTCAACTCCCATTTTGACGATTGATAAATCACAAATGAGTCTTCTCGATCGTGACTCGATCCCTGTTCCCTTTGATGTTTCTGTTGAAGGTCCACATCGTATTCTCTTTGACTTTGACATCCTGCCGAACGACAACTACCGATTGGACGTACTACCAGGAGCAATCACCGACTTTTTTAACGCGTCCAACGACACCCTACAAATCCAGTTTCGCACCAAAAAGCCCGCTGACTATGGGAGTTTGTATCTACAGCTTGTGGGGGTGCCGAGCTATCCGATTATTGTGCAACTCACAGACGAAAATGAAAATCTTGTTCGCAGCTTACCCATTGCAGCCCCGCAACGGCGAGTTGCCTTTTCCAACCTACAACCCAAGAAGTACTATGTGCGGTTGATCGTTGATGAGAACAACAATGGGATATGGGATAGTGGTCGCTTTCTCGATCGCCGTAATCCAGAAAAGGTTTATCACCATAAACCCCTACTCGATGTGCGAGCCAATTGGGAGATACAAGAGCAGTTTAGAGTAGAGTAAAGTCATCTCGATCTTGTAGAAAAGGGAGTTTTTTTCGGGTTGTTTCCAGTTTTGATTTATCGATGACGATATGCGCTATCGTTTGGTCTTCATCTAAAAACCCTTTGCAGTCTCCCATCGCATTGTAAATAGCAGAGTGCCCCGGGTACTGCAATCGATAGGCATCACGACCCACGCGATTTACCCCAATGGTATAGGCCATGTTTTCGATCGCACGGGCGCTAAGGAGCGTATCCCACGCCTGGATTCGTGCTTCTGGCCAATTGGCAACACAAATCAGCAAATCGTAATCATCATTGTTGCGACAAAATACAGGGAAACGCAAGTCATAACAAATAATCGGGCGAATTCGCCAACCCATGTACTCGATCGTAACGGAGTCTGTTCCCGCGCGATAGACACGTGATTCTCCTGAAGGTGTATAAGGGTGGTTCTTGTCATAGGTGTCCATTCGGCCGTCGGGATGTACAAAGAAAAAGCGATTGTAAAACTGCCCATTATCGACTATGGCTAAACTCCCGCAAACCGCTGCCTTATGCACCTTTGCCTGCTCTTTCATCCATAAAAGAGATGGACCATCAGGAGCTTCTGCAACTTGTTCTGGCGTCATTGTAAAGCCCGTTGCCCAAGTTTCAGGAAGTACAATGAGTTGAACACTTTTTTGTAATTGATGAAGATGTTCAGCAATCAATTGTTGATTGGCTTGTGGATCGTGCCAAATCGTGTTGGGTTGTAGTAAAGCAATGTCCATGGTTTGCATGGATTAAAGGTATTGTTTTTACCCCTTCACATTCGCCGATAAATATTCTCGGTTCATGCGGGCGATATTTTCCAGTGAGATTCCCTTGGGGCACTCCACCTCACAGGCACCTGTGTTGGTGCAGTTTCCAAAGCCCTCTTCGTCCATTTGACTGACCATATTCAGCACACGATCAGTTGCCTCTACCTGACCTTGTGGAAGCAGGGCGTATTGAGACACTTTGGCTGAAACAAACAACATGGCAGATGCGTTTTTACAAGTCGCCACACAAGCGCCACATCCGATACAAGTGGCTGCATCAAAGGCCTTATCGGCATCCGCTTTTTCAATTGGAATCGCATTGGCATCTTGGGTGTTCCCTGAGGTATTTACCGATACAAACCCCCCTGCATGTTGAATGCGATCAAAAGCAGTTCGATCCACAACCAAGTCCTTAATCACAGGAAATGGCTTTGCGCGAAAGGGCTCGATATGAATGGTATCCCCGTCTTTAAATTTTCTCATGTGTAACTGGCAAGTGGTAACCAAACGATCTGGGCCATGGGCTTCTCCGTTGATAAACATCGAACAAGAACCGCAGATTCCTTCTCGGCAGTCATGGTCAAACGCAACAGGGTCAATCCCTTCTTCCATCAGCCGTTCGTTGAGCACATCCATCATTTCCAAAAAGGACATATCGGGGGACACCCCATCCAGTGAATAGGTTTGCATGCTCCCTTTTGCGGTGGCGTTTTCTTGTCGCCAGATTTTAAGTTTCAGTTTCATCACTATTTATATGACCTTGTTTTCAATTCAATATTTTCGTACTTCAGCACTTCTTTGTGCAGTTTGGCTTTGCTCGGTTCTCCTTTGTATTCCCATGCAGATACAAACGTAAAGTTTTTATCATCCCGAAGTGCCTCTCCTTCTGGAGTTTGAGATTCTTCACGGAAGTGACCTCCACAGGATTCTGTACGTTCCAAAGCGTCTTTGGCAAAGAGCTCGCCCAACTCTAAAAAGTCTGCAACTCGAAGAGCTTTTGCCAATGGCTCATTGAAAGAATCGGCAGTACCAGGGACAAAAATGTCCTTGTAAAATTCCTCTCGCAGCGCCTTGACTTCTGCAATGGCTTCTTGGAGTCCTTCTTTGTTTCGAGACATCCCACATTTATCCCAGATGATTTTTCCAAGTTTTCGGTGGAAGTAATCAACGGTTTTGGTTCCTTTATTCTTGATAAAGCCATCGATTTGGGTACGTACATTTGACTCTGCTTCTTCAAATTCTGGCGAGTCCGTGGAGATTGCACCTGTGCGGATATCATCTGCAAGATAATCGCCTATGGTGTATGGCAATACAAAATAGCCGTCTGCTAAGCCCTGCATCAATGCGGAAGCACCAAGTCGGTTGGCACCGTGGTCAGAGAAGTTCGCTTCTCCAATTGCAAAGCAACCCGGCACCGTTGTCATCAGGTTGTAGTCCACCCAAACCCCTCCCATGGTGTAATGCACCGCAGGATAAATCATCATTGGTGTTTCATAGGGGTTTTGATCAACGATTTTCTCATACATCTGAAACAAGTTGCCGTATTTGGCTTTGATGACTTGCTTTCCAAGTTTCTGTACAAGTGCAGTGTCGTTTTCGTCCAATCCTTTGACATGTGCTTTTTCTTTGCCATATCGCTCTATGGCTGCGGCAAAGTCGAGAAACACTGCTTCACCTGTTTTGTTGACCCCAAAGCCCTCATCACATCGTTCTTTGGCTGCACGAGAGGCGACATCACGAGGAACAAGGTTTCCAAAAGCTGGATAGCGACGTTCTAGATAATAGTCTCGATCTTCTTCTGCTAAGTCGGTGGGTTTAAGGCGTCCTTCACGAATCGCCTCCGCATCTTCTTTCTTTTTCGGCACCCAGATCCGTCCGTCGTTTCGCAAAGATTCCGACATCAGGGTGAGTTTGGACTGGTGATCGCCCGAAACAGGAATGCAAGTCGGGTGAATTTGTGTAAAGCACGGATTGGCAAAATAGGCACCTTGCTTGTGGATTTTCCAAGCAGCGGTTACATTACTTCCCATCGCATTGGTTGACAGATAAAAGAGGTTTCCATAACCTCCTGAAGCAATCACTACAGCATGTGCTGCATGGCGTTCGATTTCACCCGTGACCAAATTGCGCGTAATGATTCCTCGCGCTTTGCCATCAACTTTGACAAGGTCAAGCATCTCATGACGACTATACATTTTGATTTTACCACGACCGATTTGCCGATTCATCGCCGAATAAGCTCCGAGTAACAGTTGCTGACCCGTTTGTCCTTTGGCATAAAAGGTGCGAGAAACGAGTACCCCGCCAAACGATCGGTTGTCGAGCAACCCGCCATAGTCACGTGCAAAGGGAACCCCCTGAGCAACACACTGGTCAATGATATTGGTTGAAACCTCAGCCAATCGGTGCACGTTTGCTTCTCTGGACCGGTAATCTCCCCCTTTTACGGTGTCATAAAACAAGCGGTGAATTGAGTCTCCATCCCCTTGATAGTTTTTCGCTGCATTGATTCCTCCTTGCGCAGCTATAGAGTGTGCACGGCGTGGTGAATCTTGAAAGCAAAACGCTTTGACGTTATAGCCCAGTTCGGCAAGGGTAGCTGCAGCAGAACCCCCAGCCAAGCCCGTACCAACCACGATTACATCGATCAAACGTTTATTGGCTGGACTCACCAGACGGATATTGTTTTTGTGATTTGTCCATTTATCAGCTATTGAACCTTTGGGAATATGTGCGTTGAGTTTGGTCATGTTAGTGATTTAGAAAATGAAAAATCGCAATAAATGCAAAGCCAGCGGGAATCCCGATTGCATAGACTTTTCCGATAGATTTTAAGGCCACTGTGTACTTGTTGTTGAACCCCATAGATTGAAAGGCCGACGAAAAACCGTGGGAGAGGTGAAGGGCTAAGAAGAAAAAGGCAATCACATAGAGGATCACACGAGTCAGATCTTCAAATTTGTGAACCAGCTCTTCGTAATATCGATTTGGATCTTCGGGCAGGAATTCAATGTATTTATAATTCATTTCAGGAACCCAAAAATCGTAAAAGTGTAACACCAGAAAGGCAAGAACCGTCCCACCCGAAATCAGCATATTTCTAGACACCCAACTCGCATTGGCATTGCCTTTATAGACTGCATAGCGTGTGCCACGAGCACGTCGGTTTTGAATATCGAGGACAAAGCCCATAACAAAATGGAAGATCACCCCAAAAATCAAAATGGGCTGAAGAACAAATTGTACCAAAGCATTGGTTCCCATAAAATGGGAAAACTGATTGAAAATGGTTTCACTAAAAACCGAAGTGATATTGATTGCGAAATGCTGCAACAAAAACACCATTAAAAAAAGACCAGACAAGGCCATGGTAACCTTTCGCAGTATTGTAGAAGATAGGACAACCCCCATATTTTTTGGCTAAATGTTCGTACAAAATTAGGTGCTGAACGCCTGAACGCCAAAGGATTTTGGCTATTTAATGCGATTTTATCAAGTTTGTTGGAGATTGTATGTTCTTTTGACAAAAATGTTCATTTGTTATCAAACAAACTACTCGACTTTCAAGGTTGTTTGATGCTCGTCGTTCCATAGCAATTGATAATTTCCTTTTGGTAAGTACACACGACCATCGTCAGCAGGTTTAACTTCTGTTTTATGCTTGCGAGAATATTTTTTTAGCGCCTTTTCCTGAATAATCAAATCATACGAAATCTGCTGAAGGCCTTTAGCAAGTTCTACCTCCGCTTCAAACAGGACAACATTTTTATCAGGTGCCAAGTGCCCATAGTTGGGCTTTTCGCAAAAAAAGTAAACCAAAAGTCAGGGGTTTTTGCATCATCCCAAGTCCTTTGTTTTTGCCCCCAACTCGTTTTATGTTTTTGGGGTTTCGGTGCAAGCACCGCCACCGTTTTGTTTATTACCGTTGGGAGTTCTTGCACAGCCTCTAGTTCAAGCAAATAAATGGATCGCCCATGCGTGCCAACTAATAAATCGTTGTCTCGCTCCTGAATAAACAAATCGTGGACCGCTACTCTTGGAAAATCAGCGTCAAACATCTGCCAATTCTCCCCGTGATCGATACTCAAAAACAGTCCATTGTCTGTTCCGACATATAAAATATCCTCATTCGTGTGGTCTTCGCGAATAACGTTTACTGCTGAAAGTGGTAAGTTGTTGGAAATCGAACGCCAATTTTTACCATAGTCATCTGAAGAGTATATATATGATTTAAAATCATCCCAACGATACCCGTTCAAAGTGGCGTAGATTCGAGACTCGTTGTGCTTTGAAAATTGCACGCGGCTCACCCATAAGTCTTGTGGCAAGTCATCGCTGATGCGTTGCCAACCAGATCCCCCATCTGTTGTAAGATGAATTTGACCGTCGTCTGAACCCACAACAAGATGACCAAAATGGAATCGTGATTCATCGATTGCTGACAACGTTCCGTATGGTACATTCCCTTCTTTAGCCCCTTTTGTCAAATCCTCTGAAATCGTTGTCCATTCATCTCCACGATTGAGTGATCGGTGGAGTTTGTTGCTTCCTAAATACAAGATGTCATTGTTGTGTGGAGACAATAAGATCGGTGTTTGCCAATTGAACCGCAACGGTGCCTCACCCAACCTGTACTTGGGTTGGATATAAGTGCGTTTCTGTGTCTCACGATTGATCCGGAAGTAGTTTCCAAACTGATAGCCAGTGTAAACGATGTTTGCGTTGTTTTTATCGACTTGGATTTGCATTCCATCGCCTCCCATAATCCCAGTCCAATTGTTGTGCCCTGACTGCTGCCATGCCACACTTTCACGACTTGTGTGAGCTGCTTCCCACACACCATTGTCTTGTAAGCCGCCATACACGTGGTAAGGCGTTTGCTCATCTGCATAAACGGTGTAGAACTGTCCAACCGCTGGCTGATTGGATTTCATCCAATTTTCACCACCATCATAACTGATGTTTACGCCACCATCATTTCCATTGATTAGGTGTTTGGGGTTGTTTGGATTGATCCAAAGAGCATGATGATCGACATGCGCATTGGGCGCATCAAGAGTCGTGAACGTTTCTCCTCCGTCAGATGAGACCAGCATAGGTACGCCGTAAATATAAATTCGGTCTACATCGGACGGAGTAACATGAATCTTTCCGAAATAATACCCGTAGCTGTAGTACAAATCGTCGAGGTAGTCGCTGTGGGTTTTTGTCCAGGTAATGCCCCAATCATCACTACGAAATACCTGCGCCCCAATGACTGGTGTTTCAAATAAATCACTATTGGCATCGCTGAGGTATAGCGCTAGGTCGGAAGGTTTTAGCTTTCCATCACGAATTTCTGTTCGAATACTTTTAACAGTATGCTTTTTTGGAAAATTATTTTCTTTCAAAAATGCTGATAACAGTTCTTCGTCAATGGCAAAGAACCCTTCTAAAGAGATGGTTTCGAAATCATTTTTTGTGAGTTTTCTCTCTGCTTTTTCATCGTTTGGACGACGGTCTTGATTGTCGATAACCAAATATACTGTCTTGGTATTAAAAGCTGCTATTCCAATTCGACCGACTCCTTCACCCTGAGGAAAGCCACTTTTAGGAGTGCTCATTAGGGTCCATGAAGATCCTGCGTCAGTGCTTTTGTAGATTCCTGATTTTTCGCCACTCCTTACAAAATCCCATGCTTTTCGATCTTTTTCCCATGCGGCAGCGTATTGAATTTCAAAACTCTCAGGGGCAACGCTAATATCAATGACACCTGTTGTGTCGCCTATCGATAGTGTTTGTGTCCAAGTGATTCCCCCATTTGAGGTTTTGAAAATTCCACGCATATCGTTTGAGGTATATAAATGACCCGTCACTCCTACGACAACCTCGTCAGGGTTGTTGGGATTGATTTCAATTTTTCCAATATGATGTGAGTCTGCCAAGCCCATATGTTGCCAAGAAGCACCTTTATCTGTGGATTTGAGTATTCCGATTCCTGCATAGGAAGAACGAGACGAGTTGTTTTCGCCAGTTCCCACATAAATCGTATGTGTTGGCCAGTGTACGGCGATATCTCCAATATTTTGTGTTGGGCTGTTGTCCATGACTGGAGTAAAAGTTGTGCCATTGTTGTTCGAATACCACAAGCCACCCGATGCATAGCCCACATAAAACTCATGTGGTGCGTCTGGATTTACGGCAAGATCGACAACCCGACCACTCATTACACTAGGTCCAATATTAACAAAAGGGAGTTTGCCAACTAGCGATTGAGATGTTATTCGATCTAAAGCAAGTGTCGATTCAAGTAGGTCTTTGGAGGTGGTAGCAGCGGGCTGAGCAAAAGCAACTACCATTCCGAAAATAAATAATAGGTTCTTGATGGTGTTTATTTTACTGTGAAGATAAATTTTTTTAATTTACAGCATGAAATACAATCCCCTTTCCTCGTCTGTTTTTGCGAAAAACCGTCAACGATTTATCGCACAGTTAAAGCCAAATAGCATTGCCGTATTTAATTCCAATGACATCTACCCTGTTAGTGCAGACACTACTCTGCCATTTGAACAACACCGCGACTTGTTTTACCTCACAGGCATTGACCAAGAAGAAACCATTGTGGTGCTTTGTCCAAATGCCAAAGACCCTGCCCTTCGCGAAGTGGTTTTTGTCAAAGAAACCAATGCCCATATCGCTGTTTGGGAAGGACACAAACTCACTCAATCCGAAGCAACAGAAGTATCGGGGATTGCTACTGTGAAATGGACTTCTGATTTTGAAAACCATTTTTTGGCCTTGGCAAAAGAAGTTGAGCATATCTATATTAATACCAACGAACACTATCGTGCAAGTGTGGAAACACAGACTCGTGAAGATCGGTTTATTAACTGGTGTAAAGAACAACTCCCCAAGCACAACTACAACAAAAGCAACTTTATCTTACAAGGATTACGTGCAGTAAAGTCACCCGAAGAAATTGGACATATCCAAACTGCCTGTGATATTACCGAAAACGGCTTTCGCCGTGTTTTAGGCTTTGTCAAACCGGGTGTTTGGGAATATGAAATCGAAGCCGAATACGCCCATACGTTTTTGAGAAACCGATCCAAAGGCTTTGCATACACGCCTATTATTGCCTCGGGTGCCAATGCGAATGTGTTACATTATATCGAAAACAACCAAGAGTGTAAAGCTGGTGATTTGTTATTGATGGATGTGGCTGCTGAGTATGGCAACTATTCATCCGATATGACCCGAACCATCCCTGTGTCTGGTCGGTTTTCCAAGCGGCAACGCGCAGTTTATGAGGCCGTGTTGCGTGTCAAAAACGAAGCGACCAAGCTACTTGTTCCGGGTGCATATTGGAAAGCATACCACGTAGAAGTGGGGAAAATCATGACTGCCGAATTGTTGGGATTGGGTTTATTGGACAAAGCCGATGTGCAGAACCAAACCGAAAAAACCCCCGCCTATAAAAAATACTTTATACATGGTACTTCCCACCACCTGGGGCTCGACACCCATGACTATGGCTTGCTCGACAAACCCATATTGGCAAATATGGTTTTTACGGTAGAGCCCGGCATCTATATTCCTGATGAGGGATTTGGCATTCGCCTAGAAGACGACGTGGTGGTACAAGAAACAGGCGAGCCGCTCAATTTGATGAAAAATATTCCAATAGAGGCCGAGGAAATTGAAGAGTTAATGAATGGCTAAAACGCCTTCCAGCCCTGAGCTTTGAGTGGAATAACCTCTTCGGCTCGTGTAACGAGTGAGGGAATATCCCCAGCTGCCGTCATATGTCCGATTACTGTTAGATTGGGGTTGCCTTTGATTTTGTCAAAGTCCGTTTGTTTGATGGTAAACAACAACTCATAGTCCTCTCCACCGCTCAAGGCAATGGTCGTACTGTCGAGGTTAAACTCCTCACAGACGCTGATAAACTGCGGGTCGAGTGGAATTTTGTTTTCATACACGCGGGAGCCCACGCCACTTTGTTTACACAAATGCATGACTTCTGACGAGAGTCCATCGCTGATGTCGATCATGGAAGTGGGTTGTAGGTCGAGATCCTGAAAAAATTGAACAATATCTTTTCGTGCCTCGGGCTTGAGTTGACGCTCCACCAAATAGCTATAGGGTTCAAGGTCGGGTTGGTGTTTGGGATTGGCCTTAAACACTTCGTTTTCACGTGCGAGAACTTGCAAGCCCATATAGGCACCTCCAATATCTCCACTGACCACCAACAAATCATTTTCGGAAGCACCACTACGCAATACCGCTCCTGTTTTTGGTGCTGCACCCAAAGCCGTTACAGACAACTGCAAGCCCTGTTGGGCAGAGGTCGTGTCACCTCCTACCAAATCCACGCCATAGGTTTTGCAGGCCAAATGAATTCCGGCGTATAATTCCTCAACTGCCTCTAATGGAAACCGATTAGACACAGCCAAGGACACCAATACTTGTGTAGCTTGCGCGTTCATCGCATAGATATCGGACAGGTTGACCACCACTGCTTTATAGCCCAAATGTTTGAGCGGCATATAGGCCAAGTCGAAGTGCACACCCTCAATAAGCATGTCGGTACTTACCACAGTTTCGCCTTTGTGTTTGAGCACTGCGGCATCGTCGCCGATGCCCAAAACGGTTGACGGCAAGCTCGCAGTTGCTGATTTGGTAAGATGTTCAATTAAGGTAAACTCCCCCAAGCTGTCTATTGGGGTTTTGGCGGGTTTTTTGTTCTCTAGCATGCGGTAAAATTAGCGTTTTTTTTGGGCAAATTAACCACCCAAAAATAGGGGTGGCTGAAAAAAGACTCAATCAAAAATCCATATCCCAACCATTGGCAAAAAAAAGACGCAACCCTCGTTGCGCCCTTCTCTGTGAATACTTAACTGTTATTTACATTTTCAATAGTTTGCCTCTTTCGACATGGGTTTCTGTAGCCAACTCTAGCAAATATATTCCTGCAGCTAGCATGGAAAGATCAACACTTTGACTATTCGTGTTCAGTCTTTTTTCAAGCACCTTACGACCGGTAAGAGAGAAAATTCGCAATTGATAAAGTTTTTCATTACTTGTGATGTGTAAACTTGTTCTTACTGGGTTGTTATATGAAATTTCTGGTTCTTTTAACTCTTCACCATCAAGATTACTTATGTTCACAATCTGTCCGCTAAAGTCTGCCAAACGGTTGCCTGAACTGTCTTCAATTGTGCCACTCTGCTCCGATTTAGTGTAAGCTAGGGTCACACTGGTTCCTGATACACCTTCTAAGGTTTCGCTCAGGGTCAGAGTGACTGTCATCCCTGAGACAGAAACAGCTGTTACCGTTGGTGGATTATCTACATTCTCAATCGTTAAGACAAAATCACTAGCACTTACCGTTCCGCTTTCTGCTATAGCTTCTGTTAGTGTCAAGATAATTTGATTGCCGTCTGAACTTGCCTCTACACTATCCAACGTAGGGGCCGTTTCATCAACAATATCAGTCACCGTTATCGTTACTGTCTGTGTGGTGCCATGCAACCCATCACTCGCCTGAACATCAACTACATATGCATTGTCCTCATCGCTATCCGATGGAGTCTCATAGTCTGGTGCAACTTTAAAGGTCAACTCCCCTGAAGTTTGATCTATGTTAAACAACGTATGGTCAACTCCTCCTGTAATGGTGTATTCAATCGTTGTCCCTGCATCTGTATCTGTCGCAGCTGCCGTATAACCAGTGACTGTAAATCCTTCTGCTACACTAATCGATGTAATACTAGTAAACACTGGTGCGTTGTCGTTTACATCATTAATCACTAAAGTAACCGTTTGCGCAGATGCATTGCCCGCATCATCGGTTGCTACTACCTCAAAACTGTAACTGCTCTTGGTTTCAAAATCAGGGTCTACCGTGAGAGTGACCTCGCCCGTTGCGCCGTCAATACTAAAGGCAGACTCATCACCACCTGCATTACCTAGGGTGTAAGTTACGTTACCATTGGTGCCGTCACCAGTATCGCTTGCAACGGCGGTATAAATCACTTGCGAAGCACCTGAGTTTTCATCAATAGCATCAGCTGTGGTGCCTGAAGTAAAGCTTGGGGCTGTATCATCTAAGTTGTTAATTGCCAAAGACACAGTCTGTTGTGCTGCATTACCTGCATCATCCGTTGCTACTACCTCAAAACTGTAACTGTTTTTGGTGTCTGCATCAGGGTTTACCGTGAGAGTGACCTCGCCCGTTGTGCCATCAATACTAAAGGCAGACTCATCACCACCTGCATTACCTAGGGTGTAAGTTACGTTACCATTGGTGCCGTCACCAGTATCGCTTGCAACGGCGGTATAAATCACTTGCGAAGCACCTGAGTTTTCATCAATAGCATTAGCTGTGGTGCCTGAAGTAAAGCTTGGGGCTATTTCATCTAAGTTGTTAATTACCAAAGACACAGTCTGTTGTGCTACATTACCTGCACCATCGGTTGCTACTGCCTCAAAACTGTAACTGTTTTTGGTGTCTGCATCAGGGTCTGCTGTTAGTGTTACTGCACCTGTTGCGCCGTCAATACTAAAGGCAGACTCATCACCACCTGCACTACCTAGACTATAAGTTAAACCATTTACCTCTGTTGCAGCAACGGTATAAACAACTTGCGAAGCACCTGAGTTTTCATCAATAGCATCAGCTGTGGTGCCTGAAGTAAAGCTTGGATCTATTTTGTCGACAATAATTGTCAATTCATTGCTGTTCCCACTAATATTGTTATTGGCATCAGTTTGTCTAACAATCACACTACCATCAAAACTTACTGAATTTATGCCACCTGTCCAAATATTTGAAAAGGCATTGCCACTATAGAACCTACCCTCATTAAAGGTGCCAGAAAAGCTAGAGTAAGTAACACCTCCTTGTACGGTGCCATTCACCTGACCCCAAGCGCCATCGTTAAAACCAGACCAGTAAGTAGTAGTCCAAGCATTTGTTGCAGATGCAACAGCGTTACCAAATGAAATAGGCAGATTACCATCTATCATCTCTGCAACATAAAAATTCACTGTCTTACCACTTGCCAATTCAACAACGATTGCATAACGTGTGCCATCAGCAAGTACATCAGGTGCCACCAAATCAACATCATTACCATTTCCTATCGATATTTTTAAATCCGTACCTTCTCGATAAACAGTGATGCCTTCTCCGGAACCACCAGATTCTACCAATACTTCTGCTGCTGAAGAAGCAGTTTCTGGTGTTGTGATATCAAGAAAGAAAGTATCAGGTACATTAGACGAGTAGGTGTTTAATGAATTAAAGTTGCCAATACTCGTTGAGCTAACTGTTGGTGAACCCGCTAAAGTTCCCGGTTCACTGGGAGACGAAGTGACTTCAAAACTTGCTGTAGTGCCACTTGCGGTGCCACCTTCTATCCAAGTACTGCCGCCATTTATACTGTATTCCCAGAGAGCACCATCTTCTAAACCAGAGACATTAATCGTCGGATCATTGGTCAGGCCATCTGCTGGATTGCTTCCAGTATCAGTCGCTAAAGCGATTGTCGGCGGCGGCACTTGTACAGCTAACCGCATGATTTGTAAACCATCCTCTGTATAAGCAGCCACCAAGGCATAGGTCTTCTCCCCAATCACAACCGTGGTGATGGCATGTGCACCATCCAATCTAGGATAGGTTCCCCCATCTCTAACGCTGGTCACCGCACTGGGGCTTGACGGATTGCTGATATCGATGATTTGTACGCCGTCATCCAAAAAAGCAGTCACCAAGGCATAGGTCTTATTTCCAATCACAACCGTGGTGATGGCGTATGCGCCATCCAATTCAGGATAGGTTGATCCATGCGTAACGCTGGCCGTGGGGCTAACGGTTAGCTGTGCGCTGAGAATTGAAAATGAGAAAAGTAAAAAAAGAGTATAACTAATTAAAGTATTTATTTTAAGCATGATAGGTAAGATTTGGGTTGTAAAAATTTATTATTATCTGCTGATTTTAAATTTAAAAGTTCATATGTCGGTTGTTAGTATTTTGTTGGTAAAGATGTCCAACAAATGGCTGTATATAATGTACAAACTAGTGGTACGCTTTATAAAGGAAAATTTATTTGACTTAGGACTTTAGATAAAACTTGAAAGAAAAAGTCTTTTCGCAGGTTTCGATTTGTGTTCATAATTAAAGATTTGGAATTGCAAATATAAATAAATATATTTATATGCCATCCCGATAACTCTTAAACCCTACTAGTTTCTTCTAATGATGAATACAAATTCATCTATTATTTTGGGATTGGAAGTTTTTGGTTTTTTAATGAAAGTCATGATTATTTTAATAATTGATGTTTTTAGAAATTCTGTTGTTCGTACTTTGTTGGTCAAGAAGTGAATCGGAAAATCAAAATTTGAAGCAAAGATGAACCCCTGTTCATAAAAAACTTTTAACAATTTACTACTAGGGCTTCGTTACCAAGCATCAAGCATTTGCAGACCTATCTCTATATCCTTAGAATATACTATATTTGCACATGAAAACTATCTCGAATAATCGCTATGATAAAAGTATCTACACAAGCTCGAGAACAAGTCGCACAGATGATGCAGTCAGATGGCTATGACATCAGCGATTCGTTTGTTCGTGTAGGGGTCAAAAGCGGTGGCTGTTCAGGACTGTCATACGAATTGAAGTTTGACAATGCCCTCGGTGAGGATGACAAGCTATTTGAAGACAACGATGTGCGTATCGTAGTCGATAAAAAAAGTTTTTTATACCTTGTGGGTACAACCCTTGAATATTCAGGTGGTCTCAACGGTAAGGGCTTTGTATTTAACAATCCAAACGCCAATCGCACTTGTGGGTGCGGAGAGAGTTTTTCGTTATAAAACAGGTTTGCTATGGCCTATACAGAAGAAGAATTAAAAAAAGAACTGGAATCCAAGGAGTATGCCTATGGATTCTACACAGACATTGAGTCGGATACCTTTCCAGTCGGACTAAATGAGGATATCGTACGCGCGATTTCTCAACGCAAAAACGAGCCGGCTTGGATGACAGAATGGCGTTTGGAGGCCTACGAAGCATGGTGCGCTATGGAAGAGCCCGATTGGGCCAATGTGGATTATCCTAAACCAGACTTTCAGGCGATATCTTACTATTCTGCGCCCAAAAAAGCACCCAAATACAACAGTTTGGACGAGGTCGATCCCGAGCTATTGGATACTTTTAAAAAACTCGGTATTCCAATTGAGGAACAAAAGAAACTTTCGGGTGTTGCGGTTGATATTGTGATGGACTCCGTATCCGTGGCTACAACCTTTAAGGAAACCTTAGCTGAAAAAGGCATTATTTTCTGTTCGATTTCAGAAGCCATTAAAGAATATCCCGATTTGGTGCGCAAGTACATCGGTACGGTCGTGCCGCGAAAAGACAATTATTATGCAGCGTTAAACTCTGCGGTTTTTTCCGACGGATCGTTTTGCTATATCCCCAAAGGGGTGCGCTGTCCGATGGAGCTCTCCACTTATTTCCGCATCAATCAAGCGGGAACAGGGCAGTTTGAACGTACGCTCGTCATTGCCGATGAAGGTAGTTATGTGAGTTATTTGGAGGGATGTACGGCTCCCGCACGTGATGAGAATCAGTTGCATGCAGCTGTTGTAGAACTCGTTGCCTTAGACCATTCCGAAATCAAATACTCCACGGTGCAAAACTGGTTTCCAGGAAATGCAGAAGGGAAAGGCGGCGTTTTTAATTTTGTGACCAAACGCGGAATTTGCCATAAAAGCGCTAAAATCTCTTGGACACAAGTCGAAACCGGCTCAGCAGTGACTTGGAAATACCCTTCATGTATCCTCAAAGGTGACGACAGCATCGGAGAGTTTTACTCAATCGCTGTTACCAACAACCGCCAGCAAGCCGACACTGGAACTAAAATGATACACTTGGGCAAGCGCACAAAAAGCACCATCATTTCTAAAGGAATTTCTGCAGGAACCTCGCAAAACAGTTACCGTGGATTGGTAAAAATCAGTCCCCGAGCCGATGATGCGCGTAACTTTTCACAATGTGACTCCTTACTAATGGGCAACAAATGTGGCGCACATACGTTTCCTTACATAGAAGCTGGAAACAAAAGCGCACAAATCGAACACGAAGCCACAACCAGTAAAATTGGAGAAGATCAAATTTTTTACTGTAACCAACGTGGCATCGATACCGAAAAAGCAATCGCACTGATTGTCAACGGCTTTAGCAAAGATGTTTTAAATAAACTCCCGATGGAATTTGCAGTGGAAGCACAAAAACTACTCGAAATTTCCCTTGAAGGTTCTGTTGGATAAAATCACATGATGATGAAATACAACCTACCACTGATTGCCATTTTTCTGTTTGTCGCAGCATGTACAACGCAACCCAAATCTGAAGTCGAAAACGTAACTGGTGAATTTTTATTTTATGACAATGCCGCTATCCTGAATACTGGCAGTGAAATTTATGGCGTTGTTGTAGATGACAAAATGCGCGAACTCCACCACCAAGCACTCACCGTGCAAAAAGATAGTTTTGATATGGTGCAAGTCTATATCAAAGGGGTCATTTCCGAAAACCCCAACAAAGAAGGCTGGCCACAAGTTGTTACCGTAAAGGAAATTGACTCTGTTGCACCATCCGTACCATTAAGCAATCAAATGATTGAAATCCGAACTGAATAATATGCTGAGTATAGACAACCTCCACGCCCAAGTTGAAGGGAAAGGAATTTTAAAAGGAATTAATCTCGATATCAAACCAGGTGAGGTCCATGCGATTATGGGGCCAAACGGTTCTGGAAAAAGTACACTTTCCACTGTGATTGCAGGACATGAGGACTATGAAGTGACCAAAGGAAGTCTTCTCTATCAAGGGGCCGATATCAGTGACTTAAGCGCTGATGAGCGCGCCCATTTGGGAATCTTTTTATCGTTTCAATACCCTGTGGAAATCCCAGGGGTTACGGTCACGAATTTTATCAAAACCGCCATCAACGAAACGCGCAAGGGACAAGGGCTTGAGGACATGCCCGCCAATGTGATGCTGAAAAATATCAAAGAAAAAGCAAAGTTGCTTTCCATCGATACCCAATTTTTGTCGCGATCGCTCAATGAGGGCTTTTCGGGTGGAGAGAAAAAGCGAAACGAAATTTTTCAAATGGCCATGCTCGAACCCAAACTCGCCATACTGGACGAAACGGATTCGGGACTAGATATCGATGCCATGCGCATCGTCGCTAATGGAGTCAATAGTCTCCGTAATGAGAATAATGCCATTCTCGTGATCACGCACTACCAACGACTTCTAGACTATATCGTTCCGGATTTTGTTCATGTCCTCCACGAAGGAAAAATTGTGAAGTCTGGCGGTAAAGAACTCGCACTTGAGCTTGAAGAAAAAGGATACGATTGGATCAAACAAGCGATATAATGGATTTACAAGAAAAACTTGTTGCTTCATATATGGCGCAGACCTCTGCAAACGCAGAGCCTGCTGGGCTTGCTAAAATTCGGTCGGCTGCAATTGAGACTTTTGAGCAACAAGGATTTCCAACCAAAAAAATGGAAGAGTGGAAATACACCCCGCTCAACAAATTGGTCAAAACGGATTATACCATTTTTCCAAAGAAATCAAAAAACCTCACCCTTGACGAGGTGCAAAACTATATTCTGCATGATGTAGATACCTTTAAGATTGTATTTGTCGATGGAGTGTACAGTTCGTTCCTCTCCGAAACCACTCACGAGGGCATGGATGTATGCTTGCTCTCGGCGGCATTAAGCCAACCTAAGTTCCGAAAAGTCATTGAGCAGTATTTTGATGCCGTTGCCGATTCTGAAGACTCTTTTACCGCTCTAAATACGGCCTTTGGTCGTGAAGGAGCATTTGTGCATATCCCAAATAAGAAACGAGTTGAAAAACCGATTCAAATCATTCATTTCTCTACAGGGGTCAATCAAAACTTGATGCTACAACCCCGCAATTTGATTGTGGTGGAAGCCCAAAGCGAAGTGCAAATCATTGAACGACACCAAAGTCTGACCGATACCCCCGTATTGACCAATGTGGTAACGGAGATTTTTACGCACAAAGGCGCACAAGTCGATTACTACAAAATTCAAAACGACCATGAGGAAGCATCTTTGATCGATAGTACCTATATCCATCAAGAAAAGCACTCGCATGCCAAAGTGCACACCTTTTCTTTTGGGGGTCAATTTATTCGCAACAACCTGCATTTTTACCACAAAGACCAAGCGATTCAGTCCACCATGAAAGGTATAACGCTGGTTGAAGGCAAGCAATTGGTCGATCATCATACCCTAGTTCATCATGCCCATTCCAATTCGGAGAGCCACCAAGAATATAAAGGGATTTACGATGGGCAATCGACAGGCGTATTCAACGGCAAAATCGTGGTAGAGCAAGAAGCGCAAAAGACCAATGCGTTTCAGCAAAACAACAATATCTTGATGAGCGATAAAGCGACCATTAACACCAAGCCACAACTCGAAATCTTTGCTGATGATGTGCGTTGTAGCCATGGTTGCACCATTGGTCAGCTAGACGAATCCGCTCTTTTTTATCTGCAAACAAGAGGCATTCCCAAAAAAGAAGCACGGGCATTACTCACCTACGCCTTTGCCAATAACGTTTTGGCAAGTGTCAATATTCCTGCGGTCAAAACCAGAATCAATGCCCTAATCGCAAAAAAATTGGGTGTTAACCTTGGTTTTAACCTATAAATATGGAATTGAATTTAACCAAGATACGGGCCGATTTTCCCATCCTGTCACGAAAAGTGAATGGGCAAGACTTGGTGTACCTGGACAATGCCGCTACTTCCCAAACCCCAACCCAAGTGATTGATGTGATTGCTGATTATTATCGAAGCTATAACGCCAACATCCATCGTGGTGTCCACAGTTTGAGTCAAGAAGCAACCGACAAGTTTGAACAAGCCCGACAAAACATACAAACGCATTTTAATATCCCAAAATCACACGAAGTAATTTTTACGTCTGGAACAACCCATAGCATCAATTTGGTTGCCTTTGGGTTTGGCACGCTTTTAGACCCAGGCGACGAGGTTATTGTTTCGGCCTTAGAACACCACGCCAATATCGTGCCTTGGCAAATGATGTGTGAGCGCAGTGGCGCTATCTTGCGAGTGATCCCGATGACCGATGACGGAACTCTCGATATGCATGCCTACAAAGAGCTGCTGAACAAAAAAACCAAATTGGTCTTTGTCAATCATGTGTCCAATGCGCTGGGAACCATCAATCCCATTGAAGAAATCATTGATAACGCACACAAAGTGGGTGCCGCTGTACTCGTAGATGGTGCACAGGCCTGTGGGCACATCAAACCCGACCTTAAAAAACTCGACGTCGATTTCTACACCGTTTCAGCGCACAAACTCTGTGGCCCAACAGGAATTGGCATGCTGTATGGCAAAGAAAAATGGCTGAACAAACTGCCCCCTTATCAAGGCGGTGGGGAAATGATCGACGAAGTAACGTTTGAAAAAACAACCTATGCCGATCTGCCGCATAAGTTTGAAGCCGGTACTCCAAATATCTGCGGAGGGATTGCCTTTGGCGCAGCACTTGATTATATGAATGCCGTCGGTTTTGAGAAGATTGGAAGGTATGAAGATGAACTTCTTCAGTATACCACTGAAAAACTCACCCAAATCGAGGGATTGCGCATTTATGGTGACAACAAACACAAAACAGCAGTGATTTCTTTTAACCTAGATGGTATTCATCCCTACGATATCGGAACATTGCTCGATAAAATGGGCATCGCGGTACGTACAGGTCATCATTGCGCCCAGCCCATTATGGATTACTACAAAATTCCAGGAACAGTACGAGCTTCCTTTGCATTTTATAACACCAAAGATGAGGTGGATACTTTTTTCAACGGCGTACAACGAGCAGTTGCCATGTTGCGCTAATTTGTATTTTTGACATATGACCGTAGAGCAAGTACAAGACGAAATCATGGACGAGTTTTCAATATTTGACGATTGGATGCAACGCTATGAGTATATGATTGAGCTGGGGAAGTCCCTACCCTTGATCGAAACAAAACACAAAACTGATGACAATATCATCAAGGGCTGTCAAAGCAAAGTGTGGGTGCATGCCGATATGATTGATGAAAAAGTGGTGTTTACCGCCGATAGCGATGCCGTGATTACCAAAGGAATCATCGCCATTTTGATTCGCACATTTTCCAACCAGCCGCCACAAGATATTTTAGATGCGAATACCGATTTTATTGACCAAATTGGTCTGAAAGAGCATCTCTCTCCGACCAGAGCCAATGGTTTGGTGTCAATGATCAAACAACTCAAACTATACGCCTTGGCGTATCAAACTCAATTGAACTAATGGAAGATCAACAACTCGGTGACAAAATTGTAAGGGCCCTCAAAACCATTTATGACCCTGAAATTCCAGTGGATATTTACGAACTCGGACTCATTTACGATGTGTTTGTCAACGAAGACCAAGACGTCAAGGTACTGATGACCCTCACCACACCAAATTGCCCGGTGGCAGATTCTCTTCCGCAAGAAGTCAAAGACAAAGTTGCTTCATTGGAAGAAGTAAGAGAAGCCGAAGTAGAGCTCACTTTCGATCCACCATGGACACGTGATTTGATGAGTGAAGAAGCCAAACTCGAACTCGGATTTTTATAAGATGAGCATTGTAAACCGCGTAGCTGAAAGCGGGCTGATTCAATTTGATCCCGCTACCCTAGTTAAAGATATGGCGGTATCTGTGGTCTCCCTATCGGACTTTATCAATGATGAGCCCATTTTAAGAGAAAAACCCTTTCGTCAAGCTATCGCTGACCACGACTGGACAGTCTTTACTGGTCAGTATGTGGCGATACAAATCGATAAGGATACATTGGTCCCGCAGTGGGCGACAATGCTGCTTACAAGTTGTTTGCTGCCTCATGCTTTGGGGGTGTGTTTAGGGAATCAAGCTGCTGCTTTGGGTATGGCTTATGAATCCGCTTTGTCAAAGCTCAGAGGCAAAGACTACAATCAAAAAAACATTATAATCAAGGGCTGTAGCGATGGATCTGTGCCAGATTGGGTCTATGTTCGGCTGATGGAAATACTACAACCCCATGCCAACCGAATCGCTTATGGAGAGGCATGCTCGTCAGTACCATTATATAAAAACTAGTTTTTGTTATTTTTGTAATCAAATAGCCTCCTTTGAAATCTTTCGTTTTTCTTCCTTTCGTTCTACTGTTAACAATTGTTCAAGCGCAAAATCCTGTAGCGCTAGAAAAAGATCCTGTTGGAGGGATTTGGTCCTATTCAGGAAAAGCGAGTTTGTTGTTTAACCAGGCGGCTTTTAGCCAATGGGCTTCTGGTGGTGTCAATAATGTATCCCTTGGATTTGATGTCGATTATGAAGTTCATTACAAAGAAAATGGCTGGTCATGGGACACCAAAAGCTCAGGATCATACGGCTTGAGCTATATCGAAGGAGATAAATTCCTAAAGAAAACCAATGATCGTTTGGAGATCAACTCACTATTGGGTAAAGAGTTTTCAGACACTTGGAGCTATTCAACAATCTTAAATTTTAAGTCTCAAATTGCACGAGGATACTCCTTTGGTAAGAATGAGGAGGGAGAAGAAATACGTACAGTACGTACCCATTTATTTTCACCTGCCTATCTGCAATTTGGCGTGGGGCTCTACTGCAAAAAATCGTCAAAACTGTGGGTGAACATTGCGCCATTTACTCAGCGAATCACTTTTGTTAGTCGTAAGTTCACGCAAGATTTGGCAGACGATAAGGCCTATTTTGGAGTATCGAAAGGGAGCAATCACCTCTTTGAGTTGGGAGCTTCAGTGAGTGGGTTTTACAAATTTGAAGCGGTAGAAAATGTATTTATCGAAAACCGATTGGCGCTCTATTCCGATTATTTGGGAGAGCCAGAAAACATCGATTTTGACTACTCCCTAACTGCCACGATGAAAGTCAATGCGTACATTAGCACACAGTTGGAAATCCAGTTGGTCTATGATGACAATGCCGTCCAAGACCTACAAAGCCGTGAAATATTTGGCGTAGGAGTAAATTTTGATCTGTAAACTGCCCTAACCCTCAGGATACAAAAAGTGGTTGTAGGGAAATCGAGTAATATGAATTTCACGCACCTTACGATAAAGCGTATCTCTAAGTTGGTCGAGATGGGTTTTGTGTTGAGCCGATACAAAAATCGCATCTCCAGCAGTGTTCGCCATCCAGGTTTTTTCCCATTCTTCCAAAGTGTAGTGTTTAGACGTGCGTTCGGTCACAAGGTCATCCTCATCCAAGGGTTGAGGGCGATATGCGTCGATTTTGTTAAAAACCATAATGGTAGGCTTGTCCAAAGCACCAATATCAGCGAGTAGACTATTGACGGAAGCGATGTGATCTTCAAAATTTGGGTGTGCAATATCAACTACATGTAGGAGCATATCGGCTTCGTGTACCTCATCAAGTGTACTTTTAAACGATTCGACCAACTGGGTAGGAAGCTTACGTATAAATCCGACCGTGTCGCTTAACAAAAAAGGCAAATTACGAACAACCACTTTTCGGACCGTGGTATCGAGAGTGGCAAAGAGTTTATCTTCGGCAAAGACTTTACTCTTGCTCAACACGTTCATCAGCGTTGATTTTCCCACGTTGGTATAGCCCACCAAGGCCACACGAACCAAAGCTCCGCGGTTGCCTCGTTGGGTCGCCATTTGGCGATCAATTCCCACCAATTTTTTCTTAAGTAATGATATTTTATCTCTTACGATTCGACGATCAGTTTCTATTTCGGTTTCTCCAGGCCCACGCATGCCAATTCCTCCGCGTTGACGTTCGAGGTGTGTCCATAACCCCTTGAGTCTGGGTAAGAGATATTGGTACTGGGCCAACTCCACTTGTGTACGGGCATAGCTAGTTTTGGCGCGCTGGGCAAAAATGTCTAAAATCAGACCTGTACGGTCTAAAATTTTACATTTTAAAAGCTGCTCGATATTGCCTTGTTGCGCAGGAGTGAGTTCGTCGTCAAAGACTACGGTGCTGATATCATGCGTCTTGACATAAGCCAGGACATCTTCCATTTTCCCCGATCCAATAAAAGTTTTAGGATGTGGGGTGTCCATGCGTTGGGTGAAGCGTTTGGCTACGGTTCCGCCTGCAGTATGGGTTAAAAATGCAAGTTCATCGAGGTATTCGTGTATGCGTTCCTCTGGTTGGTTTTTGTTGATCATCCCGATGAGGATGGCTTGTTCAAATGCAAGGTCTTTTTGCTCAATCATGGGCAGACTTCCAATGCTTTAAGGAGAGCGTTTTTCCATCAAAAACCCCATAGGTATAGTGGGTAATCCAGTCGCCGAGATTGATATAGGTGGATTTATCATTGAGGGAGATTTCCAAAGGCAAATGACGATGTCCAAAAATGAAATAATCGTAGTGTTCCGTTTTGAGTTTTCGTTTGGCATACTGGGCAAGCCATTCTCTGTCTGGCCCATCGTAGTTTAGATCTTCCGAGCCAGAAATCAGTTTGTTTTTTATGGATAAATAGCGCGCAAAAGGGATGCCAAAATCGGGATGTAACCAGCGGTAAATCCATTGAAAAAACGGATTCCGAAACACCTTTTTCATACGTTTATAGCCCTTATCTTTAGGACCCAACCCATCACCATGACCGATAAAAAAACGTTTTGTTCCGAGCTCCATCGCTTTTGGATGAAAATAAACTTTGGCACCGATTTCTTTTTCGAGGTAGTCAATCATCCACATATCATGATTTCCAACAAAATAATGAATGTTGACTCCCGCATCAGCAAGCTCGGCGAGTTTGCCCAGAACACGCACATAACCCTTTGGAACGACGTGTTTGTATTCATACCACACATCAAAGAGGTCACCAAGAATAAAAAGGGCCGTTGCCTTGGGTTTGATTTCATCGAGCCATTTGACAAATAGGCGTTCGCGAACCAAACTCATTTCTGGATCGGGTGCACCCAAATGATGGTCAGAAGTAAAATAGATATTCTTTTTCACACAACAAAGTTAGTCATTATTGATCGCTTGCATACCATTCGGCATAGGCCGTGGCGGTTTCATGCAAGCGCACATTGTGCAGTTTGATGTGGCTGGGTAAGCGAGCGGCAATGCGATGAGCAAAATCAATAACCATCTTTTCACTTGTGGGCTGATAGTCCACCAATAGCACTTTGTGACCACTATCTGAAAGCGTTTTTGCCAAGTCGACATGGGGGGTGTTTTGATTAAAAACCGTGGCGTGGTCAAACACATCTACAATTTCTGATTTGACAATGGTTTTGAGATCTTTAAAATCGATGACCATCCCATTTTTGACATGATTTTGTTCATCAATTGGGCTCCCAATCACGGTGACATAAAGCTTATAGCTGTGACCGTGTACGTTTTTGCATAGACCGTCATATCCATATAGGGCATGGCCTGTTTCAAACCCAAAGCTTTTTGTTACGCGGATTTTCGTCATGGTTTAGATTTAAGTTGATGTAGCGTTTGTTGTGTTCGCTCAGAAAGAACAAGACGTCCAGAAACTGCCGCATTGTGTTCGAGTAGATTGTCCCAATCCTCTGTCCCTTTCCAAAGTGCTTTTTTGAGTTCCGCCAGAGCTTGGGGTGTATATGCCGCAATGCGGTTAGCGTGTTGCGTAACTGCTTCTTCAAGGGAATCGAAGTCGGAATGCAGTTCAGAAAGCAAACCTTTGGCATGTGCCCAGTCTGCCGATTTCCAAGCATGCGCTACTAATGATAGTTCGGACAGTGCTGACGTGCCAATTTTTCGCAATACTGCTGGAGCGATAACAAAAGGACCAATGCCAATTGCGATTTCAGAGAGTTTCACTTCTGTCTGTATTGTGGCAAGAGCGTAATCACAAGCTGCAATCAGCCCAACACCGCCGCCCACAGCTTTGCCGTGGATGCGTCCAATTATGGGTTGTGGACAACGTCGCATCGCATTAATCACATCAGCAAAGCCCATAAAAAACGCTTTTCCTTCCTCTGGCGTTTTTACGGCCAATAGCTCATCAAAAGATGCCCCTGCGCAAAAGGCCTTAGCAGGGTCACTCTGCAATATAATCACATGAATATCGCTATCCTTTGAGACCTCCTCAAAAGCCGCTTGTAAGGCCTTGAGATGGGTGGCGGGAAAGGCATTTTGCTTGTCGTGTGCAAAATGAATCCGAGCTACCGCACTATCTTTTAGAACCTGTATGCCTTCTGTCATCGGTTGATTCACCATATCTTTGTGACTGATTGGACAAAAATACGGAATATCGCATAGACAACACAGCCAACAGATGAAAGGGGTTTTATTTGATTTAGATGGAGTTTTTTATGTCGAACAGCAATTGATTCCTGGTGGGGTTGCATGCTTGAATTGGTTGCGTGAGCAAGGCATACCTTATCGATTTGTAACCAATAACACGACCTTATCTAGAACAAATTTAGTCGCTAAACTTCAAGGTTTGGGTCTTCCTGTAGCAGAACAAGAAATCGTAAGCGCCAACTATGCAGGAGTACTTTTGCTCGCACAGCGGAATTTCAAACGCTGTCGTTTGGTTCTTCGTCCAGAGGCACAACTGGACTATCCCTCCAACTGTTTGGAGCATCCAGATGCGATTGTCATTGGCGACATCGGCAATCGATGGGATTATGATTTGCTTAATACCTTAATGAATCAAGTCTTGGGCGGAGCTGAAATCATCGCACTTCACAAAGGGCGTTATCACGAGGGTCCAAGCGGTCTTGTTCTAGACAGTGGCGCCTTTGTGGCAGCACTTGAACATGCGACAGGAAAGCAGGCCATTGTCGTTGGTAAACCTACCCAAACTTTTTTTGAGCTCGCTAGTCATTCTTTTGGTTGCAAACCAGAGGATCTGATCATGGTAGGAGATGATCTTATCAATGATATCAAAGGAGCGCAACAGATGGGAATGCATGCGGTATTGGTACAAACTGGAAAATACCGAAAGGCCATCGTCCATGCGTCAAACATCGTACCTAATGGCTGCATTTCATCGATCCAAGAGCTGCCAAATTATCTCCAAAATCGAATGAGATAACTTCACCATAACACTCTCCAAGAAGTTATTTACTACTTTTGCATAAAATGCGCTATGAAAAATTTAATTGTTATCGGTCATCCCGACCAGCAATCCTTTTGTTATAACGGGATTTTTTCGACTATCAAATCAGAAATTGAAGCCAGTGGGCAAGAGCTGGAAATCATCGACTTGTATCGAGATAGCTTTACGCGTCCACGAACCGCTGTGATTGAGAAATACAAAGAACTCGTCACATGGGCAGAGTGGATTTATATCGTTTCGCCCGTCTGGTGGTTTCGTCTGACTCCCCGTACCGAAATTTTCTTCGACGAAGTAATGACACCTGGTTTTGCCTATCAATTTGTCAATATTACCAAAACATACGCCTACCCCAAACCATTTTTGAAAGACAAGAAAATTAGAACCTATGTCACACATGGCGCGCCTTCACTTCCTATGCGTACCCTTTATTTGAATTCGGTTAAGCTCCGATTGGTGATGGGGGTATATAGCTTTGTATTCGGTTGGCGCTGGTCGTTGTGGTTTAAAACCAAACAGTTTTGGTCGGTGCCTTTTGTTTCCCAAAAAAAGCGGGAGAAATACTTGCGCGTGGTCAAAAAAGATATTCAAAGAGACTTGAAGTTAGGTTCAAGGAGATAATCATCTATTTTAAAATTTGTAAATTAGAACGATGAAACGATTTTTAGAAAAATACTACCCAATCCTACTGGCTTTTTTCAGTTTTTTATATTCTGTATTTCTGTGGTTTTCAGGTAATCAATTGGAAGGGATCTATGTGGGGCTTTGGCCAATAACCATATTGGGTTTTGCAATCGCCATCCGACAAAGACGCCGCGATGATTAACCAAGTGATGTTTTTTGTTGGACTCACGATTTTTATCGTGTATGCCTATTTCTTACTCCGTATCATCGGTAGACAACATCGCATTCAACGAAAAGAACATGCCGATTCTTATGATCAAGTTGATATTGATGGGATGGGAAACCAAGGTCGAATCCCCGACAAAAAACCCAAAAACCGCACCTAAATCACTCGAGCGATAAACGCATTCCAAAAGTCGCAAAGTGATATCCTTTCTTTTCGATAGCTATTCTCCCTTCAAAATTGGCATCTCTCGCTGGATTCGTATGGTTTAAATGAATAAAATAGATCTTGTTTTTTTCTTCAATAGCTAGCGATTGGAACCGTGTGATACTCTCCTCTACAAAAGGATGTGGCACCTCTGACATTGGTCTAGGGATTTCGCCATCTTCAAAAAAGGTAGCGTCTACAAAGGCATAATCGACCTGAGTCACTAACGCATTGATGTCGGTTTCCCAAAAATCCCACTTGTCAATGTCAGGAACATACAGTGCGCGTTTTGATTGACCCGCAATTAGATAGCCAACCGTTTCAGAAAATTCATCTCGGTGAGGCACGACAAGTGGAGTGACTGTCAGTCGGGGAGATACTGAAACCGGGGTTTTGTTTTGTAGTGGCTGGATCGAAATGTTTTCGAGTTTTATCAACTGACTCCAAGGACCATTATTTTGTAAAAACTGAGCCATTCGGGGCATGGCATAAACTGGTGTTTTTTTTGTGTTTGCCGATTCTCTTCCCAAGTGAACAAGCCCTGCATAATGTCCCATATGAGCATGTGTCAGAAAAATCTCCAACTCGTTTGCGGGGGAAATGGACTGTAAATAATTCGTTTGAGAAACAATATCGGGCGAAGCATCAAAAAGAATATGTTTAGACTCATCGATAACACCCAAACTGACCACATAATCATTAGGTCTTTCCGTAGCGCAGCAGTCTTTTACACAACCCATGTGCGGAGATCCACCGTCTTGAAGAGTGCCCAAAACGACCAAAGTTTGGGCTTCAGTCATATAGACTATTCCAAATAAAAGCAAGTAGTATATCGTTTTCATGACTAAAAGATAGTGAATCCTTATTATTCGCATCCGTATCAACACTGAAAGAAAACGACTTAATGGATAAATAATGATGTTTATTTTATTAGATTTAAACCATGAAAAGCACATTTCTCACTGCTGGTTTGTTCTTAACTTTTTCGCTGTTTTCGGGTTGTAATTCTTCCAAAACGACGTCAAGCACTCCAGAAGATTCTGCTTTGATCCCAGGAGAACTCAGCGCCCAAAACATCCTTCACAACGGAGAGGATCGTGAATACCTAGTCTATGTTCCAGCTTCTTATAATGAAAACACAACCCATCCTCTTTTACTAAATTTTCACGGGTTTGGAGGAAATGCAAAAGATTATTTTGATTATGAATCTGATTTTCGAGATGTCGCCGAGCTGGAGGGTGTGATTTTGGTTTATCCACAAGGTTCGCTGTTGTCTGGTTTTTCACATTGGAATGCAGCCCCAATGGCTGAAGACAATAAAAGCGATTCCGACGATATTGGGTTTATTGAACTTCTAGTCAATACTCTTTTAGAAGATTTATCCGTTGACCCAAACCACATTTATGCAACTGGTTTTTCCAATGGCGGTATGTTTTGCTATGCTTTGGCATGCTTCACAGAGGGTTTAATCGCTGGTGTGGCTGCTGTTTCTGGTCTTCAGCTCAACCTAGCGGATTGTGCTCCTTCTCATCCGATCAATGTAATGATTGCACATAGTACGACCGATGATGTAATTCCTTATCTTGGTTCTTCAGATGTAGCCAGCGTTGAGGAAACCATTTTATTTTGGACAAACGCAAATCAAACGTCAACTGTTGCACAAGAAAGCAGCCACAATTTTGGGGATGAGACGGTCTGGCTATATACCTATTCAGAAGGAACCAATGGAGCTCAAGTTTTGCATTATAAAGTAGAGAATGGAAGACATGAGTGGTTTACCCATGATTTGGCTGGGCAATCTTTTACATCTTTTCTTTGGGGTTTTCTTTCGCCTTAAAAAATTAGTGGGCGCGCGAGGATTAATTTTGATTGTTCAACTTGGCCACTTCCCAAGCCGAAGTACGCGTACCATTGACATAAGCCACGATAAATGCTTTAGTAAACCCTTTTGAGATTACATATCGTTGTGCGATTTTGGCCTGTTGGTAATTCGCTGTAGGACGATAGAGATATCGATGAAACTCTCTAAACTTTTCAGTTGAAAGTCCGCTTAAACCCCTAAAAACTTTATGATTGACATCTCGTTTATTCATCAAAGCAGCAATTTGTACAACATAAGCAATATCCGCATCAGCTAAGGCCATTTGGACGTTGAAAGACGATGAGGAATTCTGCTTTGCTTTTAACTTGGCTACAATCGCATCCAAGGTGTCTGCGGGGGCTTTTTCGTTGGGGAGATTGACTGGCTGGATTCCCGCGTTGGTCGATGCTATGGCAGGTGTTGGTTTGGATGGTTTTGAATTGGCTGCCTGTGTTTTGTTTCGGTGGTTTTGAAGGATTTGGAGGGCTTCTTCTGCCGAACGAATTGGCGGAGAAGTCTTTGATGTTGTAGAAGGTTCTTCACTTGTAGGTTTAGGTTTGACTTGAATGACAATGGTTTGTGGGGGTGCTTGGGGCTCTGCGGGTTTTGGAGTTATCTCCTCATTCTGATTGCGGTGGTTTTCCAAGATTTGAAGGGCCTCTTCGGCTGACCGAACAGCAGGTTGTTGCGCATTTTGACTTTGTCGAACTGGTTCGCCTTCAATCGCTTTTATTACCGTTTCAGTTCCTTGAGTCGGAGAGGTTTGCTTGGAAGGTTTGGGAGTCAATTCTCCGCTTTGATTACGGTGATTCTCCAAGATTTGAAGGGCCTCTTCGGCTGACCGAACAGCAGGTTGTTGCGCATTTTGATTTTGTGGGGTTGGATTTGGTCTAACCTGAATGACAATCGCAGCTGGCTCCTCTTGATTCTGTTGTGTGATTTGTGTTGGTGGTGAGGTCACAACTGGAGGTGTGCTTGTCACAACTGGTGGAATTGCGCTCGGGGGTGGGCTTACCCGAACTGGCGGTACAACTGGCGTGGATCTTGTCGGGTTTGTGTTTTGAACTCTCGGCGCTGTTGATTGCGGGATTGGAGATGGCATTGGGGCTGTAGTAGGTGGGTTTACAGTAGGCCTAGGCACCTGAGAATATGCTTGGGTTGGTCGAGTTGGTGTGGATGTCATGCTTGTCGGTAACATCTGATAGTTTTCGATGATAAACATCGAACGGCGATTGAGCTGATGCTCTGCTTCTGTACAAGGCACTCCATCAGCGCAACGGTTGATGAGTTGACTTTCTCCGTAGCCCACTGCAGACAAACGCGAAGGGGCGATCCCACGCTGAATCAGCCAGTTTCTGGTCGAGGACGCTCGGTTTTGTGAAAGTCGCAAGTTGTAGGATTGTGGGCTGCGTGAGTCGGTATGAGACTCGATTCGTAAGATCAATTCTGGGAATCGAATCATCGCATTGAAGACCTTGGTCAATTCAATTTCTGCATCGGGACGTATAAAATATTTGTTGAGATCAAAATAGATGGGGTTTAGTCCGAGTAAACAACCTAAGTCGTAAGGCGGGCAATCCTGAGAGAAAGTTTCAATTTCCATATCTACACTGACACTTTGTGATGATGTCGGCGCAACAAAAGTGGTCTCAGCAATGGAATACGCCAATCCATTTTCCGTAATCAAATAATATGCCTGCCCACATTCCACCTCCTCAGGGAAAGAATAGCGTGCATCTTGCTGTACAATTTGCTCCGCAATGATGTTCATTCCCATATCGAGAATTTTAACTGTTGCTCCTGGCATGAGGTTGCCTGTGTTGCTGTCTGTGACAATGCCTGAGATTTCAACCACACACTTGCTGGGTTTGAAATAGTAAATCTGATCGGAAGCACTTCCACGATTTCCGTCACGGTTGGAAGAGATATAACCCGTATTGGTATCGGTTTGCAACAGAAAACCAAAGTCATCCCCAGCAGAGTTGATCGGAAGTCCCATATTTTCAGGGTCACGAGCAATTCCTGAGTCGCTCAGCTCTGCTTTAAAGACATCAAATCCCCCAAACCCAATGAGGGCATCGGAAGTAAAGTACAAGGTGCCGTCGTCAGCTATATAAGGAAATGATTCACGTCCCTCTGTGTTTACCTTTTGACCCAGATTGATGGGGTCACCGTATGAGCCATCTTTGTAGATGTCTACATACCAAAGGTCAGATTCACCAGTGGTGCCTGGCATGTCTGAGGCAAAATATAGTTTCTTACCATTCAAGCTCAAGGCAGGGTGTGCCACAGAGTAGTTGTCATTGTTAAATGGTAGTTCCTCCACATCGCTCCAATTGCCATCCTCATCAACTGATGCTGTAAGTAATTTTAAGCGAACTGTATTTTTTCGATCGGTACGTTTTTTTCCGTTTTTGTAATTGTTGCGCGTAAAATAAACCGATTTTAAGTCTTTCGTAAACACGGCAGAGGACTCGTGGAAAGCAGTATTGATATCCCCATCGATTTGCTGGGTGTTTTCGAGTTGTCCCTCATCACCAATATCGGCAATATAAAGGTCTAAGAATGGCTCTCCTGTCCAGTCATAATCACGTTGCCCACTGGCTTGATAAGTCGATGAAAAGACGAGTTTGTCTGGGCCGAAAAAAGCCGAGCTAAAGTCCGATTGCTCGGTGTTGATTTTGGTTGTTTCCACAATATACTTTGGACGTAATTCGGCAATGCTGTCGAGGTAATTCAAGTCCGCAACATACAAATCTTCAATAACAGTCCCTTTTTCCATACGAAAATACTGCTGCATATAGCGATCTGCAATGGCATAATTTTCATTGCTTCGAGCACTGATAGATGCCCGTAGGTAATAAATGGAGTTGATGTCTTCAGGATAGAGTGAGATCAATTTTCGATACCAAGTATAGGACTGATTGTATTGGCTATTGAAGAAGTAAGTGTCCGCAAGGGATTGAATCACTTTCTTGTCAGTAAAATCGGCATCGTCACGAACCAGTTGTAAAAAGGCGGATTGCGCACGGTTGTATCGATAGTCATTATAGTCCCGATCGGCATCGAAAACATTGTAGGGTTCATTTGGAATCGAATCGTTTTGTGCGATTGCACTAGAGAAAACCAACGTAATGAATACAATCCCCAACCAATAGATTATTTGGTTGCTACGTAGTGTTTCTAATGATGTAAACTGTTTCATTTAGAAAAATCTAGGGGTTAGTATACGTTCTCCTTTACGCGGAATCGTAAATCTTAAAATCATCTCGTATGACCCTGAGCTAAATTGTTGAATCGCTGTGGTCTGGTAGTCATAGGCAAAGCCGACAAATGCTTTGTCGGTAAGGGCAAAACCAGCAATTGCGCTGATTGCTGCATTGAGTCGATAGGCAGCCCCAAATGTAATTTTTTCGTTGAAGTAGATGTTGGCCGACAAATCCATCTGTATCGGGGATCCCCGGACAACTTTAACCATCCCAGCTGGCTTGAGTTTGATTGCATCGTTGATATCAAACACATAACCTGCGATCAAAAAGTAATGCATCCGCTCCTTGGCTTCTGCGGAAGCAAACACACTTCCATTGACCTCATAGTGCTTGGTTTTCAAGAAATTTGGAACGGAAAGTCCAGCATAAAAACGATCATTGTTATAATAAATTCCTGCTCCAATTTGAGGGGACAGCAGAGACGTGTTTTCAGAAAACTGATCATCGCTGGAATTGGCAAGATTGAGAATTGAATAATCCACTTGTAAGTTGCTCACCCCAGCTTTGAGTCCAAGGGTTATCTTGGATCCATAATTGTTAAAAAAGGTATAGCCATAATCCGCTGTCAAGCTTTGCTCGGTTGTCGGACCAATGACATCGCTAACAATAGAAAGTCCCAATGCGGTTTTGTTGCGACGCCCAACAGGCGAACTGATCGTAAAGCTTCCCGTTTGAGGAGACCCTTCAAAGTCAACCCATTGCGTACGCGTTAAAAACCCAAAATGAAATGCTTCAGTTGACCCCAGGTAAGCAGGGTTTACCACTTGGGTGTTATACATATGCATGGTATACTGCGGGTCTTGCTGGGCGTTGGACTGCGTTGGTGCGCCAAAAAGGAAAATCAACAGCCATAGCCCTCTGACCCTATCGAGTATCAACTTCGGTATGTGTGTTTTCCTATTCATCAATCTCGATTTATATATAAATAGCCCATATACCTTTCTCTGCCTGGGTTTTCCCCATCAAATTCAATCACATAGAAATAGGTTCCCGCTGGAAGCTTTTGGTCCTTTGTAATGGTAATTCTTCCCTCAGAAATTCCCATAAAGAGTCGGTCACCCAGACCGTATCCTTTTGCCTCGTAGATAAGTACGCCCCATCTGTTGAAGATTTTCACGGTATTGTTTGGATATTTTTCAATCCCTGCAATTTTGAAGTAATCATTGATGCCATCATCTCCAGGAGACATTCCGTTAAAGACTTCAAAGTCTCCGTCTACTGGGTCTTGGAAGAAGGCCAGAACCGTTGGGTCGTTAGTCGTGTTGCCGTCCGTATCATCCCCATCGTCAGAAATATCGTTGACTGGCGTTCCTGATGGATCTATTGCTGTGGCTGATGCGGTGTTGGATACCCCACCTGCATTGTCTGCTTGCGCATCGACAACAAAGGTTGCGGTATATGTTGCCGTTTCGCCATCCAACAGGGTTCCCTCACCAGAGCCAAGGTTTGCGCTTACAAACAATGGTCCTGAGGTCAATGTTAGGGCATTCCCACTCAAGTCGCTAAAGGTATCATTGATAACCACCCCATTTAGCGCCGTGTTGCCATTGTTTTCTACGGTTATAAGGAAGGTTATCGTATCCCCTAGGCCTGTTGTACCATTGCCATTGTCTGTGATTGTTGCTGTTTTCGTGACTTCGATAGAAGACTGTGGTGTTACCGTTGTTAATCGAGTTATTGTCGGATCATTTAGCGTGCCTGTGCTTGGATCATCACTGGTGTCTGTGATTGTTCCGCTTGTGCCTTGTGCTGTTACCGTTGCTATGTTGGACACCCCACCAGCATTCATCGCCTGATTGTTTACAATGAAGGTTGCGCGATAGGTTGCTTGCTCGCCAATTTGTAAGCTGCCTTGAGCCGAACCAAGATTCGCATTGACAAAGGTCGGTTGCGTGGTGAGAGATAAGGTGTTTCCTGCGAGGTCAGACAAGACGTCCGTAATTACTACACTACTCAACGCATCGTTTCCAGTATTGGTTGCTACAAGGGTATAGGTAATCGTATCCCCAATGCCAATACTGCCATCGCCGTTGGTGTCGGATATACTCGCTGCTTTGGTCAATACAACCGATGATGATGGTGTTATTGTTGTTGTTCTCGTGATTGTTGGGTCGTTTTGGGTGTTTCCATCCGTATCATCGCCATCATCACTGATGTCAAAAATATCATTTGTTTTTCCTGGGCTGCTGGCAATCGCAGTTACTGTGTTTGACACCCCACCAGCGTCTATTGCTTGTTGGGTAATGATAAAGCTTGCTGTATAGGTTGCAAATTCTCCTTGACGGATTTTGCCTTCTATCGATCCAAGACTTGCGCTTATAAAGTTCGGTCCGGAAGTGAGTGTGAGTCTGTCTCCGTTAAGATCACTTATCACGTCATCCAACACCACATCGCGAAGGTCTGTATTCCCTGTATTAGCAACTGTGATTGTATAGTTTATGGTATCGCCCAAGCTATTGGTGTTATCTCCATCATTATCAATGACGCTAGCTTCTTTAGTTACTTCAATGGAAGAAACTGGAGGTGCATCCATCAATACGACTGTCGGATCATTATCGCTGTAGCCGTCGAGATCATCATCAGTAGGTGTTCCATTGTCAGAGACATCTTCAATTCCGTTAAAGTTTCCTGGAATACTACCAACGGCTTTGGCTGTGTTGCTAATTAATCCTGAACTTGCTGCTTCTTGGCTGATGACATATAATGCCGTAAATACTACTGATTCGCCAACTTCCACTGTTTGTGGTTGCCAATAGTCTGGCCCTGAAGAAAGGGTTAATAAAGTCCCATTTCCATCTGTTAGCGTTTCCGTTTGGATATACACATTGTCTAAGGTAATGTCCCCTGTGTTTGTTACTTCAATCGAGTAGCGAACGATATCCCCAGCACCAGTTAGTCCATCTCCGTTGTCATTGACAAATGCAGTCTTGATCACTTCCATGGCAGGGTTTGGATCGGTTTGCGTAATGGTTGGGTCATTGGTTGAATCACCATCGACGTCAGCATCGCTTGGGAGACCATCATCCGACACATCGCTAACGTTATTTGATTTGCCTGGGCTACTAGCTGTGAACGTGATCGTATTGGATACTCCACCTGCATTTACCGCTTGCTGATTGATGATGAATGTTGCTTGGAAAGTGGCCATTTCATTTATTCGCAGAGTCGTAGGCGATCCCCCCATCATGTCGGATCCTAAATAATTAGGTCCAGAAGATAGATTGACGATATCGCCATTAAGGTCCGTGAACGTATCGACAAAACTCAGTCCTGTCAAGTCTGTATTTCCAGTATTTTCAACGGTAATCGTATACGTGATGGTGTCCCCAATTCCATTTTTATTATCCCCATCGTTATCGGCAACATTTGCCGTTTTGATCACCTCTATACTCGGGATTTGATCCATTTCAATGACTGTTGGGTCTTTGCCTGTATCTGTTGCCCCTGTATCTCCATCATCTGAAATATCGATTACATTGCTGCCATCTGGAGCGGCACCTGTGGCTGTTACGGTATTGCTAACGCTGCCGCTATCTGCTGCCGTTTGACCGATCACATAAATCGCAGTATATATTTCTGTATGACCAGGTGCGATATCTCGATCAAGCCATGCGCTTGTGTCAATATTTAGCGTATTCCCGTTGCCATCGGTTAAGGTGTCTGTAAGTTGAACACCTTTAATTGTTACGTTTCCTGTATTGGTAACTCGAATTGTATACTCAATCACATCTGTTGCTCCTACAAAACCATCATCATCTCCAACGATTGTCGCAGTTTTAATTACAGTCAGCTGTGAGTCCTGATCGATTGTTGTGATTGTTGGGTCGTCATCTGTGTCTCCAACTCCAATATCTCCTACATCAGATGCGTCACTGACTGATCTACCGTCAGGGCCAACTCCCGTAGCAGTCGCTGTATTGGTTAGACCGCCTGCATCGACAATTTCTTGATCAATCAGCTTGTAAACAATGTATGTTTCTATGCTACCTGGGTCAATGGAACGAACAGTAGATAGGCTTGCTATTCCTGAAGTCAATGGTGTTGGATTTCCTTTGAGATCCTTAAGCTCGTCTGCAAGGGTCACGTCTAGGGTTAGGTTTCCAGTGTTTTCGACCGTAATGGTGTACTGCACCACATCACCAACACCGTCCTCACCATCTCCATTATCTTGAATCGTCGCAATCTTTAATACCTCGAGATCAAGTACCCCACTGATTGAGGTTATGGTTGGGTCAGCTTGAACTGTTAATGTGGTTGGGTCATCACTGAGGGCAGAAATCGTTATTCCACTTGGTGCGATTGCATCTACTGTGGCTTGATTTGATACGCCTCCTGCGTTGATTGCATCTTGCGTAACCGTGTACTGGACTGTATAATTTGCAGTTTCCCCAGGGAGCAAAGTGCTTGGTGTTGAATTGTTGCTCGCGTCGACAAATATTGGTGTCAATATTTCTGTTCTACCTCCACTCGCGTGAGATAAAATATCCGTCAACTCGATCGACTGTAGGGTTACATTTCCACCATTGGTCAAGGCAAGATCATACGTAATGGTATCTCCAGCATCTAAGTTGCCATCAGCCCCTGGATTTGGCGTAGCTGTTTTTGTCAGCGAAATCGCAGGATTTTGGGTAAAGGTGGTACGGACAGGCGAATCAATGCCCTCACTAGGTATTGCGGTATCTCCAGGCGTGAGTGCTGTCATAGAGACCATATTTTCAACATAACCACTGTCGATTGCTGCTTGATCGACAGCATATACTGCCTGATAAGTTGCTGTAACTCCAACTGCTAAACTAGTCAAACTTGTTTGTGGACTCGCATTAACATGAGTGAGTTGCAGTTCAGATGAAAGGTCTGTCGTGTTTCCATCACCATTTGAGAGTATATCTGTAAATACGATCTCGTCTAGGGTTACATTTCCAGTATTGATAATTTCAACCGTGTAGGTGATGTTGTCTCCTACTTCAAATGCCCCAGAAGGTGGTGATGCTGTTTTGGTAATTTCAATGTCTGGTTTGGCTTCGATGTTCAATTCAAGAGCATCATTATACTTTAAACCATCACCATCCGCGTCGTTATTTTCATCATTGTCATTATCAAAATAATATGTTCTCACATCTCCTGATGCGTTGAGCGTAGCCTCCACTCGGTTGTATAATATTCCCCCATCTACGTCAGACTGGGTTAAGACATATGCCAAAGTAAAGAGAGCGGTTTCCCCTTCTACAATTGTTCCTTTGGGTGATCCTCGATTGTTATCTGACCATACAACAGACTGAGTCGATGGAATTGGTGTATTGGATTCATCAGATAGGGTGTCTATGATATCTCCATCCGTCCATGTTAAGGTAATATTTCCAGTGTTTTCAATCGTAATGGTGTAATCTACTGTATCGCCAGCGCCAATCACCCCGTCTCCATTTGTGTCAGAGACATCCTGAACTTTTATGATTTCCGCAGATGGGAATGATCCCATGGTTATCCTTGTCACATCATCTGAAGTGTTTCCGTCAAAGTCGTTTCCCTTATCAGAGACATCTTCAACTTGAATATCTGTGCCCTCAATGTCTCCATAGAAGGTCACAGTGTTTGTGGCCTCTCCAGAATCATAAACTTCCTGTGTAATGGTATAATAAGCGTGATAAGTGGCTGTTTCTCCTGCTTTGAGTGTTCCGTGGGCAAGTGTACCATTATCTGCTCTTATAAATTCTAAACTTCGTGGATTATTTGGTGGGTCAAAAGACAACAGATTTGCAGGTGTACTTCCGTCCAAGAACGTATCATCGTAAATAATTTTTGTGAGCGTAACATTGCCTGTATTTTTTACCGTAATGATAAACTTGACTTTATCCCCGACATTCACAATATTATTACTGTCCAGATCATTTTCAAATACCCATGTTTTGGTAACTTCAAGTTCTGCATCAGCCCCCGTACTTACATCAGCAATATCACTGGCTTCAATATCTGCTCCTGTAGGAGGTGTTGCGGTAACAACTACTGTGTTGCGTACCAATTTGGTGTTTGCTACATCAGAAGTGATAATGTATGTTGCCGTGTAGGTAATCTCGTCTTGTACTGCTAACTCAACCGCTGTAAATGCGGGTGTAGTGGTGAGTGTGGCCACGTCTGAACCGAGTGCATCAGAGATTGTGTCGGTAAGACTCGACAAGGTCAAGGTTACATTTCCTTCGTTTTTGACTGTAATGCTATATTCTACCTCGTCACCTGTTCCGTTGTAGCCGTCAGGAGTTCCACCAGGATTATCTGTAATGTTTGCAACTACTTTTACGACCGTCAATGCAGGTGCTGCATCAATCGTGGTTACCGTCGGATCGTTTGTTGGATCGGAATCAGTATCAGCATCTGTATCCAAAGTTGCATCCCCATCATCACTCTTATTATTAATCGAATTTCCAGCTGGACTTTCTGCAGTCGCTGTGACGCTATTCATTACTCCTCCTGCGTCAATCGCTTCTTGCGTTACGACATAACTCGTCTCATAAGTTGCAGTTTCTCCGACAGCTAAGCTTCCGGGGGGCGAATTCTGACTAGAGGATGTTCGAGATGTTGTCAATGGAGACTCCGCCAAGGAAAAACTATTGATGTCTGTTATATGATCAACCAGATCGAGGTTGGTCAGTGAAACATTTCCTGTGTTGGTCACTCGTATCGTATAATTGATGATGTCACCAATGTCAATACTGCCATCTCCACCGTCGTCGACTTGAGCTGTTTTAATCACTTCCATGGCTGGGCTTTCAGCAATCGGCGTAGTCGTTGGAGTATCGAGTTCATCCTCAACTGGCGTTATGCTTCCAGGCGCAAATGCGGTAGCAGTAACATTATTAATTAAGCCCCCAGCATCAACCGCTTGTTGGGTGATCACAAAGTATGCTTTATAAGTTGCTATTTCATCTACCTTTAATGATCCCCCAGGCGAATTGGCAGTCGCTCCCACAAAGAATGGGTCTAGGGTAAAGGTTAATTCTTCGGAATCGTTGTCGGTGAATATATCTTCAATACTCAAATTCTCTAATGCGATGTCACCCGTGTTTTCAACGGTAATCGTGTATTCAACGAAATCTCCTAATCCGTCGACTCCGTCTCCATTGTCATTGATAGCATCCGTTTTTGCTACCTCTAATCTTGCTATTGCCGAAATTGTTGAAGATACAGCGTTACTGTCTTCAGAAATACGATCGCCAGCTGGAGTTGTTGCGGTTGCCGATGCTGTGTTGGTCAGTCCGCCAGCGTTGATCGCCTGCTGATCAACCGTAAAGGTCGCTGTGTAGGTCACCGTTTCGCTCACAGACAAGATGCCATCGAAAGTTCCCGTTCCATTATAGGTTGGTCCATCAGTGAGTGATAAGGACCCTCCTGATAGGTCAACCAAGGCATTATCCGTCACAACCACATCTGTCAATTCGACATTACCTGTGTTTTCGACCACAATGGTATAGGTAATCGTTTCGCCGAGGTCTAGACCGTCATTATTGTCATTTTCAGTTTTCGTCTTGGTCACCTTCATTTCTGGTTCTTGACCCATATGGGTTACGACTTGCTCAGATGTTGTTATCGGTAGAGTCGTTCCAGCAGGGGTGCTTCCCGTTACCGTGGCTACGTTGGTTACCTGACCACTATTCATCGCTATTTGCGTAACTGTATAACTTAGAGTATAAGTTGCCTTATCTCCTACTTCTAGACTTGACACGGACGTATCTGTCGTTGCTGTATCATTAATGGCAACTAAGGTTAGATCTCCTATTAAATCGGTTTGATTTCCATTGCCATCTGTAAGGATTTCTGTAAACGTAATGGCATTGAGCGTAATGTTTCCAGTATTGGTTATGGTAATTGTATAATCGATCGTTTCACCCACATCCATTTGATCATTTACGCCATCGTTTTCTACTTTCGTTTTTTGGATGCTCATCGATGGGTTAGCTGTCATTGTAACGATTGCAGGATCACTATCGACTGGAGTAACTGCTGAGCCATCAAGGATTGTTGCTGAAGCAGAAGCCACGTTACTGATACTACCGCTATCCGCTGCAGCTTGTTCAATCAAATAAGTAACTGTATAAGTTTCTGAAGTGCCTGGTGCGATGTCACGAAGAACACCATCTATCGCTGCGTCTTGCGTAAGGGTTAAACTGTTACCGCTTTGATCGGTTAGTACATCGGTTATTTCCACATCAAGTAATGTCACATTACCTGTGTTTGTCACGACAATCGTATACTCTACTAAGTCCCCTGCTTCTGTGATTCCGTCTGTGTTTCCAACAAGTTCTGCCGTTTTAACCACTGACATGCTAGGGCTTGGAGAAATCGTCGTAACAGTTGGGTCATTTGAGGGGTCTGTATCGGCATCGGGGCCATCTGTTGCTGCGTCTCCATCGTCAGATATATCTGTAACATCTACCCCACTTGGATCTATACCAATTGCTAAGGCACTATTTGTCAATCCACCAGCATCCACTATGCTTTGATCAATCACATGATAAGCGGTATACGTTGCCACCTCATTTGCTTGTAGTGTTCCATTTGGAGAACCTTGCGAAGCCCCTGTGTAGCTCAATGTGTTACCACTACTTAAAACAATATCATTCCCTGCATTGTCTTGCAGTTCATCCGTAACTGAAATACTCGTGAGTGTTACACTTCCAGTGTTTTTAACAGTAATGGTGTATTGTACAATATCACCAACGTCCGTAACTGCATTCCCATTATCGACAATTTCTGCGAGTTTAATCACCTCTAGAGATGCCGTTTGGTCAATTGTCGTATCGACAAGACTATCGAGGGCATCGCTTATTTGTAATCCTATTGGGCTATTTGCTGTGACTGTCGCGTTGTTAGATACAATGGCACTATTGACAGCTGCTTGGTCAATGGTGTATTCAACTGTATACGTTGCTGATTCTTCAACTGCTAAGGTTCCTTCGGTCGCTGTATTTGAACTGTCATAGGTCAGGCTCAGCACATTTGTATCACCATCACCATTTGTCAGAACATCTGTGACTTGGATACTGGATAATGTTACGTCTCCAATGTTTTCAATGGTTATCGTATATGTAATGGTATCTCCAAGGTTTGTGAGATTGTCTGCTCCTTTGTCGACATCAGCAAGTTTAGTGACTCTAATCTTTGGTGATTGATCGAGCGGTGTAATTGTTTGATCATCATCTGTGTCTCCGTCGCTATCATCTCCGTCATCACTGCGATCGGTAACATCATCTGTAAGTTTTGGACTGCTCGCTGTTACCAGAACCGTATTCATCACTTGACCACTATCAAGATCTCTTAGGGTAATGGTATATGTGACCGTATAGGTTGCTTTTTCACCAACTTCTAAGATTCCTTCTGACGCTGTGTTTGCACTGTCAAATATTGGGGTTAGTCGTGAGGAGTTCCCAACAGCATCGGTCAATATATCTTCTAGAGTAATGCCATCTAGCGTTACATTCCCTTTATTTTCAACAGTAATTGTGTATGTAATCGTGTCATCAATGTTTGTTTTTCCGTCTGCATCTACATCATCAACTGCTGCTGTTTTCACGACCTCAATAATGGGGTCATGTTCAATTTGTAATGCTGTGGCATCTTCGATTGCTGTTGTCTCGGGGTCATCCGTATCTACATCTAGATCGTTTGTTTGACCTGGACTACTCGCATAAACGGTTGCTTGATTGCTCAGTCCTCCTGCATCAACTACACTTTGTGTTAAATCAAAGGTTGCTATATAATGGGCTTTTTCACCCGGAATTAATGTGCCTTCATCTGATCCCTCACTACTAATTGTAAAGGTTGGTCCAGTTGTTAATGTAAGACTTACGTTGTTGTCGTCGATAAAGTTGTTGTCATGAATATTTACATCAGACAAGATGGCATTTCCGTTATTTTCAACGATGATTGTATATTCGACTGCGTCACCAACTCCTAAGAGTCCATCCCCGTTTTCAAGTACTCGAACCGTCTTCGTTGCCATCATAGATGGGTCAGATCCCATAGGAACTACAGTTGGGTCGCTTTCGTTACTCGTGGGGTTATTTGGATCGTCACTAATATCGCTTACTGTTTGTCCTTGTGCTACCCCATAGAATGTAACTTGATTCGACACAAGACCAGTAGCAAAGGCATCTGCAGTAACAGTGTATGTAAATGTGTAGGTCGCTGTTTCGCCAGCAAGCAATACTGTTGGATCAGTTGTATCGAGATCAGCACTAACAAATGTTAGAGTTGGCGTAGCGATCGTAACATCATTTCCGTCACGAAGGGTGTCTTGATAGCCAACGCTATTGAGTACGATATTACCTGTGTTTTGTACTTCGATTGTAAAGGTGACTGTATCTCCCTCGTCAACCACACTATCATTATCAACATCTGTAGTTAAGGCCCATGTTTTGAGCGCTTCTATTGATGCACTTGCGCCTGTCTCTGTATCAACAAAAGCGGTCTCTTCAATTTCGTTTCCAGATGGGTCATCAGCAGTTACAGTTACTGTATTTCTTACCAACTCAGAGTCTGAAGCTGCCTGATCAATGCTGTATTGTGCGCTATAGGTTGCTGTTTCACCCACTTGAAGGGTTCCCTCAGTAGCTGTGTTTGCTGTATCATATGTAGGCGTGAGTGTCAATGTTGCTCCATCACCATTGGTAAGAATGTCAACAAGTGAAATGTTGGTCAGGGCTACATTTCCGGTGTTTGTTAATGTGATAGTATAGTCAATAATATCATCTGTACCATTATACCCATCCCCATCGTCTTGAATTCTTGCTACTTCTTTGGTAACTGTGAATGATGGATTTGCATCTATATCTACTATAGTTGGATCATTGGTGTCATTGACTGTTATTCCGTCTGGGTCGTTTCCATAAGCTGTTACACTGTTCGAAAGTTGATCGACAAGGAAGTCATCATTCGTGATGAGATAGCTTGCCAGATAAGTAGCGACTTCACCCACTTTGAGTGTGCCTTCTGATGATGTTAAACTAGCTGAATCAAATACAGGTTCGTTTGTTAATAATCTTGCTAGGGTATTGGTATTTACAATTGCAGTCAAATCGTCATCTACATATACGCCTGTGAGGGTTACGTTTCCTGTATTTTTAACTGTAATGGTGTAGTTGATGGTGTCGCCTGGTCCTGTAACTCCGTCTCCATTGTCATCAACAGCAGCTGTTTTAATAACTTCGATGTAAGCAGACTGTGTAAGTGTTGTAATCGTTGGGTCGTGACTGATGTTTATCGTCGATGGGTCATCACTGACCTTAGAGAAGCTATTACCGTCATCGGTTTCAACAGTTACTGTTGCCACATTTGAAACCCCTCCTGCGTCAATTGCATCTTGATCAATGATGAAGTTAGCTATGTAAGTTGCAGTTTCTTGAATAGCTAGACTGTTTTCGTCTGAATTTTTAGATGAACTTATAAATCTTGGTGCTGAACTTAAAGATAATCCATCTCCATCTAGATCTGAAAGGGTGTCGTTGATGTCTGTAATTGTCAGAGTTGTATTCCCTGTGTTGATGATTGAGATTGTGTATTGAATCACATCACCAAGTTCAGTTGATGTGTCACCATCCTCAATAATTTCTGCTGCTTTTTTAACTTCAATACTTGGATCAGGAGTGATCGTGACAGTTGTTGGTGTGTCAGTTTCATCTGAAACTTCGGCACCACTAGGATCATAACCAGTTGCAATTGCAGTGTTAATAATACTAGCTCTATAACGATCTGCATCCGTGATTAAATAGGAGCCCCTAAATACATAGCTACCCCCTGCATCGATATCAACAGCGCTCCATGAAGCTGGGGAAGTTAATGTCAATGAATTTCCTTCATCATCCACCATTGTGTCTGTAATATTCACACCTGTAATTGATACATTCCCATTATTGGTCACAGTAATCGAATACTGGATGGTGTCACCAGGCCCATTAATTTCATCTCCATTGTCAACAAATACTGCAGATTTAGTCACTTCTAATGAGGGAGTTGCATTAATCAACGTAATTACATCAGAGTCAATTTCATCAGATACAGCGGTGTTGTCCCCATCATCTGCAGTAGCAGTAACAGATGCAGTATTAGACACCCCACCCGCATCTATCGCTGTTTGGGTAACAGCAAATGTGGCTGTAAAGGTGACTTCTTCTCCAACTTGTAAGGTAGCTACACTTGTATTTGGATCAGCTGTGAAGGTCGTGCTTGTACCCGAAGACGAGCTTGTAAATGTTGGCTCTGTTGTTAATGAAATCAAATCTCCATTTAGGAATGATAATTCATCGTCAATCACCACTCCGTTAAGTTCGGAGTTACCTGTGTTTTTAATTTTTATTGTATAAGTAATCACATCCCCCTCTGCAAATGTTCCTGAATCTGGTGAAGCTGTTTTCGTTATTAGTATGGCCGCACTCTGTGCGATGCTCGTGACTGTGTCATCATTTACCAATGCTGTGTCTGGATCATCACTTCGTGCTACAACATCATTCCCATTTGGATCTTTAGCGGTTGCGTTGATAAAGTTCGATACACTTCCTGTGTTCACTACCGCTTGATTTAATATATAGAACCCAGTGAGTGTTCTGGATTCTCCAGCAGCAAGTGCAAAGCTTGGCCATGGTGTTAGGTCTCCTGCATTGTGGTTTGGCGAAGACAAGTACAATGTGGTATTATTACCTGATCTTAGGTTGTCTTCTAGTACTATATCCGAAACAGTTACTTCACCAGTGTTGGTTACCGTTACTGTATACTCTATTAGATCACCAACTCCTGACTCGCCGTCTCCATCATCAATCAGCTTGTCCTGCTTAGTGACCTTAATCGATGCAAATAGATCTGTATCTACAACCGTTGGATCCTGATTCGAAGTCGTGTCGTTTGGATCATCACTAATCGCTGTGATATCATCTGTGCCGCTTGGCGTGTATCCTGTTACTGTTACTACATTACTTATGCTTCCTGTAAGCGCCGCTGGTGAACCAATCGTATAATATGGCGTGTAGGTCTGAACAGCTCCTGGAGCTAGACTCGCAATCGTCCACTGATTAGTAGGATCACTTGTCATCACAAGATCATTACCCGCTCCATCAGTAAGCTCATCGACAACCGCTAGGTCAGTAAGAGTAACATTACCCGTGTTCGTAATCGTTATGATGTAATCTATAATATCGTATACTCGGACAACCCGATCTGCAATGTCTGCATCGCCAACATGAGTTACAGAGGCAGTCTTGGTAACTGTTATGGCTGGACTCTGAGTGATCGTTGTGACTACTGGATCATCTATACTTGCGCTTACTGCTTCTCCATCTGAATAACCAACTACACTTGCTGTGTTGGATACGCCTCCTGCATCGATTGCTGGTTGGGTTACGGTAAACGTTGCTTTGTAGGTCACTGCCTCTCCAATTTTTAAAGTTGGCTCGGTTGGGAAGGTAGTGGATGTGTCTGTTGAACTGTCGTATGCTGGCGGTGAATCTAATGATAAGCTTGCGCCTCCAATAGCTGTCAGTGTATCAGTAATGTCTATACCAGTAAGTGCTGTGTTACCTGTGTTGGTCACAACAATCGTATAGGTAATCTCATCATCCTTATCTATCGTTGTATTACCATCAATCTGATTAATCGATGAGGTCTTTGTAATCGATATCGACGGGATCGGTGCAATGTCTACCACGGCCTCGTTACTCGTTACACTTAGTGTAGCATCAGTGCCCGATAGTGGGGTGGCGGCTGTGGCAATCGCCGTGTTAATCACCTTACCACTGCTGGCTGCCGTCTGATCGATTATGTAC
>JAQWGQ010000037.1 GCA_029238125.1 Flavobacteriaceae bacterium | reverse complement strand
TATAATGAGATTCTCATTTGAGAGAATAACTAAATAAACCAATATGTCAGGGTTAATTGGAAAAAAAATCGGCATGACGAGCATCTTTGACGAGAATGGCAAAAACTTGCCATGTACTGTCATCCAAGCTGGACCATGTGTTGTTACGCAAGTACGTACACAAGATTCGGATGGTTATGATGCATTACAACTTGGATTTGATGATAAGTCAGCCAAAAATAGTAACAAAGCCGCTGAAGGTCATTTCAAAAAAGCGAATACCTCAACCAAACGAAAGTTGGTAGAATTCAAAGGTTATGAATCAGAGCATAAACTCGGAGACACGATAGGGGTAGACCTATTTGCTGAAGGCGAGTTTGTTGACATTACTGGAACTTCTAAAGGGAAAGGTTTCCAAGGAGTTGTAAAGCGCCATGGTTTTAGTGGAGTTGGTCAAGCTACTCACGGTCAGCACAATCGTTTGCGTGCCCCTGGATCAATTGGTGCAGCATCATATCCCGCCCGTGTATTCAAAGGAATGCGAATGGCAGGTCGTATGGGTAACGAAAGAGTAACCGTTCAAAATCTCCGCGTTTTGAAGGTCGTGCCTGAGAAAAATTTATTAGTTGTCAAGGGATGCGTTCCAGGACACAAAAACAGTTATATCCTAATCTCGAAGTGATGAAAGTATCCGTAGTAGATCAAAAAGGGAAAGATACAGGTAGACAAGTTGACTTGTCTAAAGATGTATTTGGAGTAGATCCGAATGAACACGCTCTGTATTTGGATGTGAAACAATACTTAGCACATCAGCGACAGGGAACACACAAAACAAAGGAGCGAGCTGAGATTAAGGGGAGCACCCGTAAAATCAAAAAACAAAAAGGAACAGGTACCGCCCGAGCGGGAAGTTTAAAAAATCCATTGTTCCGCAGTGGTGGACGTGTATTTGGTCCACGAGTTCGTTCTTACGATCAGAAAGTGAACAAGAATGTCAAGCGATTGGCGCGTAAGTCTGCTTTGAGTTTGAAAGTCAAAAGCAAATCTTTAACTGTCGTTGAGGATTTTGATTTTGATACGCCAAAGACAAAGTCGTTTACAGCAGTATTGGATGCGCTTGGGGTTTCTGATAAGAAGTTATTGTTGGTACTTGGAGCAGCATCTAAAAACGTATATATGTCAGCTCGTAATTTACAACGCGCCGAGGTTGTTACCGATGCAGAGCTGAGCACCTATAAAATTGTCAATGCGCAGCATTTGATTTTGGCAGAGAGCGCTGTGAATTCTATCAATTCTAATTTGAATACAAAATAAAGAACTCATGAGTGTATTGATAAAACCTGTCGTAACAGAAAAAACAACTAGCGAAAGCGAGTTGAGAAATCGCTACACGTTTTTGGTAGATCCAAAAGCCAATAAGGTGGAGATTAAAAAAGCAGTCGAGGCCACATATGGTGTGACTGTTGACAAAGTACGAACGTTGATTTACGGTCCAGAGCGCAGAACGCGCTTTACCAAAACCGGAATTCAGCATGGGAAAACCAATGCAACCAAACGTGCGATAGTACAGGTTGCGGAAGGGGAACAAATTGATTTTTATAGTAATTTATAATCAAATAGGATGTCAGTTAGAAAACTAAAACCTATAACTCCTGGACAGCGCGGTAGAGTGGTCAATGGATACGACGCCATCACCACTGATAAGCCGGAGAAAAGCTTGCTTGCTTCGAAAAAACGTTCAGGTGGTCGTAACAACAGCGGTCGAATGACTGTTCGCTATCGTGGTGGGGGTCACAAAAGACGCTACCGTATCATTGACTTTAAACGCAATCGTTTTGATAGTCCTGCCGAGGTATTGAGCATAGAGTACGATCCGAATCGATCTGCTTTTATCGCTTTGACTCAGTTTAAAGACGGTGAAAAAAGATACATGATTGCGCAAAACGGATTGCAAGTTGGCCAAAAGGTCGTTTCAGGTGAGAAAGTTACTCCTGAAATTGGAAATGCAATGGCACTCGCCAATATTCCGCTTGGTACAATTATCTCGTGTATTGAGCTTCATCCTGGAAAAGGTGCAGCAATCGCGAGAAGTGCTGGATCATTTGCGCAGCTGATGGCTCGTGAAGGTAAGTTTGCAACGATCAAACTTCCATCTGGTGAAACCCGCTTGATTCTCACAACTTGTATGGCTACAATTGGTGCAGTTTCAAACTCTGATCACCAACTACTTGTTTCAGGTAAAGCAGGTCGAACGCGTTGGCTAGGTAGACGTCCGCGTACACGTCCAGTTGCCATGAACCCTGTCGATCACCCAATGGGTGGTGGTGAAGGCCGTGCTTCTGGAGGGCATCCTCGATCGAAAAACGGAATTCCTGCTAAAGGTTACCGTACAAGAAATAAAACAAAAGCATCCAACCGATATATCGTTGAACGTAGAAGAAAATAAGCATGGCTAGATCACTAAAAAAAGGACCTTACGTACACTATAGCTTGATAAAAAAGCTACAAGCAAACCATGATTCTGGTAAAAAGAATGTGATCAAAACATGGTCACGTGCGTCGATGATTACTCCAGATTTTGTTGGTCAAACAATAGCTGTTCACAACGGTAAGCAGTTTATCCCTGTGTATATCACTGAAAACATGGTCGGTCACAAACTGGGTGAATTTTCACCAACACGCAATTTTAGAGGCCATGCAGGTGCAAAAAATAAAGGTAAAAAATAACTATGGGAGTTCGTAAACGCAAATCCGCAGAAGAGTTGAAAGAAGCACGCAAACACATTGCATTTGCCAAGCTAAACAACTGCCCAACATCTCCACGCAAGATGCGTCTGATGGCAGACTTGATTCGTGGTGAAGGTGTTGATAAGGCCTTATCAGTTCTCCGATTCAGCTCTAAAGAATCATCAGCTCGATTGGAAAAGCTGTTGTTATCAGCAGTAGCCAACTGGCAAGCTAAAAATGAAGACGGTGATGTTGAAAAAGCCGGCTTGTTTGTAAAAGAAGTTCGTGTGGATAGTGCACGTATGCTAAAAAGATTACGTCCGGCTCCTCAGGGTCGTGCGCATCGTATTCGTAAACGCTCAAACCATGTTACACTGGTGTTAGGAGCTCAAGATAACGCTCAAAGCTAATAAGGACTATGGGACAAAAAACAAATCCAATTGGTAATCGAATAGGAATCATCCGCGGATGGGAGTCCAACTGGTATGGTGGAAGAGACTATGGCGATAAGTTGTCTGAAGACGACAAAATCCGTCGTTATGTGCATGCTCGTCTTGCCAAAGCAAGTGTTTCTCGAATTTTTATTGAAAGAACACTCAAGCTTGTTACCGTAACAATCACAACGGCTCGCCCTGGGATTATCATCGGTAAAGGTGGATCCGAGGTTGATCGTTTAAAAGAAGAGCTAAAGAAAATCACAGGTAAAGAGGTTCAACTCAATATATTTGAGATCAAGCGACCTGAGCTCGAAGCTCAACTTGTTGCTGCGAGTATTGCTCGTCAAATCGAAAGTCGAATTTCCTACCGTCGTGCTATTAAGATGGCGATTGCGGCTTCAATGCGTATGAATGCGGAGGGAATTAAGGTTCAAATCTCTGGTCGATTGAATGGTGCCGAAATGGCTCGTTCTGAAGGCTACAAAGATGGAAGAATTCCATTATCTACTTTCCGTGCTGATATCGATTATGCATTGGTTGAGGCCAAAACAACCTATGGTCGTATAGGGATTAAGGTTTGGATCATGAAAGGCGAAGTATATGGAAAGCGTGAGCTCTCACCACTTGTTGGGATGAGTTTAAACGCAACCAAAGGTAAAAATGATAAACGTTCTGGCCGAGGAGGTCGAAGAAGAAAGTAAAGCATTATGTTGTCACCTAAGAAAACAAAATATAGGAAAATGCAGAAAGGCCGTATGAAAGGCCTCTCACAGCGTGGACATCGATTGTCAAACGGAATGTTTGGCGTCAAAGCGCTGGACTCTGTTTTTGTCACTTCTCGTCAAATTGAAGCTGCACGTATCGCAGCTACTCGTTACATGAAAAGAGAAGGGCAGTTATGGATCAAGATTTTCCCAGATAAGCCCATCACTAAAAAACCATTAGAGGTTCGTATGGGTAAGGGTAAAGGCGCTTTGGATCACTACGTTGCTGTGGTCAAGCCCGGACGAATATTATTTGAGATTTCAGGTGTGCCGATTGATGTTGCTAAGGAAGCATTGCGTTTAGCATCACAAAAACTACCTGTAAAAACAAAATTTGTAATTGCGCGTGATTACGACGCTTAATAGTAGAATGATGAAGCAAAAAGAAGTCAATACCATGACGTTGGATGAGCTGCAAGACAAGTTGGCTCAACTGCAGAAGAGCTATAAAGAAGCAAAATTTACGCACGCGCTTTCTAATTTGGAGAACCCCTTGCAACTGCGTTCGCAGCGAAGAGTTATCGCAAGATTGCAAACAGAGTTAAACCGACGTAAAACGCAAGAGGCCTAATTGATTATGGAAACAAGAAATTTAAGAAAAGAACGAATTGGTGTGGTGACCAGCAACAAAATGCAAAAGTCAATTGTTGTCAGTGAGGTTAAGCGTGTGAAACACCCGATGTATGGAAAGTTTGTATTGAAAACAAAGAAATACGTAGCTCATGACGAGAAAAACGACTGTAACATTGGTGATACGGTTCGTATTATGGAAACCCGCCCACTGAGCGCTTCTAAATGTTGGAGACTGGTAGAAATTATTGAAAGAGCAAAATAATGGTACAACAAGAATCAAGACTTAAAGTTGCGGACAATACAGGTGCCAAAGAGGTACTTACAATCCGTGTTTTAGGGGGAACCAAACGCAGGTATGCGTCTATTGGAGACAAAATTGTCGTTACAGTTAAGGACTCCACTCCGAATGGTACGGTAAAAAAGGGGCAGGTATCAACTGCGGTAGTCGTACGAACAAAAAAAGAAATCCGTCGTCCTGATGGGTCATACATCCGTTTTGATGAAAATGCTTGTGTACTGCTCGACCCAAGTGGTGAGATGCGTGGAACTCGTGTTTTTGGCCCTGTAGCACGTGAGTTACGAGACAAAAAATTTATGAAAATTATATCCTTAGCACCTGAGGTTTTATAAGTACTTAGTTATGAAAAAATTAAAAATTAAAACGGGAGATACAGTTCGAGTCATTGCTGGCGACCATAAAGGGTCTGAAGGTAAGATTCTAAAGCTGTTTTTCGACAAAGACAAGGCCATTGTGGAAGGGGTCAATGTGGTGAAACGTCACACCAAGCCCAACGCACAAAATCCACAAGGTGGAATTGTAGAAAAAGAAGCAGCGATTCATATCTCTAACCTTTCGTTGCTGACAACTGATGGTAAAACTACACGAGTAGGATACCAAATGAACGGGGATACTAAGGAGCGGATTTCACGAAAAACAAAAGAAGTAATCTAATGGTACCTAGACTAAAAGAAGAATATAAACAGCGAGTTGTTGGTGCGATGACTGAAGAATTTAGTTATCGAAACCGAATGGAGGTCCCTAAACTCCAAAAGATTGTGATCAGTCGGGGTGTTGGAGCTGCTGTTGCAGACAAAAAATTGGTAGAGCACGCAATTGAGGAGTTGACCTTAATTTCTGGTCAAAAAGCAGTCTCAACGCTTTCCAAAAAAGACGTTTCCAACTTTAAGTTGCGAAAAGGGATGCCAATTGGTGCCCGTGTAACATTGCGCGGAGATCGTATGTACGAATTTTTAGACAGGTTGGTCACCGCTGCACTCCCACGAGTACGTGACTTTCAAGGAATCAAAGCCAGTGGTTTTGACGGAAGAGGAAACTATAATCTCGGGATTACAGAGCAAATTATTTTTCCAGAAATCGACATCGATAAGGTCGCTAAGATCGCTGGAATGGACATCACTTTTGTGACGTCTGCAGAAACTGATAAAGAAGCAAAATCATTATTAGCTCATTTGGGCTTGCCTTTTAAAAACAATTAATATGGCTAAAGAATCGATGAAGGCCCGCGAGGTCAAACGTGC
>JAQWGQ010000013.1 GCA_029238125.1 Flavobacteriaceae bacterium | reverse complement strand
AAGAAACCCGTACCATGAATTTTGATGGTAATAGTAGAGAATATATAATATATATTCCTTCAAATTATGATGGATCTGTTGAATTTCCATTAATGTTTAATTTTCATGGTGGAGGTGGTTTATCAAGTGATTTTATGAATTATTATAATGATATGAGGCCATTAGCTGATACAGCTGGCTTCATAGCTGTTTACCCTCAAGCAGCTATTGATCCTGTGGACGGTAGCTATGCTTGGCTACATAAGGCACCTACTTCTCATAATGATATTTTCCTTATTGAAGCAATTATTGATACTTTGAGCAGTGAATTTTCAATTGATAATGATAGAGTTTATGCTTGTGGTTATTCTGAGGGAGGTATCTTTTCATATGAGCTTGCTTGTAGATTAAACAACAGAATAGCAGCAATATCTTCTGTTTCTGGTAGCATGCTAGAAGATTCATTTCGGAACAGCTATTATGACTTAGATTTTTGCTCTCCTGTTCACCCTACAGCGGTCCTTTTAATCCCTGGCACAGCAGATTCTAACCCTCACTCTTCATACAATGGATTTCCACCATATTATATGTCAGTTGAAGAAATCACAACTTATTGGTCAAATTATAACAATACAGATATTAATCCAATAATTAATCAATTGCCAAATACGAATTTATTTGATGGAAGTTACGTTGAACAAAGAATTTGGGAAAATGGAGATAATTGTTCAAGAATAGAAGAATTAAAAGTAATTGGAGGAGATCATGATTGGCCAGGAGCATTTGGAAACATGGATATAAATGCTACTAGTCGAATATGGGATTTTGTTTCACAATTTAACATTAATGGATTAATTGAATGTGAATCACTTTCAACAAATCAACAAATCAACAAAAAAAATGAATATTTTATATATCCAAATCCAACAACTAATGAGTTAGTATTAAATTCTGATAAGGTTTATCAAATAGAAATATTCGATTTATTTGGCAATAAAGTGATGGAATTTAAAGGTAACTCTATTAATGTTGAGCATCTTTCAAGTGCAACCTATATTGTGAATGCTATTGATTTAGAAACAAAGGAAAGTTTGAGTTACAAGGTAATCAAAATATAAAAAAAGGAGAACCAATTCCTGTGAATCAATTCTCCGATTTAGTGACCCAAACATTCAGTAGTTCGGACTTTTTGAGTGGAATTAGTGATGTATACTCAAAAAAAATATTCCCATAAATAAAAAATTATTTTTGGGAATAATCCGTGACCCAGGGAGGATTCGAACCCCCAACCCTCAGAGCCGAAATCTGATATTCTATCCAGTTGAACTACTGGGCCTTTTCATCTGCGAATGTACTAACTTTCCCTAGAATAGTCTTACAGTTAGCCCAAGCGTTTTTTGACAATCTCTGCGATAAGCTTTCCATCTGCTTTACCAGCCAATTGTTTGTTTGCCTTACCCATGACTTTACCCATATCTTTCATCGATGTAGCACCCACCGACTGAATGACCTCGTCGATAACTTTCTCCACTTCCTCCGCAGAAAGCTGCTCAGGCAAAAACTGACTGATAACCTCAATTTGAGCTTCCTCGGGCTCTGCTAAATCTACTCGCCCCTGCTCCCTAAAAATCGAGGCACTTTCCTTTCGTTGCTTGACGAGTTTTTGCAATAGCTTTGTGATTTCAGCATCATCAGGAGTTTCTTTTGCTCCCGACTGGGTTTGTAACAATAATATGGCTGATTTGATCGCACGTAGTGACTCTAAAGCAACCTTGTTTTTTTCACGCATGGCCGCTTTGAGTTTGGAATTTAATTGGTCTTGAAAGCTCATTTTTAATCTACATTATCGTGTAAAAAAGAATTATTTGTCCGTATTCGCATATCATCATTAGAATCTGAATCAACAGAAAGGCGAGATAGATCTTGCTCTGCATTCATGTCAACTTGCGCCCTTTTATAAGCTGGTTCTTTTTCGAGCTCATCGATTCGATTTGTCATAAATTTATGGTTAAATGACTTGAGTTTCTTTCGCCTTTCATCTGCACGCTGTGCCAGTCCTTGGGTAATCGTACTGTTTAGCGGCGTTAATTCATCCTCTTCCTTTTCAGGTAAATCTTCTGTTTTTACTTCTTCTTTTGGAGTTGGCTCAGCAGTCATTTGAATTTCCTTCTCTTCGGCAACTGGCTCAATATAATCTTCTAGATTGTATTTTTTTACCGTTGGCGTTTCTATTTCTTCCTCCAATTGTAAAGACGCTGAAATCGGTTTACTTTCCTGATGTGCTTGTGTGTGGGGTTGCTCTTCCAAATGGAAAAGTACTGGAACCTCTTTTTCTAGGGGCTCCTTCGTTTGTTTGGTCTCTTCAATTGGACTATCAAATGGCTTTTTCTCAGCTACAATTTCCTCATGATCAACAACATCAATCTCATTGACTTCACTTGGCAATTCATGGATAATAAACTCTTGCCCATCCTGAAGGGGCTCGTGAGTTGGTTCGGAAATCTCTTCGTGATAGACATCAATCGATCGAATCACATTCGTTGTTTCAACAAGTTCCTCCATTTGCTGTTTGTCCTCAGCAGCTTTTGGAGGCAATCCCGAAAACAAATCTGCTTCTGTCGCATCACTCTCAAGGGTATGTACGACCGTTTGTTCATCATTTAGGGTGTGAATGATTTTTTTAGGATCGGCATGAACAATCTCTTCTTGTTGTTCGATATCAAATCCCGTTGCAATAACCGTTACTGCAATATCCTCACCCAAAGATGCGTCTTCGCCGATTCCCATAATAATATTCGCTCCATGACCTGCCTCGCGTTGGATATGTTCATTGATAATCCCAATTTCATCTATGGTTACCTCATCAACGCCAGAAACGACAAGCAATAAAACATTTTTTGCACCGATGATTTTATTATCATTAAGCAGTGGTGAATCTAGCGCTTTCGCAACTGCTTCCTCCCCTCGATTTGACCCAGAGGAAGTCGCCGATCCCATGATCGCTGTGCCGCTATCAGCCAATACCGTTTTGGCATCACGAAGGTCTATGTTTTGGGTGTAATGATGCGTAATCACCTCGGCAATTCCTCGGGATGCATTAGCCAGCACCTCATCTGCTTTTGCAAACCCTTGTTTGAATCCAAGATCTCCATATACCTCTCGAAGTTTGTTGTTATTGATTACAATAATTGAATCGACAATTTTCCTGAGTTTCTCCAAGCCCACTTCCGCTTGATCGTTGCGCGTTTTACCTTCAAACTGGAAGGGCATCGTCACAATTCCAACGGTGAGAATTCCCATATCACGTGCCATCTTGGCGATTACTGGCGCAGCACCTGTGCCAGTTCCTCCACCCATTCCAGCAGTAATAAAAATCATCTTGGTATTGGTAGCAAGCATTCGGGATAGCTCATCTACACTTTCAATCGCTGAACGCTCTCCAATTTCAGGATTCGCGCCTGCTCCCAGTCCCTCAGTAAGTGATACTCCGAGCTGAATCTTATTGGGCAATGGACTGTTTTGCAAAGCTTGTGCATCGGTATTGCACGCCACAAAATCAACCCCCTTGATCCCCAAGTGGTACATATAGTTTACCGCATTACTACCACCGCCGCCCACGCCAATGACTTTTATGACATTGCTTTGGTTTTTCGGTAAGTCAAAATCTATTTTTTGATAATCTAATTCCATAGGTGCTTATTTATTCTACGTTATCTAAAAATTCTCGTATTCCCTCTGTAAAGCGATCAAAGATGGATCTTCGCTTTTTCACTTCTTGTTGCTCTGCATGTTCACCTGTCGATGACTCTTCGGATTCATGCTCCTCTTCCGCAAACTCTTCATACGCGCTCATTTGTTCTACCGCTTTCATAACCAAACCAACAGCGGTTGAAAACATCGGGCTTGCGGTTGACTCTGCATGCTCATCCCCTGCCAAATGTTCGTTTGGAAATCCAATTCGAGTATCCATCCCAGTTATGTATTCAACAAGCTGTTTAAGGTGTTTCAATTGACTCCCCCCACCTGTTAAAACGATTCCTGCAATCAACTTTTTCTTTTGCTCTTCGTGTCCGTAGTTTTTGATTTCGGCATATACGCTTTCTATGATTTCGGTAACACGTGCATGAATGATTTTAGAAAGGTTTTTTAGTGTGATTTCTTTCGGATCTCGTCCTCGTAGCCCCGGTATGGCAACAATTTCATTTTCTTTATTCTCCCCTGGCCATGCAGATCCGAATTTTGTTTTGAGAAGCTCTGCCTGCTTTTCAATAATCGAACAGCCCTCTTTGATGTCTTCTGTTATGATGTTTCCACCAAATGGAATTACCGAAGTGTGACGAATAATCCCATCCTTAAAAATGGCAAGATCTGTGGTGCCACCTCCAATATCGATAAGCGCAACCCCAGCTTCTTTTTCTTCTTTGCTTAATACCGCAGAAGATGATGCCAAGGGCTCCAATGTAATCCCGCCAAACTCCAAGCCAGCTGATTTTACACATCGTGCAATATTGCGAATCGACGACATTTGACCAACAACGACATGAAAGTTGGCTTCCAAGCGCGCCCCGTACATCCCGATTGGCTCTTTGATTTCTGACTGTCCATCGACTTTGAACTCTTGCGGAAGGACATGAATAATCTCTTCTCCCGGTAGCATCACAAGTTTATAAACTTGGTTAATCAACTCTTCCACATCTGACTCCTGAATGACCTCCTCTGGATTTGGCCTCGTGATATAATCGCTGTGTTGAAGACTGCGGATGTGCTGACCAGCAATCCCAACAACCACCTCGTGGATTGTCTCCCCGGAAGCTGCTTCTGCCTCTTGTACTGCAGATTGAATGGATTGAATCGTTTGGGTAATATTATTGACTACACCTCTGTGAACCCCTAAACTTTCGGATTTTCCAGCACCGATGATTTTGAGTTTTCCATACTCATTTTTACGTCCAAGCATGGCCACAATTTTTGTGGTTCCAATATCTAGTCCTACCCCTTTGTTTTCTGGTTTCATAACGTGTTTCTTTTACAAATGATTTGGTTGCTATAATCTAATGCGACTTCCCTGTAGTCTCCTATAAAACCTTGATCTTTGGCTACAGCAAAAAAAGCTTTATATTTTTTAAATTTTGTTTGAATATCATCCACCGACTTAATCTTAATCTGGTAATTCTGATCAATCACTTGCATAGACACCTCGTCTCCGTGGTCTTGGATGTCTCCAATATGCGATGCTAAAAAGCCGTCTTGAGCAATCGCAACGGAGAGAGCAGAAAGGATTTCGTGTCGATCGACATCGGGATCGTTGACAATCGTTGGAACCTCCGAATCATGAGTGGGTGAAAGCGGAATCGGCCTGCCATCGGTGTCAAGATAAAATTCTGATTTACCTTTTACACGAGCCACTGGAATCCTCGGTAGGACTTTTATGTGAAGAACGTCGTCCAACGTTAAAAATGCTTCTGTTTTTTTGATTAAATCGTTTTGAGCGAGTTGCAACTCAAGACGCTTTAAATGTATTTCAGATTTTTGTTTACTCGTCGAATCTTTGAAAACAAGTTTCAACATGTTATTAACCGAATCTTTTGAGATCATCTGTGGGTAATTCTCATCAATGTGCACATGAAATCCTTGGATTGACCTTACGGAATTTCGATGCGAAGACAGCACAATCATTCCGATTGAGAGAGCAATCCAAAAAGAAAATGACATCACTCTAACCCACATAGGACGTTCGTTTTAGATGTTCTACAATTGGTTGGACCTGATCAGCAATATCGCCTGCACCCATGACTACAACAACGTCTGCACAAGCATCAGCCACCTTTTCTGGCAATTGGCTTTTAGATACAATTTCAACCGATCCACTCATCATTTCAAGAATGGATTGACTGGTAATCCCCGGGATCGGCAACTCACGTGCTGGATAGATATCGAGCAATATGGCATGATCGAACTGAGATAAACTCTTCGCAAAACCCTCGCAAAAATCCCTCGTTCTGCTAAACAAGTGAGGTTGAAACACTGCGATTCGTTTGGCAGAAGGATAAAATTGCTTGACCGCATCCGCCATTTGGTTGATTTCAGTTGGATGATGAGCGTAGTCATCGATAACCACTGCGGGTTCGACGATTCGAACGCTAAATCGCCGCTCAACACCTCGAAAACTCAACAGTGCCTTGGCGATGGACGGGGGATCACAACCAACAGACAATGCCATTGCGATGGCTACTGTGGCATTCATCAAATTATGCTCCCCAGGAAGACGAAGCTGAATATCCTTTAAGATTTGATCTTTACTATGAAAATCAAAAACGTAATGACCATTTTCGATTCTGATATGTTCGACCCGAACCTCTGCGTGTTTGCTCGTGCCAAATGTAATCCCTGAAACGTCAAGCCCTTCTCGAACCCAGCGATGGTTTGGATTTGAAACCAAAGCGGCAAAGGACTGAAAACTCTTTTCGAGATTATCCACATTCTGGTAAATGTCCAAATGATCTGCATCCATTGATGTGACACAGAGAAGATCGGGGTGAAGCGTAAGAAAAGAACGGTCAAATTCATCTGCCTCTATCACCATATATTCGTTGCCTTCACTGATAAAATTGGAGCCGAAATTAGATGAAATTCCACCCAAAAATGCAGTGATTTTTTTTCCGCTTTCACGAAGTAAATGTGCCAGAATTGATGATGTTGTGGTTTTGCCATGAGTTCCTCCCACAGCCAAACAGTGTAGGTCTTTGCTCAATTCGCCAAGAACTTCAGAACGCTTAAAAACATCAAACTCATTTGCTTTGAAAAACTCGAGTTGTGGAGAGTCTTTTGGGATCGCAGGGGTAAATACAACAGTCGTGTTGGTCTTGTTCTTACACACCGATGGGATTCGATCAACACAGTCATCTGTATGCACCTTTGCACCCATTTGAATGAGCTTGTCTGTAATCTCTGTTTCGATGCGGTCATACCCATATACCTCATGCCCTTGCTGAATAAAATACTGTGCCAATGCGGACATTCCAATTCCACCAATCCCCAAGAAATACAGTTGTTGCTTAATCATTGACAAGGGATTTAATTTGTTTGACAATTGATTGAGTGGCATCTGGTTTTGCCAAGTTTTTTATGTTTTTCCCCAGGACTTCTCTCTTCTTTTTATCGGAAAGAAGAACATCAAGTTGAGTTTGGAATTTTTGATCCAGTTCATTTTCTTCGATGACGAAAGCCGCATCCTTTTTGGCTATGGCAAGTGCGTTTTTATATTGGTGATTTTCTGCTACATTGGGTGATGGGATAAACAAAACCGCTTTACCGACCTGACAAAGCTCCGAAACGGCAAGTGCCCCAGCTCGTGAAATAATCACATCAGCCGCCGCATAAGCCACTGCAATGTCATCAATAAAAGGCGTGATGTGAATATGTGATGTTTGAAGTGGCACATATTCTTTTTCATAAAGCGAACCGCATTGCCACACAATTTGAACCCCCATCTCGGAAAGTCTTCCGAAGTGATTGGCCATAAGCTGATTTATTCGTCTTGCTCCCAGACTTCCACCAACAACGAGCAGGGTTGTTTTCTTTTGTGATAACCCCATCTTCTTTCTTGCTTGTGCGGGGCTGATGTTCAGTTGAATCAACTCCGATCGCAAAGGATTTCCTGTAAGTTCTGTTTTATGCTTGGGAAAAAATCTTTCTGCTTCCGCATGAGCGATACAGATTCGTTGTACATATTTGCCAAGCATTCGATTAGTTATCCCAGGTAAAGCATTTTGCTCTTGAATGAGTGATGGAATATTCATTCGTGTGGCCATAAATAACAATGGACCGCTCGCAAAGCCCCCAGTACCAATAACAATCTTTGGTTGAAATCGCTTTAAAATAAAATAGGACCGCCACAAGCTCACAATTAACTTGAATGGGAACAATAGATTTTGAACTGAAAGCTTACGCTGAATACCTGATATCCAAAGTCCTTTGATTGGAAAGCCAGCTTTGGGAACACGTTTCATTTCCATACGTTGACTTGCACCAACAAATAAAATCTCAGCAGAGTCATAATCGCTTTTTATCGCGTTGGCAATCGCTAGTGCAGGGAAGATATGCCCCCCTGTTCCTCCGCCAGACAATATGGTTTTAAACTGCTTCACTCAAAATTGCTAAAGGGTTTTTTTCGTCGCTTTCTGCCATACGGCCTGCTGTCACACTCTGAACAATTCCGAGTGCAAGAAATGTCATCCATATGGAAGTTCCACCACTGCTAATCAATGGTAAGGGTTGCCCAGTTACGGGAAATATCGAAACGGCAACTCCCATGTTCACCAAAGACTGGATAATGATCGGAAGTCCAACTCCTACGATCAGAAGTTGGCCAAATAAGTGTTCTGTTTTATATACGCTCATGAAAATACGGAATAGAAGCAGCAGATATAAAAACAACAAACTCAAGCCGCCAACCATACCGTACTCCTCAGTGATAATGGCATAAATAAAATCAGATGTGCTTTGGGGCAATAAGTTTTTCATCACACTTTTACCAGCTCCTTTCCCGAGGACACCGCCAGTAGCAATTGCCGTTTTGGCACGTTGCACTTGGTAGTTGGTATTTGCATCTCCATCTCCCGTAAAGCTTTCAATTCGACTCATCCATGTATCGACGCGGTTGGGGAAAGCATCTGGATATGCTTTTGCTGTCATGATAAACAAGGTCAAAAACACCCCTGCAGTACCCAACATCACCAACAAATATTTTTTGGGATAACCCCCAATAAATGCCAACACAAACACCAAAGCAACCAACAAAGCTGCTGTTGATAGGTTTGCGGGTAAGATAGTCGCAATTACCAACAAGACAGGCAGCCATAGAACGAGCAAACTCCGCCAAAAATAAATGTCTTTGTCTTTATTGATTGAGAGGTATCGAGCCACATACACCATCAGCACAACCGAAGCTAATGTTGATGTTTGAAAAGATAAGCCAAGAATAGGAATTTTGATCCAACGACTTGCATTTGAACCCTCTATCATATTGCCTTGCAGGGCGGTGTAAACCAACAATACCCAAACAATAGGCAACGCAATGACAGACAATCCGCTAAAGTATTTGAATGGAATGCGGTGTGTCGCATACATAATACTGATTCCTATCAAGACAATGGCAACATGCTTGATCAAATGACCAGTTACAGAGCCAATCCCTAAAACATATACCAGGTTGGAGCTTGCGCTATACACAGGTAAAAACGAAAAGACAGACAACAGGGCTACAATAGCCCATATGGCGCGATCTCCGTGGATATGTTTCGTGATAAAACGCATAAATTACAGTTGACGAACGAGTTGTTTAAATTGATCCCCCCGATCTTCATAGTTTTCAAAAAGATCAAAGCTTGCACAAGCAGGTGACAACAATACAGCATCTCCCTGCTTTGCCAAGTCATAGGATGCCTGAACAGCTTCAGACATCGACCCCGCTTCCACCAGAAGGTTTACAACTGGAGAGAAACAATCGATGATTTTTTCATTGTCAAGCCCAAGACAAATGATGGCCTTTACATTTTTGCGAACCAAAGGCATGAGTTTGGCGTAGTCGTTGCCTTTGTCAACACCACCTACAATCCAAATTGTTGGGCGTGTCATACTGTCGAGTGCGTAGTATGTTGCATTGACATTGGTTGCTTTGGAATCATTTATGTAATCTACTTTTAGAATACGAAGCACCTTCTCCAATCGGTGCGGAGCACCTTGAAAGGTCCGCAAACTCTCCCGTATGGTTTCTTTGCGAATGTTGATCAACTGGGCAATGGTCGCTGCTGCCATTGCATTTTTGGCATTGTGAATTCCCTCCAACGAGGGATTGTCAATCCTAATCATATCGGTTGTATTAAATTGTTCGTGTTTTATTGTTTTATCTGTATAGCGTATGCGTTGCGATTTGGGCTTGTGTCGTTCGATTGCCAACTTGATTTCATCATCTGTATCATCATAGATGAAATAGTCTTCATTCGTTTGGTTTTTCAGCATGCAAAACTTAGCGTCAACATATCGCTCAAAACTGTTGTCGTAGCGATCTAAATGGTCGGGTGTGAGGTTGGTGATCACAGCATATCGCGGGTGGAAGGAATCGATATCCTCCAATTGAAAACTACTGAGTTCAAGTACCCAGTAATCGGGCGAACTTATCGTTACTGCTTTGGCAAAGCTTGACCCAATATTCCCAGCAAGAGCGACAGACTTCCCTGCCGATACAAGTAAGTGGTGCGTAAGCATGGCCGTAGTCGTTTTTCCATTTGTACCTGTGATACCGATCAGCTCCGCGTCTGTGTGTAGTGAAGCAAATTCAATTTCTGAAAGCAACGGAATCTCAGCAGACCTGATTTCTTTGACGATTGGCACGTTTGGAGGAATCCCAGGGCTTTTTACAACCAAATCGGCATTATTGATCCGTTCGAAAGTGTGTTGCCCTTGTTCCCATTCAATATGATGATCATCCAATTCTTTTTGGTAGGACTCCCCTATTGCCCCTTTATCGCTCAAAAAGACATGATAGCCAAGGTGTTGACCAAGAAGTGCTGCACCCACTCCGCTCTCTCCTCCACCCAATACAATCATGTTTTTTGACATTAGCTATCTGATTTTTAGGGTTACAAGGGAAATGATCGCAAGAGCGATGGTGATTATCCAAAAACGAGTCACAATTTTACTCTCGTGATATCCTTGTTTTTGGAAATGATGATGGACAGGTGCCATCAAGAAAATTCGTTTTCCAACTCCGGTTTTCTTTTTGGTGTACTTGAAATACCCAACTTGGAGGATGACTGACAAGCTTTCGATGAAGAAAACGCCGCACAGAACAGGAATAAGTAATTCTTTTCGAACCGAAAGCGCGAGAACGGCAATAATGCCGCCAATGGTCAAGCTTCCTGTATCGCCCATAAACACTTGAGCTGGATAGGTATTGTACCATAAAAATCCGACCAGACCCCCAGCAAATGCCGCGATAAAAATCACGAGTTCACTCACATCGGGGATATACATGACGTTGAGATAATCTGAGAAAATAATGTTGCCCGAAACCCAAGCAAAAACCCCCAATACCAATACGATTAGGGTTGCTATTCCTGCGGCTAGTCCATCTATACCATCGGTGAGGTTTGCGCCATTTGAAACCGCCGTCACAATAAAAATCACAAACGGAATAAAGACCAACCAAGCATACACAGACCAAGATTCGTCAATCCAAGTAATCACTTCGGCATAATCAAATTCATTGTTTTTCAGTAATGGAATTGTGGTTTTTGTCGATTTTTCATTGACAACAATCTCTTGTCCTAGAGCAGTATTTTCTCTTATGGTCACATCAGGATGTAAGTAGAGCGTAATCCCGACAATAAGACCTAAACCAACTTGACCAATGATTTTAAACCTTCCTTTAAGACCTTCTTTATTTTTTCGCTTAATCTTTATATAATCATCTATAAATCCGATGCTTCCCATCCAAATTGTAGTGATGATAAGAAGAAGGATATAGATATTATCGAGTTTGGCTAACAACAATACGGGCACAAGGGTTGCCAGAATGATGATGAGACCTCCCATAGTCGGCGTGCCAGCTTTTTCTTTTTGACCTTTCAGACCTAAATCTCGAATACTCTCCCCCATTTGGTTGCGGTGTAAAAGCTGAATGATTTGTTTGCCAAAAATCAAAGAGACAAGTAGCGAAAAAATGATTGCTATGGAAGCTCGAAAACTGATGAACTGGAATAAACTAGCACCTGGAAACTGGAATTCTTGTTCTAAATATTCAAACAGATAGTACAGCATTAGTTCTTGTTTTGTAAATGTTGTTTTAACTCCTTAGCGTCGTCAAATTCCAAACGCTCCCCTTTGATGTCTTGATAGGTTTCATGACCTTTACCTGCCACCAAAATGATATCCCCTCTATGGGCAAGCTGACAAGCCGTTTTTATGGCTTGTAACCGGCTTGAGATAATGATGTATTTTTTAAAATGTTCTGCTGGCACACCCGATTCGATCTGCTCAATAATCTTTTCAGGGTCTTCATTGCGCGGATTATCGGAAGTGAAAATCACTTTATCGCTTAATGTTGAAGCAATCCGCCCCATAAGTGGGCGTTTTGCCTTATCGCGATCACCGCCACAACCAAAGACGGTGATCAACATCTCATTTCCAGTCCTGATTTTGTTGATCGTCTCCAATACGTGATTTAATGCATCTGGCGTATGCGCATAATCAACAATCGCTCGAACTGGATGCCGTCCACTAACAACATTAAACCGTCCTGATACGGGCTCTGCCGCACTCAAAGCACTTAGACTCTGGTCTGCGTTCACTCCTAGTAACTGTGTGCAAGCGTATACCGCCAACATATTTGATGCGTTGAAGTCACCAACCAATGCCACCCATGTTTCTTTACCGTTTATCCGAAGTTGCATTCCCGAAAAGTCATGCTCAAGGATTTTTGCTTTAAATTCAGCTGTATTCTTTAACGCATAGGAATGCTGTTTTGCAGCGCAATTTTGCAACATATACTTGCCATTCTTATCATCGTGATTGCTCAGTGCAAAAGCGGTTGCTGGAAGTTTGTCAAAAAACTTCTTTTTGGTATCCCTATAGCTTTCAAAAGTCTTGTGGTAGTCGAGGTGATCATGCGTAAGGTTGGTGAAGACCCCACCTGTAAAATGAAGCCCATCTATACGATGCTGGTCGATCCCATGAGACGAAACCTCCATAAAGCAATACGAAACACCCGCTTCGACCATTTTTGCCAAAAAAGAATTGATCTCCATCGGGTCGGGTGTTGTGTGTGTTGCTGGGTAGTGATGCTCGTTAATGGCATTCGCAATAGTGGATAACTTCCCAACTGAAAACCCTAAGTGTTGGAATACTTCAAATAACAATTGAACAATGGATGTTTTACCATTGGTTCCTGTTACACCAATAAGACTGAGTTTGGCAGAAGGTCGATTGTGATAATTAGATGCAATCACAGCATAGGCACTTCTGGATTGGAAGGTTTGCACATAGGTAATTCCTTCCACTTGCTTTTTTGGTAATTCTTCGCATAGGATTGCGATAGCACCCTTCTTTACAGCATCATCAATGTGTTGATGCCCATCGTGAAACTCTCCACGAATGGCGACAAACAATGCATTGGATTCGACCTGACGAGAGTCTGCGGTCACATAACCAACAGAAACGGATGTCGTCCCAAAAACAGACTCTATGGATACGCCAAAAAGTAATTCTTTGAGCTGCATCAGGATTTCTTTTGTGTTTTGGTGAGTTTGACATCGGCTTCGACCACGCTTCGGTTGGTCTCGTTCTTGCTACCTATGATTTCCAAATAGCGATCTCGGCTGAGTTTGGTTTCTCTTGGAATTGAGCTGTATAGCTTGTGTGCAATTGTTTGGAAAACTGGGGCAGCTACCTGATTTCCGAAATACCCTTTTTCTTTATCGGGGCGGTGAATGACCACTATACACGAATATTTGGGTTGGTCTGAAGGAAAATATCCTACAAAACTCGCAACGTATTGTACCTCGTCCGTGTTGTAGTCCAGCTGACATGTTCCTGTTTTCCCAGATATCGCAAAATTGGAATCGTAAATATTATGAGCCGTACCCCAAGGTTTTTCCACCACTCCTTTCAACATACTTTTGACTTTGCCAATCGTCTCTTTGGAGCAAATGGAAGGGTTGATGATTTTGACTTCAGACTTCTTCTTGATTTGGCTCCTCGTGTTTTGAGTACCTTCGATAAATCTGGGTCTCACCATGACGCCGTCATTGGCAATGGCGTTATAGAAAGTGAGCGTCTGCATTGGCGTCATTAACACCCCATACCCATAAGCCATCCATGGGAGAGATATCCCACTCCACCCTTTTTTATCGGGATGTGGGATGACTGGCTTTGCCTCGCCTACGATTGGTAATCCCAGCGGTTCGCTGATCCCCATATTCATCAGCCGATTTACAAATTGCTCTGGTTTTGAATTGTACTCATTGTATATTGCCTGTACCATTCCTGTATTTGAGGAACGCTCAAAAATTTCGGAAATCGGAATTTTGCCATAGCCCCCCTTACGCGAATCACGCACTTTGTATTTGCCATAAAAAGTCAGCTCTCCATTTTGCGTATCAAAAACTGTCGTCGTATCGACAACTTGATCCTCGAGAGCAGCTACAAGTGCCATAAGCTTGAAGGTAGATCCGGGTTCGTGAGACTCTCCAATAGCATAGTTGAGTTTTTCGTAATACTTCCCCTCTTTAGTACGTCCCAAATTTGCCACGGCACGAATCGCTCCTGTTTCGGTTTCCATTACGATAGCTGTTCCGTGATCGGCTTCAAAATTTTCAAGAGCTCCAAGCAAGGCATGGTGAGTGATATCTTGAATGTTGACATCAAGTGTTGTTTGTACATCATACCCATCTTGTGGTTCTTGTAGATATGAATTGCTTAAGGGTTTCCATTCTCCATTTGCGATTTTTTGACGTAGTTGTAGCCCTGGAATCCCGCGTAATTCATCCCCAAAAGCTCCTTCAAGCCCAACACGTAGGTAACTCCCGTTTGACTGCTCTTGTTCATAGCCAATAGTGCGTTCGGCGATTTTACCTAAAGGTCTTTCACGCACGGTCTTTCGCTCTACAACTAAGCCCCCGCGAACGCCCCCCAATCGAAACAATGGAAAAGTTCGCAAGCGAGTCATTTGCCCATAACTCAGATCCTTTGCAATACGTTTATACCGATGCTGCCTTTTATGAGCATCAACAAGTAGTTTATAATAATGATTGGGTGTATTCCCCAATAAAGAAGCAAGTGAATCTGCAAGCGCATCCACATAACTCTCAAAACGACTTGTAGTCACTGTAGCTGCATCAAAATGAATGGTATATCTCGGAACTGAAGTGGCGAGAAGACTACCGTCATGCGCATATATATTTCCGCGAATCGGTTGAATTTCGAAATTTTGTATAGTTGTTTTTTCAGCGAGAAGTTTGTAGGAGTCTCCTTCTACAAGCTGAATGTGAATGATTTTATACCCAATCCCAAACCCGAGCAGGAAAAGTCCAATCACCACAAATGAAAATCTAGAAATCAATCTCTTTTGTTTTTCCATTTGTCTTATTCAATGATGATTTTTGTAGGTGGGGTGATAGAGGATACAAATCCACGTTTGGACAGTTTGCTTTTTACTTCCGTTTCCAAACGCATATACATGGCTTGGGTTCTCGTTTCTGCAAACTGACTTTTTAACGCTTGGATTTCGGTGTTTAAGGACGAGATCTGCATTACCTTTTGGTCGATATTGTGAGAGGAAGTAATCATAACACCCGCCAGGAAAAAGAAGAAAAATATGAGTCGCCAGTTCCGCAAGGCACCTTGCTGCACCAAGAAAGAACCTCGAAGAATTTCTAACATACTTTGTCTCATATTTTCTCAGCTATTCGCAGTTTGGCACTGCGTGCACGTTTGTTGTTTTGAATCTCTATTTCCGTGGGCAGTGTCATGTTCCCCACCTTTTTGAGTGGCTTATATGAACGCCCAAACTCATCTTTTTCTGGCTCGTTTTCAAAGCAGCCATGCTGAATAAAGCGCTTAACAAGGCGATCTTCTAAAGAGTGATAACTGATCACACAAAGTCTTCCATTATCGCTGAGGACTTCTGCGCTTTGCTCGAGGAGCGATTTTAGAGCTTCCAATTCTTGATTGACCTCAATGCGTAGCGCTTGGAAAATCTGGGCCAACACTTTGTGTTGAATCTTTACAGGAACAAGAGGACGAAGTAGGTCCGCTAACTCCAAAGTTGTTTCGATGGGGTTTTCTTCTCTGCGCTCAACGATCCTTGTGGCAATCTTGCGCGCATTCGTCAATTCTCCATATTGATAAAAGATATCACTCAACTGCTCTTTTGAATAGGTGTTAATCACGTCTTTTGCCGATGGCCCCTCCGACGAGCTCATTCGCATATCAAGTGGGCCGTCGAATCGTGTAGAAAACCCACGAGTTGGTGTGTCAATTTGGTGAGAGGAAACACCTAAATCTGCAAGAATCCCATCGACTTTATCAATCTTATGAAATCGCAAAAAGCGCTGTAGATAAGTGAAATTTTGATGAATAAAAATCAAGCGGTCATCATCCCATGAATTTTCAATCGCGTCTTCGTCCTGGTCAAAAGCAATTACCTTTCCCTCACGTCCAATCGCATCTAAAATGGCTTTGGTGTGTCCGCCGCCGCCAAAAGTCACATCGACATAAGTGCCTGATTCCTTGAGAGCCAAACCCTCAAGGCAAGCTTCCAATAAAACAGGATTATGATACATCTTCGTCATGATTTCCCATCACCTCTTCTGCCAATTCCGCAAAGTCAAGAGCAGCATCGTCAATGGCTAGTTCGTACAATTCCTTATCCCAGATTTCAATCATGTTGATTGCCGATGACAGAACGAGTGATTTACTCAAAGAAGCAATCCCAAGTAAGTCCTTTGAAATCAATATTCTTGTTGCAGCGTCGATATCGATCATTTTCACTCCAGCAGTAAATCGACGAATGAAATCATTGTTTTTCTTTCTAAATCGGTTGAGCTTATTCACTTTCTCCATCATGGATGACCACTCTTCTAGCGTATAAAGCTCCAAGCACTTTTGAAACACGGAACGTTTGAGTACAAAGGTTTCAACACCTTTGAGTTGCTTGACCAAAGACACGGGAAGTTTTACCCTGCCCTTGGGGTCTAATTTGCATTCATATGTGCCAACTACGTGCATTTTCCGACTGGAATTGAGTCAAATATATCAATTAATTACCACTTTTTACCACTTTCTACCACTTTGTTGATAAATTCAAACACCTTGCGTTTGTGATTAGCTTAAATCACTTACAATGAGTTTATTGCCATTTTATTAAGCAAACTCGATTGAGATTATGAATTCTAAACCATTAGCTTTTACTTTATGCGAAATGAGTAAGGCAACTGACTTGAAATAGTTATATTTACGCACTATATTGGCTTCAATTAGATGAAACAAACAATAAAAACATCGGGGAAATTCAAATTCCTTGAACTAGGCGCTGGAAAGCCAATCGTAATTCTTCATGGGCTTATGGGAAGTTTGAGTAACTTTCAAGGAGTTACTGACTACTTTCCTGACAAAGGATATCGGGTGATAATCCCCATGTTACCCATTTATGACCTCCCCTTGCTGAAAACCAACGTCAAAGAGTTTGCCAACTATGTCAATCAATTTATTTCCCATCTGAATTTATCAGAAGTTACCTTGCTTGGAAACTCCCTTGGGGGACATGTTGGACTGCTGGTTTCTTTATTATATCCCAAAAACATCAAGGGACTTATCATTACAGGTAGTTCTGGGCTCTATGAAAACTCTATGGGTGAAAGCTACCCTAAAAGAGAAAATAAAGACTACATGACGCGGAAATGTCAAGAGGTTTTTTATGACCCTAAGGTAGCTACTGAAGAAATTATTGATGAGGTATTTGAAACCGTCAATGATCGGAAAAAATTGGTTAAGATTCTCGCAATTGCCAAAAGTGCAATTCGGCATAATATGGCGAAAGATTTGCCAAAAATCCAAATTCCAACTGCCGTAATATGGGGAGAAAACGACATTGTAACACCCCCTGAGGTTGGACATGATTTTAATCGTTTACTGCCAAAATCTTCTTTGTTTTGGATTGAAAAATGTGGGCATGCGCCCATGATGGAACATCCAGATCTTTTCAATGTGCATATGGAAGCTTGGCTAAACTCTCATTCAAATTGAGTTGCCATGATTCATTCTGCCCGTTTTTTGGTTAGCAACTCTACTGTTGATCAGTGCCCAAAGTCTTCTCTTCCTGAATATGCTTTTATCGGCCGCTCTAATGTTGGTAAGTCATCACTAATCAATGCCCTTACAAACAATAAAAAACTCGCAAAAACCTCGGGAAGTCCTGGAAAAACAAAGCTAATTAATCACTTTTTAATCAATGAAACTTGGTGTCTGGTTGATTTGCCGGGTTATGGATATGCCAAAATATCGAAACAAGAGAGAAAGGAACTCAAGACACTAATCAAAGGATATTTCGCCAATCGAAAACAATTGGTCAATACTTTTGTTTTGATCGATAGTCGGCACGAACCGCAAAAAATCGATGTCGATTTTATCAATGCGCTAGGCAATCAACAACATCCATTCTCTATCGTGTTTACCAAGATTGATAAACTCTCCAATGCACAACATCAAAACAATATATCTGTTTACAAATCACACCTTTTGGAGCAGGGATGGGATAGCGTTCCGCCATTATTTGAAACTTCAGCTAAGACTGGAGAAGGTAAAAAAGAAATTCTCGACTATATCCAATCAATCAATTCGAATCTTTAGCTTTTTTGGCCTTGCCCAGTTTGTGTTCACTTGAAAAATAGTCGCAAAACTGCTGAAAGGCCTCGCCCATTTCAACATCTTGCGTTGCTTTTATATACGAGTTGCGAACCCCGACAAGCGTTTGATGAACAAACACACGCATTTGGTCAACAGGCATCTCCTTGGTCCACAAATCTATACGTGCACTTTCTTGTGTTTCTTTATCCCAGGTGCTTAAGAACATGGCATGCGTTTCTTGCTGATCAATGCCGCCGTCTGGCGCAGACCAACTCAATTGATCTGGCACATGGTTCTCATCAAGGGTAACATCTATTGTGATATTGGTCTTTTTCATCATCTTCGAGGTTTATATTTTGATTTTTTAAATAACTCTCTGTAAGGAGTATTGAGGAGCTGCGCAATGGATTTTTGTTCTTTCTTTTGATAGGCCTTAACGATTTGAAGACCTAGCCATTGACCGATTTGACCTGGAGAGTCAACATCGATATTCAAATAAAATTTTGAAAACGGAGCTGGCGAAATAAAACGTTTGATCAATTCTGAATCTGTGCTAAAAAGCAACTCTTTGGAAACAAAAAAGTTCCAAATTTCTTTTTCATTCGTCATTGCCCAAGCGAGCTGGTCAGGCGTGAAGCCCAAAATTTTATCTTCAGAATAGCCGGACAAGATCGATTGTTTCAAGAACTGGATTTTACCAAAATAAATCAATTGCGCCAAAAAGGTACGGTCTTCAGGCAAAGCAATTCGATTGTTTGCAAATGATTCTGCTAACTCTTTTGATAGATGTTTCAACTCCATTTGCTGACGCAAATACAGGGCAATTCCCTCATACATGGGATGATTTACACCCAAAAAATTGTCAATGGCAATCAATGCCATGCTATCGTTTAGAATAACTTTGTTATTGTAGTCAACGTCCGAAGTGATGGTGATCACCTTTTTGGGTAGACGAGCATTCTCAAAAACACGAGGAAGACCTTCCATAAAAGGGGTCAGTTGGTCTTGAATATCTGAATTTGAAATCGATTTGGTTTGCTCGTACAAAGCCAGCTGCAAGCTGTCTGTACGGCGATTGACCCATACGGAAAAGGGGTAGCTTTTTGGGAAAAAATAAGGAAACTGTTTCTCGACTTCAGCCAGGGAATCTGGATGGGCATCAAAAAAAATACTTTCAAAACGAATGAGCATATAGGACTGTGGGGCATCCTTGGATGTTTTTTGGTTCGAGCAACTCCAAAATTGAACAGGAACAATCAAAAGGATTAAAATTGATAAAAACCTGTTTTTGAATACGTGCATAAATACTACCTTTGAAAGTAAAATTAGAGTTTACGAAACTACTATTTTTTTAGATGATAATTCAGTTGTGCTATGAAAACTAAAGATGTTGCTGATCATATTATACATTGGCTAAACGCCTATATAGAAGAGTCAAAGCTAGACGGCTTTGTGGTCGGTGTTTCTGGTGGTGTAGATTCTGCACTAACATCCACCTTGTGTGCCAATACTGGAAAACCAACAATTTGCGTTGAAATGCCAATACGCCAAGAGAGCAATCAAGTAAGAAGAGCCAGTAGCCATACAAATTGGCTTGTAAAAAATTTCAGCAATGTACAAGTAAAAGTTGTACCGCTAAATGCCTTATATGATAGCTTTTGCCAGTTGGACGCTATAGGAAGTGACAATACAAACACCGCCCTTTCTCTAGCCAATACGCGTTCTCGTTTGCGAATGACAACTTTGTACTATTTTGCCTCACAAGAACGTTTTCTTGTAGCTGGAACGGGCAACAAAGTTGAAGACTTTGGTGTTGGGTTTTACACCAAATACGGAGATGGCGGGGTGGACGTAAGTCCAATTGCAGATTTGATGAAAAGTGAAGTTAGAGAACTCGCTGCACATTTGGGTGTGCATGATTCGATCGTTCATGCGGCTCCAACTGACGGCTTATGGGACGATAATCGAACCGATGAAGACCAGCTCGGAGCAACCTATGACGAGCTTGAGTGGGCAATGAAACAACAAGAAAACGGTAAAAACGCAGCTGACTTTACAGGTCGTGATAAGACCATTTTTGCAACCTATGAAAAACACCACACAATGAATAAACACAAAATGGTCCCCATCCCCATTTGTGTGATACCACAGCAGTTAAAGTAATTTTTTGTTAGACTTAATTAAGAATTTACTTACATTCTTTGTAAATTGTTTCAATTGTTGTTTCTTTATGCAATCAACAAATAACTACCTTATTCTAGATTCGTGATAAAAGTTGCCGTTGCTGATTCTCATCCAATAATCCACAAAGGGATCAAGGCTAGTTTTAAGAATTCCACTGAAATTTCAATTACTGGAAAAGCCCTGGTTCCAGATGATCTTTTTGATATTCTTGAGCGCAAGATGGTTGATGTCATTATCCTAGAACTCGATTTGCAAAAATCAGATGGATTAGCGGTCTTGCGACGCATTAAAAATGAATACCCCGGTATTCGTGTTTTAATCTTTTCAAATCAGCCCGAGGAAGTCTATGCAATTTCGTCATTAAAAGCAGGTGCCTCTGGTTACCTGAACAAAAAGACCAGCCCCACTGCAATTCGTCATGCAATTTTGAAAATTGCCTCTGGGGGGATGTACATTACCAATGAGCTCGCCCAAACAATTGCATTTGACGAGTCAACAGGAAGACCAAGGAGAATGTTCAAAAAGCTTTCTATGCGTGAAGTTGAGGTCCTCAAGATGCTGTGCGATGGCAAAAGGAACAAAGAGATTGCGTTGGAATTAAAACTACACGAAAAAACTGTTAGCACATACCGCAGTCGAATCATGAAAAAATTACGCGTTCGGAACCTCGTTGAACTCGTTCGAAAAGCCCAATCGATTCAGGTAGACTCCTTCTAAAAAACAACACGGTCCAAGCGCTTACTCAAATTCTTTTTTAGCCCAACATAATCGTTCACTTCCTCTAAAATTTCGCGATGGGTTTCGATCTGGCTCTCCGCAGTTTGATTTTGCAATTCCCCGATTTTTTCTTGGATTAACAAGCATCTGAGATTCAGAATGGTTTGTTGTAACCATCTTCCGATTTCAGTCTTTTTGTCCTTGATCACGATATTTTTTCGTTCCCAATCGTGGAGAACATTATTTTCATTACTCATGATAATACTGCTGACCAGTTCGGACTGTTCAGATGAAAGCTCTTGTAAAAACGTCTCCATGACGAGAGGTTTTTGAGCATTGTAAATCAACATTAAAGAATGATAAAGTTCCCGAAAGTTTTGGGTTGATAGCTCCACTTCATCCTGTTGGAGATCGAGATAAATTTTTTCATATACCTTGGCGCTAATTTCAGTTGGCGTAAGGACAATTTTCCCTTCTTCATCGGACTGCATCACGACATCTTCAAATGAAACTTCTTCCTGTCCATACAGCAAAAGGAGAGAGATGATATTTCGTTCGAGCTCAAAGCGCGGATCAACTTTCTGTTTTGGGACATTGACCACTTGCATCTCGCTCAATTTTCGAGCTTTTGGTGCTTGCTGACCCTTTTTCTGAAGCAGCTGAGCAAGGGTCGAAAACAGTACATCTTCGCTGATATTCATCAAAGCAGCACAGCTCTGAATGTAGACCTCTCGGCGAATGGCATCTGGAATAACGGAAATGCTCTGTACAATTTCGCGTATGGTTTCGGCTTTTCGGATGGGCTCGTTTTTACCCTCTTCTGCAAGTAATTTTGCTTTAAATTGAATAAAGTCAACTGTGTTATTTTCTAAAAATTGTTTGACTTCGGTAATCTGATGATTTCTGACAAAACTATCTGGATCTTCTCCGTCGGGGAATGTGCAAATGGAAACCTGCATTCCTGCTTCCAAGATGATATCAACCCCACGCATGGCTGCGCGAAGACCTGCTGCATCTCCATCAAAAAGCAAGGTTATGGTGTCCGTCAATCGACGAATCAAACGAACTTGATCAGGTGTCAATGCAGTCCCAGAAGAGGAGACAACATTTTGAATTCCTGCCTGATGCATCTGAATCACATCCGTATATCCCTCTACAAGATAACAGTTGCTCTGCTTGGCGACATATTGTTTTGCCTGATAAAGCCCATAAAGAACTTTGCTTTTTTGATACACTTCACTCTCGGGAGAGTTGACGTATTTTGCCGCCTGTTTGTCTTGTTTTAAGATTCGTCCGCCAAAACCCATCACACGGCCAGACATACTGTGGATTGGAAACATAACCCGCCCTTTAAAACGGTCAAACTGTTTTTCTCTTTTTTGAATCGTCAAGCCACTAGCCACCAAAAACTCCTCTTGAAATCCAGCATCCAATGCTGCCTTGGTGAAAACATCCCACTGGTCAGGCGAATATCCCAGGTGGAATTGGTCAATCGATTCTGCAGTGAATCCTCTTTCCTGAAAATAAGCCAGCCCGATATTCTTTCCCTCTTGACTTTCGGTGAGTATTTTCGAAAAGAAAGATTGCGCAAAATCTGTAACAGCATACATGCTTTCGCGAAGGGATGCTGCTTCTTTTTGCTCGTTGGTTTGTTGGGTTTCCTCAACTTCGATATTGTATTTCTTCGCGAGGAATTTTATCGCTTCTGGAAATGTAAAGTGCTCATGCTCCATCAAAAAGGAGACGACGTTCCCCCCTTTTCCGCTACTAAAATCTTTCCAGATTTGTTTGGCAGGAGAAACCATAAAACTCGGTGATTTTTCATTGGAAAATGGACTTAACCCTTTGAAATTCGAACCCGACTTTTTGAGCTGTACAAAGTCACCAATAACCTCTTCTAGGCGTGCGGTTTCAAAAACGAGATCTACGGTTGACTTACTGATCAAAATTGGACAATTGTAAAGATTAAAAATAGAAAAAAAGCAATTAAAACTCCCGATCAATTACATAAGAAATCAGTTTTTGCAAACTATCCTTGGCGTCGGAAGCAGGAAATGAATCCAAAATCAGATTTGCCTCTTGTTGGAATTCATGCATTTTATGGATTGCATAATCCAATCCGCCTTTGGATTTGACAAATGCAATTACTTCTTTTACTTTCTTTTTGTTCGTGTTATACTTTTTTAAATTTCGCTTGAGCCACCTTCGCTCTGATGGACTTGCCTGTTGCATGGTGAAAATCAAAGGCAAAGTCATTTTGCGTTCACGGATATCGATTCCTGTTGGCTTTCCAATACGTTGTTTGCCATAGTCAAATAAATCATCTTTAATCTGGAATGCCATGCCAATTTTTTCGCCGAACATGCGCATTTTTTGCACCTCCGCCTCAGAACTCTCAACAGAACATGCGCCCAAAGCGCAACAGGATGCGATAAGCGTAGCGGTTTTTTTTCGAATGACTTCATAATAAATCTCCTCCGTAATATCGAGACTTCTGGCTTTTTCGATCTGCAACAACTCCCCTTCACTCATTTCGCGAACCGCTGTTGAAATAATCTCGAGCAAATCGAAGTCTTTACTGTCAATACAAAGCAATAGTCCTTTGGACAGCAAATAGTCTCCAACTAAAACAGCGATTTTATTTTTCCAAAGGGCATTGATTGAGAAAAAACCTCGTCGCTTATTACTATCATCGACCACATCGTCATGAACCAAAGTCGCGGTGTGAATCAATTCGATTACGGATGCCGCTCGGTACGTGCGTTCATTGGTTTTTCCCAACAACTTTGCGGTAAGAAAAACAAACATTGGACGCATCTGTTTTCCTTTGCGATTGACAATATAATGCGTGATTCGGTTTAACAATGCAACTTTGGAAGACATTGCGTTGGAAAATCTTCCTTCGAAGAGTTCCATTTCCTCGCGTATAGGGCGTTTGAGTTGCTCAGTGATTTTCATCCGAATTAAATATACAATTTCACTCGATATTGTCAAACATCTTGACCATGTGTGAATTCATAGTTCTTATTTGCTAGCTGACCGCAGGCAGCATCGATGTCCTTTCCCCTTGACCGTCGTACGGTAACCGAAATTCGATTGTTTTCCAATGCAGTCGTATATGCCGAGATCACCTCTGGTCTTGCTTGCACAAACTCGTCATCTCCAATAGCATTGTATTCAATTAAGTTTACTTTCGATGGCACCTGCTTACAATAGGAAACAAGTGCGTCAATGTCCGCTTGTTTGTCATTGATGTCTTTCCACACTACCATCTCAAAAGTAACTTGGCTTTTCGTTTTTTTATACCAATACTTAAGTGCTTCCAATAGCTGATCGAGTGGAAAGGTCTTGGTAAATGGCATCAGTCGATTTCGTGTTTCTTCGATTGCAGAGTGAAGAGAAACTGCCAATTTAAACTTTGGATTCTGGTCTGAAATCTCACGAATAATCTTGGTGATTCCAGAAGTTGATACCGTAATTCGTTTGGGTGACATCCCTAACCCATCAGGAGAAGTAATTTTTTCAATGGCACTCAGAGTATTCTTATAGTTCATCAAAGGTTCACCCATTCCCATAAATACGATATTGGTCAGTGGACGATTGTAATACATTTTACTTTGTTTGTCGATTTCTACAACCTGATCATAAATCTCATCTGGGTTGAGATTCCGCATTCGTTTGAGTTTGGCAGTCGCACAAAAATGGCAGTCCAAGCTACATCCAACCTGACTCGACACACAAGCCGTAGAACGTGTGTCAGTAGGGATCAACACAGATTCCACGAGATATCCGTCATGAAGGCGAATGGCATTTTTGATCGTGCCATCATCGCTTCGTTGTAATTGATCAACCGCAATATGATTGATCACAAAATGCTCTTCTAAAAGCGAGCGATGTGATTTTGACAAATTGGTCATTCCCAAAAAGTCATGGGACCCCTTGCTCCAAAGCCATTCATAAACCTGATTCCCTTTGAAAGCAGGAAGGGAGTGAGAGATAAAGAAACGACGCAATTCGTCCAAGGATAAGGCACGAATATCACGACGTATTTTCTCCATGACTAGAGAATTAGCATCGCATCACCATAAGAATAGAAACGATATTTTTTCTTAACAGCCTCTTTATATGCTTTTTCCATAAATTCGTGCCCAGCAAAAGCAGAAACCATCATCAAAAGAGTTGATTTTGGTAAATGAAAATTGGTAACCATGCTATCTGCAATGCTGAACTCATGAGGTGGAAAAATAAACTTATGCGTCCAACCCCGATAGGTGTTGAGTGTTTTGCTTGAAGATACCGCACTTTCAAGTGCACGCATTGATGTTGTTCCTATGGAACATACTCGCTTTTTATTGATCTTCGCATTGTTTACCATATCGGCAGCAATCTGATCGATATGCAGTTCTTCTGAATCCATTTTATGTTTGGACAAATCCTCCACTTCAACTGGATTGAATGTGCCAAGTCCTACATGAAGTGTAATGTCAGCCATATCAACCCCTTTGATTTCGAGTCTTTTGAGAACGTGCTTTGAAAAATGGAGCCCAGCAGTAGGTGCTGCAACGGCACCTTCATGTTTGGCATAAATTGTTTGGTAGCGTTCCCGATCAAATTCCTCCTCATCGCGTTTGATATACTTGGGAAGCGGTGTTTGACCCATCTCGTGTAGCTTTTCTCGGAAGGCCTCATAAGGACCATCATATAAAAATCGAAGCGTTCGTCCACGGGAAGTCGTATTGTCAATAACTTCAGCAACCAAATCCTCACCCCCTCCAAAATAGAGCTTGTTTCCAATTCTTATTTTTCTAGCAGGGTCTACAAGAACATCCCAAAGTCGTTGTGACTGATTCAATTCACGGAGTAAGAAAACTTCTATTTTGGCTCCTGTCTTTTCCTTATTTCCAATCAAACGAGCTGGAAACACTTTGGTATTGTTTCGAACCATGATATCTCCTTCTTCAAAATAATCGACGATGTCTTTGAAATATTTGTGTTCAATGGTTTCGGTTTCTCGGTGTAAAACCATGAGTTTTGACTCGTCTCGATGATCGGTAGGGTATTCAGCTAACAGATTGTCTGGTAGATCAAAATTAAAGCGTGAAAGTTTCATTCTAAACATTAAGGTCGCAAATATACATTCTCAACAGGGGGGTTGTCAAGTTATTGAGCATGTTTTTACACTATGACCCCAATAAAAATCCATTCTGCTCTAAATCTTCCCAAAACCCTGGGTAGGATTTTGTAACAACATCTGCATCTTGTATTCTTATGGGAACCAACAAAGCCAAAGGGGCAAATGCCATCGCCATACGATGATCATGATAGGTCTCGATCAAAACATTGGGATGAATTGGATTTGTGCGTTTTTGCAAATGCAAACTCTTATCTGTGATTTCGATTGTTGCCCCTAACTTTGTCAATTCATTTTGCAAGGCAACCAATCGGTCTGTTTCTTTGATTTTCAGTGTGTGTAATCCCGTTAAGTCGCAAGCAACCCCTAATCCATAACAAGTAACCGCTATGGTTTGAGCAATATCTGGTGCATCAGAAAGATCCAATTGTATTGATTTAAAACTCAACGTTTGCTTGTGCAGATAAAGTGTGTTGTTTTTGATCATAGACTTGACCCCCAAATGCTCGTAAACATCCATTAAGACCTTATCCCCTTGCAAGCTGTTTTCTTTATAAGTTGAAAGGGTGATATCTGCGTCCTTGGCAAGTGCTACCATACTAAAATAATACGAGGCCGAACTCCAATCCGACTCAACAGCGTGGGAAATTTGAGCAATGTCATTTTTGGGAAAAACCTGAATGCGCTGTCCAGAGAAAGTAGCCTCAACACCAATTTGATGCAATAGAGAAAGTGTCATTTCGATATAGGGAACTGAGGTTATTTTCCCATCTAGGTGAAGGTGCAATCCGTCAGCTAAGCTTGGGGCAATCAGCATCAATGCCGTGATATATTGGCTGCTGATGTTGGCTGAAAGGCGAACCTCACTGGCAGTAAGCCGTTTTCCTTTAATCAACAAGGGTGGGTACCCTTCATTTTTGAGATAGCTAATTTCTGCTCCAAGTTGGCGAAGCGCATCGACCAGTATCCCAATTGGGCGCTCTTGCATACGCGGCGAACCCGTCAATGTTTTTTCTTGATTTTCTAGAGTAGAAAAGTAAGCTGTTAAAAAACGCATGCTGGTGCCTGCATGGCCGATATCCACCAAGTCATGATCACCTTCCAATCCAGACTTCATCGCAACGGTATCATCAGAATTTGATAGATTGGTAAGCGCAATTTGAGGAAAAAGTGCTTGTAAAAGCAACATCCGATTCGACTCACTTTTTGACCCAGTAATCTGAATTTTTCCGCTTAAATTTCCCGATTGATGACGAAGTCTCAGATCTTTCATTGATTGATTTTAGGGTTTCTGTGATGGCGATCGTGATCGCGTTTTGTTTTGAGGTCTAACTTTTTAGCGAATGCATTTGACAAGTCTACCCCTGTTTGATTGGCCAAACAAAGTACTACGAAAAGAACATCGGCGAGTTCCTCGCCCAAGTCTTTATCTTTGTCGCTTTCTTTTTCGGATTGCTCACCATATCGACGGGCAATAATTCGTGCAACTTCTCCAACCTCCTCTGTCAATTGCGCCATATTTGTCAGCTCGTCAAAATAACGAACTCCGTGATTTTTGATCCATTGATCAACCGCTTGTTGTGCATTGTCTATATTCATTATGATTTATTTTTTGAGTCCATCAAAATCGTGACTGGGCCATCATTGTGAAGCTCTACATTCATCATGGCGCCAAAAACGCCAGTGGCAACTGGCCTTCCAAGGACCTTTTCGCACTGTTCCACAAAGCTGCTATACAAAGGTAAGGCAGTTTCTGGTTTGGCCGCCTCAATATAAGACGGTCGATTTCCTTTTTTGGTCAGCGCGTGAAGTGTAAACTGACTCACGATCAACACATCTCCATCTACATCCTGTACAGATAAATTCATCACATCGTTTGTATCGCTAAAAATACGCAGCTCGAGTGTTTTTTTAACCAACCAGGAAACATCCTCCAATTGGTCATCATGAGTAATCCCCAAAAAAACCAGAAGCCCTTTGGAAATCGAACCCACTAACTCTCCATCGACTCGAACACTTGCTTTGCCAACACGTTGTATAACCACTCTCATGATTCCCAAAAATCAGTACGGTAATGTTGGTCATCCCCAGAAAGAATTTGAGTATAACTCTTATACCGTGTACTAGCAATATCCCCTGACTCAACCGCCAATTTCACAGCGCATTTTGGTTCGTCTATATGCAGACAGTCGTTGAATTTGCATTGGCTTTTTCGTTGAAAAAATTCAACAAAATAATCGCCCAGCTCCTGTGGTGAAAACGTGATCATTCCAAATCCACGAATCCCTGGCGTATCGATGATTTTAGCCCCAAAATCCATCTCATGCAATTCGGCATGGGTTGTCGTGTGCTGACCTTGCTGGTGCTGATTCGAAATCGCTTTGGTTTTGATATTTAACTGCGGAGCCAAGGTGTTTAGTAAAGTTGATTTTCCAACGCCACTGTGCCCAGAAAGGATACAAGTTTTGGATGCCATAAGGGGTTTTACCTGATCGACATTGGTTCCATTCAGCGCTGAAATTTCAACACAATGATATCCGATATCCTCATAAACTGCTTTGAGCTGACGGAGTTCATCCATTTCCTGTTTCGAGTAAGTGTCTTCCTTGTTGAACAATAAAACAACTTCAATTCCAAAGGCCTTAGCCGTTGCCAAAAATCGATCGATAAAAGCAGGGTAAGTCACTGGGTTATTCAGCGTGATCAGCAAAAAAGCAATGTCAACATTCGCTGCAAGAATATGGATTTGCTTAGAAAGGTTTACCGATTTACGGACAATATAATTTTTTCGATCATGGATGGCTTGGATAACCCCTTCCTCCCGATTTTCGGCTACCGAAATGGTTACACGATCCCCAACCGCAATAGGGTTAGTACTCGATATCTGATCGGTTCTAAATTTGCCTTTTATCCGACACGAAACAAATATCCCTGTATCTGTTTTCACAGTATACCAACTTCCTGTCGATTTATAAACCGTTCCTTCCACAGCTTACAAGGTATGACTTTTCAATCTTAGTTGTTGATCACCTTCTCTTGATGATTGATCGACTCCTGATGAATCGCTTTGAACATACGCAACACAAACTCTTCGCTTAATCCATGTCCTTCTCCTTCGAGAATCATCTTTCCCAAAATCTCATTCCAACGTTTAGACTGTAAAACAGCAACGTTGTGCTCTTTCTTTAAGGTACCGATATCGACAGAAATATTCATTCGCTTTCCTAATGTTTCAAGCAAACTGTGGTCAATCACGTCAATTTGAGCACGAAGGGTGTCGAGCTTGTTGACATAACTTTCTGCATCGGCTGTTGTTTTTCGAATGCGAAGATCCTTCATCATTTGAACGAGGGTATCTGGCGTAATTTGCTGAGCAGCATCACTCCATGCATTATCTGGGTCGCGATGGGATTCAATCATCAAACCATCAAAGTTCAAGTCCAGTGCTGTTTGCGATACGTCTTGTAAAATATCGCGGCGTCCGCAAATATGTGATGGATCGCAAATCAAGGGAAGGTCAGGGAATCGATTTTGTAATTCGATCGCCAATTGCCATTCCGGATTGTTGCGATATTTTGTTTTTGCATAACTCGAAAACCCACGGTGAATCACACCCAAATTTTTGATATCAGACGTATATAATCGCTCTATTCCACCAAGCCAAAGCGCCAAATCAGGGTTTACTGGGTTTTTTACAAGTACGATTTTGTCTGTACCCTGAAGTGCATCAGCAATTTCTTGTACAATAAACGGACTGACCGTTGATCGAGCACCAATCCAAAGCACGTCAATATCCGCCTCTAGGGCAAGCTTCACATGATCCTTATTGGCTACTTCTGTGGCGGTCATCATTCCCGTTTCTTCTTTGACGCGCTGCAACCACTTTAGTCCGATGGCTCCAACGCCTTCAAAATTTCCAGGTCGGGTTCTTGGTTTCCAAATCCCTGCTCGATAAATTGTGGCATCGGTATCCTTGAGTTGGTGTGC
>JAQWGQ010000025.1 GCA_029238125.1 Flavobacteriaceae bacterium | reverse complement strand
CCGTATCGTCACAAGATGATTCGATTCCGAGGATTACAGGCATGATTCTTGTTTAGCAAGCAAAGTTAATATATTGATTTGACCCAAAAACACTGGCGTAACGTAAAAAAAATAACGGTAATGAGTTTAAGTCTTACCGTGACAACGATTGCCTTGTTTCTTTCTCCTGTAGGCCAGTCTGCTATCAATTCTTGGTTAAAAAGTAAATTCATAAACGACTTTGATGTGGAACTCTCTATGGGAACTCTTTTTGTCAACCCTGTTGGGACTACCTCTTTCACTGATTTACTGATTCGTGACCATCGAAGTGACACTTTGGTTTTTGTCGATCATTTTGCGTTTGAATCTTATCACTTAGGCGGGCTGATTTCTAGTAAACTTCATTTGGGTGAGGTTGCATTTGATTCTTTGGTTTTAAATGTTGTGAAGTACAAGAATGAAGATCAATCCAACCTTGACATTTTTATTGAAAAAGTTAGATCTGATAATACTGCTACTAAACAACTTAGCGCAACTACCATCAAGCTTAACCATAGTAAAGTGCAATTCACGGATCATAATAAAGCAGACTTTACGAAACAACTTTTTTCGAATATAAATGCGAAACTAGTTGATTTGAATTCTCATGTTGATGATTTTTCAACTCAGATTCAGGAAATGAGTTTTTTTGCGAATCATCAAAATATTCAAGTTCTGAATTTAGAAGCAATTTGTTCATTCGATTCTGAGGGTGCTGAATTTCAAAACATGAAGATAATCACACCGAATTCTCAATTTATATCTGATGTTTTCATGCATTATCCAAAAGAAGGGTTTCGCAATTTTTATGATGACATATCCATAGATGCTGTCGTTCAGGACTCTTTTTTGGGTTTGCAAGAGTTAGAATTTTTAGTCCCAAATATTTCTAGTTCTGAAACCATTTTTCTAGACCAACTTAATTTTTCGGGTAATCCAAGCGAATACGCAATAGATTCTATTCGCATGAAGTATGAAAAAAGTAACTTTTTGGGCTCATTCACTTTCAATATTCCTAGCTCCTCAAAGCTCACAATTCATGAGCTATCCATAAACCCGAATGATATCCAAACTCTTTTTCCAACTTTGGAGAAACCCAGTGTAGATGTCTTAAAACGATTTGGGAAATCGAATATCAGCGGAACAATTGCCAGTCAATCCGATAACCATAAATTAAATCTTTCTGTTGACTCACCCTTAGGTCCACTGCAAATCAATTTTGATTTTTATCAAAAAGGAAGGCAAATGAATCCTCTTTATGACGGTCAAATTCGAGCGAGTCAATTTAACATTGGCAGTCTGTTGAATCAATCTGATCTTGGGACTACTGATGTATCATTGCTTGTACAAGGGAAAGGATTTCAGTTTGATCAGCTCGACACGAAATTATTCGGTCAATTTTCATCCTTTTCATATCGCGAAAACAAACTCGACTCTATAATTGTTGACATTAATCTTAATCAAAGCCGAGTTGTTGGGTCAGTTGACATAAATGATATTGATGCAAAGTTGCAAATCCAAGGAAAATTTGAAACGAATGACTCTGTACAGAAATTTTCAGCAATCGCAGAAGTAAGCGAATTAAAACTTCAACCTATTCAGTCTTCAAAATCTTCGGGGGCCAGAACGCTTTCGGGCAATTTTGAACTCGTTGGACAAGGGAACCAAAACGATAATTTTATTGGAGACATTAACGCAGAGTCTGTTCAAATCCGCTCAAAAGATAAACTGTTTTCATTTGAGGATTTTAGCATACAATCTAGGGTGAATAAAGATTTGCGTTTTTTCAATATCATTTCTGACGATGTTGTCAACGGATTAATTTACGGAAGATTCGAATTTTCGGATTTGAACAAAATGATAAAGAATTCATTCGGAAGCTACTTTTCTTCATACAAACCCCTGCAGCTTGACTCTTCCAAATTTGTCAACTTTAGCATTAATATCAAGGAAAAATTATTCAGAGCTTTAAGTGATGATATTTCGATTGATGACAATTCTTTTTTTCGCGGTAAGCTAAGTGCTAACGTAAACGAAGCGATCCTGCAGTTTGATATTCCCTACATTCGGTATGAAGATAAAGTTTTTTCTCAATTGCGTTTGACATTGGATAATGACAACCCATTGTATAAATCCTTCGTACATATTGAGGAATTTCAGGGAATGGGTCTTAATCTAAGTCAATTTCAGCTTATAAATACAGTCATAAATGACAGACTGTATTTTAGAGCTGAATACGATAGTAATTCTTTACATAGTGAGGTCAATTTTTATTCCACACTGGATGACAATCAAGAATTTGAATTTCATATTCAACCATCTAAGATCTCATTTCAGGGCAAGCAATGGAAAGTAAACCAATTGGATGAAAGAACCAGTTCTTTACGTGTATCTTCAAAAGGTGTTCAGCTTGATTCAACTATTTTTTCAAATGATGAATCTACCCTCCATCTTTCGTTTGACCAGCAAAAAACACAGCGTTTTGAAGCCATTTTTGAAAATATTGATCTTTCCGATATTATTGCGTCTAAGCAAAAGAGAATTGTTAGTGGGATTACCAACGGTACGCTTGATATTACCCTCGATAATGATACATTTGGTGGAGAGGCAAATCTGAAGATTGACTCTTTATCATTAAATGATTCTTTTTTAGGCGATGCTTCTATTTCTCTGCGATCTCTTCAAGATGCCTACGAGTTGTCATTCAGTACAGTTGATAACGATCTAAAAACAAGCACAATTGAGGGCCTGATCTTTCCCCAAAGTGATGACAATCTAGATCTCAATGCTACTTTTCATAAATTTCCCGCAGCTACACTTGACCATATTATTGGGAACTCCCTCACAGATGTTGGCGGAGAGATCGATGGTTTAATTTCAATAGGAGGGAAGTGGAACCAACCCACACTTGAAGGTGAGCTATTTTTAGAGGGATTTAGACTTTCAGTACCATATTTAAATGTTGGATACCGCCTTGTAGACCACACAAAGTTGACTGTAAATCCAACGTCCTTTCAGTTTGAGTCTACTCTCTTGATCGACGAGAATACCTTGACTTCAGCAAACTTCGGGGGATCAATTACACATCAAAACTTTCAATTTTTTACATTAGACATGAATCTGTCTAGTGAAGGGCTTCTCGTTTTAGATACAGATAATGATTTTGATAATAACTATTACGGAAAAGCAGTACTGAATGGTTCTGCCCATATTCATGGGCCAGCCCAATCCTTGACTTTTGACGTTTTGGGTCAATCCGCTAAGGGAACAAATATTATCATTCCAGTTGACAATACGCCAAGCATAGAGGATGTCTCTTACATACGATTTGTCGAAAAAAACAGGACGAGTAAAAGTGTTGACTTAGCTTCTTCGCCCACAGAAATTAAAGGACTCGCTCTCAATTTTGATTTATCAATTACGCCAGACGCTGAACTTGAGCTCGTGATTGATAGTGATACGGGAAGCACACTGAGTGGCTCTGGATTAGGGAGTATTCTCATAGAAGTCAATACAGATGGAATATTTAGCGTATGGGGAGACTTTATAGCATTAAATGGAGTTTATAGTTTTAAAAATTTAGGGATACTGGAAAAAGAATTTATTTTAGAACCAGGTGGGACAATCGTGTGGAATGGCAATCCACTAGACGCCGAATTAAATTTACAAGCCACATATGAGGTTCCGGGTGGAGCAAATCCAGCTATCTTACTTGAAAATCCAGGATTAAATCGAAAAATCCCAACCGATGTAAATATTTACTTGTCTGGTAGTATCATGCAGCCTGAAACACCGAGTTTTTCGATCGATTTTCCCAATACATCAGCAAATGTCCGAAATGATCTTGCCTATAAATTGGGCGATGAGGAACGCAGGCAAATTCAAGCCATATCCCTTCTGTCGCAAGGGGTGTTTATTAGCGACTTATCCTTATCAGCCATTTCAACACAAACTTTAACAAACAACCTATTTCAGAAAGCATCTGGTGTGTTTGAATCGATTTTCTCTGGGGATGAGGACAAGCTGAAGTTAGGGTTGGATTATTTGCAAGGAGATCGAAATGCAGAAGCGACTGTACAAACGCAAGATCGGCTGGGTCTCACTCTTGTGACCCAAATTTCAGAACGACTGCTGATCAACGGCAAACTCGGTGTCCCCTTTGGAGGTGTTGAGGAAACCATAATTGTGGGAGATGTGACAATCGAATTTTTATTAAGCAAAGATGGAGCTTTACGTGCACGCATATTTAATAGAGAAAATGAGTTTCAATATTTTGGTGATGAACTCGGATATACGCAAGGAATCGGGTTGTCTTACCGTGTTGGCTTTGATGATTTTAAATCCTTGATTAAAAAAATTGTAAAAAAGAATACAATTTGATATCAGAAAACTAATCGTAGCTCCATTTTACTCTCTATTTTTTTTAAATTCACAATTTCAAACTTTCCCCATGTTTTCAGAAATATAGTTTGTAATTTCGCCGTTCCATTATGGCAGTAAAACCAAGACATATCGCTGTACTTACTTCAGGAGGAGATGCCCCTGGAATGAACGCTGCCATACGCTCTGTTGTTCGGAGTTGCTCTTATTTTAACATCAAATGTTCTGGGGTTTACCGTGGTTATCAAGGGCTCATTGAGGGGGATATCCGTCCTCTGGACGCTCGTAGCGTTAACAACATTATTAACAAAGGAGGGACAAAATTAAAATCTGCTCGGTCCCTTGACTTTCACGAAAAAAAAGGGAGAGCTAAAGCTTCTGAAAACCTTAAAAATCTTGACATCGATGCATTGGTTGTCATTGGTGGAGATGGAAGCTTTACAGGTGGAATGATCTTTGAGCGCGAACACAAAATCCCTGTCATTGGAATCCCCGGAACAATAGACAATGATATTTTTGGAACCTCACACACGATTGGGTACGACACAGCACTTAACACAGTTGTTGATGCCGTTGATAAAATCCGAGATACAGCGATTTCTCACAATCGTTTGTTTTTTGTTGAAGTTATGGGTAGGGATGCTGGTCATATTGCACTAAATGTTGGTATTGGAGCAGGTGCTGAAGAAATCCTAATCCCTGAAGAAAATCTTGGTCTTGATCGACTTTTGGAATCTTTGCGGAGAAGCAAAAAATCAGGAAAGTCATCTAGTATTGTAGTTGTAGCAGAAGGAGATAAAATTGGTAAAAATGTTTTTGAACTTGCGCAACACATCGAAGAAAATTTACCCGATTACGAAGTTAGAGTATCTGTTTTGGGACATATCCAGCGGGGTGGTACACCTTCTTGTTTCGATCGTGTACTGGCTAGCCGTATGGGACTAAAAGCAGTAGAATCACTAATCGACGGAGTAAGCGGTCATATGGTTGGGATTCAAAATGGCGAAATGATCTTAACTCCACTAAACAAAGCAATCAAAGGAAAGTCAGAAATTAATAGAGAGCTCATTAGAGTCTCAGATATCATGACACTTTAAAATTAAATCAACTCAAAAAAACAACTATGTCAACACTCAAATTAGGGATTAACGGATTTGGAAGAATTGGAAGAATGGTCCTTCGCGCATCGCTTCAAAATGATAATGTTGAGGTCGTAGCGATTAATGACTTGCTCGACGTCGACCATCTTGCCTATCTTTTAAAATACGATTCTGTACACGGTACCTGTTCTGCCTCAATTGAGATTAAAGATGGCCACCTTGTAATTGATGGTAAAACAGTACGCATTACTGCAGAACGCGATCCACAAAACTTAAAATGGGATGAGGTTGGCGCTGAAATCGTTGCAGAATGTACAGGCATTTTTACCACTTTGGAAAAAGCCCAACTCCACATCGATGGGGGTGCAAAAAAAGTAGTCATTTCTGCACCATCTGCTGACGCGCCAATGTTTGTAATGGGTGTGAATCATACTGATGCAAAAGCTTCAGACACGATTGTTTCTAACGCGTCATGTACAACAAACTGTCTTGCACCACTTGCCAAGGTTTTGCATGACAACTTTGGAATTGCAGAAGCATTGATGACCACGGTTCATGCCGTTACAGCTACCCAAATGACAGTTGATGGTCCTTCTCGAAAAGATTACAGAGGAGGTCGCTCGTCTCTTCTCAATATTATTCCAGCATCGACAGGAGCTGCAAAAGCAGTTACGAAGGTAATTCCTTCTTTAGTTGGTAAAATCACTGGAATGGCATTTCGTGTACCAACCGCAGATGTTTCTGTTGTTGACTTAACGGTCAAACTCGAAAAAAGCTCAAGTTATGATGAGGTAATGTCCGCTCTTGAAGACGCTTCTAAAGGGGCAATGGCGGGGATCTTAGGATTTACGAAAGAACTCGTGGTTTCCCAAGACTTCATCGGGGATGCAAGAACGTCAATTGTTGATGCCAACGCAGGAATTCAACTCAACGAAACCTTTTTCAAAATTGTATCATGGTACGACAATGAAGCCGGTTATTCCAACAAGCTCATCGACCTAGCTCTTCACGTTCGTTCATTATAATCATTGCGTTATGAGACTTATTGTTGACAGTGGATCAACAAAAACCGATTGGATTGCTATTGATGACTCTGGCAATATTTTGTTTGAAACCCAAACGCTTGGTCTAAACCCCCAAGTCCTTTCGGAAGCCATTGTTGAAGAACGTATTATCAATAATTACGATTTGTATCGTATTCGAAACGAAGTCGATTCTACGTTCTTTTATGGGGCAGGTTGCGGTACTGAGCCGCCTCGCAAATTGATGGAGGGTGTTTTAAAGAGTATTTTTCAAAACTCAACGATATCTGTCAAAGAAGACACCTATGCCGCGGTTTATGCAATTACAGATCCTGGAGTGCCAAGTATCGTTTGTATTTTAGGAACTGGCTCCAATTGTAGTTTTTATGACGGTGAAATCGTTCATCAAAAGATCACCTCTCTTGGATATATCCTAATGGATGATGCAAGTGGTAACTATTTTGGCAGGCAGTTGCTTCGGGACTATTATTTCAATAAAATCCCAAAAGCACTTTCTGAATCTTTTGCTGAAGAATTTAATTTGGGTGCAGAGGAGATTAAAACCAATTTATATAAAAAGTCAAACCCAAACACCTATTTGGCAACCTTTGCCAAATTTGTGATTGTCAATAAAAATGAGCCCTACATAAAAGGGCTTATCAATAAAGGACTTGGTTTATTTATTGAAAATCAAATTACTCAGTTCGACAACGCCAAAGAACTGCCTATTCATTTTATTGGGTCAATATCTTATTTTTTGAAAGAGGAGCTTGAAGCCAAGCTGATTTCCTATGGACTTACATTGGGAAAGATTCTCAAAAAGCCAATTGAAGGGCTTGTTTCCTATCACCAGTCCACTGACTAGCGGATTGCAATCACTGAAATTTCAACGCGAACATTTTTGGGTAGAGCTGTGACTTGGACGGTTTCTCTTGCAGGAGCAACTTTGTGATCGAAGTAACCTCCATAAACCTTATTTACTTTAGCGAAATCTCCCATGTCATACAAGAAGATGGTCGCCTTTACCACGTCAACAAAGTCCATCCCTGCTGCTTTGAGTACTTCTGATAGGTTTTTCATAACTTGATTGGTTTCGGTTTCAATGTCTCGGTTGACCAATTCCATTGTTTTGGGGTCAAGCGCAATTTGTCCACTTGCGTAAAGGGTGTTATCTACCAAAATGGCCTGGTTATAAGGCCCTATCGGAGTAGGGGCTTTAGGGGTTTGAATGATTGTTTTCATGTCTATAAATTAAAGTCTTTTATCTGGTTCTCGACGTTTATCGTATTTTAAATCACTTAGGAATCCACTGCGTACACCAATGAAAAAGAACCATGACTGTCTGGTTCCAAATGGTGTCCAAGCCAAGTTCATAACCCAGCTGTCTAAGTCTCTTTCAATTCGAAAATTAGTATAGGTTATCCCTTTATTTTTAAAATCATAGCCAGTCGACACACCTACGTCCCATTTGGGCGTTAGGCCCACCGACCCAGAGACCATCAGAGAGTTGTTTGAAATGTCTCGATTTTGCTTTGCATTTGAATAGGTCAAACTATGTCGAACATTGAGTTTCCAAGGGATTTTTGTGCGATAAAATGCGTTGTCTTCTTCTTGCTCCTCTTCTTCTTGGTTTTGTGTGCTACTTTGGTCTGCTGTGAATTGTCGATCACTAAAATCCTGACTCCCGCCAAATAAATCGTTATCGTTTGATGAATTTGTTTGTGATGAAGATTCATCATTTGACTTTGATGAGCTTGAAAAGTTATACCCCCAGTTCATGTTTGCACTAGTCATTCGAAAGAGTCCCCCACCAGTATTGACATGTAAGGTGTTGACTCTTCTTCCGCTTTCATCTAGTGTATAGGGATCAAAAGTGGCTCCTAAGTTGATATTTAGTTTGTTGTCAAGCAACGGAACTACAGTCGACATCCTAACTGGACTCCATCGCAGCGAGTCTGCTTCAAAATTATAGCTCATAGAAAGATTGAGATTGTTTAGAATTTTGATCTTTTTGGGCTCTGTCGCTAACGAGTCCTTATCCCTAATCTTGGCTTCGACAGTATTTCGCAATGAAAAGCTCATCGATTTGGATTTATTTCTGCCTGGTTTTCCATACATGCCTCCCTCGAACCGAGTATAGTCTCTTGTATTGCCATCCGCATCTATGATATATTCGTCGTAGTATTTTTCAAAACTGGGAGATTCACTGTAATTCACATTTGCATTCACAACATGACGAATGGACTGAATTTTTGAATCTTCTTTAAAATTAAAAATCCCATATAAAGTTGTACTCATACTCGCACTGTAATTGTATTTATTAAACCGATCAAAACCCCGAATTGTATCTTGTTCTGCAAGGGCTTCAAGTGCGGGATCGTAATCATTTTTCTGAATGGTTTCAAACACCCACGTATCTTCGTAATTCCCACCAACCGAAAAGTTAAAATGTTTAGCGACTTTAAATGAGGTGCTCAATGGGATTTGATGTTTAACCCCAGATTTTGCGCTGTCAAACATTCGAGAGGTCAAGAAGTCCTCATCCATCATCTGCAAGCGATTCTCCCCTCTTACACTATATTGAAAGTTGATATTTTGTATAAAACCTTTTTTTATTCCATTGCGTTTCGCAAAAGGATAAATCCGCTCCATATTTGCTTGAAAGGTTGGGAGCGACATATTAATTGTTTGTGTTCTTGTGTTTTGGCTGTGAGAGGCAGAAAGTGAGAGATTAACTGAAGGATATTTCGGTAAAGTCCTTGAATAAGAAACTGAAGAAGATAAGGTGTTGTTCAAAAAATTCCCAGTATTGATTTGATTTAATGACTCTCGAAAATAGGTGCTACTGCCCAAGTTTACAGATGCCGAAAATCGACTGTTTGAGTTGGATTTGGCGTCTTTGCTATGAGACCAACGGAAGTTGTAAATATTACTTTTGCTATAGTCTGGAAATCCTCTTTCACCGCTGATCAGATTTTCAAAACGAATCGCTAGATTTCCTCTGAACTTATATTTCACATTATAGCTTGACTCAGCACGAAAACCATAACTGCCGTTTGTGTAATAATCGCCCAAAAGTGCAATGTCAAAATAATCACTCGCAGCGATATAGTATCCGCCATTCTGCATGAAATAACCACGTCTAAAGTTTTCTCCGATTGTTGGAAAAACAATTCCACTTTCTCGGTCTTGAGTCATGGGAAAATATGCAAAGGGCAAGTAAATAGGGGTCGGAACATCAGCGATATAAAGCTGATTTCCACTGGCTATGATTTTCTTTTGTGGTACAAATTTCCCCTTTCGGATACGCACAAAATAATCAGGGTTTTCTACATCTTCAGAGGTTGTGATTCGCGCATTATTGATATAGTAAACAGAGTCGTTTTCTTTCTTTGTTGTCTCCGCCAAAACATTCATACCTTGCTGCTCACTTCTAGAATTCCATATGATGGCTTTTTTGTTGTCAAAATTGAATTTTAACGAGTCGGGAAGAACCTCATCACCGCCCTGTTTAAAGGAAGGAAATTGAACGTATTGACCCGTCGTATCAACAATGGGTCGTGCAAAAACAACATTTGTGTTGTAATCCAAATCAATTTGACCTGCTTTCAGTTCGATATTTTGATAATAAAGTTCAGCTTGATCGTAAAGCGTCATGGTTTTATTTGCTCGGTTGATCGTAATTGTCCCTACCGCATTTCGTTTGATTTGGTCAAGGAGCATGGCTTTGTTTACAGGGATAGTATCATTGGCTGGTAGGGAATCTGTTTCTACTGAATTGGCAATTTGATCTTGCCCAATCCCCCAGAAAAATGGCAATATGATGACCAGTAAGGTCGAAAAGAGCTGAAATGAATGAATATGTATTACTTTTGTCAAAAGCCCCTTTTTGTAGAATTCAAAAATACGACTATTTTTTTGGGAACTGTTCGCCATCTTGTTCTTGTTTTTATCGCTTTTACTCTCTGTTTGACGACTTTGTATTCGCAAAAATCTCAAGACAAGGATGAATTTACAGTAGTTCTGGATGCTGGCCATGGTGGAAAAGACTCTGGAAATCGTGGAAATCAGCATTATGAAAAACATATTGCTTTAAACGTCACACTCAAAATCGGTGCCATTCTCAAAAAAAATCAAGACATCAACATCATCTATACTAGAAAGAGTGATGTCTTTATCCCGCTAAACAAACGAGCAGATATTGCCAATTCAGCAAAAGCAGATTTGTTCGTCTCTATTCACTGTGATGCGCACACTTCTAATGCCTACGGTGCAGGTACTTTTGTCTTGGGTCTTCACGAGAATGATCGAAATTTTAGAATTGCACAAAAGGAAAATTCTGTTATTTTTCTGGAAGAAGACTACGAAAAGAATTACGATGGATTTGATCCCAATAACCCAGAGTCTGTAATTAGTTTGGTATTGATGCAAGAAACTTATTTGGACCAAAGTATTCAAGCTGCCAATACCATTCAACAGAGTTTTGTGAGAAACCTGAAACGAAAAAACCGAACGGTAAAGCAAGCAGGATTTTTGGTTTTAAGAAATACCTATATGCCTAGTGTTTTGGTTGAGCTTGGCTTTTTGACAAACAAAATTGAAGGTGCATACCTCAATTCTAAAAAGGGCCAAAATGAAATGAGTGAGGCCATTGCAAAGGCAATCGTGTCCTACAAGAACCTTCTCCAATCCAATTTACAGGAAGATGTCGTTTTTGAAGATTCAGGCACAAACAAGGCAGAGAACACTATTGGTTCAGAGTACACGTTTCGTGTGCAAATTTCTGCCAGTAAAACAATGTTAGAGCCAAAATCATTTAATTTTAAGGGATTGTCACCCATCAAACGCATCAAGTCAGGGAGTTTGTACAAATACTTTTTAGGGAACGCTGCAACCTACGACAAGGCAAAAGAATTGCAACAACGCGCAATCGAAAAAGGATACAGTGGAAGTTTTGTTGTTGCTTTTCAAGGTGAAGAGATAGTTCCTCTTAACAATGCGTTGAAAAGAAATTAACCCCTTATTTTGTACCCCAAATTATATACGTATTTTTATCACTTAAAGAATATAGCGTGAATTTGTCAAAAGAAATCAAAACCGCAATCTTCGCCTTATCTGGATTTGGCTTATTTTTTATTGGTTTTAATTACTTAAAATCGAATGATGTTTTTGTTCGGGACAATATCTTTTATGCAGTCTATGACAATGCCGAGGGTCTTATGGCGGGAACCCCTGTGACCATTCAAGGATTTCAGGTCGGAACGGTCGATCAGGTTTCTTTGCTTGCTGGAAATAAAGACATTGCCGTTCGTTTTCGAGTCGAAAAAGAATATGAATTTTCGAAAAATAGTATCGCAAAAATTTACGAAGCAGGACTCCTTGGCGGAAAGTCCTTGGCTGTTGATCCACAGTTTGATGGCGCTGATTTTGCGCAAACAGGAGATACTTTGCAAAGTGCAATTGCTCCTGGACTGTCGGAGCTGGTCAACGATAAATTGACTCCACTGCAAGAAAAAATAGAGAGCATGATTACGCATGCTGACTCTGTTTTGATTTCCTTTAACACGGTTTTAGATCCCGATGCACAGCTACAATTGAAATCTTCTATTGAAAATTTGAATGCTACGATTTCTAATTTTCGTTCGATTGGCGAAGCCATAAACAACTCGCTGTCTGAAAATGGGCAACTGCACCAAACCTTTGATAACCTTGCTGATTTATCGGCAGACTTGTCTGTTGTATCTTCTTCATTGAAAGAATCCAATCTAGATGACACTTTTGAAGATTTAGGATCTGCCGTGGGCAATTTAGCTCAAATTCTCGATCGCATTGAAGAAGGGGAGGGCTCATTGGGTAAACTCTTCACCAACGATGATCTTCATTTTACACTCGAGCAAACCAATGCACAAATCCAACTACTTCTTGAAGATATGCGACTGAACCCCAAACGTTATGTCCACTTTTCGTTGTTTGGTAAAAAACAAGTCAAATACAAACCTTCCGATTCACAAAACGAATAAGAGCCGGTGTATCTAAGCAGTATTCTTTTTGCAGTTGTTTTTTTTGTAGCCATTGGTATGTTTACGAGAAACATCCGACGGATTATTCGAAACATCAATCTCGGTCGCAAAACAGATCGCTCTGATCAAAAGTCAAAACGCTGGAAGCATATGACTCGAGTGGCTCTAGGTCAATCCAAGATGGTAGTACTTCCGATAGCGGGACTTTTACATATCATTGTTTACATCGGTTTTATTGTGATTAATATTGAATTACTTGAAATTGTCCTAGATGGTTTTTTGGGGACTCACCGCGTTTTATCTCCTTATCTAGGGGGCACTTATGATGTATTGATTGCGACTTTTGAAATTTTTGCCTTGTTGGTGATCTTGGCAGTTTCAGTTTTTTGGTTGAGAAGAAATACCATGAAAATTCGTCGATTTTGGAAACCTGAAATGAAAAGATGGCCCAAAAAAGATGCAGATTATATTCTCTATATCGAGCTTGTGTTAATGTTTTTGTTTTTAACTATGAATGCTTCAGACTATTGGTTGCAGCAACATCCAGAAGGGCAGTCCTACTACACACAAGCAGGGAGCTTTCCAGTCAGTAGCTGGATTACTCCATTTTTTGATGGCATGTCCTATGCCTCAGTTGTATCTATTGAACGAACAGCATGGTGGCTTCATATTCTTGGGATTTTGGCATTTTTAAATTATCTGTATTACTCCAAGCATTTGCATATCCTTCTTGCTTTTCCCAATACGTTTTATGCTAACCTCAATCCATTGGGTCGGTTCTCGCACTCCGAAGCAGTAGCCAACGAGGTAAAGTTAATGATGGATCCAAGTGCAGATCCATACGCGCCCCCTACAGTTGAAAGTGAACCATTGCATTTTGGTGTTTCTGATGTAAATGACTTAAACCGAGTGCAATTGATGAATGCTTACAGTTGCACAGAGTGTGGTCGTTGCTCCGATGTGTGTCCCGCCAATCAAACAGGGAAAAAGTTATCGCCCAGAAAAATCATGATGGATACACGGGACCGTTTAGAGCAAGTTGGCAAACAGCTAAATCGGGGACTGGAAATGGATAACAATACCTTGCTCGACAATTATATATCACGTGAAGAATTATGGGCTTGTACCACATGCAATGCTTGTGTTGAGGCATGCCCGATCTCAATTGATCCATTATCTATCATTATGGATATGAGACAGTACTTAGTTTTGGAGCAGTCATCTGCTCCTACAGAGTTAAATGCAATGATGACAAATATTGAAAATAACGGCGCACCTTGGCCTTTTAATCAACAAGATCGTTTAAACTGGAGTAAAGAATAAGACATTATTATGGAACAAAAAGATGTAGATAAGCTACTGAGTGAAAAATTGGAAGATGGAGAACACGTAAGTCCTGTATTGCCTGGGGGAATCAAAAACTACCTCATTGACATTGACGGCACCATATGTGACGATATTCCAAACGAAGAACCCGAAAGAATGGCAACAGCCAAACTCTATCCAGATGCTTTAGAAACACTAAATCGTTGGTTTGAAGAGGGGCATGTGATTTGTTTTTTCACCTCCAGAACCGAAGATCACCGAGCTGTAACCGAGGAATGGTTAAAAAGTAATGGATTTAAGTATCACAGTCTACTAATGGGGAAGCCTAGAGGTGGAAACTATCATTGGATTGACAATCATTTAGTGAAAGCCACACGTTATAATGGTAAATTTACTGATCTTGTGGACAAAGAAGTAACCATTCAAGTTTTTGATGATGGACAACACGACTAATCCTGTACAAACCATGGCCGAAATGACCCAAAATGGCGTATCGCCTGAGGTTCTTTTTTGGGTTGGTTGTGCAGGGAGCTTTGATGATCGATCCAAAAAGATCACTAAAGCTTTTGTTGAGTTGTTGCAAAGGGCCAATGTTTCCTTTGCGGTTCTGGGTCCTGAGGAGAGCTGTACCGGTGACCCGGCAAAGCGCGCAGGAAACGAGTTTTTATTTCAAATGCAAGCGTCCACAAACATCGAAGTGCTCAATGGGTATCAAGTAAAAAAAATTGTTACTGCTTGCCCACACTGTTTTAATACACTGAAAAATGAATATCCGCAATTGGGTGGACAATATGAGGTTCTTCATCACACCCAGTTTTTGCATCAGTTGATAGAGGAAGGTCGATTGAACATCGAATCGAAGACTGAATATAAGGGTAAAAAAATCACCTTTCATGATCCGTGTTATCTTGGTCGAGCCAATAAGGAGTATGAAGCACCTCGCGCGCTAATCAAAAAACTCAGCGCAGAGTTAGTCGAAATGAAAAGTTGTAAGGAAAAAGGATTGTGTTGTGGTGCTGGGGGCGCTCAAATGTTTAAAGATGCCGAAAAAGGAGATAAAGAAATCAATATCGAACGCACCGAACAAGCTCTTGATACCAATCCGGAAATTATCGCTGCGGGCTGTCCGTTTTGCAACACCATGCTTCACGATGGCGTTACGAACAAAGGAAAAGAGTCAAAGGTTGCGGTTTTAGACATCGCACAGCTGCTTGCTCAAACAGAATCTCTTTAACTATGGTCGTTCCCTTTTCTCAACTTCCTGATCATTCTCGGATTTGGATATATCCTTCTAATCGTAAATTCTCTATCACAGAAATCAAACAACTTCAATCGGATATCGAGCAATTTTTATCGGATTGGACTGCACATGGCGCATCCTTATCTGCTGGTTATTGTATTCCTCATCAGCAGTTTATTGTTCTTGCTCTAAACGAATCAGATCAACAGGCAACTGGGTGTTCAATTGACAAGTCGGTTTATTTTATTCAAGCACTTGAGCAATCCTTTTCAGTGAGTTTGCTTGACAAAATGAATGTGCATTATGTCAAGGAGGATGTAATTGAGGTTATCGATCTGAAGTCATTTAAAAAAATGGTCAAGTCAAAGCAAATTCTTCCCAGTTCAACAGTTTTTAACCATTTGGTCACAACCAAATTAGATTTTGTAAATCACTGGGAAACTACTGCTGACCAAAGTTGGCATTCTCGTTTCTTCTAGGTTTAGTACCTTTATCTTATGATTTGTAGCAAGCAAATACTGCTCTTGATCTTAGCGACAAACCTACTATTTGCTCAGTCAAAGCAGGTTTGGGTAGATAGCACTTATCAATCACTTACCCTAGACCAAAAGATCGGACAATTGTTTATGCCTATGGTTTTCTCACAAGGGGACCAAAGCCATTATCAACAAATTTCTGAGGACCTCAAAAAGTATCATCTTGGCGGGATTATTTTTTCAAAGGGAACAATCGCAGAACAAGCACGACTAACCAATTTGTTTCAAAGCCAAAGTAAAGTGCCTTTACTCATTGCCATGGATGCAGAATGGGGGATGGCGATGAGACTCCATGATGCAAAACCCTTCCCGTATCAAATGACATTGGGAGCCATACAAAACGATAGTCTGCTTTATAAGATGGGGTACGCCATGGCGAATCGTCAACGGCGACTTGGCATACACCTCAACTTTGCTCCTACTGTGGACATCAATACCAATGCAAAAAACCCTGTGATTGGCTTGCGTTCTTTGGGCTCTGATCCTTTACTGGTCACCCAGAAGGCAGGAATGCTTTTGCGTGGTATGCAAGAAGGGGGATTGATGACAAGCATCAAACATTTTCCCGGGCATGGTGATACCTCAACAGATTCTCATCATACACTGCCCGTAGTTCCTCATAGTCTGAATCGTTTAAATCAAGTTGAGCTTTATCCATTTAAGACCCTTATCAAAGAAGGAGTTTTTTCAGTTATGGTGGGTCATCTAGAAGTACCTGCACTTGAAAAAGCGAAGGGCAGACCATCGTCTCTTTCGTCTTCTATTGTAACAGACCTTCTTAAAAAGGAATTTGGATTCACGGGCTTAGTTGTTACCGATGCCCTGAATATGAAAGGTGTTTCGGACTACAGCGGAAACAAATCGGCTTCGCTCGGATCTTTTTTAGCTGGAGCGGATTTGTTGTTAATTCCAGATGATTTGCCATTGGCTTTTGCGGACATTCGAAATGCATTACTCTCAGGAATCATTTCTGAGGAGAGATTGGCCTACTCTGTCAAAAAAATTCTTTCTACAAAATATGAAGTGAAACTCCATGAAGTAAAAATGGTAAATCCAGACGCTTTGCGAGTTGATCTGCAGACCTCTGACTTCAATGCACTGCGTCACCAGTTGGCAGAAGCGTCGCTGACCGTGATTCGCAATGAAGACAAGGTGCTGCCGATCCAGAAGTTTGCGGATTCCCAAATTGCTTATGTAACGATCGGGGAGGATACAGGCGAGTTTTTCTTTGATCGTCTTCAGCATTACACTTCTGTTGATCGACAAACTCTTACAGAAATCTTATCAACGAAAAATGATTATTCCCATGTAATTGTCGGGTTACATCAACCTGACCATTCCCCATTTGTCAAGCATAAGTTGAGCACAGATGTAATCGCAAAACTCGATTTGCTGTGTCAGAAATTCAATGTGGTTTTAGTGACTTTTGCGAACCCATATAGTGTTTCAAAACTTCCTCTTGAGAAATGTAAATCTGTTGTGCTTGCTTACCAAAATAATCCAATTTTTCAATCGAAAGCCGCCCAATTGGTTTTTGGAGGACTAGGGGCAAATGGTAAGCTTCCTGTACCTGTCGGGCACTACCCACAAGGGAGTGGAATTGACATTGCACCCCTAGGCAGGTTGTCTTATGGTCACCCCAATCAAGTTGGTATGGATAATAAGACTTTGGAGACAGTTGATTTAATGGCAACACAAGCCATTTCTGATTCAATTGCGCCAGGAATGCAAATTCTTGTCGCCAAGTCGGGTAAGATTATTTATCATAAGTCGTTTGGTCATATGCGTTATTCAGAAAAAACGCCTATCCAATGGTTTCACCGCTATGATTTGGCTTCATTGACAAAAATTCTGGCTTCTGTTCCTTTAGCGATGCAGGAGTACGAACGAGATTCTCTTTTTCTGCTCACCCCAATTTCCGATTTGCTTGCGGGCTATAATAAATCGAATAAAGCAGATATGAATTTTCAAGCTTTGTTCTCTCATCATGCCGGGATCCAGCCATGGCTGCCTTTTTATAAAAACACCTTGAGCGAAAAAACAAATAGACCACAAAAAAAACTTTATCGCACCAAGCAAAAGCGCAAACATACAGTTCAAGTATCTGAAGATTTATTTCTTCGCACAAAATATCTCGATGAAATTAAGGATGAGATTCTGGATAGTCCGTTGCTGGACTCTTTGTATTATAAGTATAGCGACCTACCCTTCTATATGTTTAAAGAATACATTGAAGGTCGTTATAAGCAGAGAATGGACCAGCTCGTCGAAGAAAAATTTTATGCGCCTCTCGGTGCTTCTCATTTGGGCTATTTGCCTTTGCAAGACGTTGATGTCAATCAAGTAGTTCCTTCTGAAATTGATGATTATTATCGTTATACGGAAGTCCAAGGTTTCGTTCATGATATGGGTGCAGCTATGCAAAACGGCGTTGGTGGTCATGCAGGCTTGTTTAGCAACGCCAATGATGTTGCTAAAATGATGCAAATGTTTATGCAGGGCGGTTCATATGGGGGACGTAACTTTTTCTCCTCTTCTACCTTTAGCCACTTTAACACCCGACAATACGAAAGCGAAAATAATCGTCGCGGCATTGGCTTTGACAAACAGCAGTTTGAAGATCCAGGACCAACTTGCTTGTGTGCATCCGAGCAAAGTTTTGGTCATTCGGGCTTTACAGGAACTTTTGCTTGGGCAGACCCAGCGTCTGACTTGGTTTATGTATTTTTATCGAACCGTACTTATCCCACAATGGAAAACACAAAAATGGTTGATATCAACCTACGTTCCGAAATTCAGCGTGTCATTTACAAAGCAATCATTCACTAGCTATGCGAATAGGAATTGTATGTTACCCAACCTTTGGTGGAAGTGGGGTGGTCGCTACTGAACTTGGCATTGAGCTCTCCAAAAGGGGGCATCACGTTCATTTTTTAACATACAAAAAACCAGTTCGCTTGGACACGAGCTTGGAAAACATTCATTTTCATCAAGTTCACGTACCTGATTATCCATTATTTCACTACCAGCCCTACGAGTTGGCTTTGTCGAGTGCTTTGGTTGATATGGTTAGACTTCATAAAATAGATCTTTTACATGTCCATTATGCCATCCCGCATGCCTATGCTGCCTATATGGCAAAACAGATGTTGGCTGAGTATCAGATTGAAATTCCAATTGTAACGACACTTCACGGATCTGATATCACACTTGTAGGCAGTCATCCATTTTATAAGCCCGCTGTGACATTCAGTATCAATCATTCCGATGTTGTGACCAGCGTATCTAGTAGTTTGCGTTCCGATACTTTAGATATTTTTAACATTAAAAAGGACATTCAGGTTGTTTCCAATTTTATTGATATTGACAAGTATGAAACCTTACGTACGATTTGTTCAAGAGATCAACTGGCAAAACCAAATGAGCGTTTGGTCACACATGTTAGTAATTTTCGACCTGTCAAACGTGTTCAAGACGTGCTTTCTGTCTTTGCAAAACTCAATAATGAGGTCCAATCTCGCTTGATTATGGTAGGTGACGGACCCGAACGGTCATCGGCTGAGGAATACACCAAAGAACTCGGATTAACTGATATTGTCGATTTTGTTGGAAAATCCAATAATGTGTATCGAATTTTATGCTCTTCTGATTTATTTCTTTTACCTTCTCAAAAGGAGAGTTTTGGGCTTGCCGCTTTGGAAGCTATGGCAGCCCGAACTCCAGTTATTGCAACCAATGGGGGAGGTATCCCTGAAGTTGTGGAGCATCAAAAATCTGGATATTTATCTGCCATCGGAGATGTGGACACAATGGCAGCACATGCGATAGAGCTACTGACCAATGAGACACAACTTCAACAATTCAAGGAGGATGCTTTTGCTAGAGCCAAGATGTTTGATATCCAAAAGGTTATTCCTTTGTATATCGACATTTACAAAAAAGCACTCCAATAATACTACGATTTTTTATTGATTTGGTCGCTAAATGTACTTTCGAAGATTTTGTCAGCATTCCCTGTTTCAAAACCTTCTCTTCGATGGGAATTTGTCAGTTTTTCTTTAGGAAGTTTAGCATATTCAGGAAGAGGTAGACGCTCGGCAAATTCAACATAACTTCCTGCGATTTCAGCAGTTTTTCCATTTGCAAATTTTGCAAGTATGGTTTGTGCCACGGTGCTGCTTTGACGAAGTAATTGGTCGCGACTAATTTTGATTTCGCCTCCAGCATCATTGAGCTTTATGCCAATTGACTTTAGAAATTCGTTAAAAATCACTAGCTCATTATATGGAGCAGGCAGTTTGTGAACACTAATTGTATAGTGATTTAAATAATAGCGATTATACAACACCCATGCTCCGTATTCAGACTCTGTTAAGAGGGCATTGTAATCATTTATATCTGGTAGCTCCCAAAGTGCTTTGTGAAGAAAAGAAACCACATCATCAACATTGTCAAGGTCAACTTGATTGAGAGGATCTTCTTGAATATTTTTTGTGTAATGCTGAACGATTTGCTGCGCTTGTTTTGATAGGGATCCCACTTTTAATTCACTAATAAAAACTCGCGGATAATTGTCATGGGGCGGTTTGTACCAATAGGCATCCAATTTCTTTTTTGGAAAAAAATAATGATCTTGCTTGGTGTATCCATAATGAAGGAAGATTCGTTCAAATGAAGAAATGCCAAGATTGGAAATTCCCAAGGTCCGAAAGGCAATGTGGTCATTGACAATATCTTCCTGCCTTGATATCAACCCTAGTTTTTTCATTTCCAAGGTAACAGTGTTTACATCGGGGACACGTTTTGCATAAGGCAGAAACAATCCATTTAAAATTCGATTGAGCGGCTTGTTGTCTGAAAAATTCATGGTTAATTATTTTGGTTTCAATAAAGACCCATTTGTGGTTGCATAAAAATCAGATAATGAAATCATTTCTTGTTTGATAAATCCCTTTTGCGGGAGGCTTTGTGAAGCAACCATTTCAACCACTGCCGCCAGTGATGCGGCAGTTGTCCAAGATATGGCTCGCCAAACTTTTCCATGAATTTCGATGGGGAGATAGGTTTGGAAAAACTCTTTTCGTTGTATTTCTCCGTTTATTTCTCCTTCTACAACTGCATACACGTGAACGAGATCTTCTTCTACTGGTGGTTTTGCAGTAGTCAAGATTTTTTCTAGCTGTTTTAAATCTTTTTTCATTACCAACTCATACATCAAAAACCGCATAAGCTTTCCATGCCCAGGGTATCGAATCGTCTTGTAATTGAGCGTGTCCACTTTTCCTTCAAATGTTGAGCACATGGTGCCTAGCCCACCAGAAGTTGTAAATGCTTCATATTCCTGTCCTTCGATGTTCATGTATTCAAACCCCTCAAGAGATGGCACATTTTTCCGTACACCATTATGAATCGCTTCCGCATCATTGAGATACTCGTTGATTACGCCTGTTGGCGACCAAGTAAAGGAGTAGGCAAGCTGACCGTTTGGGTATCTTGGTAATGCTCCCACTCGCAGTTCGATATCCCGAAGTTGATCAAATTGACCTGCCAAGTCTCCACCGAGAATTCCAATAAAACCCGGAGCCAAGCCACATTGTGGCGCAAGAACTGAAACAGAATCTTCTGAAAGTGTCTCGATATGACGCATGGTGTTCACATCTTCAGTTAGATCGAAGTAATGAACTCCATTCCGATGAGCGATTTCAGCAATATGTGTGTTCAAATAATAGGGCAGTGCAGAGATTACAGCGTCCATGCCTTCCAATGCAATTTTGATGTTATCCACCTTTCCAATATCTAACTGTTTAACAGCAAAGGGCAATTTCATTTCGTAGTGGGGAGCATGCATGTCAAATCCAGTCACTTTAAATTTTTCACTCAGAAGTACGCCAACTAAAGTTCCAACTTTTCCGAGTCCGAGAACAGCAATATTGTTCATTTTATAACATTTTTACGCAATAAAGTTATAAAAAAAACTTTATGATTTGTTATTACTGTCTAAAAAACTTCAAAACTTCGTTTCCGTTTTGATGATGAATGCTTGCTAAATAGTAACCACTGTGCAAATTATTTGCTGAAATACGAAAAACTTTTGACGCATTTACAGTTGCATTTCCTTTGTCATAGAGTCTACCGTTGAGGTCGTAGATTTGATAGTAAAATGAAGAAATACTTTTAGGTACACCAATCATGATGACATCATTGACTGGGTTTGGAAATAGTATCCACCGATCTGCATCGTTATCAGATCGAAGAAGTTCGAATTGATCAAATGTTCGTCCGAGTATGCTCTCAGACTTGCTTTTATTTGGTGTTAGCCATTGGTCGATCACTGTTGCATAAACTGACCGATAGTCAAACTCCGGAGTGAGGTTGTCTTCCCAACGAACTCCTTTGGGAATCACGGGATTTTCGCCCAGGATTTCGGGATTTACTCGATTTCCAAAGATCATCAAAGGCGCAGCAGTTCCATGATCGGTTCCTCTTGACCCATTGGATACGATAGTACGCCCAAATTCAGAAAAGGTCATGCAGAGTACATCGTCGCTTCGCCCAGCTTCATCAAGATTTTGAAAGAATGTCAACACCTTATCATTGAGCTCTTTCATGAGGTATGCGTGCTCTCCTTTGGTGTGATCTGATGGATCGACTTGGGTGTCATGGGTGTCAAATCCTCCTAGGGTCACCATGTAGATTCGGGTGTTTAGACCGCCAAGGATGAGTCGCGTCATAATGTCAAACTGTTCCCCAAAATCACTTTCCTCATATTCATGTGTCGAAGTCGCTTGCTCATAAGCGGATTTGACGGTGCTGGCATATTCGTTGGATTGGTGCTTGACCAAATCGATATACCGCAACTTTACGCCTACATTATCATCGGGGTAATTTGCATTTTGATTAAACAGGATATCTTCATGAAAACCATCGGGGTTAGTTGTCAAGTAGCTGGTAAAAGACTGATTTCCTGTAAACAAAATAGATGAACCACCACCTCCTAGCTCGATTGACAAGGGGTCAGGATAATTTTCATTTGGGTAAGTCGTCGGCCAGTTGGGATGTTCTCCTTCAATATAGCGACCAATCCAGCCCGAGTTTAAAAATTCATCATAATCCGACGCACTTTGCCAAATATCCATAGACCGGAAATGGGAAAAGTCAGGTTGCTCATAGCCCACGTTTTGAATGATTTTTAACCGTTTCTCATCAAATAAACTTTTAAACCCTGTAAGTTCGGGATGAAGTCCAAGTGAAGAAGTACCCAGATCTATAATGGACTCGTCAGGGAGTATCACATGGGGTCTTGCAGCGTTGAGTTCGCTGAGTTGGTTCAGTGGGATGATGGTATTGAGTCCATCGTTTCCTCCGTCGAGTTTAATCAACACTAATATTCGTCCAGGTTCATTTGTGTTTGAAAGAAAAGATTCTGCATGTTGCGCCAATGCACTTTGCAGCATGCTTGACAACACGATTGGTGCTGCTGTTAAGTGGCTGATTTTGTGCAAAAAAGACCTTCTTTTCATGAGTTAGTGAATATGATATGCAGAAAATTCAAAAAACTTAAATAATACATTGTCAAACCGCCATTGAACCGCGTTCAAAATTTCTTTGGTCGGATCACTCAAAAAATCATTGATATATTCTTCCCAATGCATTTCGTTTATATTGCCAAGCAGCTCTTTTTTAAGCATTATGTATGTGGAACTACCGACTGGAGCACCACATAAGCGTTCGATGAATTCATTAAAAAAATCTTCAAAATTGGCAGGATTTCGATAGGTGCTCAAATAGTTGTGTAAGTTATACATCAAGTTTACCCCTTGATCTTCGAAATTGTACAGCCAAACCCCCCATCTAAACCAATGAGCAGCTTGTTTTCTGGACTTAATCGTTGAGGAGTTGATCCAAAACATATCATATACAGGTTCTTGATAAAATGCTGGCCAACCCGAAACATTTGGTGGTGTAAACAGTTGCATACCTTGATTGTAGCCACTCCAATGCAAGCTTTGTCCAAAGAGATTGTATGACAGTGTTGTTTGATCGATTTCAACATCTAGAAATGCAGGGTGATTTGGGGTAAACTGTTCACGATGTAGTTCTTCGCCGTCCCAGTACACACGATGACCTTCTGTGATCATGAGTTCTTTTAGCATACCCATATTATAATCTATTGGGGGCTTGATGATGCTGTTTGGAATAGCGGCGTCGAAGAAGTGCTCACTCCCAAGGAGTACGCGTAATACGGCAATAAGGGAGTGGTCATTGTCTCTAAATACTTGTGCTAGTGGAGTTATGATTTGAGATTCAATTTCAGGAGTGAGAACAGGGTAAACAAAAAATTGATAGAGTCTTCGGCATAAATAAATCCCAGACTCTTCTGTACGGAACAGCATATCGACGACCTCTTGCAACTCTTGTTGTCCATCAGCTCCAGATTTTCCTTTAATGGTTTGATTTTTGTAAAAAGACGAAAACGCTTTGTCTCCAATATCATGGTTATCGTCTTCGAAAATAACATGTGATTGGGTTCCTTCACTAAAAACCAGTTTTTCATAATCATATGTCCAACCTACGAGTGCTCTGGCGATTTCACGAACATCTTTTTCCGTGAATTGCGCAAAGGGTCTTTTGCCAACGGTAAACAACTCTTGCACTTCCCGCGCATAGTTTTCATCTGGAGTTTCTTTTTGACTTAAAGCTAGATTTAGAAAATCAAGCATAGAAGGATCCAAGGTAACCTTGTAGATAAACTCCTTATAGCTTCCAAAACAGGCCTCAAACAAAAGTTTGATATACACAAAAGCGGCCTTGTGTCCCAAATCAAAACAACGAGTGGGTACCAGATTATGAAGAAAAATAAAGAGCTTCCAATGTATGGATGTGTTTTGCTTATAAATGCGTTGATTGACCCATGAAACGATTGCAGTGTAGCGCTCGTGTCCAAACTGCTCCAACTCTCCTGATTTGTTGTTGGTATATGACCGATTGATAAAGGGTTCACCAGCTGGAGCATCTTCGTTATTGTAGAGTTCTTCATAGTCCGATGCGGTCAATTGATGATAATAATTGTTGATTGGCTCATCAAAAAGTTCTGATGTCAAAATCAGGTCAAGAGCACTTTGTAAGTTGAGGTTTTCCAAGTCATCGAGATGTCTTTTACACAAGCCAACCATGGTTCTATTGAGCAAGTGCTTTCGCTGATCAAACCCAAAATTCCCTGAATAGGGTGCAAGACTATAGTTTTCAACAGACTGGATACTGGCTTTCTTAGCCCGCACAATTTGGTCCAAGTCAAGTTTTTCCTGACTGTAAAAGTCAGCAACCAAATCAATGGGTGTTTGTTGATTTTTTTTAGTATTCTTGCTCATTGTTAGTTAGCGAAGTTAGAATTTTTTTAAAATCTCTAGTTTATTGTATTATCTTGCGATTCCTACTTATTATAATGATGTGCAAAAATATCTATTTCATCCTTTTTAGTTTTTGCTTTGTCAGCGCACAAGACCTTGTGTCTGGTACGGTTTATGGTGATAACCCAGACAACCCACTTCCTGGCGCAAATGTGTATTGGCTTTTGACGGATAAAGGAACGGTAACGGATATCGATGGCAAATTTTCACTACAAAGTGGTCCGGGTTCTGACCAATTGATCATTTCATATGTTGGATATATCACTGACACCTTGACTGTTCGTGGAGCTCAACGAATCACCCATATCTTACAAAGTAAAGAGAGCGAAGATCTCGACGAGGTCGTTGTTTCGCAGCGAAAAAAATCAAGTCAGTTGTCATTCCTTACCACACAAAATGTATTAAATGTCAGTAGCGAGGAGCTTCTTAAGGCGGCTTGTTGTAACCTCTCCGAAAGTTTTGAAACCAATCCTGCGATTGATGTCAATTTTGACAATGCACTTACGGGTGTAAAGCAAGTCCAAATGATGGGTTTGCCCAGCCCATATTTGTTATTTACTGAGGAAAATATCCCCATAATTAGAGGAGCTTCTCAAGTTTATGGTTTGAGTTTTACTCCAGGCACATGGATTGAGAGTCTCCAGATTACCAAAGGGGCTGGAAGTGTGATCAACGGCTATGAAAGCATGACCGGGCAAATCAATGCAGAGCTGAAAAAACCATTGACAAGTGAAAGAGTGTTTCTCAATCTGTTTCGTTCTTTAGAAGGTAGAAACGAATTGAATTTTCATACCAAGTCTTCTCTATCCCCAAAACTGTCAGCTAATCTGTTTGTGCATTACAATGAGCGTTCAGAAAAAATTGACAAAAATAAAGATGGATTTTTAGACATGCCCCTGTCAGAACAAGTCAATATACTCAGCCGATTTCAATATTTGAATCCGGAAAAGGGATTGGTGTCGTTTTTAAATATTCGATTCTTACAAGATGACAAAATCTTTGGTCAAACTGACTTCGATCCCAGATCTCATAAAAACACTACATCAGTTTGGGGAAGTGAAATCGTAACAAATCGATATGAATCGTCCTTAAAAATCGGCTATGTTTTTCCTGATTTACCTTATCAAAGTTTTGGAGTACAACTGGCGTATAGTGATCACAGCCAAGAGTCGTATTTCGGCTTGCGTACATATGATATTCGCCATAAAAGTGGATTTGCCAATCTTCTCTTTAATTCCATTCTCGGAAACACCCTTCACAAGTTTAAAACAGGCATACAGTTTGCTTACGATGCCTATGATGAGCTGATTCAGATCAAAACGCACCGAATTGATAATTCAGTTGGCGCATTTTTCGAATACAGTTATGATAGCTTGGAGCGATTCAATATGGTGTTGGGATTGCGTTTTGATCACCATAATAAAATCGGGAGTTTCATAACCCCTCGTGCTCATCTTCGCTATGCATTTTCAGACACGTCCAGTTTGCGGTTTTCTGCAGGAAGTGGGCGTCGAGTAGCTGCAGCTTTTGCTGAAAATCAAAAATTGTTCGGCTCTGGAAGAACAATACAAACGCCAAATTTTCAAAGTTATGATTTTGGGTTAGCCCCAGAGCATGCGTGGAACTATGGAGTAAGCTATTTAAAGGGATTTCAAATAGGTTCCGTTCCCATAAACATAAATGCAGATCTGTATCGAACAGAATTTGTCAATCAAGTTGTGGTGGATTGGGAAACTCTGGGACAGATTTCGTTTTATAATTTGTCTGGTGAAAGCTATGCAAATAGTTTGCAATTGGGGCTTGATACACGCTTATTTCGAATTTTAGATGCTCGTTTTGCTTTTAAATACTACGATGTTCAAGTTGACTACTCATCTGGACGAATACAAAAACCCTTACAACCAAAACAACGCTACTTTATGAATTTAGGGTATATCAGTAACAAATGGCGTATAGATGCGACTTATCAGCATACGGGGTCTCAACGAGTCCCGCCAACTGTTGTGAATCCAAATGGGTTTGAGAGTGATGCTTTTGGGTTGATCAATGCACAGCTTACTTATATCCCAAAAACAAATTTTGAAATCTATATGGGTGCTGAAAACCTAAATAACGAACGACAAGCACACCCCATACTTTCGGCTGACCAGCCGTTTTCCCCCAACTTTGACAGCAGTTTGGTTTACGCACCAGTTTTTGGACGGATGATGTATGTAGGTCTTCGTTATAATATGTAAATTTGAATGATTATGAAACCGTTTCTTATTTTTTGTCTTCTTGTATTTCCTTTGTTTTCTTACGCACAAGATAAACCTACAAAGAACGAAAAAGCTAGTCTTGAAGTTCTTGGAAATTGTGGAATGTGTAAAGACCGAATCGAGAAAGCAGCGATTACTGTAAAAGGAGTAAAATATGCCTCTTGGGATATTCCCTCAGGTCAGCTTCGTTTGGTGTACAACGCTTTAAAAACCAACCTGGATGCGATTGAAAAGCAGATTGCAGATTCAGGACATGACACCGAGCACCATAAAGCATTGGTAGAAATATACGATCAACTACCAGCTTGTTGTCAATATGTCCGAAAAGGGAAGGAGCCAAAGCCAGGACAGATGACCAAGCACTAGCTATTCTACACAATAGTTCTCACCCTCGGTGAGTTTTGAGAACATATCCTCACTGACTTCGATATCGCTAACAAGTTCGCCACTAAATTCGCTTTGGCTTGTACTCGCACCGTCATCAAAACGGATGACCAACAGATATCGATTTTCTTTAACTACTTTATCGATAACCTTCCCACAATTTTCATCTGCATTACAAGCAAAAACAAAGGGTATAATGAGAAGAAATATCCACTTTTTCATAGTTGGCTTTAATCAAAAAGATTGATGGTTAGTACCAACTGGGAGAAAAGATCGTTCTTTTTGTTGAGCAGATAGGGGATTGAATTGTAGCGATTTTTTGCGACAATTGACAAGGCAAACTTCTCTTGTTCAAAATTGATTTTGGGCTCAACAAATAAACGAATATCACTAGTATCTTCAGTGTTGATTTGGAAATAGGCAACGCAGTTGAAAAACAAGTTTTCAAAAACTTTCAAACGGACAAAACCATTGATATTAAAACGGAGCTTATCGGTTTGGAGTTCAGGATATTCTTCGTCTTCATAAAACAGGCCTGCTGCCAGATCAAAATAATGACTTTCGTTAGCATATAGCGAATGGCGATATCCACCCCCAAAAAGATAGCGATGATTCATTTGTAGGACTCGGATATTTTGCGACTGTACAAAGCCATAAATTGAATTTTTGCCGTTGACATAGTGATTGAGTCGAAGTTGTCCACTCCAGTCGTTGGCTACAATCTCACCTTCATCATCCTCATAATCGTGTCCGATAATCAAACGCCAAAGTTGTTTCCCTTTCTTTGTTCCGACAAGAATTTGGTTGAAGGTGGCAAAGGTATTTTCATTTCCAGACTCCCAATCAGAAGAGAGATTGAGCTGGGTTGTTAGTTTATCTGCAGAATGATTTAGTAAGGACTCAGAATTCAGAATCGTTTGTGAATATCCCAAGCTTGAAATAATAACTGTTGCGAACAGATAAAAACGCATTATTTTTTTTTCAAAAATAAGTCTTTATTGCTGATGTAATGGGGAAATTCATTGTAGAATCATATCTTTAAAAGAAAAAATATTATTAAAAATGAAATATATTTTACTCTTAATCGCACCTATACTTTCTTTTTCGCAAACAATTTGGGATGGCGAAACGATTACCTTTTCAAAAGCCAATAATGCGGATTTTACGCAAGAACAACACCAAGATCGAATCACAGCTGATGTTTGGTTGACACGTTCAAACAGCGGAGGTGCTTTGATTAATTATTCTCAAGAAAGTTCGTATTCCAGAGGATCAAGCCCATTAGGCACATATTGGGCAGTTGGCAGCAGTTCTGATTCCAATTTACAGTTCAATAATTTTAGAGACTTTGATGGAGATACTGACAATAATAGCCCTCCGGAAGACATCAATTTAGTTTTAAAAATCACAAAAGGCACAACAACAGAATCAGATGATATTCATATTGACATTATGTTTACTTTCTGGCAACATGGAAAAACAAATGGTGGCGGCTTTACGTACACCCGCTCTACTGACCCCAATTTAAGTGCTGAGTTTAAAGATACCATAGATGTTTTTGGATATCCCAATCCGACATCAGGGCTCGTTCACGCAAACCAAGAAATTATTTCGCAAATACGTGTTTATGATCTTACTGGAAAACAGTTGATGGAATCAGAGGATTCCAGTGTTGATTTAAGTACTTTCAAAAATGGGGTTTATCTTCTTCAACTGTATCGAACCGATTCTAAAAATTGGGTGACCAAGCGCGTGGTTAAATTGGAATAGTGGTACCGAACTAAGGAATTTACTTCCCTATACAATAAGTGAAAATCTATAATTCTTCGAAGGGAAGATACATTTTACTAAACTAATGTTAACGATTTGTAATTAATCTTAAAACCTATAAATCAATACATTTTGCAACTACTTCTAATCTAATTTATTAACAAATAATAATTTACAAAGTCTTAAAATGACCTTTATTTGAATATCCACTATGTTTTATTATTTTTGAATAAATACTAACAAACATGAAAAAGCACAATAAATTTTTTTTGATTGTATCTACAATTTCTATCTTAACTTCTTGTAATGAAGAAAGTGTTTCTGATGATTTTGAAGAAGTCAATGGAGATGTAGCTGTTAAATTGATGGAATCTATTTCAGTCTCCGATGCTGAAGATTCATCTGATAATACAACAGTTACAATGTATTACACTAATGATGGAAAATTAAATACAATTTCAGACGGGAGTGAAACCAATGTATTTGTCTATGATAACGATAACAAACTGACTAGAATTACTAGCGATGGTGATAACTTGAATATGGAAGAACTTTATGAATCTCCATATGATGCTTTTGATACCGGGGAAGTTGTTGAATACGATGATAATAATAATCCCAAGAAAATTGAATTTCTAGTAGAAGAATGTATTGAGTACTGCGATAATGATAATACACCTGTTGGTGTTGACCCTGATGAATATCCATCACCTGTATATGATATTAAAATATATACTGCTGAGTTATCTTATGATGACGCACACAACCCGTTTTATCATACTTTTAAGGCGGGAGGAATTATTGATGTTTTGGATAATATTGAATTGAATTTTGGGTCTTCTCAATCCCCTGAAATTGTAAAAGTTAAAGACTTATTTCCTATAAATAATCTTTCACAGATTATTTATAAAAATGAAGAAGGTGAACCGCTTGTAAGCTTAAATGTTAATTTTTCATATGATGATGAAAATTACCCAACATCTGCAACCATAACAGCAGTCGATATAGAGGAATCAGAACAATCAGTTTCCTCAGTAATTTTCACATATATAGATTAATTAACTAATTGTTGACATCACTTAAAAAATGATTGCCCTTATCTGATTTGGATAGGGGCTTTTTAATTTATTACCCTAGTATATTAATTCTTCACAACCTTATAACTCACTTCTTCATTCTTTACTTTATCAAGTGCTTTTACAATGTATGTAGCAGAAGATAGGTGAGACATATCAATCGTGTTTCCTGTAAGTGCCATTACTTTATTCCCTGCCATATCGTATACCTCTATGTCGTACTCTTTATCGCTGTTTAGTGCTAATAGAGATGAGGTTGGGTTAGGAAATAGTACAGGTGTATTAGAGTCATTCTTAATGGTTTCAGGTTCGTTGTATGAAAGAGAGTTGCCGTCTAACGAGTATTCAAGAATACTTAAAAGGGCTTTCCCTTTATAAAAAACCGTTTCATAATAAAACTTTGTTCCCGACGGTATGAAATCACCAAGAAAATAAACCATTTTCATTTTAACCCCACCACTGTAATCGTTTAATGAATTAAAATCACCATTAATTGTTGGGTTTGAATGTATATCTAACATAATAAAATTATTATTATTTTGAGAACTGTAATCATTTCGTACCCATATTTCATCGGAGTCATTGAAACTATATTGTTGAACAAAATTGATTACCCAAATTTTGTCATCTGGTACGACAAAAAAATATTCTTCACTTGCGTTAGCTAGAACTGGTGAGTGTGGATTGATTTCATCATATTTTTGCCAAACATAAAAAACATCAGTAAGCACTTGCCCAAAACCCAAAACAGGCGCAATCAATAATAAGAGTAATAGTTTCTTCATCGTATTTTTTTTAGTGGTACTAATTTAAAAAAGATACTTGAATATTGAAACCCCTTTTTACAGTGTTGTTATTTGTTGGTTTTTGATTAGCACTTTAAGAATAATTATTCTAGAAATTTGAAATAAAGCCTTCATTTTGACTTTCATACTCAATAACTTCAGGACAGTTTTTCCAATGTTGAAGTATATAGGGGTACTGTGATTCTGCTACATGAAGCACTGAGTTTCGCAGTAGTGAAGATTTTGAATCTACATTATTTACAACATCTCTTACTTTAGAGTTTCGCCAAATACACTCTAATAATTCATTAAACTCATCCGATATTTTAATAGTTAATTGTTTGTTATACTTAATCATTTGTCATCAAATTATAAATTGTTTTTTCTTGCCTTATAGACTTAATTAAATAGTAAGATAAACTCTCTTTGTTTTTAATTGCTTGAACATCTCTAACAGCCCTCTCAGAAACTCTCATGGTCTTATATATTTTATCCCTACTAATTATTCCATATCTACTATCCCATTGCATCATAATATGAACATGTCTGTTGTTTAGAAATGAATACCCATCGTAGGGGTGAGGGTCACTCTCAAATATGTAGAATAGGGCCTTTATTCCCTTAAGAGATATTAAGCTTTCAACTTTATTAACAAAAGAGTCAGAAATCTTATAGTGAGGTCTTATTACAGTTGTGTAATTCCATTTTGCAAACTTTGATAATTCTAAGGCAAAACTGTCTTTAATCATCCCTTTCATTATCAATGTATTTTATCTTGTATATAATTAATGTGAATGTCTATGTTCCTTCTTTGAACATGTCAAATTTATGTCCATTCACAAGAAGCTTATTGTGCCATAATTACTATACTTTATATCATAATTTAAGACTGTGAAAACTATGAAAACGTTAGGTAGATTTATTTTTACTAAAATGTTTGCAAACAAAAAGCCCCGAAATCGGGGCTTTTAATTTTTTCATTGTTTCTTGTGAATTACTTAGTTAGAACGGGACTTTGACCTTTTCATAACCATCGTTGTAATCCTCTTTTGATTCACTTCCATCAGTATCAATGGGATGAATCCATTTTTGGGCTTCAAGTTCTAAGCGTTGTCTCTCTGCATTATTTTGATTTAAGACATCATTAGCCTTTTCAGAAGCTTCAAAAGATTGATAATCACGTTGGATTTGATAATCCCAACGCAAGGTTCTGTATAAAGGAAGGTAATATTCTTCAAGTATCTCCTGTCTTGTTTTATGTCTATTTTCATTATTTCGAAAAAAGAAATAAATAAGGTCAGCGCCCATAACATACATTGTTTTTCCGTTTGGACATACAGATTTTAGTTTACCTTCCTTAATTAAAAACCTTACAGACTTAACATCCATTTCCAATTGCGCCGCAACACTTTTTAATGTATAAAATGAGTTAGGTTCAATTGGATTTTTAATAACAGTGTTCATATCTAATTTTTAAATTAATGAAATATAATTGTGGACTTTCCACATTGCAAATATTAGTAGTTTTTGTATGTATTGCAATTAATTATTGCGTAAGTTTTCAACACGTATCTTACTAATTTACAGTAAATTAAAAGAATTATTTAAAGTTTAAAATTAATTTTTAATTAGAAAAAAAATTTTCATTTCAAAGTATAATTATACACTACTTAAGTGGATAATTTTTGTTTCTTTTTCTTTAGAATTAACCCAATTATTGAAAGTTTTCGCACCATTAATTTGACACTCCATTGCAGCGTTTACATAGCGCTGAGTTGTTTTGTAATCTTCATGCCCTAGAGACTCTTGAACAAGTTTTGGGTCTTTTGAAGCCCTATATAAATTCAAAGCAAAACTTGCCCTAGCTGAGTGAGGAGTAATCTTCTTATTAATATTCGCCCTATTTACCCAATCTTGAATTTTATGATTTAAATTTCCTGAATAATTTAAGTTTGGAAATACGTTACTATTTATGTTTTTAAAATATAAACGTTTTGCTTCTTTATAGTATGATAAAGCTTTTTCATTGACTGCAACTTTAATATACTTTTGGGTTTTATTTCGTTTGTAAACCATCATATATCCATCCTCATACTTATTAAAATCCCTAAACTTTAAATTTTGCGCTTCTTTGAAAGGGATGCCACTGTAACAGCTAAATAGGAAAAACAATCTTGCAGTCGTTACATCAAATGGAGTTCTTTCTAGATTATTTATTTCCTCAATTGTAAGACCTTCTCTTTGCTTAGAGGTGAATTTGGGTAAGTCAACATCCACCCTATATGAATCTAGATATCTTTTTTTTACAGCCCTCGCTATTATGTATTTATAATGTTTAAAATAACCATATATAGTTGAACTTTTTAACCGCCCCCTTACGTTTGGATTATAATTCTTAAGCCAAGTCAAAAAATCCTCACTGATATCTAGTGTTATATCGTGCAACCAAATATTGGATTCATATCCATTTTCTATCAAAAAGTCATTAAACTTTTTTTTTACTGCATTGTATTTTGCAATAGTTCTTGTGATATCTCTATCACCGGCCTCCAAGACTCTTTTATCTATCATTTTATTTACCCAATCGTTGAATCTAATGTGTTTTAAGTCATTATTATTCAATCCTGCGAACGAATCCTCTCTTTGTTTATTTAAAGAGTCTACACGTGCTTTAACAGACTTTTCATTAGCTATATTTTCTCTTTTCTGTTTTACAGTTAATTCATCGCCTTGGTGAAATACTTCACTTTGAGTAATTGTGATACTTTTTCCGTTTCGGAAATCTTTAATTACAAATTTGCCTCTAGACTTATAATACGAGGCTTTTTTTACTATTCTCATTTTAAAAATATTTATTTAGATGTCAATGATTTTCATTGACATTTCATTGACATAGTTTCGCATGTCAACGATTTGTAAATAAAATTATGGGTAAATACACGATTTTTAAACAGAATCTTATGTCACAATAGTGACACTTTTCAACACAATTTAAGAAGGGAAAAAATTAAAATGAGTAGTTTGGCACGGCTTTTACAGGAGTCGCCTTATTTCCCAATACAAAAATTCGCAAAGATATTTCCGAGCAATTCATCGGACGAAATCGAGCCAGTGAGCATTCCCAAGTGATGTAACGCTGTTCGTAAATCCACCGCCAACAAATCACCTGTTAAGCCATTCGCTAATCCCTCTCGGACAGCGAGAATGGCTGTAAGCGTTTGCTGAAGTTCGTTGTGGTGACGACTGTTACTCACAATCGTATCGTAGTTGGTGTGTTTGACAAGCTGAACAAGATGCTGGCAAAGTTTATCCAGTCCGAGTCCAGTTTCTGCGGAGATCAGTAGCGAATCCAAGTTTTCTAGTTCTTGCGTTTGCTTGTGGAGTTTGTCCACATTGTGCAGATCAGATTTGTTTATCAACACCAATGGATTTTGATGTTGTAATGCATTGACCTCTGTACTGATTTCCGCAACCGTCATCGTAGAAGGGTCAACCACATAGAGAAGGATTTGGGCATCCGAAATTTTAGTCCTCGCTTTTTCTACACCGATGGCCTCAATGGTGTCTTTGGTTTCTCGAAGACCTGCAGTATCGATAAATCGAAACTGTATGCCGTCTATTGAAACGGTATCTTCAATACTGTCACGGGTTGTTCCTGCAATTTCAGAAACAATCGCTTTCTCATCTTGAGCGAGGGCATTGAGCAAGGAAGACTTTCCTGCATTTGGTTTTCCAGCTATGGCAACTGGAACTCCCTGTTTCATGGCGTTGCCCACGCTGAACGAGTCAATTAGTGATTTGATGGTATCTTGGGTTTGATGCAAGAGTTTGTCAAGCGCTTCACGATCTGCAAAGTCCACATCTTCTTCGCTAAAATCGAGTTCAAGCTCGACCAAAGATGCAAAATTCACAAGCTGTTCTCTCAATTGTTCCAGCTGGTTGGAGATGCCCCCACGCAGTTGCTGGATGGCGACACGGTGTGCTGCTTCCCCTTCACTGGCAATGAGATCTGCTACAGCTTCCGCCTGTGTCAAGTCCATTTTACCATTGATAAAAGCTCGTAGCGTAAATTCACCGGGCTCTGCCAGTTGGGCTCCTTCGTTTAGTAGCAATTGAATGAGTTGCTGTTGAATGTATGTCGATCCGTGACAAGAAATCTCCACGACATCCTCACCCGTATACGAATTAGGACCCTTAAACAAACTGACAAGTACCTCGTCAAGGGTTTGATTCCCTTTTACGATATGGCCGAGATGAATGGTATGTGATTTTTGCTTAGAAAGGACTTTGTCATGCACAGAACGAAACACCTTGTCAGCAATCGAAGTCGCTTTGCTACCAGAGAGTCGAACAACCGCTATCGCAGCCGTTCCGGGAGCTGTAGCATTAGCCACAATCGTTGTTGTATCATTTTGCATTTGGCAAAAGTAAAAAACAAAAACTAGCTGATGGCTTTTCGATAGGTTCGTCTACGCTTGTGGAGTTCGTTCTCGTAGTTTTTCCACATCAGTTGTATCGCACTGTTTTCTTCGAGTTCAGGATTTGTTTCCACGTCGGTTATGCCTTGGTCGTTAAACATCTTTTGGATGGCATCAAACAAAATAGCGGTTACGCCTTTGTTTTGATAAGCAGGGTCAATTCCGATCAAATAGAAAGAGGCCTTATCGTTTTTTTTCAGTGCACGCAAAATATGAAGGAATCCAAAAGGGTAAAGGGAGCCATTTACTTTTTTAAGGGCTTCTGAAAATGATGGCATTGTAATCGCAAAGGCAATGAGGTTGCCCGACTTATCCGTTACGCACTTGATAAACCTCGGATGGATGTAAGTAAAGTATTTTTCCTTGTAATGTGCAACCTGATAGGGCTGAATCGGCACAAAAGACTGCAGTTTGTCATAGGTTTTGTTGAGCAAGTCAAACATCTTGTCAACGTATGGAATCAGTTCTTTTCGTGATGAAAATTCCAAGGAGTTAAGTTCATATCGTTTTGCGATAAGTTCTGCGTATTTTTTTACCTTTTCAGGCGCATCTTCAGCTTTAAAAATTTTTATTTTAAACTCCACCCATTCTGCTTGTTTAACCAAGCCGAGTGTTTCGAGATGTTGCTTTTGATAGGGGTAATGATACCAAGTGATCATGGTGTTCATATACTCATACCCTTGCACCAACAATCCTGCTTTGTCCATATTGGAAAAGCCCATGGGACCTTCCAAATATGTCAAGTTGTTTTGCTTTCCCCAATTATATACAGCATCGAGAAGTAAGCGACTAACTTCGATGTCATCTATGGTATCGTACCATCCAAAACGAACTTTGGTTTTTCCTTGCTCTTTAACTTCAATCCAGTTGATCATGGCTGCCATACGACCGACGACCTGCCTTCCTTTTTTCACCAAAAATAGCTTGGCTTTCGCATTTTCAAAAACAGGATTTGAAGTCGGATTGAAAATGGCTTTTTCTTCATTGGTAATGGGTGGGACCCATTGATCACAATTTTTGTACAGCGTAAACGGAAAAGAGAAAAACGCATGATATTCTCTTTTGGAGTTTACTTCATAAACGGCATAATCACTCATCACTTTATTTTTTTGCTGCCTTTTTTTGTTTGCGTTTTGCCTTGCGTTTTTCACGATCACGGTCTTTAAACTCTTTTAGTTTTTCAGCATTTATCTTTCGGTCCAAACGATTCTTTTTTCGTTGTCTTCTGAGTTGCTTGATTTCATAAGGAATCCCGCTATCATTAAAGCGATCTACCCGATAAGACACTCCCACTCCAGCAGAAAACATTGCGGGTGTGTCTTTGAGGGTGTGACTCAAAAACGCATCAACTTGGAGGTTTTCATTGAACAGATATACCGCGCCTACGGTTAGAAAAATATCTGAAGAAAGTTGATTTTTAACACTTACTTGTTCCACAAAGCTCATCAATTTTTTTTTGATGGGAATCATCAAGCTACTCGACATATAATTTTGCTCGTATGCGCTCCCCAAATATCTTCTGCCCCAATTGGTGACAAGTACAAAATTATTCAAAAAATGATTTTGCGTAATCAGCATTAGCTCACCAGAAATTTCATCTTGTTTCAGTTCGGGTGTTGTCAGATTAAAAATGGGTGAGAATGGCTCCCCATATGGGTAGATATTTCCAAAGCTCAGTTCAGATCCAAAATAAACTGATATTGCTGGGATTAAATCAATGAGACGCAATCCTTTGTTGGCTTTATAGCTTTTGGTGTTGACTTTATACCAATCTGCGTTTCGAAAAGGATCAAAAAGCAAGAGTTTAAATCCAACGGTATTCCGCTTGGTGCCTTTTCTAGTGTTACTTATCCGTCCTGATGCATTGTTGAATGCCAATTGGTCACTGTGATAGTCAACTCGATAAATCAGTTCTAGATTTTGTAAAATTAAGCCCGTGCGTAAATCAAGGGTAAAACCTGCACCTTGACTTTTGGCTTGGGCAAGGGAAACAAATTGATCTTGCCGATAAGAAGTGCCAAATTCGAGTTGATAAACCCCAGGGGCAACTGCAAAAGCACCCTGAGTTAAACCTGGGCGGTTACTGTTGATGATAGGAGTATACTGACTACTAGCCACTGCCCATATCAAAACAAACAAAAGGTGTAATATGGTGCTTCGTAGATTCATTCATTCAAATATAAAGAAATGCTTTAGTACAAGTACCGCTTAGAATTGTATTTTTGATCATTCAAGTCCTTGATGAATGATTAAAAATTCCATTCCACACGCACTTTCAGTAGCGTTTTTCGCCTTGCTTTCTATGGCGTATTTCTATCCATTGCTTAGCGGTAAAGTCATTGTGCAGTCAGACATACAGCAGTTTAAAGGCATGTCACGTCAGGTGGTCGAGCATCGTGCAGACTATGACGAAGAACCCTATTGGGTAGACAATGCCTTTGGGGGGATGCCAACCTATCAAATCACGTCCAAACACCCGAATGATTTTATTGGAAAAGTCGACAAACTCATTCGTTTTTTACCTCGTCCAGCCGATTATCTCTTTGTGTATCTCTTGAGTTTTTATCTGTTGATCCTCTTTTTCACACCCAAAGTACAAATAGCGATTGCTGGAGCGATTGCTTTTGGTTTTTCCACTTACCTTCTCATTATTTTAGGGGTTGGCCACAATACCAAAGCTCTTGCGATTGGACACATGCCTTTGGTCGTATTGGGAGTCATTCAGTTGTTTTCTGAAAAGCGAAAACGTGGCTTTGCCCTTCTTGCCTTGGCAATGGGGTTGCAGCTCCATGCCAATCATTATCAGATGACATACTACGCACTGATCCTCGTGGGGTTGATCACCCTTGGATTTGCGACTGATTTGGTTCGAAAAAGGCAATATAAACCCCTTGTTAAATCCTTGCTTACTATGGTTGTTGCCATGTTGCTTGCGTTGAGCTTTAATGCTACCCAATTGCTTGCTACGAGTGAATATGCTAAGGAAAGCACAAGAGGAAATTCGCCTTTGAAAGAAAGCGTTTCGGGTGAGCCCGTGGCATCCAATGATGGTTTGTCCTATGACTACATCACTGAATACAGCTATGGCATCATTGAATCATTCAACTTGATCATTCCTCGTCTGACAGGTGGCGGTAGTGGGGATCGTCCGGACTCATCTGGTGAACTCGCTCAATTTTTGCAAAATGTCGATAACGAAACGGCCCAATATGTATTTTCCTACGCCCGTACGTATTGGGGAGATCAGCCCATCGTTGAAGCACCTGCCTACATTGGGATAACGGTGTTTTTTATCGCGATGATCGGATTTTTTCTTATGCACAGACGTTGGCGTTTTATTCTACTTTCATCTATCCTTGCTTCCTTGTTGATTTCGTGGGGGAAACACATTCCGCAATTCACCCAGTTTCTGATCGATTATGTGCCCTTTTACAACAAGTTTAGAGCGGTGAGCTCTGCGCAAGTTATTCTGGAACTCTGCTTTCCGATTGCTGCTGCTATGGGCTTGATGGGCTTGATGGATTCCTCGAACCAGTCTCGTAAACAAGCCATAAACCGAAGCGGATTGATTGTGTTGGGTATCTTGGGCTTGGTGTTGATCGCGGCCATGACGGCATTTGATTATCAATCTGCTTTTGAACCATTTGCTGCTTACCCCGAAATCCTAAACCCTTTGGTGGAAGATCGAAAATCGATACTTCTCAATGATTTGATGCGTTCGCTTGGCTTTGTTATTGCGTTGTACCTCATTTGTCATTTTGCTTTGATCGAAAAGCGAAAACGCTATGTTATTCCAGTCGTGGCCTTGGTGATTCTTATCGATTTATGGTCATTCAGTCGCAACTATGTCAACAGTGAGGATTTTGCAAACAAGTCAGTCGTGCAACGTCCTTTTCAAGCGACAGCAGCAGACCGAGCGATTTTAAAAGACAGCACACGATATCGTGTGTTTGAACCACGTTTGGGAATGGCACATGCTCGAACGGCGTATTTTCACAATGCAATAGGAGGTTATCACGGTGCCAAACCACATCGTATGCAGGCATTATACGATTACCATCTTAGCGAGACCATTACGCCAAATGTTGTCAATATGTTGAACATCAAATACACCCTACAGACCGCTGAAGATGGCAGGTTATCTGCGGGGCTTAATCCCAATGCTTATGGGAACGCATGGCTTGTAGAAGAGGTCATGAGCTGCCGTTCTGCAGATGAGGAAATCCAACGCTTGGCTACGGAAAACCTTACCACGATGGCACTTACGACAGAGTCAATTCCACAGCGTGAATTTGTTTCGGATAGTTTGTCTTCGATTTTTTTGGTTGACCATAAAGCCAATGAATTGCGGTATAAAGCCACTGTTTCATCTATTGCTTTTGCAGTCTTTTCGGAAATGCACTATCCACACGGTTGGCAGGCCTATATCGATGAGGTTGAAGTGCCTCATTATCGCGTGAATTATGCACTCCGTGGCCTGATTATTCCAAGTGGTCAACATGATGTTGTATTTCGTTTTGAGCCCGATGTCATTGCTCGGGGAACTCGGATTCAGTTGGCTGGATATGGTATTTTTGCTTTACTGATTTTCCTTTCTTTTGCGCCTATAGGATTGAAGCGATCAAAACCATAATGGATTGGTGGATTCTAAGAACAAACATATCATACTCGTAAGTTACTACTGGCCACCAGCTGGCGGCTCGGGAGTACAGCGCTGGTGGTTCTTTGCCAATCAGCTTGCAAAGCGGGGTTGGACGATTGATGTGATTACCGTCCAAAAACCGGTAGGAACCCCCTTAGATTCCTCCCTTCAAGATCAGGGTCATCCCAACATCCACGTTTTTCCCTTATCGATTTGGGAACCTGGAAAACGCTTATATCACACTGCAAAACCTAGGGCAAGGGGAGGTTCAATTTATCATATTATACGGTTGATTCGCGCCAATTTCTTTTTTCCAGATGCCCGTCAATTTTTTATCAAACCTGCAATTCGCTTTGTCAAAAAACGATTGGCAGAACAACCCACCAATTGGTTGATAACCACTGGCCCTCCCCACAGTATGCATTTGGTTGGCTATGCCTTCCGAAAGACCAGTAATTTACAATGGCTAGCTGATTTTCGTGATCCCTGGTCACAATTTTTTGTCAATCATGAATTGCCGATGATGTCCTTTGTCCGAAATCGTCATAAGCGAATGGAACAGCAAGTCGTTTCTGCTGCCGATTGTGTTGTGACTACCTCTCCGAGTTTATCCGCATTTTTTAAAGCGTACAACTCTTCTGTCGTTTCCATATTCAATGGCTATGAAAAGCCATTGGAAGGTAGTTTGCTAAAGGATTTTACCATGACTTATGCGGGTGCTTTAAAGTCCAATCAACACATTGAGACTGTATTTTCCATTTTGAAAACCCTTTCATCTCGTGATCAGCTTTTTACAAAACAACTTTGCTTTCGTCTGTATGGGGCATTTGACAGCATAAACCCTCCTGCGGAGTTAAAAGATCAGGTTATCCCCTACGGTTATCGAGCAAAAGATGAAATTGATCGTATTCTTCCACAATCTCATATCTTGTTATTATTGGGTAATGACCAAGTAGATAGTCAATTGGTGATTCATGGAAAATTGTATGCCTATATGGCTGCTCGCCGGCCTGTGTTGGCCTTGGTTAACAAACATGGGGATATGTCCAATCTGATTCGTGAATACAAGCTAGGTGCAGTCTTTTTGTACACAGAAATCGATGAAATCACAGCTTGGATCGCAAGTCAATTTGAAGACTACAAAGCGGGAACTTTTGCGCCTTTGGCCATACCCGATCAAAGCTTTTCGAGAGAAAAACAAGCCGATGAGTTACATTTGTTACTCAATCAACTGTAAAGCCAATGGGAATCGTTGCCAAGCAAACCTCGATAAATGTACTGATCATCGGAATTGCCTTTGCGATTGGGGGTTTGAACACACTGGTTTTTTACCCACTTTTTCTTTCGGCTGAAGAATATGGATTGGTTGTTTTTTTGTTGGCAAGCTCGAACTTATTGATGCCACTTATCGGATTTGGGGTTCATCAAACGATCATTCGATTTTTCAGCTCTTACAACACCAAAGAAGAACAGCAGCGTTTTATGTCCTCTGTCATTCTTTTACCTCTTTTTATTGCACTTGTTGTCGGGGGAATCGGGGTGTTGTTTTATCATTCAATAGCAATGGCCTTGTCCATTAAAAACCCTGTAATTGCCAATTACACTTGGGTTATTTTTGTGGTTGCTGTTGCAACGGCTTATTTTGAGGTGTTTTATGCTTGGGCACGTGTACAGTTACAGTCTGTTGCTGGAAATGCCTTAAAAGAGATATTCCCGCGACTGTATCTCTTTTTGCTTTTGATGGCATTGTACTTTTTTGATTTGTCATTCCACGATTTTATTGTGGCTTTAGTTAGTGGATATTACCTTCGTTTGTTATTGATGGTTGTATTGGCCAATCGCTGCTACCCCCTTCGTGTTCGTTTGCATTTTTCGTCCAATATACGCTCGATTTTAACGTATTCTGTTACGATTTTGTTGGCTGGTTCTGCGGGCAGTTTGATTATTGACATTGATAAATTTATGATCCCGCAATTAGAAGAAATCAAGCAAACTGCTTTCTATGCGGTTGCGATTTTTGCAGCTACGCTTGTCGAGGTGCCAGCACGTGCAATGTGGCAAATTCTAAATCCCATAGTCTCCACTGCGGTCAATAGAAACAACACCAAAGAAGTGAATAGTCTTTATCGAAGAAGTGCGCTCAACTTGGTGGTTGTTTCGGGTTGGTTTTTCTTGTTGGTCAATCTCAACAGTGAAGCCCTTTTCTCGCTTTTGCCCAATGAAGGTTATCAACAAGCGACTTTGGTTGTGCTGTATATCTCGCTCGCCAAGCTCACTACCATGATATTTGGTTGCGGTGGAGCCATCATCTCCAACAGTTCGTTTTACCAAATCAGTTTGGTATTTTCGATTGTCATGGCATTGGGGGTTTCGATTCTCAATATGATATGGATTCCCCTATATGGTATTGATGGAGCAGCACTTGCGACTTTGGTTGTTGTTGGGGTATCTATTGTTGTTAAAATCATCTATTTACAATTTAAGATCAAGGCGAACCCACTTTCATGGAATCTCTTTAAAGCATTAGTCGCTGTTGGAATTTTGTACACTTTATTTCAGTATATCGAATGGTCGTTTTCGCCACTCGTTCAAATCGGGCTGACTTCAGCATTGGTTTCGGCCTTGTACTTCCTGATTGTGTCACAGCTCAAGCTGTCAGACGATTTACTCCGGTTGTTAAATCGAATTGGCAAATAAACGTTTGTACAGACTCGATTTTTTGTTTTTGGCGATATCTTCTGGCTTTCCACTTGCCAAGAGTTTTCCGCCACCATGTCCACCTGTTGGACCCAAATCAATCACGTGATCAACGTATTCGATAAGATGTGTATTGTGTTCGATTACGATAATGGTATGTCCTCGGTCGATAAGTTGGCGGAAGGATTGCAACAATTTGCCAATATCGTGGAAATGCAGACCTGTAGTTGGTTCATCAAACAGAAACAAAATCTTTTCCTTGGAATTGTCTTTGGTGAGATAGCTAGCCAGTTTGATCCGTTGGGCTTCCCCACCAGAAAGGGTAGAGGAAGACTGTCCGAGGGCAACATATCCCATGCCCACATCTGCAAGGGCTTTGATTTTATTTGCAATTTTTGTCTCTTGGTGTTGTGTAAAAAAGACAAGGGCTTCATCGACACTCATCGATAAGACATCAAAAATGTTTTTTTCAGCAAAACGAACTTCAAGAACTTCACGTTTAAAACGCTTTCCTTCGCAGCTGTCACATCGCAATTTGACATCAGCCATAAATTGCATTTCTACCGTAATCTCGCCCTCACCTTTACAGCTTTCGCATCTTCCGCCGTCGACATTAAACGAAAAGTGTTTGGCTGAATATCCGGAAAGTTTTGATGCTTGTTGGACAGCGAAGAGTTTTCGGATGTCGTCGTAGGCCTTGATATAGGTAACTGGGTTGGAGCGAGTGGATGTGCCGATTGGATTTTGGCTGATGTATTCGACAACTGAAATTTCATCCAAATCTCCACTAATGTCAGAATGTTGACCCGCTTTTTCGGTAAACACCCCTTTTTCTCGCAACAATGCTGGCCACAAAATCCCTTTGACCAAAGTGCTTTTCCCACTTCCCGAAACCCCTGTCACGGCAGTGATGCAATGCAATGGGAAACGCACATCGATATTTTTTAGATTGTTTTCTCGTGCGCCGGAAAGCACAATTGATTTTGTGGATTGGATGGGCTTTATTTTTGTAGAAATACGTTGTGTTCCGTTGAGGTAAGCTGCGGTTAACCCATTGGATTTTAGGATGGTATTGAGTGTTCCTTGTGCAACAATTTCACCTCCAAAAGCACCAGCTTCTGGTCCGAGGTCTATGATTTCATCCGCCGCACATATGATGTCCTCATCGTGCTCCACTACGATGACGGTATTCCCCAAGTCTCGCAGTTTTTCCAATATACAAATCAATCTTTCGGTATCTTTTGGATGCAGACCGATACTCGGCTCGTCCAGAATATACATTGAGCCAACCAAACTGCTACCGAGTGAGGTTGCCAAGTTGATTCGTTGGGATTCTCCACCGGACAAGCTATTTGATTTTCGATTGAGTGAGAGGTAAGGTAAGCCGACTTCACACAAAAATTCTAGGCGGTTGTTAATTTCGATCAGCAAGCGTTCAGCGACTTGATGGTCGTGTGCAGAGAGTTGTAGCGTTTGCATGAATTGTAGAAGCTCATCAACTGGCATGTCGACTAGATCATTGATGGATTTTCCATTGATTTTGACATACTGTGTTTCTTTCCGCAGTCGTTTTCCACGGCAGCTTGTACATGTAGTTCGTCCTCTGTATCGAGAGAGCATCACGCGATTTTGAATCTTGTAGTTTTTCTTTTCGAGTCTTTGGAAAAAAGCGTGAATCCCCTTAAAATGTTTGTTGCCTTCCCAGATAACTTCTTTGTGTTTTTCGCTGAGTTGGAAATAAGGTTTATGAATTGGAAAGTCAAACAAACTTGCGGTTTCGATGAGTTTCTTTTTATATCGACTTGCACTTGATGAACGCCAAGGTGCTACTGCATCTTCAAAGATTGACAAGCCCGTGTTGGGAATGACCAAGTCATGATCGATTCCAATCAAATCGCCATAACCCTCACAGTCCGGACAAGCTCCCAAGGGATTGTTAAAGCTAAACAGATGAGAACTTGGCTCGATAAAGTTTATCCCGTCTCTGGCAAACTGATTTGAGAAATGGAGGGTTTTGTTATCATTCGGAAAAAACAGTTGGATTTCCCCTTTCCCTTCAAAGAATGCCGTTTCCAAGGAATCTGCCAAGCGACTTAGGGCGTCCTCATCTTTTTTCAGAATGACTCGATCGACGACCAGATGGCAATCCGAAGAGAGATTATCTTTGACTTCGCTGATTCGTACGATTTCTCCATTGACCTGAATCCGTGCATATCCCTGTTGTGCGAAGAGATTTAAGATTTGATCCAGAGACCGATTCTGATCGAGATGAATTGGAGCAAGAACAATTAGTTTTGTACCCTCTTCATACGATTTGATTTGATCGAGGATGTCTGAAACGCTGTCTTTGGTAACAGCTTCATTGGAAATGGGGGAGTAGGTTGTGCCAATCCGAGCAAAAAGCAGCTTGAGGTAATCATAGATTTCGGTTGTGGTACCTACTGTCGATCTCGGGTTGGTGCTATTTACTTTCTGTTCGATTGCGATAGCAGGCGCTAAACCTTCAATTTTATCCACTTTTGGTTTGTCGAGTCGTCCTAAGAATTGTCTGGCATAAGACGATAAACTTTCTACATATCGTCGCTGTCCCTCCGCATAGAGAGTGTCAAAAGCCAAACTTGATTTTCCTGATCCAGAGAGGCCAGTAAACACCACCAGTTTTTTGCTTGGGATATCAACAGTGACATTCTTTAGGTTGTGCATGCGGGCACCTTTAACCCGTATTTTATTCTCTTTTTTCAATCGCAATTCAATATTTCGATTCGTCAATTTTGACGAATCGCTAAAGGTAATTATTTCTGTTCTGACTTTCTACTGTGGTTGATATATAATTTAATTAATATATTTGCAACAAATCCTACCGCCTATAGCAGACATTTACGTTTTTTAAATTTTTATTAACCACTTTAAACGTAATTTGCTATGTCGCTATCCGACACTACCCTTATTGCTGAATTTATCTCTGGCAATAGCAATTCATTTTCGATTTTACTAGATCGTTATCAGAAACGTGTTTATGGCTTTATTTTCTCTAAGGTTCACGACCCTGATTTGGCCGATGATATCTTTCAAGACACCTTTATAAAAGTTGTTAAAAACCTTCGGTTGGGAAAATACAATGACGAAGGACGATTTTTATCATGGGTGATTCGCATTGCTCACAATTTGATTATGGATCATTTCCGAAAAATCAAACGACTTCCCAAACACGAATCCAAAATTGAAAACTTTGACGTATTGGATTGTTTGATCGAACAAAGCAGCAGCATAGAAGATGGTATGATTGAATCCCAAATTCATGCTGATCTCTCGTTATTGATTGAAGAATTGCCTGACAGTCAGAAAGAAGTCTTGCGCATGCGACTCTTTCAGGACATGAGTTTTAAAGAGATTGGCAATCAAACGGGCGTGAGTATCAACACGGCTTTAGGAAGGATGCGCTATGCGGTGATCAACTTGCGCAAGATGATTGAGGAGCGAAATTTGATTTTCACACAATAATCCCAAGTAGTTGTCGTTTTCTTTATAAAGTATTTTTTATGGAGAAAATCTACACTTCAATCCCTACTTCAGCCAACATACAACCCAAAAAAGAAAGCATTGACAAGATCAAGGCCTTTGCCGCTTCCTATCGTGTGAAACAGACGGATAAGCAAATCATTTTTCAGGGTTTTTTGAATTAGGATTTTTGCTTGTTATATGCTTGCAGCACACTAGCTCGACCGACGGTTGAGGTGATGATGTCTTTGGACAAATCCCAACCTCTGGCTGGGGAATATTCTCGTCCATACCAGATGATTTGAAGATGCAAGTCATTCCAACGATCTTTTGGAAAAAGTCGTTTGGCATCCTTTTCGGTTTGCACCAC
>JAQWGQ010000009.1 GCA_029238125.1 Flavobacteriaceae bacterium | reverse complement strand
AGCATTTCTTTTTTACAAACATAAACAATCTGGTGATTTTGTCTTATTTTTGGCGACCCTTGGGTCATTAACTCAGTTGGTTCAGAGTGTCGCCTTGACAGGGCGGAAGTCACTGGTTCGAATCCAGTATGACCCACAATTAAGATGACTTATCAAGCTGAAATCACCCTAAAGCCCTTTTCAAGAGGGTTTCATTTGATCACTGATGAAATCATTGCAGCACTACCCAATCAGACTGGGATTGTGCATGTGTTTATCAAACACACCTCTGCAAGTCTGACAATCAACGAAAATGCTGATCCGAGCGTACGCGTTGATTTTGAAACCCATTTCAACAAAATGGTCTCAGAGTCTGACGATCATTATACCCACACTTTGGAAGGAAAAGATGATATGACGTCCCACATCAAAAGTAGTATTTTAGGTTCATCGGTGTCCTTTCCAATCAAAAATGGGGTTCCTCAACTCGGAATCTGGCAAGGGGTGTATTTGTGTGAACATAGAAACAGGGCAAGTGGTAGAACAATTTTTATTACCTGCATCGGATAGCATCTTTTTTACTTTTTAAAGAAGTAAATCAACAAGCTCAAAACAATACTGACCAGTATGGAAGTGCCGAGTGGGAAGTAAAACGTCCAATTTTCTCCTCCAAATCGAAAGTCAAGCGGATTTTTAATGCCATACTTTTCTCCTAATAGTAGTACGCCTCCGATGAGAACAAGAATCAATCCGAGAAATAAAATGGTGCGCCCCATTAGTGAAAAACGCCTACTAATTTTTCGAGTGTAAAACTGCGAGATCCTTTTACGAGTAGCGATGCTTTTCCAAGAGAGATTTTTGAGAAGTAATCCATGGCCTGGTCAACATTAGAAAAGTACTTTTCAGCTGAAACAAAAGGTGCGAAAGCAGAGCCAACCCAATAGCAATCATCAATCGGGGAGGTTTTTATCCAATCTACGAGTTGTTTGTGTTCGATTTCTGTGTGCTTTCCGAGTTCATTCATTTGTCCAAGAATCGCAATCTTTTTCCCTTCTTTTTTCGAAAAACTCGCTAGGGCAGCATGCATACTGGTGGGGTTGGCGTTGTAGGCATCAAGGGTAATTTGGAGACCTTTTTTGCGAATGAGTTGGGAACGGTTGTTCTCTGATATATAGGACTCTAGTGCAGTTTTTGCGTTTTGTGATGATACCCCAAAGTGACGACCGATAGCATAGGCAGCCAAGGCATTGTAGCCATTATAAGCCCCGCTGAGTTGGGTTTGTATCTCTTGTTGATCAACTTCAATGCGAATTGCATCTTCTTCAGCTAAAAGAGTTGCAGACACCCTTGCCGTTGTGCCTGTTCCATAGGTAATGGGATTTTGACCTTTGAGCTGTGCCATGATTTTTGAATCGTCGGCATTGGCAAAAATCAGTCCGTTTTTGTTTTTGAGATAGTCATAGAGTTCTGATTTGGCTTTGACAACGCCTTCCAAGCTACCAAATCCCTCAAGATGTGCCTTGCCAAAATTGGTAATCAGTCCAGCATCTGGCTGAGCAATATTGGCCAATAGTGCAATCTCACCTGGGTGATTTGCACCCATTTCGACGACACCGATTTCGGTGTCCTCTTCTAACGAAAGCAAGGTGAGAGGAACGCCAATATGATTATTGAGGTTTCCTTGCGTGGCCACAGTCGTGAAGGTAGTGCTAAGCACCGAATGAATGAGTTCTTTGGTGGTGGTTTTCCCATTGCTTCCAGTCAAAGCAATGATAGTTGTTCCCAAAGATAATCGATGTTCTGTCGAAAGCGATTGGAGTGAATTTAAAGTGTTTTCAACGCGAAGAACCCGTTTGTCAGTAATCGAGATATCTTCATCGACAACCACAGCGATTGCACCCTTGTCAAGCGCTTGTTTTGCAAACCGATTTCCATTAAAGCTTGGCCCACCAAGGGCAAAAAAAAGTTGACCAGATTGAAGGGTTCGGCTGTCAGTACTGACTCCCGCAGCGTCTCTAAAGATGTTGTAAAGCGCTGACATTACAGTTGGCTAAAGAATTGTGTGCTTAATTTTTCGGAATACCCCGTGGTTTACGGTCTTCGCTTGTGCTTCCGAGGTAGGACATTGCACATCGGAAACCGATATAGTCTGCAGCCAAAAATTCAGGCATATAGCGACGCTGTGCTGGGTCGAGCCAATAGGCACGGTCTTTCCAAGATGCACCCTTGATGACTCGTGTTGTATTGGATACAAGTGTGAGACGTTTTTCTTCTCTTTTCCGGGTCTCATCAAAAGCATCGGAATACATTTCTTCATTATCACGCTGAAACAGCTTGTCGCCATCTGCATAGGCAAGGTTGTTGGCAACCAATCCATTTGAATTTAACAACTCCTGACTTGTGAATTCAGATTCAAAATCATTTGGAACGATATTTTCTTTTTGAATAGACCCTGGTAATTGGCTATACACAGATCGACCATTGGGATTGTCATCATCATTTACAACTTCATTATTCACAGAAGCTTTTCCATCCTCAGTAATATAAGTTTGAAATAAATTACCACGGAAATAGTTCATGTCGCTCACCTCATTATTTGTTAGAGGTCGATAGACATCAGCCACCCATTCCGAAACATTACCTGCCATCCCATACAAGCCAAAATCGTTTGGTGGGTATTGGCGAACATCTGCAGTGATTTCAGCATCGTCATTTGACCAACCAGCAACACCACTGTAATCCCCACGTCCTTGCTTAAAGTTGGCGAGTTGATCACCAGCATTACGACTTTGCGTAACTCTGGAAGTATCACCCGACCAAGGATATTTCTTTTTCCCTTGATACGAATTGTACTCACGAATCCCTGCAAGTCCGAGGGCCGCATATTCCCATTCGGTTTCAGTTGGCAATCTGTATTCTGGTAAAACGATTCCGTATTCTACACTGGCATTGGTTACTTTAACATCGTCTTCCTCTGTTCCCTCTCCACGTACGGTAATTTGTGCACGTCGACCAACAAATGATTGTGTTTGGTCTTCTGTATCGTTTTCAGCTGCTCTTACGTTGTCAGCAGTATAGTTTCCGCCATAAACAAGATCAGGTCGTTTGAGATAGGTTTCAGTATCAAAATTGGAGATTCCTCGGATGTCATCCGAAGTTCTAACCCCTTTGGCGACCCAGCCTTTTTCTTCTAAAATCAATTCATTTACCCGATTTGTTCTCCATTTAGCAAAATTGCTTGCTTGTTGCCAACTTACCCCAACGACAGGGTGAGTGCGAAAGGCAGGATGTCGTAGGTAGTTGTTGACCATGTCATCGTAGTAACCGAGTTGATTTCTCCACACAAGGGTATCTGGTAATGCAGAAGAGTAAATTTCTGGTTGATCAGCAAAAACACGCTTTAGCCAATCCAGGTATTCAATGTACATCAGGTTTGTAACCTCCGTTTCGTCCATGTAAAAAGATCGAACTTGCATCCTAGCTGGAGCATTATTCCAATCTTTCATGACATCGTCTTGGACACGACCTTTGGTATAGGTACCACCGTGGATAAGGATTAAATTAGGTCCTTGGATTTGGTCTTTATAGTCTTTACCTTTGTAGTCAAAACCGCCATTTTCGCCGATTTTCCAACCTGTAGCGGAAGACTGACCGCTTTTAACAGATCCGTTTCGGCTACATCCAGTGAAAACTATGGAGATTGAAGACAAAACCGCCAATGTGAATATGCATTTGCGCAACATACAGATTCTATTTTGGACTGCAAGATAGTAAATATGTGTAAATTTGGCTTTCAAGACAGACAATTTATATCTCTATATACGTTTATAAAGCCCTTTTTATTATAATTTCTCATTTCAAACACTATCTTACAAACTTTTTCGTTATGGATTTAGTATGCGATTAATGACCCTTTTCTTTTTACCTATTTGCCTATGGTCTCAACAGATTGATGTGCAATGGGATTGGCAAGGAGCCGAACAGATTCATGTTGGAGACATGATACAAAAAGTGCCCAAAGCGATAGATCAAACCGTTTTTTACGACGAAGAACATCAGCGCTTTGCCCTGCGTATTTCAAAACAGCTTGGTAACAATCCAAACTTACAATACGCTATCAAAGATGTACAAACGCAAGAAGTTCATTCTGATTTGAAATTTGATCTTGATTTGGATCAATTCGCTGCTCGTCCTCATACACTGATATACAAAACCAAAGGAAGAGATGTTCACCAACTTGTTTTTCAAATCGAACCCTTTATTGTTAAAAATAACAAGCTACATGTGGTTACCGGATTTTCAGTTACCCCACATGCAGTTAAGCAGTTATCAGCCCAGCGTGTCCAACAACTGACATCAATCGAGTCTATGCCCCCGCAGTCTGGCTATAGATTTGAAGTAAATCAGACAGGTATTCATAAAATAACAGCTGCTTTTTTACGTGACTTAGGCATGCCAGTATCCAGCATCAATCCAGAAACCTTGAAAATCTTTGGTAGGGGAGGCAAAATGCTTTCCTTGATCAATTCGGAAACCGAAGGAGTCAATTATGGGTTTTCCGAAAACCCACTCCAACTCGTTGGTATGAACGATGGAAGTATAGATGATGGGGATTACATCCTGTTTTATGCTTATGGCTCTGGCGAATGGAATAATGATAGTCAAACGTCGGTAAACCTTTATCATGACCAAGCACATTACCTCATTACGTACGGAGGAGAAAATGGACTTCGAGTAAATGTCCAACCATCAGCAGCGAGTATTGATGATCCGCAAACGAGCGCATCTGTGAGTCTTCACATCGAAGAAGATTTGGTCAATATTGCACAAATGGGGCGAAAGTGGTTCGGAGATCGTTTTCTCCACAACTCCTCCGAAAATTACCCCTTTCAATTGACCAACCGAAAGGCAGCAACCACGGTGGCTGTCAAACTTGCCGCAGCGGCTTCAGCTGAAAATGGTAGCCGTTTTGACTTGAGTTTAGAGAATGAAAATACGTCTCTTCGGATAGCACCAACTCAAACCACCACAAGGGCAGCGGAAGGTGCGGTAACTCTCTTGTCAACTCCCTCTTCAAATGCGGTAGATGTGGTCTTGCAATACGATGCGTCCGGATTTAGCTCTGCGGTTGGTTTTCTGGATTATATCCGCCTCACTTATGAGCGAACTCTCTCAGGAGACCGTGGACAGTTTGGGTTTATAACAACGAATTCAAATGATTATCATGCATCTGACGTTGATGCAATTTGGGAATTGCTTCCCAATGATACGATTCAAGTGTTCGAGTCCAACTCTAATCGGGAGGTATATTTTACATCAAATGAAAATGCCGATCGCTATCATGTATACAGTGCAGATGATGTTTACAGCCCGAAACGCAGTGAATATGGAGATACATTTACCTCACCCCAACTGCGGGAACGACTTTCCAATGAAGCAGAATATATCATTATCACACACGACGACTTTGTGGAGGAGGCCAATAAGCTAGCTGCACACCACCGTACGCACACGGGATTAAAATCATCGGTCTTGAGCTTATCCGAAATTTATGATGATTTTAGTGTGGGTAACATCGATATCATGGCAATTCGCAATGCCATTCGCTATGCATACCTCAACAATTCTGATGATAATAAACCCAAGTATGTTTGTTTGTTTGGAGACACTAGCTATGACTACAAAGATCGCGTACCAAACAACAATATGATTGTACCGACTTACCACGCCTTAAACAGCTTCCACTTGGCCAATAGTTATATGTCTGACGACTTTTATGCAATGATGGATTTTAACGAAGGAGAACTCAGTTTTTATGATCGTATGGACCTAGCTGTTGGACGGATTCTATTTGATACAAAAGAAGGCGCACTTGCAATGGTCAACAAATCGATTAATTATAGCCTGACCAATGGTGACTGGCAAAATACGTTTACGATATTATCTGACGACCCAGATGAAGAATGGGAAAGCATCATTCAAGAACGCCTAGATGAATTGGGAGAAGAAGTGGTAGCTAACAAGCCATTTTTAAACTTACAAAAAGTCCATTCAGATGCCTTTAAGCAGGTGATATCTGCCTCAGGAGACCGTTATCCTGGGGTAAATCAAGCTTTGGAAAATCAATTTATTCAGGGAACGCTTGCCATCAATTATTTTGGTCATGGTGGTGAAAGCGGCCTAGCATCTGAGAAAATATTTGATAAAGAACTTGCTAATCGTCTCTACAATCCTGGAAGATTCCCGCTTTTTATTACGTCAACATGTGAGTTCAGTCGGTTTGACAATCCTGATGTTTTTACAGCAGGAGAGGCGAGTTTTGCCAACCCAGCTGGTGGAGTGATTGGACTGCTCTCAACCACCAGACAAATTTACGTTAGTAATGGCATTAGCTATAATGATATCATGGCCAAACATTTATTCGCATATGGCTTGGACGATTACCCTACAATTTCTGAGGCCTTACGCCTATCAAAAAATCAATTTATCGGTACAGCCCAGAAGCGGATTATATTTTTTATCGGCGACCCAGCTCTCAAACTCGCGATACCACAAGGCCGCGTCGATCTTACGCATCTCAATGGCAATGAACTCGAAGGATTAGATGATGAAAACAAACAACTACGCGCACTTGATCGTGTGAATCTTGCCGGTCAAGTTTCAAATAAAAATGGAGAACTCCTAAACGATTTTTCAGGAGAGGTTGTTTTGACAATCTTTGACAAAGAGCTTGAGAAAACAACACTTGGCAATGACGGCAACGGGACCTTTGCTTTCAGTGCGCTTGGCAATGTAGTGTTTAAAGGAAATGCGGAAGTAAATAATGGGTTCTGGAATATCGAACTGGTGATTCCCAAAGATATTTCACTTCCACTGGGTAAAGCTCGTATTAGCATGTATGCTGTTTCGAATGATAAGACGAGTAAAAAAACGGGCTTATTCAACGACGTTTTTATTGGAGGCGTCAATCCGAATCTAGAAATAGACACCCAAGGTCCGCTTATAGAACTTTTTTTGGATGATGAATCATTTGAAAACGGCGATATGACGGGCATCAACCCGATTTTAATCGCAAGATTTTCAGATGAAAATGGCATCAATACTTCTGGTGGATTAGGTCATGAGTTATTGGCTGTTTTGGATGGAATGACGCAAAACCCAATCGTTTTAAATAATTTTTATCGCACAAATCTCGGCGACTACCAGTCGGGCTCTCTAAATTATTTATTCAATAATCTTTCTCCAGGTCCCCACACGCTCTCTGTGACAGCTTGGGATGCCCACAACAATCCATCTACACAAAGCATTGATTTTGTTGTTTCTGATAAAAATAATATTTTAATAGGCGCAATTTATAACATACCCAATCCCTTTGAAACCCAAACCACGTTCTGGGTAAGTCACAACAAGCCCCGCGAGCTTATTGAAGCAAATATCATCGTTCACGACATCAATGGAAAAAAGGTATGGGAACAGAACAAAATATTGTACTCCGGCACAAACACAAATAGTGAGATTGTGTGGAATGGTCAGTCAAATGACGGCACAATAGTAAATAAGGGATTATATTTATGTACGATTACGTTAAATTCAACGTTATCCAATACAACAGATACTGAAACACACAGAATAATAATAAATTAATTAAGTATGAGAAGTTTTTTTTCAGTTGTATTCGTATTCATCGCAATTGCTTTGTACGGACAAAATCGAGTGATCACAACAGGTGTTCCATTTCTTATGATCACTTCTGACGCAAGGTCAGCAGGTATGGGTGAACAAGGAGTTGCTACCACACCAGACGCCTTTTCCCAAAATTGGAATCCATCCAAGTATAGTTTTGCGCCAAGCGAATCAGGAATCGGCGTGAGCTATACCCCCTATCTCAGTCAATTGGTCAATGATATCTTCCTTGCGAATGTGTCTTATTACAGGGTTGTCTCGGAGCGTACAGCTTGGGCGACAAGCTTAAAATACTTTAGCTTGGGCGAAATAGAAATCGGACAAACACCTGCGGATTTTGAGAATCCACTCATTGAACGACCAAATGAATTTGTATTCGATTTTTCCTATGCCTTAAAACTCAATGAATCGTTTTCTTTGGGGGTTACCGGTGCCTTCATCAACTCAGACCTCAAGCTTGATTCTGCAACTGACGACGCATCTGCAGCGAATACTGTTGCGTTTGGGATTTCTGGTTATTATCAATCTGAACAGCGTGACTTTACAAATTTTGAAGGCAAATGGCGTGGAGGTTTTAACATCAGTAGTCTTGGACCTAAACTCACTTACGAAACCGACGGGTTTGCCGACTATTTACCAACAAATTTAAAGCTCGGTGGTGGTTTTGACTTTATTTTAGACAGTTACAACACCCTTAGTTTGGGACTAGAAATTAATAAACTACTTGTTCCTACGCCAAGTGAGCCCATCAAATCAACCAATGCAGATGGGGAAGTGGTTACCACTGGCTATGTCCAACCAGATGTGAGTTTTCTCAGTGGAATTTTTAAGTCTTTTGGAGATGCGCCAGATGGGTTTAGCGAAGAGTTGCAAGAGTTTACTTGGGCTTTAGGAGCCGAATTCAATTACAACAATGCCTTTGCTTTGCGTGCTGGATATTTCAATGAACACGAAGATAAAGGTGCGCGAAAATTTATCACCCTTGGTGCTGGATTCAAGTATAATGTTGTAGATATCGATCTTTCGTATTTAATTTCAGCGACAAAAGAGATTAACCCTCTCGAGAACACACTTCGATTTTCACTGACATTTAATTTTGGGGATTCTCTAGAGAACTAGCAATTATCAACATTGTTTGAATAATCCCATTTCCCGTTTTTACACAAAGTGGGAAAGCATTACCTTTGCAGTCAAATATCATTGGTAACAAAAGATATTGACTCTATGAAAGAAGTATCCAAAGAAACTTATTTGAGCTGGTACGAGAATATGCTTTTCTGGCGAAAGTTTGAAGACAAGCTTGCCGCTGTTTATATTCAACAAAAAGTACGTGGATTTTTACATCTCTATAACGGGCAAGAAGCCGTTCTCGCAGGCTCTCTCCATGCGATGGACCTTACCAAAGACCGGATGATCACAGCCTATCGTAACCACGTTCAGCCGATTGGTATGGGTGTTGACCCCAAACGCGTGATGGCCGAACTATTCGGAAAAGCGACAGGAACTTCGCAGGGTCTTGGGGGCTCAATGCATATTTTTTCAAAAGAACATCGCTTTCATGGCGGACACGGAATTGTCGGAGGTCAAATTCCTTTAGGTGCTGGAATGGCATTTGGAGATAAATACCACGGAAGCGACGCCGTCACACTCTGTTATATGGGTGACGGAGCAGTTCGTCAGGGCTCGCTACACGAAACTCTCAATCTCGCCATGCTCTGGAAACTTCCAGTTGTGTTTATCGTAGAGAATAACGGCTACGCAATGGGAACTTCTGTTGAACGCACAGCCAATCATACGGATATCTGGAAATTAGGCCTTGGCTATGAAATGCCATGTGGACCCATTGACGGAATGGATCCCGTGAAAGTGGCAGAGGGTATTTCTGAAGCGATCAACAGAGCAAGAAAAGGGGATGGCCCCACGTTCTTGGAAGCAAAAACATACAGATATCGTGGACATTCGATGTCAGACGCACAACATTATCGCACCAAAGATGAGGTCAATGAATACCGAAAAATTGATCCAATCACGCAAGTTCGCGAGCATGTTTTGAAAAGCGAATATGCTAACGAGGAGGAGCTTGGAAGCATTGATGCAGATGTAAAAAATCGGGTACAGGAATGTGTAGATTTTGCAGAATCTTCTCCTTACCCAGAAAAATCTGTGATGTATGATGCTGTCTACGAGCAAAGTGATTATCCATTTTTAGCACACAAATTATAATATGGCGATTGTAGTAAATATGCCGCGATTGAGCGATACCATGGAAGAAGGGACAGTCTCTTCATGGCTCAAAAAAGTTGGAGATAAAATTGAGGAAGGCGATATACTTGCTGAAATTGAAACAGATAAAGCCACTATGGAGTTTGAGTCTTTTCATGATGGCTTTCTTCTTCATATCGGAATTGCAGAGGGCGAAAGTGCTGCTGTTGATAGCTTACTTGCCATTATTGGGGAAGAGGGGGAAGATGTCAGTGCGCTTTTAGACGGAGGTTCTGCGACTCCTGCTACAGAAGAAACTTCTGAAACAGAAGAAAGTCAGCCAGAGTCGACAACAGAAGCACAAACTACAGCTATTCCTGAGGGAGTGGAGGTGGTTAAAATGCCACGCTTGAGCGACACCATGGAAGAAGGAACCGTCGCCTCATGGCTCAAAAATGTTGGAGATGCTGTTGAGGAAGGCGAAATTCTCGCTGAAATTGAAACCGACAAAGCCACCATGGAATTTGAATCTTTTTATGCAGGAGAGTTATTGCATATCGGAGTTCAAGTTGGTGAATCCGCTGCTGTTGATAGTTTGCTTGCGGTCATTGGACCTAGTGGAACGGATGTTGCCTCTGTCTTGGCTGCCTCATCAAGTTTGAGTTCAGACAGTTCTCCGACAGTTGAGAAAGAAACAATGACAGTCGATATTCCGCCCACAACAACTATGGAGTCTTCTGAGTCAGTAACTGCTACTCCAATCGTTTCTACTGCAAACACAAGCGAAAGGATTATGGCATCCCCTTTAGCCAAAAAAATGGCTACTGAAAAAGGAATTGACCTTCGCCAAGTTCAGGGAACGGGTGAGCATGGAAGAATTGTGAAGCGAGATATTGAACAGTTTGTCCCTGGTACAGCAGCTACGGGCGTACAAGCTTTTGCGCCGAAGGGGCAGGAATCATCGGAAGATATTCCAAACTCACAAATGCGAAAAGTAATCGCTAAACGACTTGCTGAGTCCAAGTTTAGTGCTCCTCATTATTATCTGTCTGTAGAATTTGATATGGATGCAGCAATAGCATTCCGAAAACAATACAATGAGCTGCCCGACACCAAAATATCATTTAATGATATCGTTGTAAAAGCAACAGCATTAGCACTCAAAAAGCATCCACAAGTCAATTCGCGTTGGTTTGACGATCGCATGCAACTCAATCACCACGTCCATATTGGAGTTGCAGTGGCTGTTCCGGATGGACTGGTCGTTCCTGTTGTGCGATTTGCCGATGAAATGGCATTGCCTCAAATTGGTTTGCAAGTCAAAGATTATGCAGTTCGAGCTCGTGACAAAAAGCTTGCTCCAGACGAAATGGAAGGAAGTACGTTTACCATCTCTAATCTTGGAATGTTTGGAATCGACGAGTTTACATCCATTATCAACCAACCCAACTCTGCTATTCTTTCTGTCGGCGCGATTGTGCAAAAACCAGTGGTAAAAGATGGAGAAATTGTAGTTGGCAGTACAATGAAGCTTACTCTTGCCTGCGATCATCGCACCGTTGATGGAGCTACTGGCGCGCAATTCCTTCAAACACTGCGGGAATATATCGAACAACCCTTGCGCTTGGTAATTTAAGGCGATGCATTTACCAAAACACGTTATCGTAACAGGTGCCAGTCGCGGGATTGGACGTGCTTTGATTGACACCTTTCAAAATCTAGGACATCACGTTTGGGCTTTGTCTCGCAACATAGATGAACTCAAACACATAAAGGGGATTCATGCGGTTTCTATTGATTTATCCGATGAACAACAAATAACAGATTGGGTTGGATCGTGCGGGGTTGATCATTTTGACGTGCTAATCAACAACGCTGGTATGTTGATCAATAAACCATTTTCTGAAACTACTTCTGCGGATTTTGAAGCGGTCTACCGTGTCAATGTTTTTGGTGCGGCGCAACTGATAAGACACTTGCTACCTTTACTTTCTGTAGACAGCCATATTCTCAACATCAGTAGTATGGGCGGGGTAAATGGCTCTGCCAAATTTGCCGGACTTTCTGCTTATAGCAGTAGCAAAGGGGCTCTTGGAATTTTGACCGAACTATTAGCGGAGGAATTTAAAGATAAGGGTCCGCGGTGTAATGCCTTGGCCTTAGGAGCGGTTCAAACGGAAATGCTTGCCGAAGCTTTCCCAGACTATGAAGCCCCTGTCTCAGCCACAGAAATGGCATCCTATATTGCAGACTTCTCGCTCAATGGCCACCGCTTGTACAACGGCAAAGTTCTCCCGATTAGTCAATCTACACCATGAGTGCTTTTACGTCGTATTTGCCTGTCAATGCGCGTTCTCAATGCCTCGACTTGGTTCAAAACCATTCTGTTACCATTCGGGTTGTCAATCCAAGACGTACAAAACACGGAGATTTTCGAAAATTTCCAGATGGCCGATCTCAGATTACCTTGAACAAAATGGAAAATCCCTATCGGTTTTTAATTACATTTATTCATGAGTGGGCGCATTGGTTGGTCATACAAGCACAGCCGTTTAGAACCCAACCACATGGCACATTGTGGAAGCAAACGTTTAAGCAACAAATGCTTCCATTTCTTCAGGATCAAATTTTCCCTGAAGACATACTTGGCCTAGTGGCAAAACACATGAAAAACCCAAAAGCAACTCTTGATGCAGATCCTCCATTGGCTCTTGCTCTCAAGCGCCATGACCCTGCTAACGATAAATCTTTTATTTTTGAGTTAGAAACTGGCACTCGCTTTCAAGCTAACAATGGGAAAATCTATCAATTGGGACAGTTGCGTAGAACACGTTATGCTTGTATTGAGCTTGCCACAAATAGGACCTATCTCTTCGCTGCACATAGTGAAGTTCAAACGGTTGAAAACTAAAGATGTCTGAGTAATGGAATCTAAATTTGACTTTGCAGAAGAAACCAATGCTGCTAAAGCAGAGGTTCAACAGGAAGCGAAAGGGTTTTTAAAAAGCCTTCTTCGGTTTATTTCAACCCTGCTGTCCATCCGCAAAGACACAGATTATCGAGAAACGATTCAGGCCATACAAGATGATATTCCCTTTCGAGGCGCCACCGCTTGGGTATTGATTTGTTCAATTTTCCTTGCCTCCATTGGATTGAATGCTAACTCGACTGCGGTGGTCATTGGTGCGATGCTGATTGCACCTTTAATGGGTCCTGTTCTTGGAGTCGGGGTCTCTTTGGCGATCAACGATCTGGCCACATTGCGTCGTTCCTTGGTCAATTTTGGCGTTATGGTATTGCTCAGCGTACTTACAGCATTTCTTTTTTTCGCTTTTTTTCCGCTTCGCGAGGAGTCCAGTGAGCTTTTGGCTCGTGTCAGCCCTGACATTCGGGATGTGTTGATCGCTTTTTTTGGTGGTTTGGCTTTGATTATTGCCCGAACCAAAAAGGGGACCATTGGTTCAGTGATTTTTGGAGTTGCCATTGCCACTGCACTTATGCCACCCCTTTGTACGGTTGGGTATGCACTTGCACATTCGAATATTTCCTACGCGCTCGGGGCATTGTATTTGTTTGCGATTAATGCCAGTTTTATCGCCCTTGCTGCTTATCTCGTCGTTAAACTTTTGCGATTCCCGATGACAGAGTATGCCAACCCCAAGAGCCGTCGTCGTATTTCGCGTCTGGCAACTCTATTGGCTTTACTCATGGCGATCCCCGCTGGATTTACTTTTGTTGATGTTTTACAAAAGAGTCGTTTTCAAGCGGCTGCACAATTGTTTTTGGATAGTGAGCTTCAAGGGATTGACAATGCCGATTACTTGCGCCAAACAGCACGCATCGTTTTTGATGACTCCCAACCAAAAGTAATTATCAACACTTTTGGTGTGGCTCCCTTGGCGCCAGCAGTTGAACGCTTGTTAAGGGAGCGAATAGCATCTTATGAATCCCTTGAAAACACAGCACTTATCATCAACCAATTGGAACAAGAAACCAAGCGGTTTGATCAGCAGCGTTATTTGATTGAATTGCGAACACGAGACTCATTGGAGCTCATACGTCAACAAGCTGAAATTCAAGCACTACAAACACGTATTGGCGAGCTAAACCATCAATCAATATCCCAAATCTCATTTGATAAAATATTGACCGAAATGAGGGTGATTAGCCCCTTTGCTCGTGAAGTTCGCTATGCACAAACCTATATTTCAAACTTTGACACAATAGATACGGTCGCAGTCTTTCGTATACAGTGGGACTCTTCTCTGGACTCTCTAGCTATTATTTCCGAAGAAGAAAGATTGCGAAATTGGTTGGCAATTCAACTACCCGATCGCGCCTTTGTCCTCGAAAGCGATTAGCCCTCTAGATATAGCTTTCTTACTTTTTTGAACAAGTTTGAGGAATACACAAAGTCTGTAACGGCTTCGTTATCAGTTTTAAAAATATTTTGATTTGATCCTTCCCATTCTTTGTTTCCATCCTTTAAAAAGAGAATGGTTTCTCCGATTTCCATAACCGAGTTCATGTCATGGGAGTTGATGACGGTAGTGATATTGTACTCCTTAGTTAACTCCTGAATCAGGTTGTCAATTACGATGGCTGTTTTTGGATCTAGCCCAGAGTTTGGTTCGTCGCAAAAAAGGTATTTGGGTCGCATCACAACCGCTCGCGCAATAGCCACCCGCTTTTGCATCCCACCCGAAATTTCATTGGGAAGCTTGTGTTTCGCATCGGTGAGGTTGACACGTTCAATGACGGTCTCGGCTTGCTCAATCATTTCTGCTTCTGACAATTTCGTTAGCATTCGCATGGGAAACAATACATTTTCAACCACACTCATCGAATCAAATAATGCACTCCCTTGAAACACCATTCCGATTTCTCTACGAAGGACTCTATGCTCGTCTTCTGTCATTGAAGAAAAAGGAATGCCATCAAAATAGATTTCGCCTTTATTAGGAGTAAAAAGACCAAGAAGAATTTTGAGTAAAACGGTTTTTCCAGAACCACTTTGACCAATCACCAAATTTGTTTTCCCTCTTTTAAATTCAGTTGTAATCCCCTTTAAAATTGGTGTATTGTCAAACTCTTTATATATGTCTTTGATCTGGATCATCTTAGGAGAAAAAGAGTTGGGTTATGAAATAGTTTACAACAATAATTACAACAGAGCACCAAACAAATGAAACCGTGCTTGCACGACCAACATCAAGTGCGCCCCCTTTCATATAATAGCCATGATATGAGGGGATTGTAGCCAAAATGATGGCGAATAAAAAGGTTTTGACAAAAGCATATATAACATGAAATGGATTAAACTCCAATTGAATACCCTCTATAAATGAGGCACTGCTCGAAAAGCCCCCATATATGGTGGCAGCCCAGCCACCAAAAATGCCTAAAAACATCGAAAAGATAATGACGATGGGCAATAAGGTCATGGCCAAAAGTTTGGGGAACACCAAAAAGTTTACTGAATTAATACCCATGACTTCCAAGGCATCGATTTGTTCGGTTACGCGCATGGTTCCGATACTTGACGTGATATAGGACCCCACTTTTCCGGCCAAAATAATCGCCATAAAGGTGGGTGCAAATTCAAGAATAATGGATTGCCGTGTTGCAAAACCAACCAGGTTTTCGGGGATAAAAGTGCTATCGATATTCAAAGCTGTTTGAATGGAAACAACCCCGCCCACAAAAAAAGAAAGAAAACATACAATGCCCAGCGAACCCAGTATCAAATCTTGAATTTCTTTCATAACAAGCCCATACATAATTGATCGTTTGGTGGGTTTGATAAACACCAACCGAATCATCAAAAAATAGGCACCGACGTGCTTGAGCATATTCACCTCACTAAAGTAAAAAATAATGTTTGCTTACAAGGGTTGTCTCTCAAAAAAATTATCTTTGAAATTTACAATCCAAACGCATGAATAAAATTTTACCTATTTGCATTGTTTTGCTCAGTGTGTTGGCCTGTTCTCCAGCCAATCCAGAAAAACCGCCGAAGCTCGTAATCGGAATCGTGGTCGACCAAATGCGTTACGATTACCTCACTCGCTATTGGGACGACCTCAGTCCAAATGGCTTTAAACGCTTTTACAAGGAGGGTTTTGTGGCCCACAACCACCATTTTAATTATTACCAAACCTTAACGGGTCCCGGACATGCTTCAATTTCAACTGGAACGACACCTTCTGTCCATGGAATTATCGGTAATGAATGGTATGATCGTACATTACAAAGAGAAGTATACTGTGTTGGTGACAATGATGTGGAAGGATTGGGGTCTACAACCAAAGGAAGAAAATCCCCGAAAAACCTCATTACAACCACTTTTGCAGATCAACTTCGATTGCACACACAGTTTCGAAACAAAGTGATTGGAGTTTCCCTAAAGGACCGTTCGGCTGTTTTGTCAACTGGACATTCTGCCAATGCGGCCTATTGGTTTGCAGGAGGGGATGAAGGCGTGTTTACCACAAGCACATACTATATGGACTCTCTGCCAAACTGGGTGTCTAATTATAACGCCATGAAACACCCTCAGCAATACGCTTCGTCGGTGTGGAACACCCTACGCCCAATAGAGACTTATACTGCTAGCGGACCTGATGATACGACCTATGAAGGGATTTTTAAGGGTGCAAACCGACCGACATTTCCCTATGATCTATCATCCCTATCGCCAGACTATTATAAAGACAAGGGCTTGGATATCGTTCGCAATACCCCTTTTGGAAATACTCTTGTGACTGACATGGCTCTTCTTTCCCTGAAACATGAAGGTTTAGGCAAAGATGAAGAAACCGATGTATTGATGATCAGCTATTCTTCAACTGACTTTATTGGACATCAGTTTGGGCTGACTGCGATCGAAACCCAAGACACCTACCTTCGTTTGGATTTGGAATTGGAACGATTATTTTCTGAAATCGATCAAATGATTGGAATGAATGATGTTACTCTATTTCTGACCTCAGATCATGGCGCTGTCCATGTTCCCAAATACCTTAATGACCATAAGTTTCCCGGTGGGCATGATAAAAGTAATGGGATAAAAGACCAAGTCAATCAAGTCTTGTTTTCGAAAACAGGTGTCGAAAATTTGGTGTTGCATATTGGCAATGATCAAATGTATTTGGATTATGAACAAATTGATAAAAACAAACTTGATCTAGAAGAATTGGCAGATGAAGCAATCCGTGTGATTCTCCGCTTTCCTACCATTGAAAAAGCATTTAAAACTGTCGATGTACCGCAATTGAGTCCATCTGAAAAACTGCATAATCTTTTACTTCGAGGCAATCATGTCAAAAGAGCGGGAGATATATATATGATACCTAAACCAGGTCATATTGATTATGGTCATACGGGAACAACTCATGGTACGGGCTTTTCGTATGACACCCATGCTCCGTTACTGATGATGGGTCGTGGAATCAAAGCAGGCCACACTTACAAAGAGACATCGATTACTGATATAGCCCCGACAATGTGTGCTCTATTGGGTGTTGCTTTTCCGAACGGGATGACAGGAAATGTGATTTCAGATGCCCTGCTTAAAGCTGATAAGTAATCGCATTGATATTCATTCCAGCACCAACGCTGGCAAACAAGATTACGTCTCCTTTGTTGAGCTTGTGATCTTTGAGTTGACCTTTACGCACCAAATCAAATAGAGTTGGTACAGTAGCCACTGAGCTGTTTCCATAGGTTTGAATGTTCATCGGTAAAACACCTTCTGGCATTTGGGCTCGGTATAATCGATAGAAACGCTTCAGGATCGCTTCATCCATTTTTTCATTGGCTTGGTGGATAAATACTTTTTTGAGGTCTTCAATTTGGTGTCCAGAAGCATCAAAACAGTCTTTCATTGCTTGGGGAACATGGCTTAGCGCAAACTCATAAACCTTTCGCCCTTCCATTTTGATGTACTGGGTGTTGTCATTTTTGGGATTGCAGTATGAATTGCCTGCATAAATATAATAGGTTTCATCAGTTGTGTAGGTAGCGGTATTGTTGGACAATAATCCCCCATCTCCTTCTTTTTCTTCGATGATCGTTGCGCCTGCTCCATCGGCAAAAATCATGGAATCCCGATCGTTGTGATCCACCACCCGAGATAAGGTCTCTGCACCAACAACTAGACAGCGTTTTGCCATGCCCGCTTTGATGAAAGCTTGAGCATGGATGACCCCTTCAACCCAACCCGGGCAACCGAAAATCAGATCATAAGCTACACAGCTTGGGTTCTGTATCCCAAGTTTATGCTTGACTCGAGCGGCAAGAGCTGGTAACATATCAGATTGATTGCGACCGTGTGTGACATCCCCAAAATTGTGACCAACGATTATATAGTCCAGTTGCTCTGGATCGATATTGGCATCGTCTATGGCTCGTTCGGCAGCAAAAGTTGCGAGGTCACTCGCATTGTGATGATTTTTTGCGTACTTCCGTTCCGATATCCCCGTAATTGATTGAAATTTCTCGATAATCGTCTCATTTTCGATCGTAAAAGGAGAGCCATCAGCTTGAAAAAACTCATGTTTCAGAAAGTCCCGATTCGAAGTAATATTTTCGGGAATATAACTTCCTGTGCCTGTAATTTTAATGGCCATGATTCATGGTTTTGTTCAAAGCTAAATACATTCTAACATCTATGTCAAATAATAATAAAAAGACTACGATATCCAAAATTAACATAAGAATTTGAAGGGAACAATGGAGAGAGAAAATTAAATTTACAAATAACACAAAATCAGTTATTTAAATTTATTTTTCTGTAGCTTGATATTGTTCAATGGGAGTACAGGTACAGATTAAATTACGATCCCCAAAGGCCTCATCGGTTCGTCTTACACTTGGCCAAAATTTATTTTGTCTCACAAAATCAAGCGGATATGCGGCCTCACTTCGACTGTAAGGAAGTTTCCATTCATCGGCTGTGAGGAGTGCCAGCGTGTGTGGGGCATTGTGCAAAATATTATTTTTTTGGTCTGTATCACTTCCTTCAATTTCGAAACGAATCGAAATCATTGCATCGCAGAATCGATCTAATTCGGACTTGTCTTCACTTTCAGTTGGCTCTATCATCATCGTACCAACTACTGGAAACGAAACCGTAGGAGAATGGAACCCATAGTCCATTAATCGTTTCGCGATATCTACGACCTCGATGCCTTTTTCCTTAAATGGCCTGCAATCAATGATAAACTCATGGGCGGCACGTCCAGACTCTCCTTTATACAAAATCTCATAGTGTTTGTCCAATCTTGCTTTGATATAGTTTGCATTGAGAATCGCAATTTCTGTTGCTATTTTCAAACCATTTGCGCCAAGCATTCGTATGTAGGCATAAGAGATGAGGCAAATCATAGCTGAGCCCCAAGGAGCGCCAGAAATTGTGACGGACTGTTCACCTTTTGACAGAAAAGGATGCGAAGGCAAAAATGGTGCTAAGTGTTTTGCCACACAAATTGGTCCAACCCCAGGACCGCCACCGCCGTGCGGAATGGCAAAGGTCTTATGCAAGTTGAGGTGGCAGACATCCGCCCCAATCAACGCGGGGTTTGTGAGTCCTACTTGCGCATTCATATTTGCACCATCCATGTACACTTGTCCACCACAGTCGTGAATCACTTTGGTAATCCGCTGGATGGAGGATTCAAACACCCCATGGGTTGAGGGGTAGGTAATCATCAAAGCAGCCAGATTTTCGGCGTGTGCCATAGCCTTTTCGCGTAACTCACCCTCATTGATATTCCCGTGCTTGTCGGTGCCCACAACAACGACACGCATACCTGCCATGACTGCTGAGGCGGGATTGGTTCCGTGAGCTGAAGAAGGGATCAAACAAATATTTCGGTGTTGATTACCACGTGCCTCGTGATAGGACCGAATGACCATCAAACCGCTAAATTCACCTTGAGCACCTGAGTTGGGCTGGAGTGAAGTAGCAGCAAAGCCAGTAATTTCAGACAAATCATTTTCGAGCTCCTTCAAAATATGCTGGTAGCCCTGCACCTGATCCAAGGGAGCAAAAGGATGAATATTTCCCCATTCTGGCCTACTGAGCGGGAGCAACTCTGCAGCTGCATTTAGTTTCATCGTGCAAGAGCCCAAAGCGATCATACTATGGGTAAGGGATAAATCTTTTCTTTCCAGTTGTTTGATGTAGCGCATCAAAGCAGACTCTGACTGATAGCTAAAAAATATGTCTTGTGTGAGGTAGGGGGTAGAACGCCGCATGGAAGCTGGGATTCCAACTGGCTCTAAGGGAACTTTCAGAGAAGTTGTTTTGCTACTGCTAAAAACGTCAATTAGTTCCTCAATGTCAGAGTCGGTTGTGAGCTCATTAATCGATATGCTCAGGCGGTGATCATCAATGATATTCAGATTCACTCCTCGACTGAGTGCTTCCTTTTGAACGACTCCAGTCGAACAGTTAATCTGTAAAGTATCAAAAAAAGTATTGTTGCTCACATCAATGTCCACTTTAACCAAGCCGTTATAGAGTGTAAGGGTGTGATTGTGTATGCGTCTCGTGATTTGACGAAGACCTTCAGGCCCATGATGAACCGCATACATCCCAGCCATCACAGCCAAAAGGACTTGTGCGGTACAGATGTTAGAGGTCGCACGATCACGTTTAATATGTTGCTCACGAGTCTGCAATGCCATTCGCAAGGC
>JAQWGQ010000016.1 GCA_029238125.1 Flavobacteriaceae bacterium | reverse complement strand
ACGAAGACCTTCAGGCCCATGATGAACCGCATACATCCCAGCCATCACAGCCAAAAGGACTTGTGCGGTACAGATGTTAGAGGTCGCACGATCACGTTTAATATGTTGCTCACGAGTCTGCAATGCCATTCGCAAGGCACGATTTCCCTCTTTGTCTTGCGTAACGCCAATAATACGACCAGGAACACTTCGTTTATACTCTGTTTTGGTTGCAAAATAACCAGCATGTGGACCGCCATAACCCATCGGAATACCAAAGCGTTGGGTGCTTCCAACAACCACATCTGCGCCATAAGTCCCAGGCGCCTCAAGAAGTGCTAAGCTCATAATATCAGCGGCTACTGTGGTTTTAATATCTAGACCTTTTGCTTTGTCGATTGCAGCTTGCAAGTCAATAAGTTGGCCGTATTTACCAGGGTATTGAAAGATTGCGCCAAAACAATCAGACGTTGGCTGCCATTCATCAACTTCTCCATGGATCAATTCGATACCGATAGGAGTCGCTCGGCTTTGTAAGATAGCAAGGGTTTGCGGTAGAATATTGTTGTCAACAAAAAACTGATTTGCTTCCGCTTTTTTTTGTGTAGATGTTCGGAGACTATACAGCATGCTCATCGCCTCAGCTGCCGCTGTACTTTCATCCAACAAGGAGGCATTTGCAAGGGGCATGGCTGTCAATTCACAAACCATCGTTTGGAAATTGAGAATGGCCTCAAGCCGTCCTTGTGCGATTTCGGCTTGATAGGGTGTATAGGCGGTATACCATCCAGGGTTCTCAAGAATATTACGCTGGATTGCAGCAGGAAGATGGGTAGGGTGATACCCCATGCCGATATAGCTTTTGTGAACTTTGTTTTTTGATCCCAATGCAGCAATGTGTTGGATACAATTGGCCTCACTCATTGCATCGGGAAGATTCATTTGACCTTGGAGTCGAATATTGGCAGGAATCGTCTCCGCACAAAGCTCGTCCAATGAATTTGCTTTGATGGTTTGGAGCATATCTTCTACCTCATCTACTCTTGGGCCAATATGACGGTAAGCAAAGTTTTCGGTTTTCATTGCAAAATTCTTATCCCTACAAATTTAATGTTAACTACACAGGTTTTATGTTTTTCTAAGCTGGATATTCACAAAGTTTTTAACCATCATATCCCTATATTTGTCAATAAAGCTTGTCTCATTGATTACAAAACTTTTTCGCTTTTATGTTCTGTCGAGTACTCATGTTGCCCTTGCCGTACTTTCACTGTCGTATTTAACACATTTGCATTTTGATTTATCGTGGCAAATAGAATTGTTTGTCTTTATTTTCTGTGCGACTGTAGGGACTTACAACTTCATTCGGTACTATGCTTCTCTGAGCATAAAGGCCAGCTTCAATATACCGTTTTTGGTTTTTTCATTCTTGTCTGTCTTGGGCATGGGTTTATCAGCAACTAAACTCACTTCTCAAACGCTCCTAGTTGCTTTGCTGTTGGGAATGATGAGTTTAACCTACGTACTTCCTAGCAATCGTTTTTTTGGGGGATTACGCTACTTGCCTTTCCTCAAGTCGTTTATCGTAGCAGCTTGTTGGGCTTCAGTGGTTGTGATCTTGCCATTACACAATCATCAAGTCGAATTTGACAGAGTGGCTTTGCTTATGTGGTTGCAAATGGCATTGTGGACTTTTTCCACAATGATTCCATTTGAAATCCGTGATATCACAAATGATAGCGAAAGCATGAAAACGATCCCGCAAGTATTTGGTGTTCGAGGTGCCAAAATGATCGGTACCTTGATGTTGTTTGGGGTTGTTATCCTGTCTTTTTATTTGTCGTTACAGAGCAATGATATGATTCCAACCTTAATCGCTTGTGCTTTGGCACTCTTCTGTTTATGGAAGTCAACCGTTGATCAAAGCACCTATTATGCTTCGTTTTGGGTGGAGGCACTTCCTATGGCTTGGTTGTTGACGGTTGTGTTCTGGAAATGGATTTAAGACTTGATCTCCTTTCGAGATGCCTCTACTTTTTTAGCAAGCCCATCTTTATACGCAACGATCTTTTTTTGGAGCTCTTTGTCAGTGGTAGCAAGAATCTGAGCAGCAAGAATCCCAGCATTTTCTGCGCCATTCAATGCGACAGTCGCCACAGGAACACCACTTGGCATTTGCAAAATCGATAGCATAGAGTCCCAACCATCAATCGAATTTCTCGACTTGACAGGCACGCCAATTACAGGAAGAGGACTTGAAGCAGCGACCATACCCGGAAGGTGTGCAGCACCACCAGCTCCAGCGATAATTACGCCAATGTCGTTTTGGTGGGCAGAAGTCGCAAACCGCATCATATAGGAAGGTGTTCGGTGAGCAGAAACGATATCTACTTGGGTTTCTACGCCAAATTGCTGTAAAATCGTAATGGCGCCTTCCATGACAGGCATGTCGGAGGCACTTCCCATGATGATGGCTACTTTCATAAGTTTCTTTTGACAAAGATAACGAAAAGGGGATTATCCCTTTATGATTCGTCAGAGCGGACTGTAACCTGCTGTTTGATCTGTTTTGCAGTTTGACGAAGTATATCAATATCAGATCCGACCAACGTAATATGCCCCATTTTTCGCATCGGTCTTGTTTCCACTTTACCATACAAATGAACATGGAGACCAGATATATCCAAGAAGTCATCCATGCCTTCATAAACAACAGTGCCCTGGAAACCATTTGCGCCTACTAAATTTATCATAATCGCATCATGGAAAAAACGGCAGTCACCAAAAGGTAAGCCGAGTATGGTTCGTAGATGTTGTTCAAATTGGGAAGTCATAGCTGCTTCAATCGTGAGGTGACCACTGTTGTGTGGCCGAGGGGCAACCTCGTTGATTAGTAGTATACCTTCGTCGTTGAGAAAGAGCTCAACGGCCAATAGTCCAACATGCTCAAGTCCGTGAGCGACTTGCTCAGCCAGTTTCTGCGAATCCGCCAACTGCTTCTCATTCAAGGTCGAGGGTGTAAACACAAATTCTACCTGATTCGCTTCTGGATGGAACTCCATTTCTACTGGACGATAACTCACACATTCTCCTTTATCATTTCGCGAAACAATAACTGCAATCTCTTTCGCTATGGAGACACAGTCTTCTAGGATACAAGGTACATCTGGAATGGATTCCCATTCTGAATGGGTTTCAATTTTTTTTACACCAAAGCCGTCATAACCAAATCGGCTGGCTTTCCATATACATGGGGTTTCAATGTCCTTCCAGTCAGGCTTATGCGCAAACATTTTAAATGGTGAGGTTGGGAATTGATTATCAGTATAAAATTGCTTTTGTCGGGCTTTACTTTGTATAATTTCCAGCGTAGCAGGTTTTGGATAAACATTTTTCCCTTGCTTCTCTAGGGTGTACAAGGCCTCGATGTTTACATTTTCAATTTCAATGGTGACAACATCTGCCTGTTGTCCAAAGTCAACAACAGTTTGATAATCCATTAAGTCTCCAACAGTAAAATCATCTGCTAAAAGGCGTGCAGGGGCTGTTGGACTTGGATCGAGAACCTGGGTAAATACATCCCACTGCCGACATTTGACGAGCATCATTTTCCCCAATTGACCACCTCCCAATATGGCTAGCTTTTGCTTGGACGAAAAAACGGCGTTCCCCATGGGTGCAAAAGTAGGGTTTTTCACAATACGCTAAACGCTTCTATTTGACCATATTTCGGGATTTTATATCTTATCAAATTGATATTATGGTATCTTTGCCTGTCTAAAACTGATGATGAAAAATATTATACTTTTCGGAAAACCTGGTGCTGGAAAAGGAACACAAGCCGCTTTGCTACGTGATGCTTTTCAATTGGTTCATATTTCAACAGGTGATTTGTTTCGCTACAACATTGGCAATAATACCTCTTTGGGTGCCTTGGCCAAATCCTATATGGATCATGGTGATCTTGTCCCTGATGAGGTGACAATCAAGATGTTGGAAGCAGAAGTCGATGCGAACCCAGATGCAGGGGGTTTTATTTTTGACGGCTTTCCTCGTACTACCAAGCAAGCGGAGGCACTCGACGAATTTTTGCATGATAAAGACATGAGTATTCAGGCAACAATTGCTCTCGAAGTGGATGAGGAAGTTCTGGTTAAACGCCTTTTGAACAGAGGCAAAGATAGCGGCCGTGCAGATGATCAAGATAAGGAAAAGATTCGCAACCGCTTTGAAGAGTACAATAATAAAACGGCTCCCTTGATTAACTACTACAAAGCACAAAACAAATTCCACATTATTAAGGGGGTAGGAACCGTGACAGAAATATCTGAACAACTCATTGCCTTGCTAGATTCACTGTAAAATGACGGAGGGTAATTTTGTTGATTATGTAAAAATTCACGCTTCCTCTGGCAAGGGAGGAAAGGGGTCGACACATCTACACAGAGAAAAATACATCACCAAAGGCGGACCAGACGGAGGTGATGGCGGGCGAGGTGGCCATGTCATTTTCAAAGGGGATCCAAACTTGTGGACTCTTTTGGATTTTAAATTCAATCGTCATTTTAAGGCCGAACACGGAAAAGACGGCAGCAAGAATAGAAGCACAGGCGCTGATGGGCAGGATTGCGTGATTCGCGTACCGATGGGAACCGTGATTGTTGATAACGAGAGTGGAGAAAAGCTAACTGAAATCATAGACGAAGATGAGTTTGTGGCAGTTCGAGGCGGTAAAGGTGGACGTGGAAATTGGCACTTTAAGAGTCCGACCAACCAAACCCCTCGCTATGCCCAGTCGGGATTGTCAGGCGAGGAGCGTAATTTTACGTTAGAACTTAAGGTTCTGGCCGACGTAGGGCTTGTTGGCTTTCCCAATGCGGGGAAATCCACACTTTTGGCGGCACTCACTGCAGCCAAACCAAAAATTGCGGATTATGAGTTTACAACGCTCAAGCCCAACTTGGGGATCGTTAGACAACGCGATTACAGTTCTTTTGTGATGGCTGATATCCCCGGAATCATTGAGGGTGCTTCGGAAGGTAAGGGTCTTGGGCACTATTTTTTACGACATATCGAACGAAATGCAGTTTTGCTTTACTTGATCCCAGCCGATGCTGACGACTTGTTTAAGCAGTTTTCCATACTTCGAGGAGAGCTTAAAAACTATAATCCAGAGTTGTTAGATAAAAATTATGTCATTGCGATTTCGAAAAGTGACCTTTTAGACGATGAGCTTCAGCAGGAAATGAAAACCCTCGCCGAAAAAACTTTCCCTGATGATGATGTTTTATTTATTTCATCAGTCGCTCAAAAGGGTTTAACAAGACTCAAAGACCGGTTATGGGACGCTCTCAATACATAGGGTTTCTATTGTGGACTGTGGTGCTTTGTGCGCAGCGCCCACCTAATGAACTGTTTCCGCTAACTCCTTTAAATCATGAACAGCAATTGGTTTTGGACAACCTTTCCAATCGCTCTGTTTCTACGTTTTCTGAAACAGAAACATTCACTTTAGCCAATATCTATCTTCAGGATCGCAGATACTCCAAAGCACTATCTTTTTATGATGAACTCTGTGAGCGAAATCCAAATCGATTTGCGTATCAATTTGGACGGGGTGCATCTGCTGGGTTTTTGTTATCGGGTACGCCAAGCTTTCGCTCTTTGCGCTATGTTGTACAACTCCGATCGAGTTTTGAAGCGGCAGTTCGACTGCAACCAAACTCTCTCGTCGCTCGACGCGCATTGCTCAACATTTACCTTGGACTCCCTCGTTTGCTTGGGGGTAGCCAAACTAAAGCAGAGCAACAGTTAAAAGCCATTCAATCGATCAACCCGCTTGAGGGTACTTTGGCAGGAGCAATCTACGCCATGAACAACAACGATCAATCTGCTTTCGCTCAACAAGCTCAAATGGCCTATCATAATTCCAAACATCAATTCGCAGTCAATGACAGTCGGTATGAGCTTGCTATGATTGCGAGTTATTTTTTTGGCGACTCCCAACGTGCAATTCAATTGTTAAATGACTTTTTAGACAACGCTAGCTCTGGAGACCAATACCCACCAGTATTTGCCCGCTTTCGTCTGGCTGAGCTTAACACTGACAACCCACAGCTGGTAAACCCCATAAAGGAAGAAGTCGCTGAACTCGATACTTTTCTGGAAACCTATGACCCTTTATCTGCCTATATTCGTAACATAAAGCCAGACTAATGCGGATACATTTTATTGCGATTGGTGGTAGTGCCATGCACAATTTGGCCATTGCATTACATCGAAAAGGAAATCGAGTTACGGGAAGTGATGATGCGATCTATGAGCCCTCTCGATCACGTCTCGAAAAAGAAGGCCTACTTCCGCATTCTTTCGGTTGGGATGCCAGTCGGATTGACGCTAGTATTGATGCCATAATTTTAGGGATGCACGCAAAAGCAGATAACCCTGAACTTCTAGCAGCCAAGGCCTTGTCTCTTCCTATTTACTCCTACCCAGAGTACCTTCACGAAGCGACCAAAGAGAAAACAAGAGTTGTTATCGGAGGCAGTCATGGCAAAACTAGCATTACAGCCATGATTCTTCATGTGCTGGATTATTGGAATTTGTCTGTGGACTATATGGTTGGTGCCCAGCTTGAGGGATTCGACATCATGACGCATCTCACAGAGGATAACGAATTTGTTGTTTTAGAAGGAGATGAATATCTGTCCTCTGCCATTGATCGCCGGCCGAAATTTCATCTTTACAAACCTAACATTGCCTTAATAAGTGGAATTGCTTGGGATCATGTCAATGTGTTTCCCACCAAAGCAGACTACATAGAGCAGTTTAAATTGTTTATCGAGACCATGACGGCAGGAGGAATTTTGATTTATAATCAAGAAGATGAAATCCTTGAAGAGTTGGTTGCCACTACCGATCATCCGATTCGAAAGATTCCTTATCAAACGCACCCATACACTGTAGACAATGTTCAAACTCAACTGGATACAGAAGAAGGGCCAATACCGCTGCAAATTTTCGGGAAACACAATATGAATAATCTATCTGGGGCACTTCTTGTCTGTACCCAAATGGGGATTGAACCAGTAATGTTTTATGAAGCCATTCCTACCTTTATTGGCGCTTCCAAAAGGTTAGAGCTTTTTGCTGATCGTCCTGGAAAGCGCATCTACCGTGATTTCGCACATGCTCCCAGTAAAGTTCGAGCAACAACACAAGCCGTGCGTGAACAATTCCCAAACGATCTTTTCCTTGCTTGCCTCGAGCTACATACTTTTAGCAGCCTTGACGCAAGTTTTATTCAAACCTATGCCAACTGCCTTGTTCAGACAGACATTGCTGTTGTGTTTATCGACGATGAGGCTCGAAAAGCTAAGGGGAAGGATCCGCTTGATGAGGATACAATCCGCAACGGCTTTTCCCATCAGTCACTACATGTTTTCTACGATAAAGAAACGCTATTAAACTGGCTTCAACAACAACCCGCATCAATCGTATTAATGATGAGTTCGGGGCATTTTGGAGGTCTTGATCTTCACAGTTTGGTTGATTGACAACGGTTTTTTCCTATATTTAACCAAAGCTAGTCCCCAATGAGTCTGCGGTTATGCTCGCCCAACGCATGTTAGCACAGTACGACAATCATCTCGATCAGTTGGCACAATGTAGTGTAGAAGAGTTGTGTGAATTTCACGGAGTTGGACTTGCCAAAGCTACACGACTTGCAGCTGCTTTTGAACTAGTGCGCCGCCATAAGCAAACTCCACTCAATCGCATTCAACTCAACAGCAGTCAATCGGTTTTTTACTTTCTTCAACCTCATCTCGGAAATCTACAGCACGAAGAATTTTGGGTAATTTACCTCAACCAACAACATGCGGTCCTTACCCATGAGCAACTCAGCCGTGGCGGCATTACCCAAACTTCAGTTGATATGCGACTTGCCTTTAAGCGAGCACTTGCGTTACATGCTGTCGCCATGATTCTTGCACATAACCACCCTTCTGGTAATCCAGAACCAAGTCAGTCGGATCATTCCTTGACCAAAAAATTTGTAAAAGCTGGAAAAAATCTTGACATCACGCTCCTAGGCCACCTTATCATTACAGAAAACACGTATTTTAGCTTTGCCGATGAAGGACAGCTGTAAATGATACTGATCTATACCCATCAATTGAATGCTCGTATACGCTATGTGTTTACTCATTTTTTTGAGACTTATACGAACAATCCTATTCAAATCACGAATGTGCTGGAAACGTTTATTGCGCATAATGGGCCAAAGTTTTCATACACGAATCAAAAGCTAGGTAACGAATTTTTTGTTCAGGCAAACTCTTTGTTATTTGAGCAGGGGGTAAGGGAACAAGATGTTAAAATCAGTCGTTGGCAAACAACGCCTGTCTTCTTTCCTTGTGATGAGGGGAGCTCTATACCCTATGATATTTTTGCAGCTACTTTCTATATGTTATCTCGCTACGAAGAACATATTCCGCACCTGAAAGATGATATGAATCGATATTATACAAGTGAATCTCTAGCGGGGAAACATAAGTTTGCAAACAAACCCATTGTTGATATGTGGGCACGACAATTTTTGGATTGTTTCATAGAGGTTTCCCCAGAAATTCTTTCTAAACCACCAATACGAAGACTTCAAACAATCCTTGAGGTTCCAGAGGCCTATGCCTACAAATCGAAAAGCATGCTTCGAACTCTCGTTGAAAGTGGATTCGATTTTTTTAACCTTCGTTTTGTTAAACTTTTTGAACGTTTTGCCGTTCGACTATCATTTCGACCAGATCCCTTTGATATTTACAACGCATGGATTGACCTACACCAAAAGCACAACATACCAACCAAAGTGATGTTTATGTTTGCTCGTCCAAGTGCAAATGACCGGAATATTTCGATTTTCAAGCATCGATTTCTCGAAAAAATTAAGGACGTAGCGGACTATGTACCCACATCCCTTTTGGCGTCCTATCAATCCACTGATCAACCTCAGTTACTTCAGATTGAAGTCAACCGATTGAGCGAAATCATACATCATCCATTGAAAGATATCCGACAACATTTGATGCGACTTCGCTTTCCAACAACCTATGATCATTTTGCAAAATTGGGATTTGTAAATGATTACTCCTTACAGTTTGTAGATTATCTCGGCTATCGAGCGGGGACGGGCTTTCCTTTTCAATTTTATAATCTTAGTAAAGAGCAACGTTCAAACTTATTCATTCATCCTGTTGTCGCACATGAAGCCATACTTCGAGCAAAACGCTCTCCACGTAAAGCCAGACGTCTGTTGGAGCAATGTAAAACCTTAAATAACGAATATGGCACACCATTGACCATAGTGCTGACCAATACGATCATGGATGAAAGGATAAAAAATAAGGCATGGAAGCGGATGTTTACTGAATTTTTGGAAAGCTATGATCAATAAAAAAACCATCACCGATCTTTTTTTTGACTTAGACCATACGCTATGGGATTTTGAAAAAAACTCTGCACTCACTTTTGAACAGCTGTTAGCAGATTACAGTATACCAGTCGCATTGCCAGATTTTCTAAACATTTATGTGCCACTCAATCTAGAGTATTGGAAAGCATTTCGAGAGCAACGTATGGATAAAGAGACACTCCGCTACCGCCGTATCAAAGACACTTTTGATCGTTTGCAATTTTCGATTGACGATGATATGGTTTATAACTTAGCCGATGCCTATATTCAAAACCTTCCTGAGTACAATCATCTTTTTCCGGGGGCTATCGAAGTCTTAGAAAAGCTGAAAGAAAGGTATTCTTTGCACATCATCACAAATGGATTTCGTGAAGTACAACATTTTAAAATGAGAAATGCGGGCTTAACTCCTTACTTTAATTCCGTGACAGATTCAGAGTCAATTGGGGTTAAAAAACCCAACCCATTAATTTTTAAGAAGGCACTGACCGACGCAAACGTTGATCCAGCTAGTTCTGTTATGATTGGGGACAGTCATGAGGCAGATATACTTGGAGCACTGCAAGTCGGAATGCATGCAATTCATTTTGCTGTAGCAGGGGAGACCCCACACAAAGATTGTGTGATGATTGATGATTTAAAGAAATTACTAAAGATTCTTTAGGTTTTGTACTTGTCTTTCCAGCGCGATTTCAGAAAAGATTTCATTTCGTTCTCTCTCGGATTGTCACCTGGAATATACAGTTTATGTCCTGAGAGCTGTTCAGGCATAAATTCCATATCGACAAAATTTCCGTCATAATCATGGGCGTAAGCATAGTCTTTGCCATAGTCGAGGTCTTTCATCAATTCTGTGGGTGCATTTCGCAAGGGTAGGGGCACCGCCAAATCTCCAGTTTCTGAGACAAGTTTTTGGGCTTTTGAAACCGCCTGATAACTGCTATTGCTTTTTGGAGAGCTTGCAAGGTAAATGGCACATTGACTCAACAGGATTCGAGCTTCTGGCATTCCGATGGCGTGTACTGCTTGAAAGCAACTTTGTGCCATAACAAGTGCTGTTGGATTGGCATTTCCAATGTCTTCACTCGCCAGAATAACCAAGCGACGGGCAATAAACTTGATTTCTTCTCCTCCCTCAAGCATACGAGCCAACCAATACACTGCCGCATTCGGATCGCTCCCCCGTATAGATTTGATAAACGCAGAAATAATGTCGTAATGTTGCTCTCCACCTTTGTCGTATTGGGCTGTATTTTGTTGGGCGATTTGGGCAACAAACGTATTTTTAATGATAACTTTATCAGTTTTGCTGGCAAGCACACACAGTTCAAAAAGGTTGAGTAATCGACGTGCGTCACCACCTGAATAGCGAAGAAGGGCATCTGTTTCTTGAAGAACAATGGATTTTTGTTGCAACTGTTCATCTTTTGAAATGGCTTGCCTTAGGATTGAAACGAGGTGCTTTTTAGTCAGTGGTTCGAGGATGTATAACTGGCATCTTGAGCGGAGGGCTGGAATGACTTCAAAACTCGGATTTTCGGTTGTTGCTCCAATGAGTGTAATCCATCCTTTTTCTACTGCTCCAAGCAAAGCGTCTTGTTGAGACTTGCTAAAACGATGAATTTCATCGATAAATAAAACCGTTCGCTTTTGAGAGGAAAACAGACTGTCTTGACGCTTGGCGTCTTGGATGACTGCTCGGACCTCTTTCACTCCTGATTCAATTGCGCTGAGCTGCTGAAAAGGACGATCTTTAGCGATGAGTTGTGCCAAGGTGGTTTTCCCCACGCCTGGTGGCCCCCAAAAGAGAAGGGAGGGGATCAGATTTTGATCTTTATAAGAAGCCAAAACTCCTTTTGGACCGACCAAATGCTCTTGACCGATAAAATCATCGAGCTTTTGTGGACGCATGCGTTCTGCAAGAGGAGAATTCATGCAATAAAGATAAGGATTTAGGACTTCAGCCGCTGTCTCATGGCTTCATAGAGAAACATCCCAGCAGCTACAGACACATTATAGGAATCCATATTCCCAAGAATAGGAAGTTTTGCAGTCTGTAAACAGAGTTTTCTAACACCTTGTGAAACTCCTTTATCTTCAGCTCCCATGATGATTGCGACTGAGCTTGCTAGGTCGAAGTCGAAAAGACTTTGCTCTGCTTTTTCATCGGCTACAATCGATTGGATATCGTAGGATTGCAATAGGTATAGCGCATCTTTTAGGTGACTGACTCGACAAATGGGAACCTGAAAAACCCCACCTGCAGAGGTTTTAATGGTTTCTCCTGTAATTTGCGCCGAACCACTGGTTGGAATTACAACAGCAGTGGCTTTAGCAGCTGCCGCCGAGCGAATGATTGCACCCATATTACGGGTGTCAGTAATCCCATCTAAAAGAACGAAGAGGCCAGTATTTTGATGAGTCTCTACAAGGTCTTCTAGTGAGTGAAATGTAATTTCGCTCAGCTGAGCAACGACTCCTTGGTGGTTGTGAGGCGTTAGTTTGTTGAGTTTTTGAATGGGAACATAGGAGTAGGGGATTTTTGAATTTTCCAATGTGCGGATGAGTCGTTCGGCACTGCTCTTGTTTATGTCACGTTGAATAAAAACTTTAGTGATGGTTTTCGATGCTTCAACAGCTTCAATGACGGCCTGGCGGCCAAAAATGGTTTTATTTGATTGCATCTTCAAATCTATAGAAAAATGAATTATTATTGATATATTTATTGGTGTTACTTGATGCATGAAAATGAAAAAAATCACGATTCTGTTTTTGACAACGCTTTTTGCTTATGGGCAACAAAAAAAAGAGTCTTTCTCCATAGAATCTATTTTTGATGAGTCCACTATGGTTTTTAGCGGGCAGGTTATTGACAAACAATCTTACTGGGATGTTGATCACAAAATGATTTACACGGTTTATAAGGTAAAGGTTTCCAAATCTTTTAAGGGTAACTCAAATCAATTTGAATACATTATTCGTAAAGGTGGTACAGTCGGTCTTCAAGGAGTAATCGTTAAGCCGAATATTAGAATTGACAAAGAGTCCGAGGGTTTTTTTATGGTTAAAAACATGTCGCCCGTTGAACTTGATGGGTTTTCTGCAACTGATAAATTTATGGTTTTTTCTTCTAGCATCAATGGATTTTTCAGCTATGACCCCTATGATAAATCTGTTCAGATTCCCGGTAAGTCAAAGAAATCGTTTTCAACTTTTGAAAATGATCTTGAGAAACTTTCAAAAAAAAAAGCAGTGGCTTTCGATGGTTCTTTTGGCGGTGCACTTTTTTCTGAGAATGCTATAGTTGCAACCACAATTTATATCAATTCATTATCTCCCCAAACAATTGTTGCAGGAAATAAAGAGGTGCTGACCATTACAGGCGGTGGGTTTGGAGAATTTATATCAGAGACAGACTATGGAAAAGTTTTATTTAAAAATGCTGATGACGGAGGTGATTCTTGGATTGATTGTTTAAAAACTCATATTGTTTCGTGGTCTGATTCCGAGATAAAAGTCGAGGTGCCAGCTGATAGTGGGTCAGGAAAGATTAGGATTCAAACATCTGATGGAAAAGTTTTTGAATCATTTGAAGAAATTGATATCCCATACAGTATCCAAACCTATATCTACCCTACTAATAGTTCTGATGATAGCAGAGAGTACCCCATTTATCATACGGGTAGCAATCAATCAAATAATAATATTTCAAATGGGATGTATAATTTTACATTTAACGCAGAATTTTTTTCAACAACTTTAGCTAGAAAAGCTTTTGAATATCATTTAACAGATTGGGTATGTTCATCGGGCTTAAATTTTAATATATCAAATGGTACCACTGAACAAAATTCTCCGGAATCTGACAATGTTAATGTTGTTTCTTTTGGTCAAACAGACGCTTTAGGTGTAACATACTCCTGGTACTTAATATGCGAGTTTTCAAACGCGGATGGAGAATTGGTTGATGTTGATGTATCCTGGAGTGAAATTGACATTATTTTTAATGAAAATATTTCTTGGGGATACGAAAATGTTCAACCCAATGAGTATGATTTCAATTCAGTTTCAAAGCATGAAATAGGTCATGCATTGGGATTCGGACACAATATTAACACGAGTTCACTCATGCATTATGCAGCTGGAATTGGACCTGGTGTTTTATCAATTGATCCGTATTTGAGTGGGGCTGAATACATACTTGAACGGAATGTTTCAAAAAGTGTATGCAATCAACTGGATCCACATATTGCTTCCGAATGCAGTAATGTTGACCCAAATCTCGATTCAGATGAAGATGGAGTCAAAGATATTTTCGATGACTGCCCAAACACCCCTTCAGGAGCCCCTGTTGACGAAAAAGGTTGTGCAGATTCTCAGATTGATTCAGATAAGGATGGAATTACCGATGATATAGATAATTGCCCTGGTACCCCTGAAAGTTCTGTCGTAAACAGTGAAGGCTGTGCTGACACGGATCTTGATCTTATTACTGATAATATTGATTTATGTCCAGATACAATATTTGGTAACGATGTTGATGAATTTGGATGTTCCCTTGATCAAAAAGATACGGATAATGACGGGGTCTCTGACGACTTTGATCAGTGTAATGATACTGCAGAAGGTTCTTTTGTTGACGCCTATGGTTGCACTGTTTTTTCTCTACCACGGGACAATTATCAAGTCGTTGTTCAGTCTAATTCATGCCTCAATTCAAATGACGGATCGATTTATATCAGCGCTAAGCAGGAAGATTATCACTATATCGTGAGGGTTAATGAAAGTCCATACAATCTAAATCAATCTACAGGATTTGAATTAACCATTGATAATCTCAATCAAGGAACCTATGAAATTTGTATAACTGTTGTTGGAGAAAGTGACTACCTGCAATGCTATTCAGTTTTGGCTTCTTCACCAGAACCTCTAGAGGTTCTTGCAGCGCAAACTCTTTCGGGTGAAAGAGTCGATTTGCAGTTGCAAGGTTCTGAACGGTATTTTGTTAACCTAAATGATAAGGTCGAAATAGCGCACAGTAGTGCAACACATCTCTTGTTGGAAAAAGGGTTGAATCATGTCCGAATTTATACAGATTATGATTGTCAAGGTATTTATGAAGATTACTTCTTTAATAGCCACGAGGTAATTCTATTCCCCAGTAAAACAAAAGATAACCTAACACTCATTGTTGGGGGTCAGGACAGAAAAATGGATGTTTATGTTTATAACTTGAAAGGAGAACAGGTTTTTCAAAAGCACCTCGAATTGGGGGAGTCAAGACGATCAACTCTAAATTTATCACAACTTTCGGATGGGATTTATTTTCTGGAAACCAAAGGAAACACTGTATATAAAACATTGAAATTTATCAAAGATGGATAAACTCCAAAAGTATTTCCCGCTGATGTGTATCTTTTTTTCAGTTTTAGCCATAAGCTGCTCTAAAGATGCGAACGATGTAAAGCCAGTACCACCAATTTTGATTTCTCCTACAAACGGGGATAACTGCAATAATTCTCTGATAGTTAATTCTTCACAATCTACTGTTGATTTTACTTGGGCTGTTGCACAAGGGGCTGATGCGTATTCACTTACCATTACAAATTTAGAAACACAACAAAATGCGGTAGAATCAGATATTAAATCTAACTCCTTTACAAGAAACCTGACACGTGGATATCCTTACCAGTGGCATGTCAAATCGATATCGGATGCTTATCCATCTGAAAAACCCACAAGTGAGCTTTGGAGCTTTTATCTGCCTGCAGAAGGGACCTTGAATAGCCCTCCTTTTCCTGCTAACTTGATTTCGCCAGCCCCTGCATCCGAGGTAGACATTATTGATGGATCCGTAAAATTGATTTGGTCCTCAAATGACCCTGATAATGACCAAGTTTTTTATACATTATATTATGACACTGTAGATGGTCTTCAATCTCCTGATGAACAATACAGTAATTTTACTTCCACGAGCATTGAAGTAAGTGCAGAGCCAGACAATGTTTATTATTGGCGCATATACTCCATAGACGCTTTTCAGAATGGTTCTTTTTCTCAAGTTTCTTCGTTTCGAACAAGTAAATAATGGTAATTTGTTTCTAACAAAAAAAGGTCCCGAAATCGAGACCTCTTAAAATAGCGATAAAAAGAAGTTGTTAGATACCGTATCCAGGATTTTGGACCATAAGGGAATTTGCATCCATTTCGGCCTGAGGAATTGGAAACACAAGTTTAGTACTGTTAGGAGCTTCACTTCCTGCAGTTTTACCAAATCTCTTTACATCGTGAATTAAATGTCCCTCAAATGATAATTCTCTTTGTCTCTCGTTAAAGAAAAAATCAAGATCTAAATCCGTAGCAGTAACTGCAGCAGCTCCTGATCTTCCTCTTAAAGCATTTACTTCAGCAAGAGGCGCCAGCCCTATTTCAGTATTCAATCTAAAATTTGCTTCAGCTCTAATTAGATGCATTTCACCAATACGAAGAGTCGGAATGTTACCATATAGATAGGTATACTTGCTTGTGAGTTTATTATCATCATCTTCATAATAAAAAGTACTACGCTCGTCATTTGCATCACTAAAAAGATCAAAAAATTCATCATTTAAAGAAACATCACCACCTCTTCCACCATTTGCTTCAGATGCGTAAAATGTAATTAGCGAATTTGAACCAGTTTGACTCGTGACTTGAAATGCAAAAATATCCTCAACACCATCAGAAAAATTATTGAATGCTCCAGCAAAAGTTGGTGCTAATGAATGTCCACTTTCAGTCAACACTTTGTCAGCATCGTCTCTTGCTTCCTCGTAATTACCAAGTTGTAAATGGACACGCGCTCGTAAAGCTAAGGCAGCATACTTGTCTGCATAAACTCCATTTGATTCTGGTAAGGTATTGTATGCATCTGTCAAATCTGTAGCAATCTGATTATATACTGTAGCACTTGCAGTTCTTGCCATATCTAAATCAATTCCATAATTGGATATACCAGTCAATCGTAATGGCACATCACCAAAATGACGAACAAGGTCATAATAGCTTAACGCTCTTAAAAACTTTGCTTCACCAATTGCAATTGATTTAGTGTTTTCAACAGAAATTAACTCTGCATTATCAATGACCAGGTTGACTTGATTGATTACCTCGTAAGAGTTTGACCAAAGTCCGGCTACAAATGCATTTGTAACTCTGATATCTTTAAGGTAAAATTCTCTTGGATCAACAAACGTACCAGACCAAGTAACCTGATTAGTATTTCCTAAAAGGTCTGAAGCCAAATGATTTCTTCCACCATAAGAAGCGGATTGGCCTGCCTCGTCATAAGCACCTATCAATATTCCTAGTATAGTACCTTCTGATGAAAGTGCAGTTTCTGTAGTAATACTTTGAGCAGGGTCTATATTTAATTCATCTTCACAACTTAAAAAAAAGAGTAATGATATACTTAAAACAACGTAATTAAAATTTTTCATTTTGTTCATAGTTTTAATTAAAAACTTAAATTAACACCAATTGCAATTGTTTTCGCGGCGGGAGCGGAATAAAACACTTGACCTACACCACCTGCATCGGAACGCGACTCAGGATCATACCCATCATAATCAGTGAATGTTAACAAGTTGAATCCACTTAGGTATACTCTTGCGTTTGAAATACCAACATTATCAGTGATTGTATTTGGTAAATTATATCCTAAAGTCAAATTTTTAAGACGAATATAATCAGTGCTCTTAAGATAACGAGTGGAATCTTCAGTTCCATTACCTGCGATAAGCTCTGCTCTTGGAACATCAGTAATGTCTCCAGGCTTTTGCCATCTTCTTAACTGACTTCTGTCCTGATTATCGAACCAGTCTCCGTTGGCTTCTTGAAATTTGCCAGCGCTATTGAATACGCTTGCGCCCCATTCACCTTGAAAAGAAAAACTAAGATCAAATTGCTTGTAAGACAGTGAGTTCGTTAGCCCAGCCATCAAATCTGGAAAAGGATTCCCTGCAATGACTCTTTCTGCGTCATTCCAGTCATTTGAAGTTTCACCTTCCGTCCCTTTGTTAGTGTAGAACAACGCATCTCCATTATCAGGATCAACACCTGCGTATTCAACAAGATAAAAAGCATTGATGGGCTCACCTTCACGGAGAATATTTAAATTACCTATCACATCACCGTCTGGTAAATCAGTAATTTTATTTTCTAAAGTAGAAACATTCACATCTGTTGTCCATTTGAAATTATTGCTATTGATATTTGTGGTTGATAATTGAAATTCGACCCCAGTGTTTTCAACAGAACCGATATTTTTAGTGAGCGAACTGGCACCAGATGATGCTGGGATCGGTTCAGCAAACAGTAAATCATTTGTCTCTTTAACAAAATATCCAATTTCACCACTTATTTTGTCATCAAATAAACCAAATTGGATTGATGCATCTGTTTGTGTTGTCGTTTCCCAGGTCAACTTTGCATTGTCGGCTTGTATAAAAGCAAGTCCAGGTGATTGATTGTAAGAGACAACACCAAATAAACCTAATGAAGCAAAGTTGCCAATTTCAGCATTTCCTGCCTCACCCCAACTCGCTCTTAGTTTTAGAAAAGAGAATACGGGTTGATTACTCAAGAAGTCCTCTTCAGATAATATCCACCCAGCAGAAACAGAGGGGAAAGTACCAAACTTTACATCGTTTCCAAACCTTGAAGACCCATCTCGACGAAGACCTAACTTCAAAAGGTATTTATCTGCAAAGCTATAGGTAGTACGTGCAAAATAAGAGACAAATGAATAGCGAGTAAACCCACCAGTACCAGAAACAATTTCAGCTGCGCTACTAATAGTTTGAAAATCGTCAGTAGGAAATTGCTCTCCAATTACTGTGGCAGATCTTCTTTTACTTTTATTTAATTCAGTACCAACTACGACAGAAATACGATGATCGTTTCCAATCTCTTTATCATACTGAAGATAATTTGAGTATATGAAATTTTCGGTAGTATAATTTGAAGCAAATGCATCACCATTGGTTGATTGGAACGGAGTTAAACTTCCATTAAATGAATCTTCTGACTGTGCATACAAATCATAAGAGAAGCTAGAATTAAAACTTAAGTCAGAAGTGATTTCGGCTGTGCCGTATAATCTTCCTGTTATTCTTCTAATTATAGTATTATATGATCCATATTTATCTTGAAGTAAAAAGTTAGGATATTGTGTGTCGGCGTAAGGCTCGCCATCAACATATACTGGTGAAACTGGTGATAAAGCAATTGCTTGCAATGGCGTCACAAAAGCGTTGTCGTTTGCTACTCGGTCAATATCAGCCCGACTCAAATTGACATTTAACCCTAAAGTCAGGAAATCTTTGGTTTTTGTTTCAAGGTTTGATCTAACACTTATTTTTTTCATTTCGTTGCCAAAAACAATTCCTTTAGTGTCATTATGCGCAACTGACATATAATATGTGCTTTTATCATTTCCACCAGAGCTTGCAACAGAAAAATCTCTAGTATGCCCATCTACTAAAGCAATATCTTCCCAATTGGTATCAGTAGTTTCCCAACTCGGCGATATCGATTCCATGTATACTTCTTCATATCCAGGATAACCAGCGTTTATGGATGCCTCCCTGAACAATTCAATGTACTCATTTGCATTCATCCAATCTCTACCGTTCGTTTTTGTACTCCAACCATTGGAAAGATTAACATCAATTTTATTTTTTCCTTTTTTCCCTGATTTAGTTGTGATAATCACGACTCCATTCGCACCTCTTGATCCATAAATTGAAGCAGCAGAGGCATCTTTTAGTATATCAATAGACTCAATATCTCCTGCATTCAGACTAATTAGTGGGTTTGTGGGTGAACCGTTAGAGGACTCATTATTTGTAATAAGCGGTATACCATCAAGAACAATTAAAGGTTGAGTACCTGCACTAATACTTGATTGACCACGAACCCTGAAACTATATCCAGATTCAATTTTACCATTTGTTTGGGAAACCCGAACACCTGTGACCTTTCCGGCAAGCGTATTGATAGCGTTTGGTGTAGGAATTCCTTTGATATCATCAGAAGTAACGCTGGCAATGTTGTCAGTTAGGGTTCTTTTTGATTGTGAACCATATCCCGTGACAATTACTTCGGCAAGCTGATCGGTAGACATCAAAAAATTTACTATACTTGAATCAACAGTTGCCGACTGACTTGAGAACCCGACATAACTTGCCTCTAGCGAATCACCGATTGATGCGTTGATGGAAAATTTCCCATCAAAATCAGTGGTTACAGCAGTTGAAGTTCCTTGAATTAAAACTGTTGCTCCAGATAATGGAACACCAGAATCGTCAGTCACAGTTCCTGTTATAGTTTGCTGCGCAAAAGCCACAGCACCAAACAAGAAAATTATTGACATTAATGTTTGATTAATTATTTTCATAAACTATTAAGTTTTTCTAAGATCATATTTTTTACAACTTTACAAGATCTAGATTATTAAATTATTTGCAATTTAAGTAATTGCAACTCAAGAGTTCTTGTAATCATTAAGATATCTACAGTTTTGTATTTTATAAATTTCTAATTGTAGGAGTTTTACAGTACATTTTATCTGTAATAAAAATAATTTTAAAAAAAAACCACCTTTTAGGTGGTTTTTTTTAAAATTATTGATTTTTAAGGAACATCTTCAATATAACCAACATGACGGTACCCGATAACTTGATAAACGGTTCCTGCGTCATCAGAAAATTCTGCATCAAAAGAAATTTGATCAGCGGAATACCCACCTAGTGACGTAGTACCTCCTTCGGTGATTTTTCCGTTGGTAATCGTGACATCCACTTCATAATCGTCAACGTTACTGTAAAGTGCCTCACCGGAAAAGGTCTTGGATGATGCATTGATTGGGCAATTTACTTTAAAATCCCAAGTGTGTGATTTGTCATCGATCCACATAGATGACCCATTATTTTCAGAGGTGTTGTAAGTATTTATCAACTGATATTCAAAACCATAGATATCCTCTCCTTCCGATAAAAACTCAACATACCAACTACCATGCATGTCAGCAGCAACAACATCACTTTCTAAAGCTTCAGATTCAGTCTGCTCACAAGATATAAATGAAAGAGACAAAATTGAAGTAAGTAGTAACAATCCTGTTTTTTGAAATAATTTACTAAAACTCATATTGTATATTTTTAAAATTAATTTTTTATTCAGTACAAACTATTATTACTTATAATTGAGTCATAGTGTACTCCCATACATAACCCAAAGACCAAGTAATCTTCACAGAAATTGTTTTAGCAGTAGCATCTACAGAGAATTCATCCATGGTTAGAACACCCCCCCAAGGCAATGTTGGAACAGTATTATTTAAAGTGAAATCATTGGCCGAAATATCATTTGCAGTAAGTGTACTTCCTTTTGCTGCATAGTCAGAGCCATAGCCGTATTCATATTCATACCAACCACCTATAGCATCAGAAATGGCATAATCTCCATTGTCTAGTTTTGTAACAAGAATTGGACCTACTGGTGCCTCAATAGTAAAACCAGGAACTCTCGTCATAGACGTAACGTTGTAAATACCAGAAATGTCGCTTACTAAATCACCTGTACAGGGCGGCCAAGTTACATTTCTAAATGCAGCAGCAGGAATTCCATCATCGTTAAAAGCAGAATAAGACACACTGTAAACATCTGTACCAGCAATTTCGGTACCACCAAAATATGTGCCTTTTACTTTTGTGATTAATTCAATTTCGGTCCCACCTGCAGATGCTACTGCTCCTGGGTCTGTGTAAGAAGTAGCGTCGCAATCAAGTTCAACTTTGGTCCCACCGGTAATTTCAATTAATGGTAGGTAAGTGACTACAGAAGAATCATTTTCGCCAAGTGCCTCAACACTAGGCTCCACACACGCTGTAAGCATCAATCCTATGATCGATAAAATACTAAATATTATTTTATTACTTTTCATCTTTTTTAAATATTAATTGTCCCAAAATATGTTATCAGTGATTTTTCTTTGTGCAGGAGCTTTAGGATTGTAACTCCTTTCTGACTGAGGATACAACCAAACTGAAGGAAAAGTTCCTGATGGTAAAACTGATAGAGGTGGGTCTTGCCAAATTCCATCAGTAAAAATCCTGCTTGCAGGTCTGTCAAATCTACGCGCCTCAATCCAGCCTTCGTCTTCTTGGGTACCATTCAATGAAATCCATTTTTGTACGCCAATTAGATCAAGTTTGTCATCTAAAGTTGCTGCAGAAGCGAAATCCAATGATGTGATATATGCAGCAGCATCTGTTGCAATTCCCATGTAAGTGAAATTTGATGTCACTGCAGTAGAAAATGCAGTTTCTGCATTGTCAGCTGTATTATGTCTAGCATCTGCCTCAGCTCTTAAAAACCATACTTCCCATGGGCTCATGAGAATAACTGGCTTTGTTTCTGAATAAGAATATGAAGAGGCCGATAAACTGTAGTCAGAATCAGGAGCAGTAAATGGCTCATCGTCGATAGTACCTTGATCAATACCATTTAACTCATCTTCAGAATCACCCGTTGTTGCAAGAGTGTATAACAATTCTGCTCTTGGGTCACTGATAGATTCCAGTAGATTTAAAGTGGCGTTACTTGCAAAATAAAAATTACCTACACCATATTCAGCTCTCGCATACATTGGGTTTTGGTCACCTGAAGCACCAGAAAAAGGTATAAAAGGCATATCATCTACAGTTTCAATAAATGTACCATTAGATATAAGCTCTTTTATAGCAGTTTCTTGAGAATTAACCTCAGAGGTTCTCATTAAAATTCTTAATTTAAGAGAGTTTGCAAACTTTGTCCACTTATCATTGTCTCCATTAAAAATAAAGTCATCATCACCTGCATCTTTAGTAGCAAGACTTAAATCAGCGATAGCTTCATCAATTAAAGCTACCAATCCAGGATAGATTACGTCCTGTGCTGAATCATATTTAGGTGTTAAGTTTGAACCATCCTCAATTGCACCAGAAATAGCTTCTGAGTAAGGTACGTCACCAAAGTGATCAACTAGACCTTGAAAAAGATAGGCCTTGAGGACATTAGCTATACCTCTGTAAGAAGCAGATCCACTGTTTTTAGAGATGTAATTTAGATCTGTAAGGGAATTTGCATACGCACGACCCCAATAACCATTGTAATCGGTTGGTTGGGCGACATAGCGTTCTGCATTTCCTATAGAAACTCCAATTCCCCAAGTATTATATTGGCTCCAAAGAAAGGATGTACTGTAATTGAGATCTGTCTCAACAATGTATCCCATAAACCCAATAGCAGAACTGAGCACTTGAGCTTCTCCAGCAGAGGGGAAAGTGTTTGGGTCAATGTTGACGCCATCTAAACTATCATTACATGAATAATTTAATGTCAACAGGAGTATTGTAAGTATTTTAAAATTGTTCTTCATCTTATATATTTTTAGAATGATAGTTGTAGATTAATACCAAAACTTCTAGAAGTAGGAGTTTGGGTTGTATCGATACCTTGAGCATTACCTGTTAACGCTGGGCCATTTACTTCAGGATCAGCATATTTATTTTCCTCAGGTAACCAAAAGAAGAGGTTTTTTCCGTATACCGCAACCCTTGCATCTGTTAAAAATAAATTTTCAATCATGTATGCAGGAAGCGTATAACTAAGTTCTACCTCTCTAAATTTTAGATAACTAGCATCAATTAGATGAGTTATTACTGGAGCATCGTAATTGGTGTAAAAATCTTGTTCAGTTATGGAGTTAGTGTTTGGTGAAAATGTACCATCGCTATTTTCAATAACTGAGTTCGGGAATATGAATGGCTGTCTGTTATACATTGTGGTATTAACAGTCGTACCATTAAATTCAGCAGCCCACTTCGTTTGAGAAGCAAAAACCCCGCCTTTTTTCATGTCGAATAGAGCTCTAAATCCAAATCCTTTATAACTGGCGTTGAAACCAAAGTTCATTAAATAATCTGGCTGATAATTTCCTAAAAATTCATCTTCATCAGAATATACAGGAAAACCAGTTTCATTGTCAACAATGACTTGACCAGCACTGTTATACTTATAATTGTTTCCTTTGAAAGTTCCAAATGGAAGACCTTCTTTAGCTACTAGATCAACTGAAGTATCTCCACCAAATCCAAAACCACCAACATTAATCTCGTCAATGTCATCAGTAATTTTAACAACGTTGTTCTCGTTTTTGGAATAAGTTCCAAACAACTCAAAATTAAGACCATCAATCAGTCCTTGAATTGGCTTAAGCGTCATAGATAATTCGTGACCCTTATTTTCCATACTACCAATGTTACTCACAGTCGTTGTATAACCAGTTGATCTGGGAAGATTGATTGTTACAATCTGTTCGTCGTGGATCGATTGGTAATAAGTATATGCAAGGCTAACAACATCATTGAATAATCCCACATCAGTTCCAATTTCATATGTTGTTGTCAATTCAGGCTTCAACTCTGGGTTACCAATTGTGTTTCCAACTGTAAACCCAGGTACTCCGTCTTTAGGAAAAAATAATTCGTAATCTCCGAGCCCAATAATTGAAGGGTTTCCAACAAAATAAGAGTTTAACAAGTAAGTGCCTGCATCTTTTCCAGATGTACCAAAACTTCCTCTAATCTTCCCATAGTTAAAAATGTCACTATCAATGTTGAGCAGATCAGTGATAATAGCAGAAACACCAACCGCACCATAGAAGAACGAATTGTTTTCCTCAGGTAATGTGGAAGACCAGTCATTTCTAGCAGATAATTCTAAAAAGATTTTATCTTGATATCCCAAAGTTGCATTACCCAGAACACCATATGTTCGATAGAGACTTCTGTACATTCCAGAGCTTGGTGTTTCAGCACTGTTTGCTAAATTGTATGAATTCGGAACTACTAAACCTCCAACTGTGTATCCAGAAATAGAATTAAATTTTCTTTGGAAATAATTATAACCTGCAGAAGCTTTAAGATTAAGGTCATCAGTTAGGTTTGTATCATAATTGGCTATAAATGTCGCATCAAGGTTTTCTGATTTCCCATTGTAATTGGTATAATCACCCAAAGATTCGTGCCTAGAATTTCGCGGTCCAATCTCAAAATCATCAGACCATATCAACTGTTCGTTGGGAGAGTATGCAGGAGTCCATACATCAGTTTGAGTATTGACTATGTTCCCACCAAAACGAGCAGTAAATGATAAGTTATCTAAAAAATTGTAGGTAATTGAAGCATTTGCTAAAAAGTTGTCAATAGTTGCTTCATTACCATATTCATTTAAAATATAATATGGGTTAACAGAAGAATATGATCCCCAATATCCATTAATGTCATGGAAAGGATTATTGTAGTCTTTCAGTTCTGTAAATGGAATATTCACAGGCGACTGAACAGCCATTGCATAAGCATTGTTTCCTTCAAATGCACGAGAACCTTCTTGAGCAGTGTTTTGATTTACTCTAGCGTAACTCACTTTGAAATTTGATTGTATTTTATCACTTAATTTTGCTGATGCATTAAAGCTGATGTTGTTTCTTTTGTAATAAGTGTTCTGTAAAATACCTTCTTGATTGGTATTTCCGAAAGAACCGAAATACGAGAATCCGTCATTTGTTCCAGAAACGCTTACATTGTTTGAAATCGTTTGTCCAGTTTCGAAAAAGTCTTTCAATTGATTTTCAACAGCACTATAAGGTCTAACTAAAGACTCTAACGCACCGTCTCCGTCTGAATCGATTGGCGTTGTCCAAGGTCTTGAGATACCATCCAATGATGGTCCCCATGCCCAGTTTTCACCAGAATCTAAGTTCGAATTGTCATATCCTTGACCAAATTGATTTTGTCGTTGTAACAATATAATGGCATTGTCAAAAGAAGCAGATCCATTATAAGTTACTTTCATTTTTCCAGCTGCCCCTTTTTTCGTCGTAATTAAGATGACACCCGATCCTCCTCGAGACCCATAGAGAGATGTTGCTGATGGCCCTTTTAGAATAGTGACAGATTCAATATCATTAGGGTTAACATCGTTAAATCTGTTACCAAAATCGGAATAACCAGTCGAAGATGAGCCAGATCCACCACGTGTAGCAGAATTGTCAATTGCAATACCATCTATAACAATTAAGGCGTTGTTATTTCCTGTTAAAGACCCCTCTCCTCTCAAAACAATACGAGTAGAAGCCCCTACAGAACCTGATCCAGTGGATAGTTTCACTCCAGCAGTTTTACCTCTCAAAGCTTCAAGGGCATTCTTATTAGGAGTTGAATTTAATTCATTCGAACCTACAGTTTGGTTTGCATATACAACCTCCTTTGCTGTTCTATTCGAACCACCAAAAGCTGTAACAACAACTTCAGCTAGCTTTGATGAATCTTGGGTGAGTATAACGTTAAAAATGTTTCCGTTTTCAACAACTACATCTTCCGATGTAAAGCCAATATAGGAAAATGATAATATATCTCCAGCATTGACTACAATGGAATAGTTCCCCTCAAAATCTGTATTTGTACCATTATCAGTGTTATTAACAATAATATTTACACCAGGAAGTGGTGTGCCAGTATCGTCTGTAACAATTCCTGAAACAGTCTGCTGTGCAAAAGAGGCAACAGCAAATATCAAAAATGTCGAGGTTAATATTTGATTAAATTTAGTTTTCATATGTTTTTGTGTATAATTGGAAACAACAAATATGTTAACTTTTTGTTAATAAAACAAGTTTTTTCCAATATTAGGTTTTAAAACTAACAATTCTACATTGTCATTTTAATCAAAATATTTCAAAACTTCTTTTAAAAATTGATTTCTTATGATATGCTTTGGAATCTCCTATATATATGACACCAGACCTTTTCCTTGCTACAATATAAATCAGCTTTAAAAAATAATTCTCTAGGTTTTTTAAATTAAAAAATAACACTACATTTGCAGCCCTTAAAATAAGTTAAAAAGTTTACAGAGAATATGCCAACAATTTCGCAACTCGTTCGCAAAGGAAGAACAGACCTCTCCAAAAAGAGTAAATCTGCAGCTTTAGATGCTTGCCCACAGAGACGTGGGGTATGTACTCGAGTTTACACAACCACTCCTAAAAAGCCTAACTCAGCCATGCGTAAAGTGGCTCGTGTTCGCTTGACCAATGGTAATGAGGTGAATGCCTATATCCCTGGTGAAGGACATAATTTACAAGAGCACTCGATTGTTCTTGTTCGTGGAGGTCGTGTTAAAGATTTACCAGGTGTACGCTACCACATTGTTCGTGGAGCATTAGACACTGCAGGTGTAGAGGGACGCTTACAACGACGTTCGAAATACGGCGCCAAACGACCCAAAAAATAAAAAAGTTTAGTTAAACAATGACGTTCAAGCTTGCTTGAACCACTCAATTTAGAGACATGAGAAAGAGATCGGCGAAAAAACGCCCATTGTTACCAGACCCGCGCTTCAATGACCAACTGGTCACCAGATTTGTAAATAATCTAATGTGGAGCGGCAAAAAATCAATTGCATTCAAAATCTTTTACGACGCCATTGACATCGTTGATGAGAAAAAACAAAACGATGATAAGTCAGCTTTAGAACTATGGAAAGAAGCTTTGACCAATGTGATGCCACACGTTGAAGTGCGTAGCCGCCGTATTGGGGGAGCTACTTTTCAAATTCCAAATCCCATTCGTCCAGATCGCAAAATTTCCACAGCGATGAAGTGGTTGATTTCATTTGCCAGAAAACGCAATGAAAAATCAATGGCTCAAAAACTTGCTTCCGAAATTCTTGCTGCCTCCAAAGAAGAAGGCGCAGCTGTAAAAAAACGTGTTGATACACATAAAATGGCCGAGGCTAACAAAGCATTCTCTCACTTTAGGTTTTAACATATAGAATAATGTCAAGAGATCTTAAATACACACGAAATATTGGAATCGCTGCTCACATCGACGCTGGTAAGACAACGACGACCGAGCGAATTCTCTATTATACTGGTGTTAGTCACAAAATTGGTGAAGTTCACGATGGAGCCGCTACCATGGACTGGATGGAGCAAGAACAAGAGCGTGGAATAACCATTACTTCTGCAGCCACAACTTGCGAATGGATCTTCCCAACCGAACAAGGTAAGCCAATCGATGATGCCAAAGGATATCACTTTAATATTATTGACACCCCTGGACACGTTGACTTTACCGTTGAAGTAAACCGCTCACTTCGAGTTCTTGATGGACTCGTTTTTTTGTTTTCAGCCGTTGATGGTGTTGAGCCACAGTCTGAAACCAACTGGCGTTTGGCTGACAATTACAAGGTTCCAAGAATGGGATTTGTCAATAAGATGGATCGACAAGGTGCAAACTTTCTTAATGTTTGTACACAAGTGCGAGAAATGCTCAAATCCAATGCAGTACCAATTGTACTGCCAATTGGAGATGAAGACAACTTCAAGGGTTGTGTAGATTTGGTAAAAAACCGTGCTATCATTTGGCATGAGGAAAATATGGGCGCCACTTTTGATGTGGTTGATATCCCAGAAGACATGAAGGATGAAGTTGAAAAATTCCGTGGTGAGCTAATCGAAGCCGTTGCTGAATATGACGAAAACCTTCTCGAAAAATACTTTGAAGACCCTGATAGTATTTCCGAAGATGAGGTGCACAATGCACTTCGAACAGCTACTCAGGACATGAGTATTATTCCAATGATTTGTGGATCTGCCTTTAAAAATAAAGGCGTTCAGTTTTTACTTGATGCGGTTTGTCGTTATTTGCCTTCCCCAGAAGATAAAGAAGCTATTGAGGGAACTAATCCTGATACGGATGAGACCGTTTTGAGAAAACCAACGGTTTCTGATCCATTCTCAGCTTTGGCATTTAAAATTGCAACAGACCCTTATGTTGGTCGCTTGGCATTTTTTAGAGCTTATTCTGGTCGTTTAGATGCAGGTTCTTATGTATTGAATACAAGATCGGGGAACAAAGAACGAATTTCTCGTATTTATCAAATGCATGCCAACAAGCAAAATGCAATTGAGTTTATAGAAGCGGGAGACATTGGTGCTGCAGTTGGATTCAAAGACATCAAAACAGGAGATACGCTTTGTGCGGAAAAAAGTCCTATCATTTTAGAAAGTATGGACTTCCCCGACCCAGTAATTGGAATCGCGGTTGAGCCAAAAACCAAGTCTGATGTTGATAAATTGGGGATGGCACTTGGCAAGCTTGCCGAAGAAGACCCAACCTTTCAAGTAAAAACCGATGAGGCATCTGGCCAAACCATTATTAGTGGAATGGGAGAGCTTCACCTAGATATCATTGTTGACCGTTTACGTCGCGAATTCAAAGTTGATGTCAACCAAGGTCAGCCACAGGTTGAGTATAAAGAAGCAATTACCCAGTTAGCAAACCACCGTGAAGTTTATAAAAAACAAACAGGTGGACGTGGAAAGTTTGCGGATATCGTATTCACTTTAGAGCCTGCCGAAGAAGGTAAGCAAGGACTTGAATTTGTCAATGTAATCAAAGGTGGTAACGTTCCTAGAGAATATATTCCATCTGTAGAAAAAGGATTTAAGGATGCCATGCAAAATGGTCCATTGGCAGGATTTGAGGTTGACGCGATGAAAGTAACTTTGAAAGACGGTTCATTCCACCCTGTTGACTCAGATTCACTTTCATTTGAGTTAGCAGCCAAGATTGGTTACAAAGAAGCTGCTAGAGCAGCTGGAGCTGTCATCATGGAGCCAATGATGAAACTTGAGGTATTGACTCCTGAAGAAAATATGGGAGACATTGTTGGGGATCTCAACCGTCGTCGAGGGCAAGTCAATAGTATGGATGATCGAGCAGGATCAAAAGTTGTCAAGGCGATTGTACCACTTTCAGAAATGTTTGGGTATGTTACCTCATTGCGAACATTATCCTCTGGCCGTGCAACATCAACGATGGAGTTTTCTCATTATGCGGAAACACCAAAAAATATTTCAGAAGAAGTAATCTCCGCAACAGTCGGATAAAGAATTAGAAACGATGAGTCAGAAAATTAGAATTAAGCTCAAATCCTACGATTACAATCTAGTCGATAAGTCGGCTGATAAAATAGTAAAGACCGTAAAGACAACAGGAGCTGTTGTCACAGGACCCATCCCGCTTCCAACACATAAAAAGATTTTTACTGTGTTGCGATCACCTCACGTGAACAAGAAGTCGCGCGAACAGTTCCAGTTGAGCTCATACAAGCGTCTGTTGGACATCTATAGTTCGTCTTCTAAAACGATTGATGCGTTGATGAAATTAGAGCTACCGAGTGGAGTAGAAGTTGAAATTAAAGTATAATGAGATTCTCATTTGAGAGAATAACTAAATAAACCAATATGTCAGGGTTAATTGGAAAAAAAATCGGCATGACGAGCATCTTTG